>CAZGBA010000130.1:0-9767 GCA_964523435.1 uncultured Xanthomonas sp.
AGCAGGCCGAGTCCTGGTTGAGTTACTGGCGATTGTCGCCAAGCCGCGATGTCCACGCGGTGTCATCAATGCAGACGACGGTCTGATGAGCAATGGAACTTCTGGAGTTGCTGGGCGCCTGCATCGAGCAGGGGCGGACCGCCATTGCGCCGGCGCTGAGCGACGGCATGGAACACGAACGACTCGAACGGCTACGGCAGTTGGGGGCGATGACGCAAGCGCGCGCGCAGGCGATTATCTGCCCGCGATGCGAGGCCCGCAGCGTTCGCGTGATAACTGCCGGTTCGGCGTTCTGCGCCGAGTGTGGGCAGGTCGCGCTTGCGATGAAAGACATGCAGCGGCTCTCGCCCGATGGCGACTGGCTGCGGCGACGGATCGCGCAGGCGCTTGATCTGGCGGGCGAGTCGGCGTGGGTGACGGTGCCTGGTCGGGTCTGGCGGATCGGCGATATTGGGCGGGCCGGTGCGCGCCACAGAGTGCTGTTCGGCCAGCAGCTGGCCGACGTGATAGTGCAGCGCGCGCTGCTGGCTGTGTGGCCGACTCATGTCGGGGATATCTCGACGATCATGATCACGACAACCTCGATCGATCGCGTGTTCCTGCCCGGCGTCCGGGTACGGCTGGTGCCATTGGCCGCCGCGTTTCGAGTGCGGGGTGGCGGACTGGTCGCCGACGAGGCGGTGTGGGCTGGCGCGCAGGCGGTGCCCGCGACCACGAACCAAGCACGTAATGGACCTTTCGCGCTCGACTTCAGAGATGTCCTGCTGGCGGGCGAATCCGAACCGATTCCGCTCACTCACTCCCAGGCAGCACTGCTGCGGGTGCTATGGGAGCAGGCAGGCGCTTCGATCAGAGGGTCATTGCTCGTCCGCATGGCAGGTCTTGAACTTGAAAAGCCCGTCGATGCGTTCCCGCTAAACAAATATCCGGAAGCGAATCGGGTTTATCGCACATTGGTACGTTCGGATCGACGCGGCGGGTACTGGTTGCCCCGCAAATCGGTGGACGATTCGGCATGATTGCGCATATGTGAAGGAGAGACTGGTTCCCGACACCGCTTCACGACGAACGCAAGGCTGCGACCAAGGTCCGCGCAGAGCGGCATCAGCGAAAATCTCGACTCACAGGCCGCAACGTCGACATTAGCGGATCGAATTTTTGCATTCGCTCAACGATGAGACGCTGCACACCGTCGACGCGCACCAGTCGCACGTTGATGGCCATGACCTGCGATTCCAGCAACTGGCGATGCTGCTCCTCGGCAGTCCGCTGCCAGACGAAGAACGCGCTACTGCATGCGCCTTGTTCTCCTTCTGGGTGGAGCCGTGCCAGGCGTGTTTGTTGTTCTTTTATCGAGGTCGACGATAACGCTGCGAGTCTCGGGAGTATTGAACTCGAGCAGGCGTTCGAAAATGTGTGCCCCAATCTCTTGATGCAAAGCACCCATCTCCTGCAGACGCAGAGAGACGGTAAGAAGATGTTCCGCCAAGAAGTAACGCGATGACTTGTGGTTGAAGAAATCGTCTCCGACGGCGTCCAGAACAGACCGTGCGACGTTGGCGACCAGCAGAGGTTCCGCTTCAAGCATCGAGATCAGGCACTCACCCAGATCGTCATTGGCAATCTGTCTTAGCAGGCTTGGCCGCGCCGCTATGTATTCGAGTAGCTCGCGGCTGGCCGCATCGGCTTTCAGCTGCCGTCGGTCGAAGACCTGGGCAGCAGCAGTCACAACATTTTCGTCACAAGAATCTAGCAGCCGCAGCAAATAAGTGTGGATAACGGTGCGGAAATCTACCTCGGGCCACAATTCGGCAGCGGCATAAGCGATCCCTGCGCGGCATCGAATCGAGAATGGATCATCTTCGGTGCCTGCCAGGTGCCGCTCCAATCCCTCCAGCAAGCTAGGCTCTTCCTTGCCTTTCAAAGCAAACCGTAGCATGAGTATTTCGCCCGCGGCCTGGGCTGAAAAAAGGGTTCGCGTGGCGATCAGTATGCCTTGCAGCGCATTGGCCGTTTCCGCCGATACCCAATGCTGGCCATGCGCGATCAGCACGACACCGGTTTTGAAGTTGCACAGACCGGGATAGGCACGGAACAAATCCAGTAGAAATCGCTGAGCATGATCATGATCGGCGTACTTCAACCATCTCAACTCATGAGCCAAGGCTCCCCAAACCTTAAGCCGCTCCTTGCGGCCAAGATGCGCCTCAAGTACGGAGAGCCATGCCCCCGCTCGTGGTGGTTCGAGAGACAGGCAGGCACGAGTCAGGGTCGAAAGGACTGGATAGTTGCCGTTGGGCAAGATGAAACCGCCGCCATAGCCCCACAGGATGCTGCCGGAGGCGTATTTGTCCTCGGCATCGTCTTTGCTTTCGTCCGAGTCTTCACTGTCAGGATCGTCTTGCAGCCATGACACCAGTCGCTCGAAAAGATTCTGCGGCAATGGCGACTCGGAATTCACAACCGAGCCGATGGCATTTGCCGCACTCTCGCGGAATTCTTGGCCGTCGAAGCCTATCTGGTTCAGTTCTAACACAAGCGAGTAAAGCGCCGAGGCATCGTATTTGCTATCACCGAGCCCACGCAGCACGGCGCCTACTGCGACTTCGTTGCTGTCAGGTTCCATCTGACGGATCAGACGGATGGCTTTTTCTGGTAGCACCTTTGCGAGCTCGGACAGTTCGCGGCTTGCCTGAATTACTCCACCACGCATAGGGTGCCTGGGGTGATCCCATTGCGTCTGATCAGTGAGTTCGGTGAACAGATTTAGGATATTTTCCTCTGATGCTTCTTGCATGGCAGCGGCGCTCATGGGGCTGCCGATCCCCATCAACCCAGAGATACGGACATCCGCATCTTTTAGGCCAGGAAATGCCCGTTCCTCCTCGGCGACATGGCGGCGGCAGGGCGAGCTCATCTGTTCTGTAGGGATGGCACGTAGTAGGCGCAGACGATGCTCGCGCGTCCACTGGATTCGATGAAGGCGCGTTTTTGCATCGCTGTCCGGAAAATATGCATACCTGTTCCAGTTGAGGATGGTTCGCTCAAGTTGCTGGATCTGTTCCTGGTTCAGATGCGGCGAGACGGCACGGATGAGACGATTGGAGTTAGCGTGCGGATCGCGATACGTGCCGATCACTAGGCGCCTGGGATCTTCAATCAGGAATTCGAGTGCCTCAGCAGGAGACTGGGAAGCGAGTTGCTGCAGGCCCCACGCAAGTAACCGCTGGACGGGCATCAAGTCGAGTTGTCGATTGGCCTGAAGGAACGCTCGGAAGTCCTCTGGATGGTGCGCTGCCAGAGACTTGACTGCGGCGATGATGGCGGAGATGAAAGGTATCTCGCGACGCTCGTCTGCATCGTCGAGTTCCGGAAAACGCGAGTCGACACTGCGATAACCGATGACGAAATCATGCGCATCCTGCGCATAGTGCTGGATCGCTTTCAGAATCCACGGCCAGACCATTGAGATAAACCTGCCCGGCGCGGCTTCGGCAATCGACCGGAGGTCGTGAAATTCCTGGCCATTTAGTAGTGTGGTTATGCGCTCCGTCTCTTCCTCAGGATTCTGCGCGTCTGCAGTCTCCTGCCGCAACCAGGCATCGAGCAACAATGGCGCTTGGTCCGGATCCGCCTCGCTCACGATACCGATCATGTGGTAAGCCTGCCAACCCGAAACCTTTGTCCTAGCCAGGATCTGCTGGCACAAGCCGATGGCATTTGTATCCCACGCTGGCAGTTGTTCAAGCACGGCCCAAGTCAACGGGTCTTTCTCCACGATGGATTGCCAGTGATTCCAGATCAGTTCCAAGACGCGGGACTGACGGGCCGGAAGCGCGCGCCGGAGCACCGGCAAGGCAGCCCGAGCCTCTTCAATCGGCAATCGCATGATCTCGACCAGGTGATCATCCGCCAGCCAGTCGAACCAACCCGGGCTTCCGGGGACAGTGGCGAGAATGCGGCTCCGGTACCAAGTTTCGCCCCACTTCTCCGCGACCAAAGTCGTTTCGCTGATACCAGGATTCGACAATTGCCCGAGGAACTCAATGAGCAACATTTTCAGGTGCGGGCGGAGATCGGCATGCCAAAGCCGTTCTATCTCCTGGGCGTAAGTCGGAGGGTCAACAGCGCGCATATACGCGAGCGAGTGCCAAAGCAACGGTCTGACCCGCAGGCTGTGCTGGCGCGCCAGCACAGTATCGGTCAGCCGGCCGGGCGCTTCGAGGAAGCTCCGCGCGCGAATGTACTCGTAGAAGGTCTGGTGTCGGAAGCCAACGCGACCCGCTTCGCAGAGCAGGATGCCGGACCGAGAAAGTCTTTGCAGCTCAAGATGGAAGGCATCGAATAGTGCTTCCGGCAGCCAGAGTACTTCTCGCTCTGCCATGCGCGCTGTGATGTCATAGAGTGCCGTCCGCGAGCGTCCGCTCACATCCGACAGAACCACCTGTTTCCACAGCTCACCGAGCATGTGTTGGTACCCCAACAATAGATCCGCCTCGTCGGTGGTATTGATGAGCTGTAGGAACAAGTTCAGGGTCTGGGGGGATCGCAGGTCTTCGCGGATTGATGCATTCCATCCCGCAGCATGGATGTTGTACTTCTTCAGAGTTTCCTCGACGTTGTCCCACGATGGCAGGTCGAGAACCATCGTTTCGGCATCAAGATTCCGCAGCCGCGTGTCGTGCCTGTGTTCGAACACCCGACATGAGGCCACGATGTGGACATTCTGCACACCCGAAAGCCCGCGGATCAAATCCATGGGCGCACGCAATCGCGTGGAGTGTTGGACGACCAGGTCCGCGAGGGCATCCAGTTGGTCGACGAGAACGAGCACCTTCGCTTTCTTGGCAAGCAGGACTACGCATTCGATCGGGTCGGCGGGCAGGTGCAGATGTTCACCCAACGATGGCGTGTCGACGACGTTCTCGGATAGATAGTCCGCCTTGATCGCGAGAATGTGGATGCCGAGTGCCGCATGCTCCCGGGCCAATCTGGCGAGAAGTGCGGATTTTCCACAGCCTGGTTCGCCCAGTAAAAGCGTCAGTGAGGCGGACTGGTTGGCAATTCGTTCGCAAAGTAACTGTAATTCTGGGCGCTCCAGCCAATCGTCGTTAGGCAGCGTCGTCTTCCAGTTGACGAGGTCAGCAGACGCTGCGGCGAAGCTGCCGGCAACTTGGGCCGAATCCAGTGCAATCGCGTTTCGAATGAGACCTACACCACGTGCGCTCAGCACTTCTACGATCTGATCGCGAGTTACAGGACCAGGGGGCAGTCCCAGCCCGCTTTGACTCCTCCGCGCCATGTTGGTGAGCAGATCGACGGCGGTTTCGGGATCATCGACCTCTGACCGTAGCGACAAGAGGTTGACGGCTTCCCACCCGTCGAAATTATGCAAGCTGCCGATCACGATATGCTTGATCAGATTGAAAGCGGTTTCGTTGGGGCACTCTAGAACTCGTTGCAGTTTGGCGAGTGGCGATTTAAGTGTCGCGCTGGCCTGCGCCTCGAACACATCGAGCGTGCCGTAGTCGCGGGTGCTCTCGACCAGTGCTGTCAGTTCGCCGAATGGACTTTGCGAACAGAATTCGATGATTGCGCTTGGAGTCTTCTCCAACTGCCGATGCGCCTTGACCAATTCCTCTTTCAGATCTCGATCCGATATCTGCCAACTACCGTGGCTGGGCTGGTTCTTCTTGGCTTGTATATGTCGGGTTTTGCCATCGTTGTAGGTGACGACAATATCGTCCACGTCAACGGTATCCGTCGATCCGGGGAGCGAGATCGCATCTACCTGAACGGATACGATGTCCGGATCGGAAAGGAGCCGGATCAGCCAGTGCACGGCGACTGCGAGTTGATACTCATCTCCGCGGTGAGATCTTCTAGCAGCGATACTCATGCGTTGCCCCCTGGCGAAATTCGGTTGACGCAGAACGTGCCTGCTTTGATTGCGCATCTATTGCACAGTGACTAGCGCCACTGTCAGGACTCGGATTCCGAAATTGCTTTTTTAGCGAGGTATACAAGCCGATGAAAGTCGCGAGCATTGCCAATACCCTGACACTGCTCCTGAACCCATGCTCATATAGGTAATGCTTTGCGCAAAAGCATGTGTTGGGCAGCTTGCAAATGTAACTCTTGGCCGACAACGATCATACCAATCCGCTGCAGCAGCGGCAGAAAGCAAGGCCGAGCCGATCAGCCAGAAACTGGGCCGCCACGTTGGCTTTCGGCATGTGGAGATTGGGCATCAGCGATCAAACCATCCGCTGCGTTCGAACCGATTCGTCCTGCGTGGGCTGATTCTGTTGCTGCGCCAATAGCTGCGCCTGCTGCTGCGTCAAGGCGTCCACTTTCTGCAGTGACTGCTCAACCGGACGCTCGACCGCTTGCGCCACATCGGTCACGGAACGACGTGCAGCAGGGTCGGACGGGTCTTGCCCTTGCACGACGAACAGCAGCGTTCCGGCTGCGATCTGCGAGCCGTCCTGCTGTCGTTTGCCGGTCTCGTTGATCGCGAGATGATCGGCTGAGGTGATCCCAGCCACCTTCGAATCGTAAAAAGCGCCCATCGTCAATCGCTCGCTGGTCGTATCGAATGTGCGCCCTCGTTCTGCATCGATGCTCGCCACGCCGCGTTCGATCTGTGTGTAGAGGCGATTGTCAGGATTGTCGGAGTCGCGCGGGTCGGGGAGACGTAAAGGCAACAGTGTCGACGACGCGGCCATCGCCATCGGGTCCGCGCCATTGACTGCGCGCTCTTGTCGCCGGTCGCCGTACAGCGCGTCGGGCTCGTCCGATCCATCTTCACGCCGGCCGGCGCTTGCCATCCGCACAGGCGCCGCCACCGCTAAGCGGCTCTCGTCCAACGACAGACCTTCCCGGTTCGCCTCGCGCTGTGCTTGCTCGCGCACGTCGCGACCGTTTTCCGATGCGCGTTCAATCGCATGCGGTGAGGTGGTCATTTCAGTCCGTGTCCGCTCGATATCAGCGGGTGTCGTTTCTGCGGCGATCACGTAGGTCTTGCCGTCCGCGTCCAGGCGCATGCTGGCGATGGCGTATCGGCCATCGGCCTGCGGCTGGGCCTGTAATGCGGTGGTGGCCGGGTCCAGTCCGTTCGCGTCCCAGGTCGCGCGCACGGCGGTTGCGGCAACGGCGACCTGCTCGGCGCTCGGATCGACGCCCGCATTGCGATACGCGCCCGCAACCGTGTCGCGCAAGCGCGCATCGGCGTCCATCGGCGGCACGGGCAGGATCTCGCGCGGTGGCGGCAAGCGCGCCTGCAGGACGTCGCGGGTTGCGTCCAGTTCTTCACGTAGATTGCCGGACGCGGTGCTGTTGTAGATCAACCCCGTGCTGACCCATTCGCCATCCGCACCGCGCTGGTAGCGGTTCTCGTCCGATGCGATCAGCGTATCCACATCCGTGCGGGCGTTGCGGACGGCTTGCGGCATTTCTCCATGCGCCGCCCAACCGTTACGGATGTACGTGTCTTCATAACGCGCTGCGATCGAGGCCGGGCTGTTCGCGGCGTTCTCCACCACGATTTGTGCCGCTTGCCGGTCCAACCGCGCGACAAGGGCCGCATCCTCTGCGGACTCGGTGCGATGCGGCGTCATTCCGCGTTCGACGAACGGACCGTACACCTCGCGCTGCCATTGCCCGCTCTCAGGGTTGCGCTCCCAATTCGACGGCCGACTGCTGGGCGTATCGCCTGCCTCTGCCGGAATCGAGAATGGACTGCGCTGTGCCGGCGGGCCGCCCAGCACCAGCTCAACCGATCGACTGGTCGCTTGATAGTTGAGTGCGTTCTCCGTTGCTGGCGAAGCGCGAAGATCGCCGCGGCGCGCGTTGTCGATACCGTCGTCGCTGCGGTCGATCAGCGCCTCGCGCCGCCACCCAAGAGTGGGATTGTCCGGGTCGTAGGCCCAGGTTTTACCGCCGAGCTCTTGATTGTAGATGCCGCGATTGTCGTTCCACTCGGCGATCTTGTCGCCGACGAACACGCCCGCCACGCCGCCGATGGCGCCCGTCACCAACAGGCCTGGACCCGATTCGACACCTGCAACTGCGCCGGCCGCCATGCCGATACCAGCGCCTGTCCAGCCACCGACAGTGCGCGCGCCGAAATGGATCAACTCCGACTGGGCTGCGGTAGCGTTACCTTCACCATGTAGACGCTGCGCGGCACGCACGCTTTCCGCGCCATCGTAGACCTCCAGCGCGAGTCCAGCGACGCCAAGGGCAGCACCGGCACGACGCGGGCCGAGCGATCCAGTTCGCTCCGGAGACATTGCTGCACGTGCCAACTCGTCCAACTGCTGCCTGCCGGAGAGCGCATGCGCATTCGGCTCGCCCATGAGGTCTCCCATCGGGCGTGAGACCTCGTGAAAGGTCGGAGTTCGCCCTTCGATGGACGTCTCGCGGAAATAGTCGCGATTGTCGAGTTGCAGTTGGTCGCGCTCACCACGCAACGGCAAGCCCTGGGCGTTCACTGCAGTACGGATGATTCCAACATTGTCGTGCGAGTTAGCGACAATCATGTCGAACGCGGCCTGCGTTCCATGCGTTGTCTGCCGCGCCACAAGGGTTTCCCGAGGAATGCCTTCGATGGTGGTAACTTCCGGATTGGCGAGAATCCGTGGCAACTCGGTCTGCCCAAACACGCGATCTGGGGACGCACCACTGGCGATCACTTTGACTTCGCCTCGGGTAGCATCAGCAAAGCGGGCCGATGCATCCGCCCAAGGTCCTTCAGTCGGGTGATACAACCAGTCGCCCGCCGCCCTCGCGGCTGGTGTTCTTTCGGTCAAGTCTTGGTAGCTGATACCGTGAGCTGTCGCGGTTGCCGACTGGAAAGGTCGCGAACTTAGAAACTTGTTGGCCTCGGTCCGATCAATCAGCCGCACGTCCTCTCCGGCATCTTCCATCGCTTTCACGATTTGCCAAGACGACACGCGGTCCGTCACGCCACCGCTGTACAAAACAGTCACGTTTCCGGGTGAATCGACACTCACTTGTCGAGCGAGTTCACGCAGAGCCTCCGGTGTCTGATACCGAGATGGCTCACGCAACAGTGCTTCAATCGCCTCATCAGAAGAAAGGGGCGCACTCATGCTTTGCGCTCCAAGCCCGGCACAAGTTCGACAGTGAACTCGGTACATTGAGCGAAGACGCCACCATCCTTGTAGGCTAGGAGCGCGGCCTCAAGGTCACGTAGGAATTCTTCTTGAGGTTCTGGTATCCCATCCGGAACGTCACGGCCATTGACTCGCACAAGCCCCCAACGCATCTGCCCCGGACCACCGGGTTTTCCAGAAAATCCAGCAGAGTGCAGCATCAGCGTGTAATCGCGAGAACTCCAATAGAACGTCCAGATCGTTTCGAAACTGTACTCCTCTCGGCCATTCGCAATGTTGCGAAGGTAGATGCCCCGTTCGCGATCGATCGTCCAATCTCGCGCATTCGTGCCTCCCACGACATGGTGCTTGTCGATCTCGCGCAGTTGATATCTCTCGAAGTCCTCGGGGGAAATCCGTTCATTGACGAATGGCATCGGTGGTCCTTGGAGGGTGTCCTGAGAGATACCGATCCTAACGTCTGGCTAGAGTGCGCCGCAAGCGATTGACACGCCTTGCGGCTAGAAAAGCCCTTTTGAATCAAGCGCATAACGGCTGGAAAGAAAAAGTCCGTTTTCCAGCCGCCTTTCCTGCTGCTTTCCAGCCGTCCGATGAATAGTGTGTGTCTCGCCCGCTGCCATCGCAGCC
>CAZGBA010000131.1:0-9579 GCA_964523435.1 uncultured Xanthomonas sp.
TCTGCGCGTAGGCGGGCGAGGGACCGGTGCCGTTGGAGATCAGCACGCCGTTCTGACGCTGGCCGATATCGCCGTCGGTCTTCGGGCCGTAATGGTCGAAGACGTGGAACAGCAGACCGGTGCCGGCGGTGATCGTGCGGAATTCGGTCTGGAAACCGATCAACCCGCGCGCCGGAATCATGAAGTCGATGCGCACGCGACCCTTGCCGTCCGGTTCCATGTTGGTGAGCTGCGCCTTGCGCTCGCCGAGGCGCGACATCACGCCGCCCTGGTACTGCTCTTCCAGATCGACCACCAGCGACTCGAACGGCTCCATCTTCTGGCCATCGATCTCCTTGATGATCACTTCCGGGCGCGACACGGCCAGTTCGTAGCCTTCGCGGCGCATGGTTTCGATCAGGATCGACAGATGCAGTTCGCCGCGACCGCTGACCTTGAATTTGTCGGCGTCGGCGGTGTCTTCCACCTTGAGCGCCACGTTGTGCTGGGTCTCGCGGATCAGACGGTCGCGCAGCTGGCGCGAGGTCAGGAACTTGCCGCCGCTGCGATCCTTCACGCCGGCGAACGGCGAGTCGTTGACCTGGAAGGTCATCGAGATCGTTGGTTCGTCGACGGTCAGCACCGGCAACTGCTCCACCTTCGAGGTGTCGCAGATCGTGTCGGAAATGCCGAGGCCTTCGATGCCGGACATCGCGATGATGTCGCCGGCCTGGGCTTCCTTCACTTCATGGCGTTCAAGGCCGAGGAAGCCGAGCACCTGCAGCACTTTCGCGTTGCGGGTCTTGCCTTCGCGGTCGATCACCGTGACCTGCTGGTTGGTCTTGATCTTGCCGCGCTGGATGCGGCCGACGCCGATGATGCCGACGTAGTTGCTGTAATCCAGCGAGGTCACGCGCATCTGGAACGGGCCTTCCAGATCGACCGGCGGCGGCGCGACGTGATCGACGATGGTCTGGAACAGCGGGGTCATGTCGCCGCTGCGCACGCTCGGATCGAGGCCGGCATAGCCGTGCAGCGCCGAGGCGTAGACGGTGTGGAAGTCGAGCTGGTCGTCGGTGGCGCCGAGGCGGTCGAACAAATCGAAGGTCTGGTCCAGCACCCAGTCCGGACGGGCACCCGGGCGGTCGACCTTGTTGACCACGACGATCGGCTTGAAGCCCATCGCGAAGGCTTTCTGGGTCACGAAGCGGGTCTGCGGCATCGGGCCGTCCATCGCGTCGACCAGGATCAGCACCGAGTCGACCATCGACAGCACGCGCTCCACTTCGCCGCCGAAGTCGGCATGCCCGGGGGTGTCGACGATATTGATCCGGTATTCCTCGCCGTCGGGCGATTTCCAGCGGATCGCGGTGTTCTTCGAGAGGATCGTGATGCCACGTTCCTTTTCGAGATCGTTGCTGTCCATCATGCGTTCGGTCGTGACCGTGCGCTCACTGAAGGTGCCCGACTGCTTCAGCAGCTGGTCGACGAGGGTGGTCTTGCCGTGGTCGACGTGGGCGACGATGGCGATGTTGCGCAGGCGTTCAATGGACATGGCGAATGGGCGCCCGGGGGTGACCGGATGCTGATTTGTCGTGAAGGAAGCCGACTATTATAGCCGGCAGCCGAGTGCAATGGCTCAGTCGGCCCGTTCAGGAGTTCGGATTCCCATGCCCAAGACGCCGTGGAAGCCACCTTTGTGGCTGTTCGCCCTTGATGCCATCGGCGTGTTGCTGCTCGGGCTTGGGTTGCTGATGCAGTTCGCGCCGGACTCCGCAGTGGCGCTGTCTCTGCCCGCCTCGTTCCGCTTGCCCTTCCTGGCGGTCGGTGGCGTGTTCTTCGCGTTCGGCTGGGTGGGGCTTGCGATGTCGCTGCTGACTCACCAGCGCAGCTGAAGCCTGGCCGATCGAGGCGGGTCGAACCTGCGCACAACCTTGGGATTCTAGTGGATTTCGCGAGGCGCGCGCATGCCTGGCGACAAGACGTTGCCGGCGCTGTCGTGGGAGTCTGAGGGCATCCCAACCAGCCCAGAAGGCGACCCGAATGATCCAGGAAGTGACCGGCGACATCCTCAAGACCCGTGCCGAGGCCATCGCCCATGGCGTGGCCCCGAACGACGATTTCCATACCGGCTTGGCGCTGTCGCTGCGCGAACATGCCCCGGCCCTGTACAAGGACTTCCGCCATTTCTGCCAGTCCGGCCATCCGAAATCCGGCGGCCTGTGGACTTGGGCCGGCGCCGATGGCCGCCGCATCATCAATCTGTTCACCCAGGAAGGCGCCGAGGGCCATCACGGCGGCAAGCCGGGCAAGGCCAGCCTGCAGCACGTCCGTCACGCCCTGAAGGCGCTGCGCGCCGAGATCGACGACCAGAAGATCGCCAGCATCGCCCTGCCGCGCCTCGCCACCGGGGTTGGCGGCCTCGAATGGGTCGATGTGCAGCCGCTGGTGCACGAATACCTTGCCGATGCCGGGATTCCGGTGATCGTCTACACCACGTTCAAGGCAGGCGTTGCGGCCGACGAGGCGCTCTGACCCGGGAGGGTGACGATACGGATCAGAGGGTGCACCGATCATGCCCGCCGGGGAGGGCGGGCATGGTACGGTGTTGCCCCTTTTTATCCCGTCGATTCGACCCCTACGGAGCCTGACCATGAGCCTGATCGCCCATTTCGACACCGACCGCGGCCCGATCCGCATCCAGCTGCACGCCGACAAGGCGCCGCTGACCGTCGCCAACTTCGTCAACCTCGCCCAGCGCGGGTTCTACAACGGCCTGATCTTTCACCGCGTCATCGCCGACTTCATGGTCCAGGGCGGTTGCCCGCAGGGTCGCGGCACCGGTGGCCCGGGCTATCGTTTCGAGGACGAAGCCAACAACGGCATCGGTCATGAGCGCGGCGTGCTGTCGATGGCCAACGCCGGCCCCGCCACCAACGGCAGCCAATTCTTCATCACCCATGTCCCCTGCGGCTGGCTCGACGGCAAGCACACCGTTTTCGGCAAGGTGCTCGAAGGCATGGATGTGGTCGACAGCATCCGCCAGGGCGACACCATCAAGTCGTTGACGATCGAAGGCGACGCCGAAGCCGCGCTGGCCGCGAAGGCCGATCGCGTGGCGGAGTGGAACAAGATTCTCGCTGCCTGAGAAATGTGGCGGGGCTGCGGAGAACAGCCCCGCTTCCCGGTCGCCTCGCTTTCCGGCAGCCACGGATGGTCGATTCAGCCAATCTGTATCCACTTTGCCTCGGATTCCATCCATGAAAATCGTCTTGTCCATGATCCTGCTTTCGGCGCTGTTGTTGACGGGGTGCTCGAAAGACCCGGTCGTTGCCGACCTCCAGGCATTCGATCGATACGTCGCGACCTCGGTTCTCGATCCCGCTTCGCAGGATGTGAGCCGGAAAATGGCTGCGGCCACGACCGATGTTCAAAGAATCGCGCTGTTGGACGACTGGATCGTGGCAATGGAAAAGAACGCTGCCGAGTTGGCGCAGTTCAAGGCGAGCACACCGGAAGTCGGGAAGATTTCCCAGGGCTTCGCGGAGGCGATCGCGCTGAGTACCGATGGTGCAAAGGGCGTGAAGGCCGCTTTGGCCGCCAGGAATCAGATGATGATGAGCGACGCCGCGATCAAGCTGTCGCAAGGCCAATCGAAAATGATCGAGCAAGGCAATGCCTTGACCCGGCTTGCGGCCGAAAAAGGCTACAAGCTCGCTCGCTGATCCGTACGTGCATGCGATCCGACTGACGATGATGGTGTGTCTGGCGCTGATCGCGCCATCGTCGCCAGCGCTCGCCGCAGGCAGCGTCTGCCACGGCACCCCCGCCAAAGGCCGTATCGAGCATGCCGTGCAGTTGCCGGCGCACGGCAAGAACTTCCGCGCCTACAGCACTGTCGGCGTCAGTCTGGGCAGGACTTACACGCATGCTCACGTCGCTACTGCGATCACTGACGCGTACGCGGCGCTCGCAAAGCGCACGCCTGCGAAAACCTTCGTCTACGGCGAAACGGGGTTCGCGAAGGGCGGGTCGTTCAAACCGCACAAAACCCACCAGAACGGCCTGTCGGTGGATTTCATGGTGCCGGTGATCGATGCGAAGGGCCGTTCGGTGCCGTTGCCCACGCATGCGGGCAACCGCTACGGTTACGACATCGAATTCGACGCCGATGCGCGCTATCGGGATCTGCGTATCGACTTCGAGGCGCTGGGCGAACATCTGTACGCACTCGACCAGGCTTCGCGACGCTCCGGCTCACGCATCGACCGGGTGATCTTCGAGCCCGCGTTTTTGCCGCGGTTGTTCGCGACGACGCGAGGCGGCTATCTGCGACGACACATCGAATTCACGCGCGGCAAGGTCTGGTGGCGGCACGACGAGCATTACCATGTCGATTTCACGGCGCGTTGCCGGCCGCTCTGAGGGCATTGCCCGAGCAGTGCCGACAGTGCGGATTGCGCATGCGGCACTGTCGGTGCTTTTCAGCGGGCAAGCTGCGCGAAAGCTTATTTGAAGCGCATGCCATCCAGCATGGTATCCACCGCAGCGACGTCGCGGCCGTGGTAATACTCCTTCGGCGCGATCCAGACCAGGACATTGAGGAAGCTGTTCCGCTCGACGACGGCGGCGGTGCCTTTGTAGATCAGGCCGTCGGGATTGGTCATTTCGACGTCGAAGCGGATCCCTTCGACCGTGCCGAAATTATGCGGACGCAGGTTGGTCGTTTCGATGCCGACCCATTGCTGGTCGATGAAACCATCGGCGACCAGCTTCTGCAGTTCGTCCAGGCGCATGCCGGCGCGATACCACGGGCCATCCGGGCGCGATTTGCGCTCGCGGACCACTTGAAAGACGTGCTCGCCGGGTTTGACCTTGGAGAAGATCAGCAGCCGATTCAGGCCAACGCCGTCGATGGTCCACAGCTCGCTGCGTCTGCTCTTGATCCGGGCCCAGTCCAGGGAGCTGTCGAGACGCATGTCGAATGCGATGGCTTCACCTTTCGTCTGCAGTTTCCCGCCGACCGACACGCAGGCGGTCAGCGACAGGATCAGCGCGATCGGGAGCAGCCACTTGAGCGGGCGCATTGTCATCGTGTGGACTCCAATTGGGTCAGATAGTGTTGGATCAGCGCGGCATCACCGGCATTGGGCGATGCCTGCAGGTAACTGCGCAGCGCGCTGGCGGCACCTGCGGCGTCGCCCTTCGCGCGCAGCAGCATGCCCTGTTCGCGCCAGACGGCTGAAGGCGGATCGGGCAAGGCCAGCGCTTCGGCATAGAGCTGCCCGGCCTTGTCCATGTCGTCGCCCTTGTTGCGGCGCCGATGGGCCTCGCCCAGGTAGAACGTCGCCAGCGCAGCGGTTTCGGGCGTGGAATCCTGTTTCAGCTCGCCCAGGACCTGAATGCTGGTGTCGTAGGTCCGGCGCGACAGTTCGCTTTCCATCCATCGCTGCAGGAACGGCCGGGTGGCTGCGCGATAGTCTTCAGCGTAGGTTTTCGGCTCCGGCACGGTCACCTTCGCTGCTGCTGCGCGGATATCGGCAATGCGCTCGGCAGTCTGTGGATGACTGGCGAACACCGCACGGTTCTTGTGCGTCCTGTCCGCTTTCTCCTCGCGATTCAACCGTTCCCAGACGCGCACCCCGGCTTGCGGGTCGTAGCCCTGCGCGGTGGCGTTCGCGAAGCCGAGCGTATCGGCTTCGCGCTCGTTGTCGCGGGATTGTTTGTACAGGCCGGAGATGCCGCCGAGAATCGCAACTTCGCCGGCGATCGGAATACCGACACCCAGCGTGACCAGACCGAAGGTGCTCAAGAATGCGGTGGTCCGCTTCGCCGACTGCCAGCCTTCGAGCGAATGCCGCGCCTTGTAGTGCGCGAATTCATGCCCCAGGACCAGCGCCAACTCGGATTCGTCGCGCATCCGCAGCAGGGCGCCGCTGAAGATCGTGGTCACGCCGTTGGGCGCCATCGAAGCGTTGAAGACAGGAATATCGACGATATAGACGCGCAGGTCCTTGCAGTAGTCGAGCGTGACTTTGCAGGTCACGCGTTCGACGTAACGCTGAAGTTCTGGATCGTGGACGATCTGCGGGGAGTTGCGGATTTCCTTCTCCGCCTGGTCCATGCCGTACCACAGCTCCGACTCGGTGGAGCCGGACTTGGGACGCTCGCCGGGCTGCAGATGCGGTAACGATGCGGCACCAGCGGCGCCGGCATGCATCGCGGCAAGCAGCGCGACCGCCAGTGTTTGACGAAGGCGGCGCATGGGCTTATTCCAGCGGGAGTTTCTGCAGCATCTGCTGCACGGTCTTGCTCGCACCCTTCTGGTCGCGAAGATCGCCGGATTGATTGGCCAGCAGGTTGTACCAGACCACCTGACCGGTACGCAGGTCGACGAGGGTGGCGACTCCGACCTGGACACCACCGCCGATGTCGAGTCCTCCGCCCAGTGCGGCGCCGACGATGAAGCCGAACACGCGCAATGCGGTGCGGCCGCCGCTGGCGTAACTGTCGCGGACGTACGTGAACAGGGCATAGTCGGCGCCGGTCTGCTCGCGCAGCGCGGAGACGCCCGGGCCGAGACTCCAGTCCATCCTCGGCTTGCCCTTGGCGTCTTTCTTGGTCGCCAACGTGGTGCCGGGCTGCGAGTACTGGGTGATGCTCATGGCGACGGCCTGATTCAAGCGCATGATCTGGCCGAGCTGGGATGTGGGGTCGAGCGTGTCCGGAATGTCGTAATCCGGCTTCAGTTCGACCTGCTTGCCGCCGAGTTGGGCATGGACTTCGGTGGGATACAGCACGCGTGCGGTGTCGGACCACTCTTTGCGGGGTTCCTGCAGGCCGCCGGCAGTGACCAGATAGAGTTCGATGTCCGGTTCGACCAGGACGATACTGCCGTCCACTTTGATCAGGGTGCCATTCGAATCGGCTGCGACACGGGCGCGGGTGGCGGCAGTGGCGCTTGCCGAAGCCAGACCGAGCGCGATCAACGCCAGCAGGCAATAGGAACGGATTTTCACGTGAAGCCCCCTCGGTTCTGTGTCGTGCGGTCAACTTCATGCGGTCAAAGTCGCGATCAACGTCCGGGACAGACGTCGAAAGTTCTACCGGCGCGATGCTGCGGTCCGGTGGCCGCGCGGCTACAATAACGGATACCTTCCGCAGGTCAACCCTACATGCCTCTCCTCGCCCGGCGCGTCGGTCGCGCCAAGCCCAGTGCGATCATGGTTGTCGCCGAAAAGGCCAAACGGCTCAAGGCCGAAGGCCGCGACATCATCAGTTTCTCGATCGGCGTTCCGAATTTTCTGCCCGGCGCCCATGTCTACGACGCTGTCCGCGAAGCCTTGAACAAGGACTCCGGCCAGTACGGCAGCAACCGCGGTTCGGATGCCCTGCTCGACGCCTTCCTGAAGCACATGGAAGCCACCGGTCTGACCGGCTATACCCGGGCCAACATCGCCACCGGCATCGGCGCCAAGCACGTCATCTACAACTTGGCCGAAGTGCTGCTGGACGAAGGCGACACCATCGCTTTCCCGACTCCGTACTGGACCAGCTATCTCGATATCGCGGAAATTGTCGACGCGAAGATCGATCTGCTGCCGTGTCCGCCGGAGCAGGACTACAAGCTCACCCCCGCGCAGCTCGACGTCGCGCTGGCGAAGAAGCCGAAAGTGTTCCTGTTCAACAATCCGTCCAACCCGACCGGCATGGTCTACGACAAGGGCGAGATTGCGGCGCTCGCCGATGTCCTCGTGAAGTATCCGGACACCTGGATCATCACCGACGACATCTACAACCGCATGGTGTTCGACGATGTCGGCTATCACAACTTCATCCAGTTCCGCCCCGAGCTGCGCGACCGCGTGATCTTCCTGGATTCGCTGTCGAAGACCTATGGCATGCCCGGCTGGCGCGTCGGTTTCATGGCCGGCCCGGAAGCGGTGGCGAAAGCGGTGGTGACGATGAACTCGAACCACATCACCAATATCCCCGAGATGACCACGGCCGCTGCGATCGCTGCGCTGAATGGTCCGCAGGACGTGCCGACCCAGAAGAATGCCGAGTTCCAGGCCAAGCGCGATCAGGTGATGGCGGCGCTGATGGCCATTCCGGGCATCGTCTGCCCGAAGCCGCGCGGCGCGTTCTACGTGTTTCCCGATGTCAGCGCCTATTTCGGCAAGACCCATGGCCCGACCGGGCTGAAGATCGCCAACGATGTCGACCTGTGCGACGCGCTGCTCGACGCCAAGGGCGTGGCCTGCGTGCCGGGCTCGGCCTTCGGCGAAGCGCGCGCTCTGCGTATCAGCTACACCTGCCCGACGCCGCAGCTGGCGCCGGGCCTGCAGCGCATCCAGGAATTCTTCGCCGAAATGCACTGAGTCCGGGCCGCCGGAGACGAAAGTCGAATTGTCCTTCGCCTCCTGTTCGGTCGAACTTTCCCTCTTTCGCCACTCGTCATCCCCCCGGAGTTCCGTCATGAAACAACCCGTCCGAGTCGCCGTGACCGGCGCCGCTGGCCAGATCGGTTACGCCCTGCTGTTCCGCATCGCTTCCGGCGAAATGCTGGGCAAGGATCAGCCGGTGATCCTGCAGATGCTGGAACTGCCGCTGGAGAAGGCCCAGGCCGCGCTCAAGGGCGTGATGATGGAGCTGGAAGACTGCGCGTTCCCGCTGCTGGCCGGCATGGTCGGCACCGATGACGCCGAAGTCGCGTTCAAGGACGCCGACTACGCCCTGCTGGTCGGCGCGCGTCCGCGCGGCCCGGGCATGGAGCGCAAGGACCTGCTGCTGGAGAACGCCAAGATCTTCACCGCCCAGGGCGCGGCGCTGAACAAGGTCGCCAGCCGCAACGTCAAGGTGCTGGTGGTCGGCAACCCGGCCAATACCAATGCCTACATCGCGATGAAGTCGGCGCCGGACCTGCCGGCGAAGAACTTCACCGCGATGCTGCGCCTCGACCACAACCGCGCGCTGTCGCAGCTCGCCAACAAGGCCGGCGTGGCCGTTGGCGACATCCAGAACATGGTGGTGTGGGGCAACCACTCGCCGACCATGTATCCCGACTACCGCTTCGCTACCGTCAGCGGCGAATCTCTGAAGGACAAGGTCAACGACGCCGATTGGAACGCCAACGCCTTCATCCCGCAGGTCGGCAAGCGCGGCGCGGCGATCATCGAAGCGCGCGGCCTGTCCTCGGCCGCATCGGCCGCGAATGCCGCCATCGACCACATCCATGACTGGGTGCTGGGCACCAACGGCAAGTGGGTGACCATGGGTATTCCGTCCGACGGCAGCTACGGCATTCCCGAAGGCGTGATGTACGGCGTGCCGGTGACCTGCGCCAACGGCGAATACACACGCATCGAAGGCCTGCCGGTCGACGACTTCAGCCGCGCAGCGATGGACAAGACGCTTGCGGAACTCGAAGAAGAACGTGCCGGCGTCGCGCATCTGCTCTGATTCCTGCAGGCGGCATCGCGGAATCCAAGGAAAGGCGGCTTCGGCTGCCTTTCCTGTTTTCAGCGCTGACACGTCACCGGAGCCCCTGTGGGAGATTCTATGTCGCAGAACAAGCCTCTTTGAGCGTCCGGGTGTGGT
>CAZGBA010000132.1:0-9344 GCA_964523435.1 uncultured Xanthomonas sp.
AATCGTCGTCCTCGGCCATCACGTCGGCGAAGAAGATGTTCGGCGACTTGCCGCCGAGTTCCAGCGTCACCGGAATCAGATTCTGGCTGGCGTACTGCATGATCAGCCGACCGGTGGTGGTTTCGCCGGTGAACGCGATCTTGGCGATGCGCGGGCTCGACGCCAGCGGCTTGCCGGCTTCCAGGCCGAAGCCGTTGACCACGTTGAGCACGCCCGGCGGCAGCAGATCACCGATGATCTCCATCAGCACCAGAATGCTGGCCGGCGTCTGTTCGGCCGGTTTGAGCACCACGCAGTTGCCTGCAGCCAATGCCGGCGCGAGCTTCCACGCCGCCATCAGCATCGGGAAGTTCCACGGAATGATCTGGCCGACCACGCCCAGCGGTTCGTGGAAGTGATAGGCGATGGTGTCGTGGTCGATCTCGCTGAGGCTGCCTTCCTGCGCGCGGACCGCACCGGCGAAATAGCGGAAGTGATCGGCCATCAGCGGCACGTCGGCATTCATCGTCTCGCGGATCGGCTTGCCGTTGTCCCAGGTTTCGGCATGGGCCAGCACGTCGAGATTCTGTTCGATGCGATCGGCGATCCGGTTGAGGATGTTCGCGCGTTCGGTGGTGGTGGTCTTGCCCCAGGCGTCCTTGGCGGCGTGCGCGGCATCCAGCGCCGCTTCGATGTCGTCCTTGTTGGAGCGCGCGATGCGGGTGAAGACCTTGCCGGTGATCGGGGTGATGTTGTCGAAGTATTCGCCGCTGTGCGGGGCGACCCACTTGCCGCCGATGTAGTTGTCGTACTGCGGCTTGAAGATCGCGGTGTGATCGTGACCGGGCGGTTTTGCGAGAGCGTTCATGGCGGACTCCGTGTGGAAAGGTGTGTCTTTATCCACTGCAAGTCCGGTGCCAATTCACGGTTGACGCATTGCAACATGAGTGGATTCCAGCGTTGACGTGCACTTGCGACAACTGATGTTGCAATGCACAACATTCTCCGATTGCGCCGCGTCGCGGTTTGTGGTGTTTATTGCTACGGCTGTCGCAACAGTTGTCGCATTTTGCGACACGGAGGCACGATGTCCCGCATTCCAAGCAGCACGGATTTCTCGCTGGCCCGGCGCGCGTTCTTCGAGCGCGGCAATGTCGCGCCATCGGAAGTGCCGAAGACCATCCTGCAGTCGTGGCAGCGCTGCCGTCGCCTGGGCCTGCCGGCCGAAGGTTCGCCATCGATCGAACCGATTCCCGACGCGCGCCTGCGCGAGATGCGCGAACGCAACGAGCGGCTGTGGCGACTCGCCCGCGCGGAGCTCGACAGCCTGTCCGGCGACGCCGACGCCAGCCGCAGCATCGTGGTGCTGACCGACGACACGGGATGGGTGCTCGACGCCGCCGGCCATCCGCAGTTCCTCGACAAGGCCGGGCGCGTCGCACTGATGCCGGGCACCTGCTGGAACGAGGCGCAGGTCGGCACCAACGCCATCGGCACCGCGATCGTCGAACGCCGCGCGGTTGAAGTGCGCGGCAGCGAGCACTACCGGTCCACCCACGGCATCCTCACCTGCAACGCGACGCCCATCCACGATCCGTACGGCCAACTCGTCGGCGTGCTCGACATCACCGGCGATTCCCGCGCCCAGCATCTGCACGCGCTGGGGCTGGTGCGGATGGCGGTCGCCAATATCGAACACCGCTATTTCGACGACGGCATCGACGACTGCGAACTGCTGCGCCTGCATCGCGATCCTGCGCTGTTGGGCTCGGCACGCGAGGGCCTGCTTGCGTTCCGCGCCGGCAAACTCATCGCCGCGAATCAGGCGGGTCTGGCGCTGCTGGATCTGCAGCGCGACGACGTCGGCCGCGCCACCTACGACGGGCTGTTCGACGATGCGCTATCGCTGCTGCGGCGCGATGGCGTGCTGCGCGATCGCTTCGGGCGCGCGCTGTTCGGGCGCATCGATGAGGACGGCCCGACCCGACGCATCAGCGTATCTGTTGCAGCGCCACGCAACCTGGCCGCGCCCGCGACTGTCCGCCCGCACACGCCACCGATCGATGCGCCCCTGTTCGATGCACTCACCAGCGCGGCGCTGGATCGCGCCCGCCGCGTACTCGATGCCGAACTGCCGGTGCTGATCGCTGGCGAAACCGGCACCGGCAAGGAGGTCTTCGCCCGCGAACTGCATCGCCGCTGCGCGCGGCACGGGCATCCGTTCGTGGCGGTGAACTGCGCCGCATTGCCGGAAGGCCTGATCGAGGCCGAACTGTTCGGCTACGAGGAAGGTGCATTCACCGGTGCGCGCCGGCATGGAAGCCAGGGATTGCTGCGGCAGGCCAACGGCGGCGTGCTGTTCCTCGACGAAATCGGCGACATGCCGCTCGCGCTGCAGCCGCGTCTGCTGCGCGTGCTGCAGGAGCGCGAACTGTCGCCGCTGGGCGGCGGCAAGCCGGTGAAACTCGATTTCGCCCTGATCTGCGCAACCCACTGCGATCTCGAAACCGCCATCGCCGAGCGTCGCTTCCGCGCCGATCTCTACTATCGCGTCGCGCAGCACATCGAACGGCTGGCGCCCCTGCGCGATGCTGCGGATCGCGCGATGATCGTCGATGCGCTGTGGTCCCGGATCGCGCAGCGCCGCTCGCTGACCAGCGAAGCGCAGCACGCCCTTGTCGCGTACGCCTGGCCCGGCAACTGGCGCCAGCTCGTGGCATGCCTGCGCACCCTCGTTGCGCTGCACGACGAGGGCGCGGAAATCGGTATCGATGCCCTGCCCGGCTATTTGCAGACGCCAAAATCCGGAGCGATGGCGTCATCGCCGCTCACTGGAGGCTTCGCGCAACTCGATGCCCTGGAAGAAACCGCGATGCGCGGAACGCTGGCCGCCTGTGACGGCAACGTCGCCCGTGCGGCGCGGTTGCTTGGCGTCAATCGCAGCACGCTGTACCGGCGGCTCGGCAAGCCGGAACGCACGCACTGAACGTTCCCGGCTGTTCATGCGAGCGTCGTCATTTTGGCCGACCGAAAGACCGACCGTACCGCAGGGCAAGGCACGATCGAAGAGCGCCGTCCGAGGATGTGGTTACCAGACGGAAAGAAGCTGCTCTTCAGCCGTGCGGATCTTCACCGGATGGAAACCTTGCTGCTGGTTTCGCTGGCGAGGCTGCGCACGTCGCCCAAGCGTCGTACCAGCGTCTCCGTGCCGGTGGACGTGATCGAAAACTTTTTCCCGATCCGCATGGATGCGCGCAGTTTGACCATCGCCTGTCTGCGGTCCGGCGTGATCGAAACCGATTCGATCGTGTACTTGAATTCTGGCTCGATCCGGGTCTTCGCCACGAGCGTCTTCATCGTTGCCATGGACTGATCCAGCGATTCGCACGCCTGCTGCCGATCCATCGTGACCCGCTGCTCGCCGCGCGGCCCTCGGCTGACATCGACCCCACGGAATTCCTTCGCGTACATCGCGCAGAGCTTCTTGGCATCGAAACGACGGGTCGCGTTGATGTTGTTCTGGTAGTACGCATAAACCATGTCTTCATCGAGCTTCGACAGGCTCGAACGGAACATCTGGAAACCCACGGTCGACACCGCCAGCACCACCGCCAGCACGGCCCATTTTTTCATGACGACACCCTTGTTCGACCCCATTCGCATCCGTGACGATCCTACCCGGCCCGGGCGTCGGCCGGAAGCCCATCGCTCCTGCGCGATGACCACCGAATCCCCAAGTGGCTGAAGCGGCTCGGATTTCCGCAGAGGTATTGTGCGCTTTCAGACGTGTTTTCCCTCTCCCGTCGGTATACACCCGATGCCGACCGACTGCCGTTCGCCGCGTGTCGCCGATTGTTGCGTCGACGGGCACTCGTCGCATTGCTGACATGGCGGATCGACCGCATCGCCTTGAGCCGGACGAAGAAATCCGATTCGGAAATTCGTAGCGCGTTGCATCCATTGGCAAGCCTCGCCCCGTCATCTGGCGAGGCGAGGCTTGCGGTGACCGGGCGGAGACGCATCGATTCTGCGTCAGCCCTCGTTGACCCGCTTACCGACACTCAATACGAGGGAAAACCGCCATTGAAGGTGTAACTGGGGTAATTCCAATCGTAAGTGATGTGGTAACGGTGATAGACGCGACGATGATGGTAGGTGTCGTATGCAGGGCCTCTGAAATCCGGAACCCTCAGCATGTAATCGAGTTCAAGACCGGGGTTGGCGGGATCAGGATCGGCGATACCCAGCAATGTCCACGTCTGGTAACTCGCCGTGCCGAATTGAGTCCCATATTCGGTTTTGGTGCCATCGCGCGGTGTGAGGATCGAGATTCTGTTCGTGGTCCAGGCCGGATTGGGATTGACGAGAATCTCATCGGTGGCGATTTCAGCGCCTGGATAACCGTCCAGATCGGTGATACCACCGGCCAGGAGTTTCCAGCCCGCTCGCATGCCGTATGTCTGGACAACATTACCTCTGTGATTGATGACGCGGACCGTCTGTTGCCCTGTCGCCACTTGAGTCAGAGCGATTTCAGCACTCGCTGCCACCGAGTTCATGTTTTGAATTCCCCCGGCAAGAATCGCGATGCTGCCTGGGAAGGTGTACGTGCGACTGGCTGTTCCGGCACCGCCGGCAATGCGGATGAAATTGGCGCCTTTGAAAATCGAATCCAGACTTCCGTTTCCGTCAACGTCCGCTCGCCCCTGTAGAACTCCCTGGGCGCTTGCAGAAAATACGGGGAAGACCGTCAGCAGCAGGGCTATCAGTAGCTTTCTCATATTCTGTGATTCCTTCTGTGTAGTGTTGTCTGATTAAAGCTGGATATGCGGCATTTTTTGAAGCCGCGCACTCACAATCCCCAGTCGTTGCGACCGGGCTTGCCATCGCCGCCCTTTATCGGTGCGGCAATTGACAACGCTGTCATTTACGCGCTTTTTTGATCGGTGTCAATAGGCGAATATCCAAGTGCCACAATCCATTCTTGGCCTTATTTAAAGCATTTCAGGACAGGCGACGATGACAAGACCGCATCTGCACATACACAACAAGGGGCTATTGCGAGCGCCCCTTTCATCATCGCGCGTTCGATATTTCTACGATGTCCGCCACGCATGTTCCGTCACAAGAAGAGCGAAGCCACCGCAGTCGTAACACCATTCTGCAACGGCCGGTCGCATCGCGAGCCGCAACAACCATATCGAAACATATGGAATACAGACGCATATACCCGTGCTTTTTCCACGATGGGATCATGCAGTGCTGCATCATTCAGAGATTGAGGTGATACTCCCTGCATCATCGAACACAACAGCAACCGCTCCGCATCTCGGATCCTTCAGGTCTTCGCTGTGAAAAAATTCGCATCCGCAATCTCGATTCTCATCCTTTTCACAGGCAGGATCGCCATGGCCACCGAAGAACCGGCATTTACGCTCGTCATCGACGAGGACGCATTCCAGGTCAGACAATATCCGTCTCTTGCGGTTGCGGAAACGCAGGTCGCGGGCGACAGGAAGCAGGCCGCCAGCACCGGCTTCCGCATCCTTGCCGGCTATATTTTCGGCGGAAACACCCGCCGCGAAAGCATCGCGATGACGGCGCCGGTCGTGCAGTCTCCACCCGTCGGCGAGAAGATTGCGATGACCGCACCGGTCAGCCAGACCGCCGTCTCCGGGGCGTGGCTCATCCAGTTCACCATGCCGTCTGGCCGGGCGCTGGATACACTGCCGAAACCGGACGATACGCGCGTCGTATTGCGCATGACACCGGCGATCCGCGTGGCGGTCATTCGCTTTTCCGGATGGGCGAACGATCGCGACTTCGAGCGCAAGCGCGCCGAGCTGGAGCGATGGATGGCGAAACGCGGGCTGCATGCCATCGGTCCGGCATCGCTGGCGCAATACAACCCACCATGGACGCTGGGGCCGCTGCGAAGGAATGAGGTGATGCTGCCGGTCGACGCCGCCACGACGCACTGACGGATACAGCGTGCCCAAAGATCAGAGAAGGTCGAACGTGGAACCGACTGAACCCGTGCCAGCACCCGATGCCCCCAGGACCGGAGAGACCGATCCGACGCGACGCGAACGTTTTCCGTCGAAAAGGAGACGCTTCATCGTGCTGGGAGCAATCTCGACAATTCTCATTGCCCTCTTCGCGTTCTATCGCCTGCGTCCATCGGAGGTGGTCGTGCAAACGATCTCTCCTACGACAGTCGAGATCGCGCTGGCCGTGGTTGGCAGAGCCAGACCGAGCGATCTTGTCGAGATCAAATCGCCGAATGCAGGACAGGTCATCCGGATCTTTCGCGACGATGGCGATGCCGTCGAAGCCGATGCGCCGCTGGCGATCGTCCGCTCCGCAGTAGAGCAAGCGCAGAACGAAGCCGACGTGGCCCGTGCAGCGGCTGCCCGCGCGGAAGCCGTGCGCGCGAAGTCGGCATTCGATCGCACGCGAGCGCTCGCCGCCGATGGATTCGTCTCCCGGGCAGCCCTGGAAGAAGCGCGGGCGACCCTGCTGTCGGCCGAGGCCGCAGTGGCCGCCGCCGTCGCGCAGGGGCGCGCGACCGCCGCCAGGACCGGCGAGTTCACGATCCGCGCACCGATGGCGGGCATCGTGCTGGTGCGTCCGATCGATAACGGCCAGGTCGTGTCAGCGGAGACCACGCTCTTCCAGCTCGGCTCGCTGCAGGGCGTCGAGATTCATGCGGATGTCGATGAGACCTATGCGGACGCCCTGCAGCCCGGCATGACCGCGCGCGCTGCGCTGTCCGGATCGGAGTCGCAGTTCATGGCGCACGTGATCGAAGTGTCGCCGCGCGTCGATGCTTCGACCGGGGGCCGACTGGTCAAACTTGCGCCGGATACCGCAACGAACATTCCACCCGGGCGTTCCATCGACATCACGATCCTGGTCGCGACGCGCAGGAACGCCATCGTCGTTCCGCGTCAGGCAGTGCTCGACGCCACCACCGCCCCCAAAGTGCTCGTCGTCGACGCGCACGATGTCGCGCGCGCACGGGCCGTGAAGGTCGTCGCCTGGCCGTCGTCGAATGCGATCATCGAACAGGGGCTGGCTGCGGGCGATCGCGTGATCCTGCTTCCGGACACGATCGAAGCGTCGACGAAGGTGCGTCCACTGGCGCAAGTGGCTGCCGACAACGCCCCCGCAGGCGAATGAGCGATGTTCGCCTTCACCGTGGCCCGTCGCTATCTGCTGTCCAACCGCGCGCAGTCCGCGCTGCTGGTCGCGGGCGTCGCCTTGGGCGTGACCGCTTTCGTATTCATCACCGCATTGATCGAAGGTCTGGCGATCCGCTTGACCGACGAAGTCACCGCGAACAGCGCGCACGTCAGCCTCGAACCGGTCACCCGCATCGCACGCGTGCTGCCGAATGATGGCGTCGAGACCGAAGCGGTCGCGCTCGTGTCGACGTTCCAGCGGCAGCAGATCCGCGAATGGCGATCCACAGTCGCATTGCTGCGCCAACAATCCTCGGTGTCGGCAATCAGCACCCAGATCACCGGCAGCGCATTTCTCGTTAAAGGTCAGGCGGTCGCGCCAGTCTCGGTCACCGCCGTCGAGCCCGAAAATCTGGATGCGATCGCGCCGATCAGCAGACAGATCGTCGACGGTCAGCGGACTCTGGGCGCGGACGGCATTCTGATCGGCGCGGTGTTGGCCGAAACGCTCGGCCTGTCCGCCGGCCAGCCGGTGCTGTTCCGGACCGACCGCGGCGTCGAACGTCTGTTGACCATCCGCGGCATCTTCAAGACCGGCGTGCGCAGCGCCGACGAGCGTGGGGCGTATCTGTCCCTGCAGACAGCGCGTCCCTTGTTCCGCCTGCCCGAAGGCCTGACCAATATCGAGATCAAACTGGAAGACGCGAACCGCGCGCGCGAAGTCGCCTCGTTTCTCCACGAGGCCACCGGACTGCGCGCCACGCCGTGGCAGGAGCGGAATGCGAATCTGGAAGATGCACTGGCCGCGCAGGCGCAGACAGGCACGCTGATCCAGATGTTTTCGCTGATCTCGGTGCTGATCGGCATCGCCAGCGCCTTGATGCTCTCGGCCAACCGGCGGCGGGGCGAGATCGGCATCATGCGTGCGTTCGGAATCTCGAAATCCTTCATCGCGACGGTCTTCGTGCTGCAGGGATTCCTGATCGGGCTGATCGGCGCCGCACTCGGCTGCATCACCGGCTACGGCCTCTGCGCCTGGCTTGCCACGCTGACCAAGGCAGATGGTTCGATGGCATTACCGATCGCGCCGAGCCAGGGCGGCTACGTCCTGGTGCTGATCCTCACCACATTGGGCGCGGTGCTGGCGTCGGTGATCCCAGCCCGGGCGGCGGCGCGCCTCGATCCACTGCAGGCGATCCAGCAATGACGGCGGTGCTCGAAGCGCGCGGAATCGAAATGACGTTCCGCAATGGCGACGAACTCACCCGCGTCCTCAAAGGGATCGACCTGTCGCTCAATCCTGGCGAACTGGTCGCATTGCTCGGCGCGTCCGGTTCCGGAAAGTCGACGCTGCTCTCGATCGTCGGGCTTCTGCTGCAGCCCACGGGTGGAACCATCGCCATCGGCGGCCAGCGCGTCGATGGTCTGACCGAAACGCAGCGCGCTGTGTTCCGCAATGAACGCTTGGGTTTCATCTTCCAGTTCCATCATCTGCTGCCCGATTTCACCGCCACCGAAAACGTCGCCTTCCCCGCCGCCGCACCGGCGGGCGGCATTTCGACGGCCATGCGTCAGCGCGCCCGCGAACTGCTGGTCAGGGTCGGGCTGAAGGATCGGATGGATTTCGTCGTGACGCGGCTGTCCGGCGGCCAGAAGCAGCGCGTCGCGATCGCGCGCGCGCTGATGAACAGGCCCGAATTGATTCTGGCCGACGAGCCGACCGGCAGTCTCGATCGCGTTGCCGCAGAAAAGGTGCTGGATCTCATGCGCGAGGTCAATCGGGAAGACAAAGCGACCTTCCTGATCTGCACCCATGACGACGATGTCGCCGCGCGCTGCACGCGCCGCATCACGCTGAGCGATGGACGGGTGCAGTCCAGCTGAAACGGTCGACGTCTTCGTGACGGAACCCATCGGCAACCACGCTCGCCGTGTTGTCGATCCTGATCGGACAATCGATGGACGTGAATCCGTTCACTCCCACTCGATCGTTGCTGGCGGCTTTCCGGAAATATCGTAGACCACGCGCGAGATGCCCTTGATCTCGTTGACGATCCGGCGCGAAACGATATCGAGAAAATCGTAGGGCAGATGCGCCCAATGCGCAGTCATGAAGTCGATGGTTTCGACCGCGCGCAGCGCGATCACCCATTCATAGGCACGCGCATCGCCGACCACGCC
>CAZGBA010000133.1:0-9162 GCA_964523435.1 uncultured Xanthomonas sp.
ACCGGGTGCTCCACCTGGATGCGGGTGTTCATTTCGATGAAGTAGAAGCGGCCGTCTTCGTACAGGAACTCGAAGGTGCCGGCGCCGCGATAGCCGATGCGCACGCAGGCTTCGGTGCAGACCTTGCCGATTTCGGCGCGCTGCTCGGGCGTGATGCCCGGTGCGGGCGCTTCTTCCACGACCTTCTGGTGACGGCGCTGCATCGAGCAGTCGCGCTCGCCCAGATGGATCGCGTTGCCCTGGCCGTCGGCCAGCACCTGGATTTCCACGTGGCGCGGATTCTCCAGGAATTTCTCCATGTAGACCTGTTCGTTGCCGAACGCGGCCTTGGCCTCGCTCTGTGTGGTCTGGACCGCGCTGTGCAGCGCGGCCTCGGTATGCACCACGCGCATGCCGCGTCCGCCGCCGCCGCCCGCCGCCTTGATGATGACCGGATAGCCGATCTCCCGCGCGATGCGGATGTTTTCCTTGGCGTCGTCGCCCAGTGGGCCACCGCTGCCGGGCACGCAGGGCACGCCTGCGGCCTTCATCGCGCGGATCGCTTCGACCTTGTCGCCCATCATCCGGATGGTCTCGGCGCGCGGGCCGATGAAGATGAAGCCCGAGGATTCCACGCGCTCGGCGAAGTCGGCGTTCTCGCTGAGGAAACCGTAGCCCGGATGGATCGCCTGGGCGTCGGTGACTTCGGCGGCGGCGATGATCGCCGGCATGTTGAGGTAGCTGTCCTTCGAGGCGGCCGGGCCGATGCAGACCGACTCGTCGGCCATGGCGACGTGCTTGAGGTTGCGATCGACGGTGGAGTGCACCGCGACCGTCTTGATGCCCAGCGCGTGGCAGGCGCGCAGGATGCGCAGGGCGATCTCGCCGCGATTGGCGATGACGACTTTATCCAGCATGGGTGCGTCCTCAGCCGATCACGAACAGCGGCTGGTCGAATTCCACCGGCTGACCGCTTTCGCACTGGATCGCGAGCACGGTGCCGGAGACCTCGGCTTCGATCGGATTGAACATTTTCATCGCTTCGATGATGCCCAGCGTTTCGCCCTGCTTGACCGCCTGGCCCACCTTCACGAACACCGGTTTGTCCGGCGATGGCGAGGCGTAGAACGTACCGACCATCGGCGAGCGCACGACATGGCCGTCGGGCAGCTCGGGGCTGGTGCGGCTGCCGCCGGTGGCGGCGTCCACCGGCGACTGCATCGGCATCGCCGTCGGCTGCGCGGCGCGCGGCGCGTGTTCCAGATGCAGCGGCGCCGGTGCGGGGACGCTGACCGCCACGCCACCTCGCGGCATGCGCGCGAGGCGTACGGATTCTTCGCCTTCCTTGATTTCGATTTCGGCGAGGTTCGACTCTTCCAGCAGGTCGATCAGCTTCTTGATTTTGCGCAGGTCCATGTGATGTGTTCTCGCTCGTTGTCCGGCGTCTCGGCGCCGGTGTCGGTTCAGGTGGATGGGGTTTCGAGGCGGCGGATCGCGGCGGCCAAGGCGAGGCCGTAGCCCAACGGGCCGAAGCCGGCGACGATCCCGACCGCGAGGTCGGTGAAGTAGCTGGTGTGACGGAAGGGCTCCCGCGCGTGCGGATTCGACAGGTGCACTTCGATGAACGGAATTCCGACCGCCGCGAGGGCATCGCGGATCGCCACCGATGTGTGAGTGAAGGCGGCCGGATTGATCAGGATGAAGTCGATGTTGCCGCGCGCGGCCTGGATGCGGTCGACCAGCGCGTGTTCGGCGTTCGATTGGAAGCTCTCGAGCACGTGTCCGGCGGCGGTGGCGCGCTCGACCAGATCCGCATCGATCGCCGCCAGCGTCGCATGCCCGTAGATTCCGGGCTCGCGGGTGCCGAGCAGATTCAGATTCGGGCCATGCAGGGCGAGCAGTCGCGCCATGAAATCGATCCGTCGAGTGGAGGGCCAGTCTGCGCGAAAGCCGGAGTAGTGTCCAGATCGGCGACGTTCGGCCCTTTTCAATTGCCTGTTTGAATTATGCGCCCGGCAGGCGACATTGCCGTGACAGGATTCCATGGCACAAAAAGTTACGGCCCCGGCATTGCTGCCTGGGGCCGTCGCCCTGCACGGGTTGTACGGTGTGTCGCTGGGCCGGCGCGTTGCCGGTGGCGACGTGCGGTCCGGCGCTACAGCGTCCGTGCCGCGGGAATGGGGTCGAGGGCGCTCCGGTCAGCGATCCCGGGAAGCCGAGCACAGCGTCGAGATGATCGCGGCGCAGTTCCGGGTGAGGCTGGCCAACAGGCCGGGATTGGTTTCGTGGCCGGTCGCGGTCAGCATGACCATCTGCTGGCCCGGGCGCGGCACCCGCTGGATCACCGCGATTCCGCTGTCGGTCTGCACCACCATGTCGATGAAACCGTGCTGGCCGAGGTCCCGGGTCAGGGTTTCCGCCATGTTCGACAGCGAGCTGGCAACGGCCGCCAGTCGCGGCGCATCAAGCATCGGCGCGGCCGCATGGGCGAGGTGATGGCCTTCGAGATTCGACAGCACGCAGGCCTGTCCGTCGACAAGACCGGCCAGCATGCCGTCCATCGTGCGGACCACGTCGTTGTATCGGCTGTATTCGAAGTACTTGCCGAACAGCCGGCTTTGTACGGGAAACGGCACGGTATTGGCGGACATGTCTTAGTGACCTGGGTGGTGGGACGGACGCGGGGTCGTGTCCGTGGGCTTCGGCCCAGCGCAGATGCGATGGGTTTGATCCAAGGCACTAGCATTCTTCGTGCCAAGTAGGGCGATCGTGCCGGATCATCTGCGGCTGTCGTGCGCAGAATTGGGAATGTGTCGCAAAAACATGGCTCTGGCCGGCCTGCGGACGGCCCGGTCCAGCATCGATGGGCGCTGGGCGCATGGCGCGATCTGTCGCAGGGGGGCAAGCGAGTGCCGTGCAGTGTCGCTTCTCTCCATGCCCGGAAGTGCCCGATTGTGCCGGTACGTCCGGCAGGCGATGGCGATCAGCGCATCGCGTCGGCGACGAACGCGTCCAGCTCTCCGGTCGCGAATGGGCCGATCCGCTGTCGCAGCAGTCGGCCATCGGCGCCGATCAGCACCGAATAGGGCAAAACGCCCCTGAGATTGCCCAGACGCACGCCGGCATCGGCCGGGCCCGGCGGGTCGATCAGGACCGGGTACTGCACCGGCACCCGGATCAGGAACTCGCGGACGGCTGCAGGTTCGTCCAGTGCGATCCCGACGACCTGGACCCCCTGCGCGCCCTGCCGGGTGCTGAAACGCTGCAGCTCCGGCATTTCCTCGATGCATGGCCCGCACCAGCTGGCCCAGACGTTGATCAACAGCGGCCGTCCGGCCCAGGCCTCGGGGATCGAAACCGTGCGCCCCGCCAGATCCGGTAGCCGCAGCGGCGGCATGGGCTCGCCGCGTTTCGCCACGACGACACCCGCTGGCGGCGGTGGCGCTTTTGCGTCCATCGCGCTCTGAAGCACCTGCTGGCCAAGGCGCGTGCGCCACAGCGGTCCGGGGCCGGACACCATCAGGCCGGCGATGGCTCCGAGCACAGCGGCCAGCACGGCGACGATGACGACGGTGCGGGTATTCATCCGGCCGGCATCACTCGGAAGCCGCCTTCTCCAGTGCCTCGCGTACGAGCGTCGGCGTCAGCACCGTCGGCAGCACCGTGCCTTCGCCGCCGCTGCGCGGGTAAAGCACGTACAGCGGCACGCCGACGGCCTTGTAGCGACGCAGATACGCGGTGATCGCGGGATCGACATCGGTCCAGTCGCCGACCATGTACACCGCATGCGATGCCGCCAGCGCTTCGCGGAAACCATCGCGCGCGAACACCGCTTTCTCGTTGGCTTTGCAGGTGACGCACCAGTCGGCGGTCATGTTCACCAGCACCACGCGGCGCGATGCGCGCAGATCGGCGAGGCGTTGTTCGGAGAATGGAACGGACACGGCATCCGCTTGTGGCGCGGCGACGCGTGCAGCCGGCGGCGGCAGCCTGGAAATCGACCAGACCGGCCACAGCGCCACCAGCAATCCAATCACCGCAGCGAATCGCGCCCAGCGCGCACCATGCATCTGCGCATGGGTCCACGCCCAGGCGGCGAAGGCCAGCAACACCGCCGAGACCGCCCACAGCGCGACCGCATCGGCGCCACGCTGTTTCGCCAGCACCCAGATCAGCCACACCGCAGTGAAATACAGCGGAAAGGCGAGCAATTGCTTGAAGGTGTCCATCCATGCGCCCGGCTTGGGCAGCAGCCTCGCGAGCGCCGGAACGTAGGCGATCAGCAGGAACGGGGCCGCCAGGCCAAGCCCGAGGCCGAAGAACACCAGCAGCGCCGAAGCCGTCGATGCGGTGAAAGCCCAGGCAAGCGCCTGGAACATCATCGGTGCGGTGCAGGGCGCAGCGACCACGACCGCAAGCACGCCGGTGAAGAAATCGCCGGAAGCACCGCTGCGGTTCGCGAGCGTCTGGCCCATGCCGACCCAGCGGCCTGTGAGCGTCCACACGCCGGACAGGCTGAGGCCGAACAGGAAGACCACCAGACCCAGCACGGCGACCACGCCGGGCCGCTGCATCTGGAAGCCCCAGCCCAGCGCTTCTCCGGCGTTGCGCAGGGTCAGGACGATCGCGCCGAGTCCGACGAAGCTCACCAGCACGCCGGCCGTGTACCAGCGCGCATGCGCCCGCGCGCGTTCGCGGGTGTCGTTGCTTTCGATCAGGCCGAGCACTTTGATCGACAGCACCGGCAGGACGCAGGGCATCAGATTGAGGATCAGGCCGCCGAGCAGTGCGGCGATGAAGGCGAGCAACAGATTCGTCTTCAGCCCGAATACGCGCAGTTCCCGTGCGGCGGGCGTGGCGGCGGCGGGTGTTTCGTCGTCGGGTGCCTTCGTCGCTACGGGCGGCGTATCGCTTTCTGCAGCGACATTGGGAACCGTCGGCGCGCCGGTCTGAGTGTCGCTGTTGTCCGCTGCCGTGGCAGCGATCGCTGCGCTGTCGACAACTGCGGCCTTGGTCACTTCGCCGCGCGGCAATGCGATCCGCACCGAGCGCGTCATCGGCGGATAGCAGATGCCGTTGTTCTGACAGCCCTGGAAGGTCGCGCGCAGCGTCACCGTCTGCGCGTCGGGTTTCGTGCGCGTCAGCGGCAGAGACAGATCCACCGGATCGAAATAGACGATGACATCGCCGAAGTGCTCGTCGTGATGGGTCGTGCCTTTCGGCCAGCCCGGCTTGCCGGGCGCGATGCCGTCGGCATCGAGCTCGAAGCGGTTGCGATCGCGATACAGGTAATAGCCGGGCGCCGGTGCGAAGCGCAGCATGAGGGTGTTGCCGTCGCCGGCGATGGCCTCGAAGCCGAAGGCCTGTTCCTCGGGCAGTGGCCCGGTTTTGCCGGTGTCGGCGAATACGCTACCCAGTGGATTCGCGCCGGACGCGCCTGTCCTGGGGGCCAGCGGATTGAAGCCGCCGGTGTCCGCTGTAGTCGCGGCACCCGGCAGCGCGACCGACAGCGTGCGGGTCTGCGGCGGATAGCAGATGCCGAGATCGGCGCAGCCCTGATATTTGATCTTCAGCGATACCGTTGCGCCGGCAGCGGTAACGCCCGGCAGGGTCGCGACCAGTTCCCGGCGATAGGTTTCGGTCTTGCCGAAGAATTCGTCGTTGTGCGGCTCGCCGCCCGGCAGCTGCAACGCGCCGCTGCGGACGGTCGCAACGGTCGGCTTGACCGAGATGCGGTGACGATAGAGGTAGTAACCCTCGACGATCTTCCAGCGGATCCGCACCGTATCCGGCGCAGTGGCTTCGGCGCTCACGGCGAAGGCCTGATCCACCGGCAGCAGATCGGATTCGTCGATCGCCAGCGCGGGCAGCGCGGCGAAGACCAGCAGGGACGCCAGGGAGCGAGCGAGGCGTCGGGCGAATGGGGGCATGGGATCGGTCCGGGGCGCGGGATGTTGCAGCGATGGGTCCGCAGGACGTCAGTGTAGGGATACGGACCGGGCTTCGACAGCCTGCGCAGCGATCGGTTCCGGTGCGCCGCAGCAGTGGCGCGCCGGTTGCGCGCGTTTCATTCGCCCAGCGGGGGCCGTTTCGGGCGGGTGCGGCCGAGGCGCTTCGCAGTGAGCTCCTCGACGATTTCCACCAGCGCGATACGGGTGCGCGGCGAGGCCTCGCGGAACGACTGCACCAGCCGCAGCTCAAGCTGGTCCTCGACCAGGATCGCATCAGCCGCCGAGACCGAATCGAACTTCGCGTCGTCGGACAACTGCATCTTGCCGCGACCGGTCGCCAGCCACTCGAAGGTGATCCCGGCCACCATCGCCACGGCTCGCAGATGATCCACGCTGGGATTCTTGCCCTGGGGCGACTCCCAGTGGCTGACGGCGCTACGCTGCACGCCGATGGCTTCGGCCAATTTCGCCTGCGACATGCCCGCCTGTCGGCGCGCCAAACGGATTCGATCCTGGGAATTCATTTTTCTGTGATTCAGTTCACTGAACGTGGTGGAATAACGCAATCGAAACACTTCCGTGGAAGATATACGATTTGCCAGCAATATTCACCTCGCCACCAATGTTGGCCTAACACTGTCTGCTTTTGGTAGCATGCCACCACTGATAGCATGCGAATCAGTCAGATAGCGGGTTTTCCTGAAGTGCGCTCACCGGGATTGGCCCTTTTTTGCGGACCCCCCATCTTCACAGCAGAAATCTCATCGGTATTCTCCATCCAGCCGGTAAGGACGCTGGCTGCAATACGGAGGTTGCAAGGGGGGGAACGCACCTGCACGGGTGACGTCAGGATGGTCTTCTCCGGGAGCGCGCACTATATGTGCGCGCTCTTTTTTTGTGCGTCCGAAAAACAAAAAAGCGCCGAGAGGCGCTTTTTTCGTGGAGATTTTCTGTAGTGCGGTGGTGTGTTCAGCCGATCCGCATCGCGGCCTGCATCATCAGCAGCGTCACGCAGATGATGCCGATCAGCCAGGACAACGAACGCAGCATGTGCTTGTCGGCGAGATAGAACACGCCGTGCAGGATCCGGGCGACGAGGAACACCAGTGCGAGGATCGTGATCCGGAACGGGTCGACGCCTGCGGCTTGCGCCATCAGTACGCCCGCCGCGAAGGCCGGGAAGGCCTCGAAGGCATTGAGGTGCGCCGCGTTGCCCCGCTGCACCCGGGGGTGGGTCTGTTGCGCCACCCAGTCGCGCGGGTTGCGGTTGTCGTAGCCAGAGGCGGCGGATTTGCCGATCGTGGCCCAGAGATAGGGCAGGAATGCGGTGAGGACGATGCACCAGTACGCGATGGCCATGGGCGGGCTCGAAAGGAATGTGGGGCGAACAGGTGAGTCGATGTGCGGCTCGCCTCCTTGCCGCGTTCGCTGTTCCCTCTCCCCGTGCGGGGAGAGGGGGTGCCCGAAAGGCTCAGCGGCGCGCGCTTACAGCGCGTAGCCGAATTGCTGGCTGAACTGTTCGGCGAACTCCGCGTAATCGAAACGCTGGTTCTGGGTACCGGGGTGTTCGACCTTCAGCGCACCCATGAGGTTGCCGATGCGGCCGATGGTCGGCCAGTCGTAGCCTTTCTCGATGCCGAAGATCAGCCCGGCGCGAAACGCATCTCCGCAGCCGGTCGGATCGGTGACCCGGCGCTCGTGGGCGGGCGGGATGTCGTAGACCTTGCCGCCAGCGAAAATGCGGGCGCCGCGCGGCCCCTGGGTAGCGATATAGGCCTTCACCTTGCCGGCGATGGTGTCTTCACTCCAGCCAGTGCGCTCCTGCAGCAGATTCGACTCGTAGTCGTTCACGGTCACGTAGTCGGCCTGCTCGATGAACGCGCGCAGTTCCTCGCCGTTGAACAGCGGCATGGCCTGGCCGGGGTCGAAGATGAAGGGGATGCCGGATTCGGCGAATTCCTTCGAGTTCTGCAGCATGCCCTCGCGACCGTCGGGGCTGACGATGCCGAAGCTCACGTCCGGCACGTCACGAACGTGGTTTTCGTACGAACGCATCATCGCGCCCGGATGGAAGGCGGTGATCTGGTTGTTGTCCAGATCGGTGGTGATGAAGGCCTGGGGCGTGAACAGCTCGGGGATTTCCTTCACCCGATCCAGCGGGATGGCCATCTCCGCGAACCAGTCGCGGTAGGCGCCGAAATCCTGGCCCACGGTGGCCATCGGGATCGGATCCCCGCCCAGCAGTTTCAGGTTGTAGGCGATGTTGCCGGCGCAGCCGCCGAATTCGCGACGCATCCTCGGCACCAGGAACGAGACGTTCAGGATGTGGACCTTGTCCGGCAGGATGTGATTCTTGAACTGGTCCGGGAACACCATGATGGTGTCGTAGGCCAGGGACCCGCAGATCAGGGCAGCCATCGTGTGGTGTCTTCGCTTTAGGAGTGGGATGGAAGGGAGTGGGCCCGAGGTGGAGCGGGCCCCAAAAACCGGCCGCATAGGTTAGCCGTTGGTTCGCGGCGAGACCAGCGTCACGCGCGGGCCCGGACGCAGGTCCATCCCTGCGGAGCGGGTGTGAACGCAGCGCTTCGATGATGCGTGAATCCCGCCGTGGAACCTGTTTTTTGTTACGCTAACGGGCTGCCGAAAACCGCCCGCGATGCCAAGGACAGCATTCGCGATGCGCAGGCAGTTTCTGCAGACAGTTTTCCCGGTGGTTCCGCCTTTTCGCGAAACCCCGGCACCCTCCGTCACGCTCCCCCACCGGCACGCCTCCCGATGTTCAAAAAGTTTCGCGGCATGTTCTCCAACGACCTGTCCATCGATCTGGGCACGGCCAACACCCTCATCTTCGTCCGTGGCCAGGGCATCGTCCTGAACGAACCGTCCGTGGTCGCGGTGCGCCACGACCGCGTCGGCGGCGGCAACCGCTCGGTCGCGGCGGTCGGCGCGGAAGCCAAGCAGATGCTCGGTCGCACCCCGGGACACATCACCACCGTGCGCCCGATGAAGGATGGCGTGATCGCCGACTTCACCTACACCGAGGAAATGCTCAAGCACTTCATCCGCAAGGTGCACAAATCGCGCTTCCTCAAGCCCAGCCCGCGCGTGCTGGTATGCGTGCCCTGCGGCTCGACCAACGTCGAGCGTCGCGCGATCAAGGAATCGGCCGAAGAAGCAGGCGCCCGCGAGGTGTATCTGATCGAGGAACCGATGGCCGCCGCAATCGGCGCCG
>CAZGBA010000134.1:0-8918 GCA_964523435.1 uncultured Xanthomonas sp.
AACCGAATACCACACCCGGACGCTCAAAGAGGCTTGTTCTGCGACATAGAATCTCACACAGGAGAATCGGCGACAATGCGCCAATGAACCCGTCCATCGCATCCGAAGGCGACCACTGGCGTCTTCCCGGCATCGCCAACCTGCATTCGCATGCGTTCCAGCGCGCGATGGCCGGACTGGCCGAACGCATGACCCATCCGTCCGATTCGTTCTGGACCTGGCGCGAAACCATGTACCGGATGGCGGCGCGGTTCGATCCCGACACCCTGCACACCGTCGCCGCGCAGCTGTACGCTGAAATGCTGGAAGCCGGCTACACCACGGTCTGCGAATTCCACTATCTGCACCACGCGCCCGATGGGCGTCCCTACGATGAGGCCGCGACGATGTCGCGCGCCCTGATCGCCGCCGCGCGCGAGACCGGCATCCGCATGACCCTGCTGCCGGTGCTGTACATGACCGGCGGCTTCGATGGACGACCGCTCAACGAACGCCAGCGCCGCTTCGGTCACGATATCGACGGCTATCTGCGTCTCTTCGAAACGCTGCGCAGCGAACAGGACGACACCCTGCGCGTCGGCTGCGCGCTGCACAGCCTGCGCGCGGTGCCGCCCGATGCGATGACGGCTGTACTCGCGGCGCTTCCATCTGAGACGCGCGTGCACATCCATGTCGCGGAGCAGATCGGCGAAGTGCAGGACTGCCTCGCGCTCCGTGGCGACCGCCCGGTGCGCTGGCTGCTGGATCACGCCGATGTCGATGCGCGCTGGACCCTGGTCCACGCCACCCATCTTGAAGTCGACGAAATCGTCGGTATCGCCGATGCCGGCGCCACCGTTGCGATCTGCCCGACCACCGAAGCCAATCTCGGCGACGGCCTGTTCCCGCTGCGGGATTACCTCGATGCGAACGGCGCCTGGGGCATCGGTTCGGATTCGCACAGTTCGGTGTCGCCGGTGGAGGAACTGCGCTGGCTGGAATACGGCCAGCGTCTGATCACCCGGCATCGCAATATCGCGGCGGCCGCCGCATCGCCCAGCGTCGGCGAGGTGCTGCTCTCCGGCGTGCAGGCGAGCGCATCGCAGTCGACCGGGTTCGCGCCCGAGGCGTTGGCGCGCGATACGGTCGCGCTCGATGGCCATGCGCCGCAGCTGATCGGCGCGACCGCCGCCGATGCGGCCGACCGCTGGGTCTTCGCCGGCAACCGCAATGCGGTGGATGCGGTGGTGGTGAACGGACGCGAGAGAGTGAACGCCGGACGGCATGTCGACCGCGATGCGATCGCGACGCGGTTCGCGGTCGCGATGCGTAGGCTGCTGGCGGTCTGATCCGCGCGAGGCCGGGTTCGTCGCCCGATCGCGGGGCTTCGTCGCAACCCTCGGCGCGCGGAAGCAGCGCGAGGCAGGCTGGTTGCATCCCCGATCCTGTTTGGAGTTCGCCATGCGCTTCCGTCCCGCCGTTCTCTTCGCCGCGCTGTCATCGTGCTTCGCCTGTACTACCGCCCATGCAACGACCGATGCCGGACTGCAGGCCATCGTCGGCAAACGTCTGCACGGCGACAGTTCCGGCGCCTGTTTCGCTGTCGCCGTCATCGACAAGACTGTCAGCCGCGCCTACGTCTGCGCCGACGGCAAGGACGCGGCGGATCGCATCGATGCGATGACCGCGTTCGAGATCGGTTCGGTCAGCAAGCCGATGATGGCGGCGCTGCTTGCCGGCCTGATCCGCGACGGCAAGGCCTCGCTCGACGATCCGCTGTCGGCGTATCTGCCGAAAGACAGCACCGTGCCGACCTTCGACGGCAAACCCATCCTGCTGCGGCATATCGTCACCCACACCTCCGGGCTGCCGGCGCTTCCCGCAGGCGTGGAATACGATCCGCTCAACCCCTATGCGAAGGTGGACGAGGCGACCTTGCTGAAGGCGCTGTCGACCACCGCACTGGCGCAGGCGCCGGGCGCGAAGTTCGAATACTCCAATTTCGCGGCGATGCTGCTGTCGTACGCGATCGCGCGCCGCGCCGGCAGCGATTTCGAGACCCTGCTCGATACGCGCGTGTTCGCGCCGCTGGGGATGGACAGCAGCTACATCAACCGCAAGCCGGAAGGCGTGGCCGCCGCGATCGGTCACACCCCGGATGCGAAGGTCACACCCGCGTGGACGTTCCCGAGCGACTTCGCCGGTGTCGGCGGTGTGCGCTCCACGCTCGACGACATGGTCCGTTACGTGCAGGGTCAATTCGGCGGCGCACCGAAACCGCTCGATGCCGATTTCCGCATGACTCATGCGGCGGTGTCGAACGATGCGAAAGCGCCGATCGCGATGCACTGGATGCTGGCGCAGCTCAGCGGCCGGACGTTTCTCGCGCATGAGGGCGGCACCGGCGGATTTTCGTCGTTCGTGGCCTTCGATCCGGAGCGCAAATTCGGCGTGGTGATCCTGTCCGATACCGCGCTGCACGAGCGCGGCGGGCTCGGCAGTCTCGGTCTGCATCTGCTCGATAAGAAAATCCCGCTGGGCAAGCCCCGCACCGGCGGATCGGCGCCGACGCTGGCGTTGTCGGCCGAGGAGCTGAACGCCTATGCCGGCGAATATCCGTTGATGCCGAACTTCGTGCTGACCGTGCGCGTCGATAGCGGCACGCTGACCGCGCAGGCGACCGGGCAGGGCGCGTTCCCGATCGCGCCGACCGCGAAGGATGTATTCGAAGCGCCGGACTTCGGTATCGTGATCCGTTTCCAGCGCGACGCGGCCGGCAAGGTCGTTGCGCTCAAGCTCGATCAGGGCGGACACACCCTCGATGGGAAGCATCAATGAGCGCGCCGGAACGCCTGTCGGACCGCACGCCCTATCCGCTGGGCCAGCCGCTGCCGACCGAAGTCGTGGCCGGCGGTGGCGTGTTCCGGATCAACTACCGGCGCTACCCGGTGTTCAGCTGGCCGTGGCTGCGCGGGCGCGCGCTGATCTTCGCGATCTGCATCGGACTCTGGGCGCTGTTGACCGGCGTGGGTCTGGGCATGACGACCGTCGACGCGAAGATCGGCATCCTGTCCGGCCTGCATTTTTTCGGCGCCTTCATGTTGATGACCTGCGCCGGCCCTCTGCTGGCGACCTTCGTGCGTCATCGCGATCTGCCGCTGCGCCGCGAGCGCATCGGCGTGGTGGCCGCAGTGTCGATCGGTATCGTCATCGCTTATTTCGCCGATACCTGGGCATCGGGCTATCTCGCACAGGTGATGCCGAAAACCGAGGGTATCGATCTGACCGCGAAGCCGCCGACGTTTTCGGCCTTCACCACGGCGGTGCTGACCACGGTCAAGGTCGTGATGAGTTTGCTGATCTACGGCGCGCTTGGCGGTGGGCTGGCGCTGCGCGCGTATTTCGGTGAATTGCGGCGCTGGCAGGACAATCGCCAGGCCGATGTGCTGGCGGCGCTGGAATTTCGGAAACAGCAGTCCGAGCTGCGCCTGGGCGTGCTGCAGGCCCAAGTCGAGCCGCATTTCCTGTTCAATACGCTGGCTTCCGTGCGCGCGCTGGTGCGACAGGAGCCGGCGCAGGCCGAGGTCACGCTGGACGCCCTCGTCGATTATCTGCGCGCGACCATTCCGAAATTCCGCAACGAAGACAACGCACTGCATTCCACGTTCGGCCAGCAGCTTGATTTGTGCGCGAGCTATCTCGAACTGATGCGCCTGCGCACCGCCGGGCGATTGAATTACAGGATCGATGTCGACGACGCGCTGCGGGCATTGCCGTGTCCGCCGATGCTGTTGATCACTCTGGTCGAGAACGCGATCAAGCACGGCATCGAACCGAAACCGGGCCCCGGAACGGTGACCATCGCGGCGGAGCGCCGCGAACGCGAACTGCATGTCAGCGTGATCGACGATGGACTTGGTCTGCAACTGGGCGTCGGTGGCGGGCTTGGTCTGGCCAACGTCCGTGCGCAGCTCGATACGCGCTATGGTGCGCGTGCGGGTTTTCGCCTGACCGGAGAACCCGCGCGCGGCGCGCGGGCGGAGTTGCGGCTTCCCTTGGACGATGGCCCGTTGGCGCATGAGGCACCATGATCGACATCACTGCCATCCTTGTCGAAGACGAAGCCCCACTGCGCAAGGCGCTGCGCGCGATGCTGCAGGATGCGTGGCCGGAACTGCGCATCGTCGCCGAATGCGAGGACGGCATCGCGGCGATGGAAGCGATCGCCGCGCATCGGCCGACGCTGGCGTTCCTCGACATCCGCATGCCGGGTGTCAGCGGCCTCGATGTGGCGCGTACTGCGGTCGCCGCGAAATCGCTGGTGGTGTTCACCACTGCGTACGACGAATATGCGGTGCGCGCATTCGAGGCCGGCGCCGTCGATTATCTGCTCAAGCCGCTGCAGCTCGAGCGCCTGCAGCGCGCGCTGGAACGCATCCGCGAGCGTTTGCGCACGGTCATCGGGTCGACCGACGATGCGCTGGAGCAGGTCGATGCTCTCGAAACCGGACTGCGTCCGTCCGGTGCCCGTCTCATCCGCTGGATCAGCGCCGCCGTCGGCGACAGCGTGCGCATGATCGGTATCGAGGAAGTCGTGTATTTCCAGGCGCAGGACAAATACGTGCGGGTGGTGACGGCAGGTGCGGAAGCGCTCATCCGCACGCCGATCAAGGATCTGCTGGCCGGGCTCGATCCGGATGCGTTCTGGCAGGTGCATCGTGGCGTGGTCGTGCGCGTGTCCGCGATCGACCGCGTACGCAAGGACGCATTCGGAAAATCGACGCTGCAACTGCGCGGCCGCGACGATGCGCTGCCGGTCAGTGCGGCCTTCCTGCATCGTTTTCGCGGGATGTGATGGTCACGGTTCCAGCGCCGGTCGCAGAGGCGCCAGATCGCCATCGTTCGCGGCGGGTTCGATCCGCAGCAGATGCGCGAGCAGCGGATAGACATCGACGTTGTCGAACGCCGGCAGGCGCACGCCGTTGCGGAACGAAGGACCGTTGGCGACGAAGACCGAACGCATCGACGGATCTTCCGGCGCGAAGCCGTGTTCGCCCTTGATCGGCTGTTCCTGGGGCGGGTTCTGCCGACCCTGGACGCGCCAACCGGCCTCCACCTGGCAGACGATCGGCGGGATACGCGGGTGGCCGCCGTAATGCCACATGGCGGGCATCTCCGCTTTTCGCCAACACGCGTAGTGATCGTGCCTGCCGATGAAGGCGCGGTTGACCGTTTCTTCGCTGCCGGCATTCGGACGAATACCGATGAAAGTGCCCCACCACTCGATCCGGTAGTGTGATGTGTCAAGCGTATCGTCCAGCAACACGCTGTTTTCACGCGCGACATCCTTCATGCCGTGATCGGACAGCACGATCACATCGCTGCGAGCGAGCAGGTCGCGCGCGCGCAGGCCGTCGTGCAGCCGGGTCAGTGCCGCATCGATCCTGCCCAGTGCGGCCAGTGCCAGTTCGGAGCGCGCGCCGGCGACATGCGACGCCACGTCGTACTGGTCGAAATACAGTGTGATCAGTTGCGGGCGCTGCGGTTGCGGCAGGTCGGCCCAGGCCAGCACTTGATCGACGCGTTCGTCCGGTGTCACCGTCCTGTCGAAGCTGCGGCTGTAGCGCGGGCGTTGTCCGGCGATCTCCGCGCGCGATCCGGGCCAGAACATCGTCGCGGCGATCCCGCCCTGCTTCTGCAGCGTCGCCCAGATCGGTTCGCCACCCCACCAGCGGCCGTCGTCGGCGCTGGCTTCCTTGGAGATGTAGCGACCCAGATCCGGATCGAGCATGTTGTTGTGGACGATGCCGTGATGGTCGGGACGCAGCCCGGTGACCAGCGTGTAATGGTTCGGAAACGTCAGGGTCGGGTAGCTGGGATTCATCCATTCGGCATACGCGCCTTCCGCGGCAAGCCGGTCGAGCGTTGGCATGGCGCCGTTGCCGAGGAAGGAAGCGGGCAGGCCATCGATCGACACCAGGACCACGAGCCGGGACTGCGGCGGCGCCGTCGCAACCTTGCGGCCCGCACAACCGACAAGCAGCGCGATGGTGAAGATCGCGAACATCCGGATGAGGATGGTGGGCAGTGCGGGGCAAACGCGGCGCGATGACATCCGGAGACTTGGTTTCATGCGGGCCATGATAAACGCAGGCGATGTCCGCCGGATTTCGACGATCGTCCACTCCCGTCCGCAGCCGTCGGCCGGGACTGCGGCGCTCGGGCTGACGACCTCCTGAACATCGCTCGCCGCGTTCAGGCAAGCGGTGTCCGGTCGGCGTAAGGTTCGGGCATCGCATTCACGCGCAGCAACATCCGGAGCCACCGCCATGACCCGCCTCCTGCTCGCCGCTCTGCTGACCGCTTTTGCCGGTGCCGCCGTCGCCCAGACCGTCACCGTGACCAAGGACACCGGCGAGGTCGAAACCGTCCAGCCCAGCGAAGTCGCTCAAACCAACGAACCGCGCGAACCCGTCCGCACCTGTCTGCGCAGCACCGGCTCGCGCGTCACCGCCGCGCAGAATGTGCGCGCCACCAAGGACGGCAAACCGCAGCGCTGCGCACCGGTCAACGGACGCGTCTACACCAGCGAAGACATCGCGCGCACCGGACAGGTCGATATCTACGACGCGCTGCGCATGCTGGATCCGTCGATCCGCTGATCTCCACAGCCATACTTTGAGCAGACGCCCGGCCTCGTGCCGGGCGTTTTGTTTTGGCAGTGCGTGAATGCGGCTCAGCCGAACAGATCCCCGCCGCTGCGCTGCGCCGGCAGCGCGCCTTCCAGACGCAGCAGCGCTTCCTTGATCGGCAGCCCGCCGCCGAAACCGGTCAAGCTGCCGTCGGCGCCGATCACGCGATGGCAGGGCAGCACGATCGGCAGCGGATTGCGCCCGTTCGCCGCGCCGACCGCGCGCATGGCATCGGGTTTGCCGATGGCGCGTGCCAGATCGCGATAGCTCCACGTGTCGCCGAACGGAATCGTCGCCAACATCCGCCACACCTGCATCTGGAACGCGGTGCCCTGCGGCGCCAGCGGCAGATCGAAATCGCGGCGCGTGCCCGCGAAGTATTCCAGCAACTGTTCGCGCGTCGTGCACAGTGTTTCCGCTGCGTCGCCGCGCGCGCCCTGCGCCCAATCGAAACGATCCACCGGATGGCGATTGCTCGGGAATTCGATGTGGCGCAGACCGCCGGCATCCGCAGCGATGGTCAGCGTGCCGATGGGCGTGTCGAAGCGCTCGAAGAAAAGCGTGCTCATGCGGCGGCGGTCTCCATGCTGCCGTTCCTGGCGATGTCGGCAGGCAGATGCCACAGATGCAGCACCGCATATGCGCGCCACGGCCGCCACGACTGCGATCTCGCTTCGGTCGCGCGTTCGCTCAGGCGCGCGATTCCCGGCGGCGCCAGTCGCTGCTGCAGTACCAGATCGCCGGCCGGGAAGGCATCCGGCAGCGCCAGCGCGCGCATCGCGATGTACTGCGCCGTCCATGCGCCGATGCCGGGCAGGGCGGTCGCGCATTCGACGAAATCCTGCAGGGGCTGCCCCGCATCGAACGACAGGCGTCCGTCCGCCACCGCCGCCGACAGCCCGCGCAGGGTCGCGGCGCGCGTGCGCGGCAGGCCGATGGTTTCCAGCGGTGCGTCGCGCAGATGTTCGGGCGAAGGGAACGTGCGGTCGAGGCCGATCTGGTTCGCTGCGGCATCGATTCGCGGCTCGCCCCAGTGCTCCACCAGGCGCCGCGCCAGCGTGGTCGCACCGGCCACGCTGATCTGTTGCCCGAGCACCGCGCGCACCGCCAGTTCGAATCCGTCCCAAGCGCAGGGCACGCGCATCCCGGGATGCAGATCGATCGCCAGCTTGAGCAACGGGTCGGTGGCGAACACCGCATGCACGGCGCGCAGATCGGCATCGAGATCGAACATGCGCCGCACCCGGCGCACGATGCCCGGAATCGCGCGCGGATCGGCGTTGCCGATTTCCAGCAGCAATTCCGGGCGTTCCGTGGCGGCGCGCACCCGGATCCAGCTCGATGCCACGGCGGGGCCGATCACGCGCTCGTAGCTGTCGTCATTCACGCGTTCGATGCCGGGAATCGCGCGCTTGGCGAGAAAGCGCAGCAGCATCGGGAAATTCAGCGGCGGCCGATAGCCCAGACGCAGGGTCAGGGTGCCGCTGGGTGCGACGGACGCCGATTTCAGCCGGCGGATCGCGCTCGGCGGCATCCCGCAGCCGCTCTTGAACGCGGCGTTGAAGCGCCGCAGGCTGTTGTAGCCCGCCGCCAGCGCGACATCGGTCACCGGCAATGCGGTTTCGGTCAGCAGTTGTTTCGCGAGCAGCAACCGGCGGGTTGCATGCACCGTGTGCGGCGTCGCGCCGACATGTGCGAGGAACACCCGCTGCAACTGCCGTGCGCTCAGTCCGACCCGCGCCGCCAGTGCGTCGGCGCTGCCGTCCTGCAGCGCACCGTCGGCGATCAATGCCAGCGCGCGACGCACCGCATCCTCGCGCACCTGCGTATGCGCCTCGGGCGACAGCTCCGGCCGGCAGCGCAGGCAGGGCCGGTAGCCTGCCGCAGTGGCTGCGGCGGCGTTCGCGTAGAAGGTGATGTTTTCCCGCTTCGGCGCAGCTGCGGGGCACACCGGCCGACAGTAGATGCCGGTGCTGCGCACCGCGATGAAGAACAGGCCGTCGAAGCGATGATCCTTAGCGGCCATCGCCCGGAAACAGATTTCTCGTGAAGGCAGCGTATCGATGGTGGCGAGGGCGTCGGTCATGGCGCGATCATAGGCCGTCGCGATGGCGGCGACTCGCCGTTTTCGGACATGGACACCCCGGGTGAACGGCGAGGGCGGATTCTCCCTTGACCCTGTAGGAGCGATTCCTGTGGGAGATTCTATGTCGCAGAACAAGCCTCTTTGAGCGTCCGGGTGTGGTA
>CAZGBA010000135.1:0-8798 GCA_964523435.1 uncultured Xanthomonas sp.
TTGATCTCGTCGCGCTTGGACAGCGATTCGTCGAGGTCCATCGAACCGATCGCGGTGCGGATGTTGGTCATGACCAGATTGAGGATGGCCACTTCGAGCTGGGCGACTTCGTACGCGGCCTTGGCGGCGTCGAGCACCTGGAAGTAGACCACGCCGTCGACCTTGACCACGGCGTTGTCCTTGGTGATGACGTCCTGGCTGGGCACGTCCATCACCTGTTCCATCATGTTGATCTTGCGGCCGACGCCGTAGAACAGCGGGATGAGGAAATGCAGGCCCGGCGAGAGCGTGCGCGTGTACTTGCCGAAGCGCTCCACCGTCCACTCGTAGCCCTGCGGAACCATCCGCACGGCCTTGAAGAAGATGATGATACCGAGAACGACGAGTGCGAAACCGATGAAACCGCCCATCTGGAACCCTCCCTGCTGGAATCGGGTCAGTATAGGGTCAGAGCAGCGGCAGACCAGTGACTATCGATGGGTCTGCGACGCTTTCGCCCGCTGGCGCATCCACACCAGGACATGACCTCGCGACCCTCCAGCTTCGCCATCGATGTGCCCGACGCCCTGCTCGCGCGCATGCGCCGGGGCGAGCACGCGGCGTTCGAGCAGGTCTACCGCTGGTTCGAGCGGCCGGTGTTCACGCTGGCGCTGCGGATCTGCGGCGAGCGCGAACAGGCGGCGGACGTGCTGCAGGACACCATGCTCAAGGTCATCGCCCGGATCGGCGAGTTCCGCGGCAATCGGGCCGGGCGCGCCGGCGTGGAGTCTGTGGAAGGCAGTCCGTTCTGGGGCTGGCTGCGACAGATCGCGGTCAACGAGGCGCTGATGGCGCTGCGCCGTCGCCGCCGCAGCGACGATGAAGACGCGAGCCACGGCGACGAATCCGACTGGGTCGACGACCGCACGCCACCACCGCCCGCCGCCGCCGATGCCGCGTGTCTGCAGCGTGCGCTCGATGCGCTGCCGGCGAACACCCGCACCGTGCTGTGGCTGTATCACGCCGAGGGCTACACCCACGACGAGATCGCCGCACTGATGCAGCGGACGCCCAGCTTTTCGAAATCCCAGCTCGCGCGCGGTACGCGCCGCCTGCGCGAGCTTCTCGAACCCACCGCACTGCCACTCCGCGAGGCCGCCCATGGCTGACGCTTCCCGCTCCCCGCATCAAACCGGTCCGCATCCGTCCGACTGGGGCGACACGTTCGCCGCACTGCCGCTGGAAGCGCCGCCCGCATCCGCATGGCCGGCGATCGCCGCACGACTCGATCAGAAGAAAGCGCGCGGGCGCAACCGCACATGGCTGGCGCTGGCCGCATCGCTGTTCGCGCTGACCGCGCTGCCTGCGGCGTGGATGCTGCGCGATGCGGATCGCAGTGCCGGGCCCACGCCCGCATCGTCTACGACAGCGTCGCCCATGGCTGCGTCGCCCGCCGCGACATCGACGGATGCGAACGCGCCGACACCGACAGCCATCGTTCCGCCGACCGCGATCGATCCTGTCATCACTGCAACCGGCGATGGCCGCTCCACACGGACACTATCGATCGCAGCGAGCACCAAGCGCCCAGCGCATACGCGTCGCAGTGCGGAGCGACCCCATCAGCGCACCGGCAAAGTGCCCTCCACCGCGAACATCGCACAGTCGATCGCGCCGCCACCTGACGATGCCGACACGGCGCTGGAAACCCTGTACACCGCCTCCGCGCAGCTCGAAACCCTGTTGACCTACGCGCGCGACACACGGGTCGAAAGCGGCCCGGCCGCCGCACTCGCGGGCACTTTCGACGCCGAGCTGGCCACGATCGACGCACAGCTGGCGCAGCCGGGTCTGGCGACGGCCGAGCAACGCGTGCTGTGGCAGGCGCGCGTCGACACGCTGCAGCGATCCGCAGGCTTCGAAAGCACGCTGCGCCTGCTCGCCGCCGATGGCGGACGGCTGGACGGCGCACTGGTCAGTATCGATTGATGTTCCGTGTTTCCTTTTCGTTCCACTGCCCGAGGTTCCCATGAGACCGCTACGCCCCCAACTCCTCGCTCTGGCCGTTGTCTGCGGATTGTCGTTCGCTGGCGCTGCGCTGACCCAATCCAAGACACCGACACCCGAACAACAGAAAAAGATCGACGCGGCGCGCGAAGACGTGAGTCGCTCGGCCAAGCGCTTGGCCGAACTCACCCGCGAATACGGCGGCGACCGCGCCCGCTTCGGCGCCGGCTTCGATCATGCGCTTCCCGCATCGCGCCCGGTGATCGGCGTGCTGTTCGCGCCCGATGACGGCGGTGGCGTGCGCATCGCGGGCGTCACTCCGGACGGCGCCGCTGCCGCAGCGGGCATCAAGAGCGGAGACCGCCTGCTGCGCATCGGCGGCAAGACCATCGAGGGCGGTTCGCCGGAAGCGCGGGTCGAAAACGCGCGCAGGCAACTGCAGAACCTCGACGAGAAGATGGCCGTGAAACTGGTCTATGCACGCGGCGACAGGGAAACGGAAGTCGAAGTCAAACCCAAACTGGGCAGCCGGATCATGGTCTTCGCAGGCGACGGCCGGATGATGCATCCGGAGGGCAATGTCGTCGTCCGCCAGCTCGGAGACGGCGTCATCGACATCGAAACCGATCGCTTCGATGTCGAAGGGTCCGACGGTGCGCATTTCCCGGGCGCAGGCGACGCGCCGCACGTCTTCGTCTTCCGCGACGACGAAGGACAAGGCGGTGCGCACGGTGCGCCGCGCATCGACAAGCGCGTGATCCGGATCGACTGCAAGGGCGATGAGGAAGCATGCCGGAAGCAAGCGCACGAACAGATGCTGCGCGCGCCCACCGGCATCAAAGGTCCGCACGACATGCAGACGCAGGTGTTCCGTTTCGACTGCAAACTCGGCGAAGCCTGCCAGGGCCAGCAGCGGCTGGCCGAAGCGTTCCGCTGGAACGGCTTGAATCTGGCATCGGTGGATGCCTCGCTGGGGCGTTATTTCGGCACCGACTCGGGTGTGCTGGTGCTCAGCACCGGACCGTCGCTGGGGCAGTTGCAGGCCGGCGATGTGATCCAGCGCGTCGATGGCAAGCCGGTGAAGACCCCAAGGGCGATGATGGATGCGCTGCGCGACAAGCCTGCGGACAGCAGCGTCGCAGTCGATTACCTGCGCGACCGCAAATCCGCCAGCGCGCAATTGAAAGTGCCCAAGGCCGCGCTGTTCCCGCCGATGCCACCGATGCCGCCCGCACCACCGGCACCGCCTGCGCCGCCGCATCCGCCGAAGGCCGGCGCCGCACCGCACGGACCCGACGGCGCTGCGACGATGACCCACCGCAAGATCGTGATGATCGACAAGGACGGCCAGATGCAGACCTGGGAAGACGACGGCAACGGCGCGATGCCGATGCCGCCGATGCCGCCGATGCCCCCGGCTCCGCCCGCTCCACCACCGCCACCGCCTCGCGTGGATTGAAACGCTTCAGATGCGACGCCCCGACCGGGGCGTCGCTTTGTTCCAGAATCGCGTTGTTCCGGAATCAGCTGGTCGCAGCTTCCACGCGCCGCCACACCGCATCTTCGACGGTGTCGGCGAGCGTCAATGCTTCGAGGTTCTGCAGCAATTGCTCGACCCGGCTGGCGCCAAGAATGACGGTCGATACGTGCGGGTTGCGCAGGCACCAGGCGATCGCCAACGGCGCTGGCGGCAATCCGAGTTCGGCCGCGAGCGCGCTGAATTTCCGTGCGCGCTGCAGACGCCGGTCTTCGCGGTCGCCCATGATCAGATCCTGCAGCCAACCGTGACCTTCCAGACCAAGGCGGGCATCGCCGGGAATGGCCGCGTTGTATTTTCCGGTGAGCAGACCGGAACCAAGCGGCGACCATGTGGTGGTGCCCAGACCGAGCTCGGCATAGAGCGGCGCGTATTCCAGTTCGACGCGTTCGCGGTGCAGAAGGCTGTACTGCGGCTGCTCCATCGACGGCGCATGCAGCGAATGGTGCTTCGCGATCTTCGCGGCTTCGCGGATCTGTGCGGCCGACCATTCCGAGGTGCCCCAGTACAGCACTTTGCCCTGGCGGATCAGCGTATCCATCGCCCACACCGTTTCCTCGATCGACGTGTCGGGGTCGGGGCGATGGCAGTAATACAGATCAAGGTAGTCCACGCGCAGGCGCTTCAGCGCGGCGTCGCAGGCATTGCGTACATGTTTGCGCGAGAGGCCTCGCTGCATCGGTTTCGGCTCGTCGACGGAACCGAACATCACCTTGCTCGACACCGCGTAGCCGTCGCGCGGCAGCCGCAGATCGGCGATCACGTCGCCCATCACCCGTTCGGCCTCGCCGCGGGCGTACACCTCGGCGTTGTCGAAGAAATTCACGCCATTGTCCCAGGCGGCAGCGATCAGATCGCGCGCGACGCTACGGCCGATCTGCTGGCCGAACGTGATCCATGCACCGAACGACAGCGCGGACACCTGCAGACCGGTCGATCCAAGACGACGGTATTTCATCATGATGTTCCGCGAACGCTGAGGATGGGGCCAGTATACCGACGCGTCGCATGTCGTCCGAACGGTTACAATGCGCGCCCCTTCATCGGGGAATTCGCCCTCCGGGGAGTAGCCCTCCGGCGCATGTATCCGCCGGGAACCGCGTCAACATACTTGGCCCGCAGGCCATGGCGCGGATGGCATCGCAATCGCGGAAGCGCTGCGCTGTCGGGCAAGACCGAAGGCGGATATCGCGTGCCATACCGGGCTGCGCGATATCTGTCTTCGCGTCCATACGAAAGCCCGGCACTGGAGTTCCCATGGATGTTTCCCCGCTGTCCAACCTCGACGCGCTGTCGACGCTCGGCATGTCGACGCTGGTGGTCGCCATCGCCGAGATCGGCGACAAGACCCAACTGCTCGCCCTGTTGCTGGCCGCACGCTTCCGCCGGCCGTGGCCGATCATCGCCGGCATCTTCGTCGCCACCGTGCTCAACCACGCGCTCGCCGCCTGGCTCGGCGCGCTGGCCGCGAGTTACCTCACGCCGGATGTGCTGCGCTGGATCGTCGCCGGCAGTTTCTTCGCCATCGGCCTGTGGACGCTGAAGCCCGACACGATCGACGAAGATGGCGAAACGCTGCCCGCGCGCGGCGCGTTCATCGCCACGGTCATCGCTTTCTTCATTGCCGAGATCGGCGACAAGACCCAGATCGCCACCGTCGTGCTGGCGGCCAAATCGCCGCTGCTGTGGCCGGTGGTGATGGGCACCACCCTGGGCATGCTGCTGGCGAACGTGCCGGTGGTGGTGCTTGGCAGCCGTTTCGCCGCGAAACTGCCACTCAAGGCCGCACGCATGGCTGCGGCGGCGCTGTTCCTGGCGTTGGCGGCCTGGGTGGCGGTGCACGGCGTCTCCGTCGACGCCCAACTGCCTCAACCGGAGAAGACCGAATCACGCAACCCTTGATTCGTATGCCTTAAAACGAGGTTTGCGGCCAATCCGCAACCCTCAACAGCTCGAACTGTTGCGATAGCGCAGTGCCGCAAACCTCCGTCCGCAATTGGAGGCCTGTCGACAGGCTGCCGCCGGGCACGGTTGCGCAGTAGCTGCTGTTGTTGACGCTGCGCAGTTGCCCACTGGGCGTCAATCGCCATTTTTCCGAACTGCCGCCATCGCAGTTCCACAGATGCATCGCCTTGCCGCTGCCGGCGCTGCCGCCGGAGATATCCATGCAATAGGGGTTGCTGCCTCTGGGCCGGAGCTGGCCTTCGGCGGTGTACACGAACTGCTGGTCGAAGCCGCCCGTGCACAACTCCTGGTCGATCTGCGAACCGTTGGAATAACCGTTGTTGCGGGTGCCGATGCAGCGCGTGCCGCTGGCGCTTTTCGGCCGCAGCGTGAAATACCCCGGCAGGCCACGCCGCACGCCGACCAGCGGAATGGTGGAGGTCCATGCCGGCACCGACACATTGGGGTCCGCAAGCGAGTTGGTCACGTCCATTCCGACCGCCGAGACACCGTGCGCCATCGCGATGTAAGTGGCCTCGAAACTGGTGCTGTTGAAGTCCCCGGCGGCGCTCCACAGATGCATCATCTGACGATATTCCGCCGCGCGATTGGCGACGATCTGATAGTGATCGCCGGCCTGCACGTTGGCGCACAGCACCTGGCCGGACGCGGCGGCGGACATGCCATCGACCGTGCCCGACACCTCGCCGGGATCCGGCGCGTCGACATCGGGGCACATGAAGGCGCTGGCGGCGGCGCCGCGGAGCGCGATCATGTCGGCCATGCCCTGATTCACCGCGCCGATCCGGCCACCGGTGAAGCCGACGACGATCCTGCCGCGCAGGGCATCGAACGCCGGCCAGCCGATCGCCTTCAATTTCTCGCGCGGCGTCGCGCCGGGCGCACCGGCGATCTGGTTGCGAAGATCGCTGTAACGATAGAGCCGCGTGCCCAGATAACCCGAGACGAAGCTGTCGAGCGCGTCGATCCTGCCCACATCCCACGCGCTCAGCGCATTGTCCCACCGGGTTTTCATGTCGATGAAGACCACGATCGGCGCCTCGCCGGGGTGGGCGTTCTGCCACGCGACGATGTCGTCGAGGCAATCGGCCAGGCGATCGGCGGTGCCGCTGCAGTTGTTGTTGACCGGACCACCATCGTGCGCCACGTACGGCCCGCGCGGATGCGTCCACCAGGATGTCTGGTCCTGCACATCCAGTTCCAGCGTGCGGTAACCGGCAGTGAGCCAGCTCGAAAGCTGCGCGCTGTGTTCGTAGCTGTTGTGCGGCTGGAGCATGTAGACCTGATCCATCCTCAGGCCCGACTGTGCGCTGGCGGTGATCGGGCACGTCAGGAACGTGGCGATGACTCCAGCGATGGCGAGGACAGCGCTTCGTTGACGTTTGCGATCGTTGCGCATGCTCATCGGTTCTCTTCCATAAGCGTCATGAACGAGTCGTCATCATACGGCCATGTTGCGTCGCGGCAGGGGCCATGACGCAATCAGGCGCGGCGGCAGCGACGCCGCATCCTCAAGCGCGGCCCACGACGCTATCCTGTGCGCACATCGACATGGAGATTTCGGAACGGCATGAGCATCACCGGCGACTGGAAGCGGGATCTGCTGCGGACGCTGTTCTCGCGCCCGGACGAAGTCATGCTCGATCTCGGCGCTGGCGGCGAACTGCTGGTGGCCCGCGTCCGCGCACTGCTGTCCGCGCTGACGCTGCTGCTGCCGCCGGTGGCGATCATCGGCAATCTCGGCACCGGCAGTACGACCGAGCTGATGATCGGCCTGGGCGCTTCGATCTTCATCAATGTCTGCGCGCAGATCTGGCTGGTGCTGGCCGGCCATCGCCGCCGTCATGGCTGGCTGCCCTACGCCACCACCACCTACGACGTCACCACCACCACGCTGGTGGTGGGACTGCTGCACTTCAGCGACCCGGTGGCGCCGTTCAACAGCATGGTGGTGTGGTGCTTCTATCTGTTTTCGATCGGCATGACCGCGCTGCGCAACGACGGACGGCTGACCCTGTACGCGGGCGCGATGGCGATGCTGCAGTACGCCGCGATGGTGGCCATGCTGCTGGCGGGCGCCCGTTCGCCGGATGAGCTGATCTCGATCGACTACGGCACCGTCTCGATCGGCGGCCAGGTCGAGCGGCTGGTGCTGATGCTGTTGATGACGCTGTTGACCACGACGATTGTTTACCGGATGCAGCGGCTGATCGAATCCTCCGGCAGCGACGGCCTGACCGGACTGCCGAATCGCGCATGGCTGGTGCAGCGGATGCCGATGATCCTGGATTCGGTGCGCGAAGAAGGCGTGTCGCTGACCCTGGCGCTGCTGGACCTGGACGACTTCAAGCGCATCAATGTCGAGTACGGCCATCTGGCCGGCGATCGCGCCATCCGCCACATCGCCGGCTCGATGCGCGAGATCCTGCATTCGAAGGAGCGTCTGGTGCGGATCGGCGGTCAGGAATTCGTCCTGCTGCTGCGCTGCCCGATCGGCAATGCCTGGGAGCGGCTGGATCGGCTGCGGCACATGATGGCGGAACGGCCGTTCGTGGCCGAACGCGGCGGCGACCCGCTGCGGATCACCTTCAGCGGCGGGCTCGCCACCTATCCCAACGACGGCAACGACGTGTCGTCGCTGCTGCGCAGCGCCGACCGCCGGCTGCAGGTGGCCAAGCAGGAAGGCTGCAACCGGGTGGTGGCGCGGGACGTGTGAACGGACGCACCCCTCCCCTTGCGCATCGCGAAGGGGGAGGCCGGGAGGGGGTTCAGCGCCCCATTCGTGCCTCCCGGCCCACCCCTTCGCGCCGCGAACAGGAATGGCTCGGGTTGCCCCGCCCCGCCCCGCTGGCCTACCCTGCCCGGGTTCGGCCGATGGCCTGGGGAGCGAATTGATGGAAGCTTTGACGCGGATCGGCTTCGGCCTGTTCGGATTGGCGGTGCTGATCTGCATCGCATGGACATTCTCGAACAACAAGAAAGCGGTGGACTGGAAGCTGGTCGGCACCGGCGTGGCATTGCAGATCGCCTTCGCGGCGTTCGTGCTGATGACCACTTGGGGCGGCGCGATCTTCGAGGGGCTGGGCAAGACGTTCGTGACCCTGATCGGGTTCACCACCGAAGGCTCGAAGATGATCCTCGGCGGCTTCGCCGACCAGGACAAATACGGCTTCGTCTTCATCTTCCATGCACTGCCGACGGTGATCTTTTTCGCCTCGTTCATGGCCGTGCTCTACCACCTCGGCGTCATGCAGTGGGTGGTGCGGGTCATGGCGATGGCCATCACCAAGGTGATGAAGGTGTCCGGCGC
>CAZGBA010000136.1:0-8712 GCA_964523435.1 uncultured Xanthomonas sp.
GTGATGCCGGGGCATGCGCTGCTCGGCGCGCAGTTCACCGCGACATCGATGATCGGCATGATCGCGCTGGCCGGCATCATCGTGCGCAATTCGATTCTGCTGGTCGACTTCATCAACCAGTCGATCGCGGAAGGCCGGGAGCTTCGCGAGGCGGTGATCGATGCCTGCGCGGTGCGCGCGCAGCCGATCGTGCTGACTGCCGCTGCGGCGATGCTGGGCGCGTTCTTCATCCTCGACGATCCGATCTTCAACGGGCTGGCGGTGTCGTTGATCTTCGGCATTCTGGTCAGCACGGTGTTGACGCTGGTCGTCATTCCGCTGTTGTATTACGTCCTCATCCGGCGCAAGACGGCTGCAAGCGCCGAAGTCGCGCCGCAACACCAGGAAGCTGCAACATGAGCGAAGACGACGGTATCCGCATCGTGCTGGAACAGGAAGGCCCGTACGCCTTCAAGGTGAGCTTCGAGGGCACCGCGCTGGAGGCCCTGCATACCGACGAGCCCGCACCGCTCGGCGAGGGCGGTGGCCCGAATCCTTCGGCGCTGCTGCTGGCCGGTATCGCGAACTGTCTTGGCGCCAGTCTGTTGTTCGCGCTACGCAAATTCAAGAACGCGCCGGGCCCGATCCGCGCCGAGATCGTCGCGAAGAAGGGCCGCAACACGGAAGGCCGTTGGCGCATCCCGCATGCGGATGTCGCGATCCATCTGTCCGACAAGGCCGCCGATCTGGAACAGTTCGATCGCGTCCTCGCCCAGTTCGAGCAGTTCTGCATCGTGACCCAGAGCGTACGTGATGGCGTGTCGGTGGATGTGCGCGTGATCGATGCCGACGGTGCGGTGCATGTGCCGGTGACGCCGGCTTGAGCGCGCAAACACAGGCAGAGGATTTCATGATGCCCACGCCGCTGTCGTTCGACTGAAATCAGACATGAGCGATAAACGCCTGCCAAAACATTGGTTTCCTTGGATGTTCGCGTTCCTGATGGGCGGCGGCATGACCGCCATCGTCACGCTCGCGTTGACGCTCGCGCTGGATGTCTGGCAGATGCAGGCGCTGATGCGCTGGTTGCAGCGCTGGGCGCTGGCCTGGGGGGTGGCGACGCCGGTCATCGTCTGGCTGGCGCCGCGTGCGCGCCGTATCGCCGCCCGTTTCGCCGTTCCCCCGGAGGCTTGAATCATGTCGCACGATGCATCTGTCGAGACGTTTGAAATCGCCTGCCCGCATTGCGATGCGCTCAATCGATTGCCCGCCGGACGTCTGGGCGACGACCCGGTCTGCGGCCGCTGCAAGCGCGTGCTGTTCGAGGCCGCGCCGCTGGCGCTGTCCGCCGCAAAGTTCGAGGCGCACGCATTGCGCAGCGATCTGCCGCTGCTGATCGATTTCTGGGCCGCATGGTGCGGCCCGTGCCGGATGATGGCGCCACAGTTCGAAGCCGCCGCCGCGCAGTTGGAGCCGCGTGTGCGGCTGGCCAAGCTCGATACCGAGGCCGAGTCTGGTCTGGCGCAACGCTACAATATCCGCAGTATTCCGACGATGGTGCTGTTGCATCGCGGGCGCGAGATCGCGCGCATGTCCGGTGCGCTGTCGCTGGCGCAGATCGTCGGCTGGACGCAGCAGCATCTGCCGCAATGAATCGTTCGCACTCCTCAGGGAAAACCACCATGTCCTTCCGTCGTCTCGTCGTCGTTGCGCTGGTATCGACGGCCGCTTCCGTATCCGCGCTGTCGGTGTTGTCCGCGCGCGAACCCGAACCCGCCATGCCGGCGTCTGTCGCCAGTGCCGATGCGTGGCTGCGCGTGCAGGGCAATGGCCGGTATTCCGGCGGCCAACCCACGGCCGAACAACTGCGGGCATTGCCAACCCATGGCATCGCTGTGGTGATCGACCTGCGCGCCGATACGGAAACGCCCGATCTCGACGAAGCCGCGACGGTGCGCGGTCTCGGCCTGGACTACCGCAATCTGCCGGTCGGCGGTGCTGCGGGACTGACGCGCGACAATGTGCAGGCGCTGGACCGGCTCATCGCAGATGCCGGCGATCGTCCGCTGCTGGTGCATTGCGCCAGCGGTAACCGGGTGGGTGCGATGATGGCGCTGCGCGAGCGCTGGCTGCGTGGCGCGACGCCGGAGCAGGCGCTGGCGGTCGGTCGCGATTGGGGCATGAAGAGTCTGGAGCCGGATGTCGATGCCCTGCTGCGGGCGAGCACCCAAACCGCAGTTCCCGGCACGCTGTTGCCTTGAGCTGCTGGACAGACCTTGTCTCCGATCGGATCCACACGAGCCGATACCTCCAACTGAGCGGACGCACAGCGCGCTTCAGAACTGGTCCAGGGGGAGCTTCAGGTAACGCACGCCGTTGTCTTCCGGATCGGGCAACTGTCCGGCACGGATGTTGATCTGCACAGACGGCAGCAGCAGCGCAGGCATCGCAAGCGTCGCATCGCGTGCGGTGCGTACTGAGACGAAGTCGTCTTCGCTGACGCCGTCGCGCACGTGGATGTTCCCGAGTTTCTGTGCAGCGATCGTGGTTTCGCAGGCATAGGCGCGGCCGCCGGGCGCGTAGTCGTGGCAGACGAAGACGCGCGTATCGTCGGGCAGTGCGAACAGGCGATGGATCGAGCGGTACAGCATGCGCGCATCGCCGCCGGGGAAATCGCAGCGCGCGGTGCCGCCATCGGGCATGAAGATCGAGTCGCCGACGAACAATGCATCGCCGATGCGGTAGGCGACGCTGTCGTTGGTATGTCCCGGCGCCGCGATCACTTCGGCTTCGATACCGCCCAATGCGAAGCGCTCGCCGTCCGCGAACAGATGATCGAACTGCGAGCCGTCGGCGGGGAAATGTTCGCCGAGATTGAAGATGGGCCGGAAGGTCTTTTGCACCTTGCGGATGCCTTCGCCGATCGCCAGCTTCGCCTGCGGGCATTGCGATTTCAGCCAGTGCCCGGCGCTGAGATGGTCGGCGTGCGCATGGGTCTCCAGGAGCCAGCGCACGTCCAGCGACTGATCGAGGATGTGGTCGACGAGCTGCTGTGCCGATGTCGTCGATGTGCGTCCGGATTTCGCGTCGAAATCCAGCACCGGATCGATGATCGCGGCCTGGCGGCTCTCCGGATCGGCGACAACGTAGCTCCAGGTCCAGCTGTCGGCGTGGAAGAAGGGCGTGACGGCGGGGGTCATGTTCGGCTCCTGTGCATGCCGGAATTCTATCGTCAGCCGACGGCCGCATCGCATGCGGCGGCGTCAGCCGGCATAATCGCTCGATGACGAATAGACATCCCCTGCTGATCGATACCGACCCGGGCGTGGACGACGCGCTGGCCCTGCTGATGGCCTTCGATGCTCCGCATCATGAGGTCGTTGCGCTCACCATCGCTGCCGGCAATGTCGGCCTGAAGCACACGGTCGCCAACGCGCTGAAGCTCTGCGAAGTCGCTGGCGTGGATGTGCCGGTGTTCGCCGGTTGCGATGCGCCGCTGCTGCATCCTGCTCCGGATGCTTCGTACGTGCATGGTCGCGATGGTTTCGGCGATATCGGCTACGCGCCGGCGCTGAAACAGGCCGAGGCCGAGCACGCCGCGCAGGCGATGATCCGGCTTTCGCACGCGCACGCCGGCAAACTGGTGGTGTGCATGCTCGGGCCGCTGACCAATCTCGCGGTAGCGCTCAAGCTCGACCCGAGCTTGCCGCAGCGGGTCGGCCGCATGGTGGTGATGGGCGGTGCCGTGACCGGGCAGGGCAACACCACGCCGACCGCCGAGTTCAACATCGGCTTCGACCCGGAGGCGGCGCACCTGGTGTTCGATGCGTTCGCCGCTGCCGGCAAGGTCGTCGAGGTTGCGGATTGGGAGGCGGTGATCCGTCACGGCTTTCTGCATACCGAGGTCGAGCGCTGGCTGCAGGCCGGGCATCCGCGGGCGAAGTTCTACGAGGCGATCTCGCGCAAGACCCGTGAATGGTCCGCCGGGCTGCGCGGCGAGCGCTGGCATGCCGCCGATGCGCTGGCCATGGCGCTGCTGGTGGCGCCGGAGGGCGTGCGCGAACGCGTACTCCGGCCGCTGCGGGTGGAACTGACCGGGGCGGAGACCCGTGGCGCCACGGTGGTGGACTGGAACCGTCGCAGCGGCCGTCCGGACAATGCCGAGATCCTGATGCACTATGACCAGGCGGCCTTCGAGGCCTTGATCCGCAACGCTTTGCGCGCCGATTGAGCGCGGGGGCGGCGACGTGCCCTGCGAGGGTGAATCAAGGCTTGAGCGGGGAGCGGTGCATCGCTATAATGCCCGGCTTTCCGCTCAACTCTGGTGCCGCCATGAAGGCCGACATCCATCCCGATTACCGTCAGGTCGTGTTCCAGGACGTGACCTCGGACTTCAAGATCCTCACCCGCTCGACCCTTGGCAGCAAGGAAACGACGAAGTGGGAAGACGGCAACGAATACCCGCTGATCAAGGTCGAAATCTCCTCGTCCTCGCATCCGTTCTACACGGGCAAGCACAAGTTGATCGACACCAGCGGTCGCGTCGACAAGTTCCGCAAGCGCTACGGCAAGTAATCGCGCTGCGCGAACGGGTCCGCCGCTCAGGCGCACCCTACGTTCGCGACGCGTACCGTATGCACCCCTCAACGGCCGCCACCAGGCGGCCGTTGTCGTGTCCGCTCGTTGCGGCCCGGCGATGCGCCTTCGACCAAAGTCCAGAGCCGGCGCTCGAATAACGGTATGCAATAATCGCCGTTCGTCGCGACTGCGGTTGCGGCTTCCTTCCCCGAACGTTCCGCCGCCCTTGCGCAGGCCGATGTTCATGTCATGACAAGCTTCACTGGGAGTGCGCCGTGTCTCAACAGGATTCTTCTGTCCCAACCCAGGTCACCGTGAACACCGGCGAAAAGTCGGTCGTCCTCCCGGTCCACACCGGGACCCTCGGTAACCCCTGCGTCGATATCGCCAAGCTGCCGAAAGAAACCGGCCTGTTCACCTACGACTCCGGCTTCATGGCCACCGCGTCGTGCCGTTCCGCCATCACCTACATCGATGGCGACAACGGCGTACTGATGTATCGCGGCTACCCGATCGAACAACTCTCCGAGCATTCCAGCTTCCTCGAAGTGGCCTACCTGCTGATGAACGGCGAATTGCCGAACCAGCAGGAGTTCTCGAAGTTCGAGCACGAGGTCACGCATCACACGATGATGCACGAGGCCTTCCGCACCTTTCTGTTCGGCTTCCGCCACGACGCGCATCCGATGGCGATGCTGGTCGGCATGCTCGGCTCGATGGCCAGCTTCTATCACAACACCCTCGATCTTGAAGACGCCGAACAGCGCCGCATGGCCGCGATCCGTCTGATCGCGAAAGTGCCGACCATCGCGGCCTCGTGCTATCGCTATTCCATCGGCTGGCCGATCCGCTACCCGAAGAACAATCTCGAATACGTCACCCGCTTCCTGCACATGATGAAGGAAGTGCCGAGCGAGCCGCTCGCGCTCAGCCCGGTGGCGGCCAAGGCGCTGGATCTGCTCTTCATCCTGCATGCCGATCACGAGCAGAACGCTTCCACTTCGACGGTCCGTCTGGTCGGTTCCACCGGCGCCAATCCCTACGCCTGCGTCGCCGCGGGCGTGGCTGCGCTCTGGGGTCCGGCGCACGGTGGCGCGAACGAAGCCGTGCTCAAAATGCTGGAAGAGATCGGCCGCCCGGAAAACGTGCAGTCGGCGATCGACAAGGCCAAGAACAAGGAATCGGGCTTCCGCCTGATGGGCTTCGGCCACCGCGTCTACAAGAACTTCGACCCGCGCGCGAAGATCATCCGCGAGATGTGCCACAAGGTGCTGAACGAGCTGGGCGTCAACGATCCGCTGCTCGAAGTGGCGATGAAGTTGGAAGAGGCGGCGCTGAAGGACGAGTACTTCGTGCAACGCAAGCTCTACCCGAACGTCGATTTCTATTCGGGCATCATCTACAAGGCGCTGGGCATCCCGACCGAAATGTTCACGGTGATGTTCGCGATCGCCCGCACCGCCGGCTGGGTCGCGCACTGGCTGGAACAGCAGACCGATCCGGAAGCCAAGATCGGCCGCCCGCGCCAGATCTACACCGGCTATGCCGCGCGCGATTACGCTCCGCTCGACAAGCGTTGATCGTCAAGGCATTGCTTCGACAAGCCCCGCCTCGGCGGGGCTTTCTGCTTTTTGAGCGATGCGGTCAACGCGATCCGGCCCCGCGCGTTGAACGGCTGCGGTCGCGATTTGCGGCCGTGTCCCCGACACTTCCAGGAAGAAGAATCCCATGTCATCGCTTTCGCGCTTTCCCCCTGTTTTCACTGTCCGCAATCTTTCCGCCCTGTGCGCGACCGCACTGCTCGCGTGCGCCGCTTCGCCGCAGGCATGGGCATGTACGCCTGTGCCGCTGTCGTCGGGTGCGCAGGGTGCCGACCTCTGCTACGGCTCAGCCACATGGAACGAACCGACGCTCGGAGGTCGGGAACTGGAGCAGAACTTCGACTTCTATCGTGCGGCGCCTGCGTCGCTGCCCGCGCCGCTGGTCATCTGGGCGCATCCCAACGGCATGAGCAAGTCGCTCACGCCCGGTCGCGACACCTATCAAGCGCTGGTGGTCCCGGCGCTCGCGGCGGGATTCTCGTTCGCGTCGATCGAGTTCCGGCATCCGGTGACCAATGAAGTCGAGGCCGACAGCCCGACCGATCCCGGCGTCCCGCATCGCGATATCGCCCATGCGCTGCAGTTCATCCGCGCCAACGCGGCGGCACTCGGAATCGACAAGCGCAATGTCTTTTTCGTGGGTGGTTCGCGCGGTACGTTGACGTTGTGGACCGCGTTGCAGGACGACATGGCGATCCCCGACAGCCCCGACCCGGTCGCGCGGCAGTCCACGCGCGTGAATGCGGTGTTCGGCGTGAATGCGCAAACCACCTACGACGGTCTGGAGTTCGCGAATCTGTTCCTCGTTCCGGAAGATCGTCCGATCGCGAAGGCGGCATGGCGGCTCGAACATCCGAAGTTCGCGCAGTTCGGCAGCGCCGTGCAGAGCGTGACCGCGTCGTCGCCTGCCGACCCGCCGGTGATGCTGCGCTACGACCAGCCGTTCGTGCGCCGTCTGATCACGATCGAGGAATTGGAAGCGATGGTCGAAGTGCATTACCCGGACTTCGGTCTGGCGCTGTGCACTGCGTACAAGCAAGCCTACGGGTCTTCATCGCGCTGTACGGCGGTTGCCGATCCGGTTTACGCCACGGCGGGCCCCGCGTACGCCGGCTATATCGATTTCTTCAAGCTGCATCTCAAGGGCCGGCCGGCGCCGGTATCGCCGCCGTTGGATTGACGTCTCGCGGGTTTACCGCGTCAGTGCCGGGTGGCTGCGCGCAGCCACCCGGCGATGCGGCGATGGTGATCAGGCCAGCAGCGACCGCAGCATCCACGCATTCTTCTCGTGGATGTTCAAGCGCTGGGTCATGAGGTCGGTGGTGGGGTCGTCGCCGGCGTTGTCCGCTGTCTTCAGCACCTTGCGCGCGGTGCGGCAGACGGCCTCGTTGCCGGTGACCAGCTGGCGCACCATCTCGCGCCAGTCGGCGGTGTCGGTGAGGCCCGGTTCTTCGGCGATCGAGCTGAGCTTGATGAATTCGGCATAGGACCCGGGCGCATTGAAGCCCAGCGCGCGGATGCGCTCGGCGATCTCGTCCAGCGCGGTCCACTGTTCGGTGTACTGGCCCTCGAACATCACATGCAGGCTGTTGAACATCGGCCCGTTGACGTTCCAGTGGAAATTGTGGGTTTTCAGGTAGAGGGTAAAGCTGTCGGCGAGGAAGCGCGACAGGCCCTCGGCGACCTTCTTGCGGTCGGACGACGAGATCCCGATGTCGATCTCGCCCGCGCCAGCATCCGCATGCGCTTTGGCGACGTTCTTGTTGGCGGAAAGGGATTTGGCGGCTTTTTCGGTTTTCGATGATTTGGCCATGGCTCGTCTCCGGACGGGGGATCAATCACACTATCGTCCCGCAGACCGCATTAGAAATCCGTTTTTCCGATCACAGCCATCGATGACGACGATCGAATCCGCGAAAAAGGGCGCCGCCCCCGGCAAGCCGCACGATCGCGCCCTGCAGAACGCACGGCGCGCGGTCGACGGCGCGCTGGCGCGCGACCGTGGCCGGTTGCTCGGGCTGTGGTCGCGCTGGAGCGCAAAGGCTGCGGATGCCGGCGCGCAGGCGGCTTTCACCGAAGCGCTGGCGAAGTCGGTCACCGCGCGCGAAGCCCGCGCCAAATCGCTGCCGACCGCGTTCGAGATCGATCCGGCGCTGCCCATCGGCGGCGAGGCCGAACGCATCGTCGAACTCATCCGCAAACATCAGGTGGTGGTGATCGCCGGCGAGACCGGCTCGGGCAAGACCACACAGTTGCCGAAGCTGTGCCTTGCCGCCGGTCGCGGCGCCGCCGGGATGATCGGCTGCACCCAGCCGCGCCGGATCGCGGCGCGCGCGGTCGCGCGACGGGTCGCCGAAGAGCTGAAAACGCAGCTCGGTGCGCTGGTTGGTTACCAGGTGCGCTTCAACGATAACGTCGGTGAGCAGACCGCCGTCAAGTTCATGACCGACGGCATCCTGCTGGCCGAGATCCAGTCCGATCGCTGGCTGTCGGCCTACGACACGATCATCGTCGACGAGGCGCACGAGCGCAGCCTCAACATCGATTTCCTGCT
>CAZGBA010000137.1:0-8649 GCA_964523435.1 uncultured Xanthomonas sp.
TGCAGTTGTGGATCGAGCAGCCGCCGGGCACGAAGCCCTCGGCCTTGGCGTCGTAGGCACCGTGGATCAGGCCCATGAACTCGCTGGCGATGTTGCGGTGGAACCACGGCGGCCGGAAGGTGTCTTCCATCGCGAGGATGCGCGGCGGGAAGATCACGAAATCCAGATTGCCCACGCCGGCCGAGTCGGTCGGCGAACTGAGCACCAGGAAGATGCACGGATCGGGATGGTCGTAGCTGATCGAGCCGATGGTGTTGAATCGGCGCAGATCGTATTTGTACGGCGCGTGGTTGCCGTGCCAGCCGACCACGTCCAGCGGCGAATGACCGATCGGCGCGCGCCACAGATGACCCTGGAATTTCGCGATCAACTCGAAATCGCCTTCGACATCCTCGAACGCCGCGTTCGGGGTGAGGAAATCGCGCGGATTGGCCAGACCGTTGCTGCCGATCGGACCGAGATCCGGAATGCGCAGGAATGCGCCGAAGTTTTCGCACACGTAACCGCGCGCGACACCATCCGGCAGCGACACGCGGAAGCGGATGCCGCGCGGAATCACCGCGATCTCCTGCGGCTCGATCTCGATCACGCCCAGCTCGGTATCGATCTTCAGACGACCCTGCTGCGGCACGATCAGCATTTCGGCGTCGGCGTTGTAGAAGAACCGGCCCTGCATGTCGCGATTCGCCGCGTACAGATGGATGGCGACGCCGGACATCGCGGCCGCCGAGCCGTTGCCGGCCATGGTGAACATGCCGTCGATGAAATCGATCGGCGCCGCTGCGGCATCGGTGCCCGGCAGCGGCAACGGACTCCAGCGGAACTGATCGGGCGGCACCGGGCCGTCGCCGAAGTCGCCGTTGAAACCAGGATGCGCGTGCGCGACGAAGCCGCCGTGAATCGCCGCCGGGCGGATGCGATACGTCCAGGTGCGGTGGTTCTGGTGGCGCGGCGCGGTGAACGCGGTGCCGTTGATCTGCTCCGCGTACAGACCGTGCGCGACCCGCTGCGGCGAGTTGCGGCCGACCGGAAGCGTGCCGGGCAGTGCTTCGCTGGCGAATTCGTTGCCGAAACCGGATTGGTAGCCGTTGGATTTCATTGTGTTCCCCGAATGGGGTGCGCCTCGGCGCACCGTTTCGATCATCGATGGCTCAGCATCGGTGCGCCAAGGCGCACCCTATGAACACTGCAAATCAGAGAAAACCACGGCGCATCTGATCGCGCTCGATGCTCTCGAACAGCGCCTTGAAGTTGCCTTCGCCGAAACCTTCGTTGCCCTTGCGCTGGATGATCTCGAAGAAGATCGGGCCGATCGCGTTCTGGGTGAAGATCTGCAGCAGCTTGCGCTGCGAATCGCCCGGGTCGGCATCGATCAGGATCTTGTTCCTGCGCAGGCGTGGCAGATCCTCGCCGTGACCCGGCACGCGCTCGTCGACAACATCGAAATACGTGTCCGGCGTATCGAGGAACTGGATGCCCGCCGCGTGCATCGCTTCGATGGTGGCGTAGATGTCGTTGGTGAAGCAGGCGATGTGCTGGATGCCTTCGCCGTTGTACTGTTCGAGGTATTCGTTGATCTGCGATTTCGGATCGGACGATTCGTTCAGCGGAATGCGGACGATGCCGTCCGGCGCGGTCATCGCCTTCGACAGCAGACCGGTCTTGGCGCCCTTGATGTCGAAATAGCGGATCTCGCGGAAGTTGAACAGGCGCTCGTAATAGTTCGACCAGGTCTCGATATTGCCGAAGAACAGGTTGTGGGTGAGGTGGTCGATGAAGGTCAGGCCCAGTCCCTTCGGCATCATCTCCGCGCCCGGCAGCCATTCGTAGTCCGGATCGTGGATCGTGCCCTTGTCGTCGTAGCGATCGACGATGTACAGCATGCAGCCGCCGATGCCTTCGATCACCGGCGCGGCCACGGCCTTGGTCAATTCCTTGTTCGTGATCGGCGTGGCGCCGTTCTTCAGCGCCTGCACGCGCACCCATTCGGCCAGCTTGTTGACGCGGATCGCGAAGCCGCAGGCGCAGGGGCCGTGTTCGGCGGCGAAATCGGCGGCGAAGGAATCGGGGTCTTCGTTGATCAGGAACGTGCAGTCGCCCTGACGATACGTACTGATGGCGCGGGTCTTGTGCCGCGCGACCATCGTGAAGCCCATCTTGCGGAAGTAATCGTGCAGAGGCTGCGCCTGTCCGGGAGGCGCGGCGAACTCGACGAACTCGAAACCGTCGATCCCCATCGGGTTCTCGAACGTGGTCAGCGGCGTGCCGGGCGAGGACTGTGCGTTCATGGACATGCTTCCTGATGACGAGGCGGTGCTGATTGGTGATGCCGGTTGGCGGTGCTTGACGACTGCGCCGAGGGTTGCAGCGGGCAGCGAGCCGAGAATATAGTTTCACCTGAAACTATATGCAAGCCAGCCGTGAATGGCGATCATGGCGGCCATCCCGCCCCACGCCGCCAGAGACCCCATCGCCATGCCGAATCAGCACGCCCTGCTCGTTCTCGAGCATTTCCTGCCGTATCGGCTGAGCGTGCTGTCGAACCGGATCAGCCAGGCGATCGCCGATACCTACGCCGCCCGTTTCGGGATCGGCATCACCGAGTGGCGCGTGATCGCGGTACTGGGCCGGAACCCGGGGCTGTCGGCGAACGGGGTCGCCGAGCGCACCGCGATGGACAAGGTCGCGGTCAGCCGCACCATCGCGCGGCTGCTCGAACGCGATCTGGTGCAGCGCGACACCCACGGCGACGATCGCCGGCGCTCGGTGCTGGAACTGAGCGAAGCGGGCTATCGCATCTACGATGAAGTCGTGCCGCTGGCGTTGGCCCGCGAGCGCGCGCTGCTGGCGCATTTCAGCGCCGAGGAAAAACAGCAGCTGGATGCGCTGATGACGAAGCTCGGCCTCGGGCTGCAGGACATGATCGGCATCGGCGGCGAAGAGGACTGATTGCGCCGCCACAGACACGACAACGGCGGCCGAAGCCGCCGTTGCGTATCGCATCCGATGAATCGGGAGAAAGCGCGGCTTATTTCACGCCGTGCATCAGCTTCTGCACCAGCGGCGCGATCAGGAACAGCACCAGACCGGCACCGAGCAGCGCCCAGAAACCGAAGGTGTAGCCCGACAGCGCCGAATCCGTGGTCATGCCGCCTTCGCCGCTGACGTGGCCGGCGAAAATGCCCGACAGGTTGTTGCCGATACCGGTCGACAGGAACCAGCCGCCCATGCCCAGGCCGACCAGGCGCACCGGCGCCAGTTTGGTCACCATCGACAGACCGATCGGCGAGAGGCACAGCTCGCCCACCGACTGGATGACGTAGACCATGAATAGCGTCCAGAACGGAATCTTCATGCTGGTCGGGTCGATCAGCGAGGATAGCGCGAACATCAGCAGCAGGAAGGCGAGGCCGTTGAACAGCAGGCCGAGGCCGAACTTGCGCGGAATCGACGGATTGCGGCGACCCATCTTCACCCAGATCCAGGCGATGATCGGCGCGAGCACGATGATCGCGATCGAGTTCACCGACTGGAACCACGCGGTCGGGAATTCCCAGCCGCCGAGGTTGCGGTCGACGATGTTCTCGGCGAGGAAGTTGAACGAACTGCCGGCCTGTTCGAAGAACATCCAGAACAGGATGTTGAAGGCGAAGATGATCAGCATCGCGATCACCTTGTCGCGCGCCTCGCCGCCGTTGCGCACGCCCTCGATGAACAGCATCGCGGCGAGGCCGATGAACATCGGCGTCAACACCCAGTACTGCAGCTTGTCCGCGCCCAGCGCGAGCAGGAAATACACGACCGGGATCGCCAGCGCCGCGCCCACCGCCACCAGCATCGTGCGCTGCATGCCCTGCGCGTCGGCCGGCGGCGCGCCGATGCCTTCGAGCTGGCTGCGACCGACCCAGAACCAGAACAGGCTGATCAGCATGCCGATACCGGCGGCGATGAAGACGACCTTGTAGGCCGGCATCGCATCGGTGCCGAAGACTTTTTCGGCGAGGATCTGGGTGAGGATCGGGGCGATGAACGCACCCGCATTGATGCCCATGTAGAAGATGGTGAAGCCCGAATCGCGCCGCTCGTCGGTCACGCCGTAGAGCTTGCCGACCATGGTCGAGATGTTCGGCTTGAACAGACCGTTGCCGACGATGATCGTGGCGAGACCGAACTTGAAGATCTGCTCGCTCGGCATCGAAATCATGAACAGGCCGGTGGCCATCACCACCGCGCCGAGCAGGATCGAACGCTGGTAACCGATCACGCGGTCGGCGATATAGCCGCCGAAGATCGCACCGGCGTAGACCAGCGCCAGATAGGCGCCGTAGGTGAAGCTGGCGGGCTTCTGGCCGGCGGCATCGCCGTTGTAGAACTGGGCGACGATGTACAGCGTCAGCGCCCAGCGGATGCCGTAGAACGCGAAGCGCTCCCAGAACTCGGTCATGAACAGCATCCACAGCGGCTTGGGATGCCCCATCACCTGCTTGAACTCGGGGATGGCCGGTGGGCCAGAGGTGGTCGTCGCTCCGCTCATGCGGGTTCTCTCTTTAGATTTGAAGTACGGAAATTACGGGTACACGCGTCGAAACCCCTGTCGACACAGCGGGCCGGCGGAGAATGACCGACCCGATGCGCATGCGTCAAACCGCCATGCCGTTGTTGCGCCGCAGCATCTACGGCGCACGCCGGCTTTCATGGCGGATGTGCCTGGCGGTGCGCCTTGGCGGCGAGGCCGCCGGTCGACAGGCCAATCGAGGTCAAGCCGCGGCTCAGCGCTGGCGCAGATAACGGGCGTCGTCGAAACTCGCGCACCACTGCGGCCGATAGACCACGATCAGCGCCATCGCGCAGCCGCAGAAGAAACCTTCGCCGAACATCATCGGCGGCGTCGTCACCAGATAGGCTTCCAGCGCAGCGTCGTCGAGCGACCACGCCAACCCCGCCTTGGCCAGGTTCGATGCGGCGATGGCCAACGCACCGCCGAGGAAGCCGCGTACCCACACGTAGATCAGCGGATTGGGCGGCAATCTGCGCTCGATATACCGGCCAACGGCCTCCGTCACCAGCACCGCCAGCGGACCGCAGACCAGAAAATCGGGGGCCCAGCCCTGCCAGACACTGCCCATCACCCAGGCGGCCAGACTCACCACCGCCATCGACCACAGCGCGAAGCGCGGGCCGAACATCAGCGTCGCCACAGTCGCACCGATGAAATGCAGATGGACGCCCACCATGGCATCGGTATTGAACCAGCGCATCGCCGCCAATACCGCGGTGGTCAGCAGCAGCACGCGCTGCGCTTCGGGATCGTCGCGAAGCTTGTACCAGGGCAGTCCGCGCGAAGCCCACGCCAGCACCGCGACGGCCAGCACGAAGATTGCGACCGACGCGGGCGAAATGTCGATATCCGGCAGATCGATCATCGCGATCGTCAGTGCATGCGCGGCGCGATCAGCGCCCGGGGCCGACGACCGTGCGCACGTCGAACAGTTCCGGGAAGAACGTCAGATCGAGCGCCTGCTTGAGGAAACCCGCGCCGCTGGAACCGCCGGTGCCGCGCTTGAAGCCGATCACCCGCATCACCGTGCGCAGATGGCGGAAACGCCAGATCTGGAACTGGGTCTCGAGATCGACCATGTCTTCGCACAGGGCGTACTCGCGCCAGTAGCTGCCGGTGTCTTCGTAGATGCGCTCGAACACCGGCACCAGCGCCGGATCGTGGACGTGCGCACGGGTCCAGTCGCGTTCGATGTGCTGCGCCGGCACCGCATGCCCCCAGCGCGCCAGATAGCGCAGGAATTCATCGTAGAGACTCGGCGCTTCCAGCACTGCGCGCAGCCGCGACTGCGCCGCCGGGTCGTATTCGAACACCCGCAACATCGCCGCGTTCTTGTTGCCCATCAGGAATTCGATGCTGCGGTACTGCAACGACTGGAACCCGGACGACGGCCCCAGCACGTCGCGGAACTCCATGTACTCCGACGGCGTCAGGGTCTCCAGCACCGACCACATGCCGGTGAGCTGCTCCTGCACGCGCTTGCAGCGCGCCGCCGCTTTGCTGAACTGCCAGACGCGGTCGTTGCGCAGGTGTTCGACCGCCGCTGTCAATTCGTGGCCGAGCAACTTCATCCACAGCTCGGCCACCTGATGCTGGACGATGAACAGCATCTCGTCGTGGTGGGGCGGATCCGACAGCGGGTGCTGGGCGCTCAGCAGCCGGTCCAGTTGCAGGTAGCCGCCGTAAGTCATGCGACCGGCGAGGTCGGTATGGATGCCCGCCTCGAGCGGGCGTTCGTTGTGATCGATGCTCATCCATACAGAGTATCGCAAGACCGTATGGAAAATCGGGCAAAGCGCCTCGTTCCGGCTCCGCCAAGGCGGCCAGTCATCGGATTGAAACCCACATCCGGGAGGATTTCCGTCACACTTCGCGTGTCCGCCTTCGGTGCGGCAGGCCATTACGTCAAGCATCTCACTCCGGGGGATCCACATGCTTCGTTTCTTCAGCCGCAAACCTGCGGCCGGTTTCATGCTGAACTTGCCGCGCTTCGTGCTGTCCGCACTGCTCCTGTGCAGCATCGGCGCGCCCGCACTCGCGCAAACCATTCCGCTCTCCGGCGGCACCTACAGTCAGAATTTCGACACTCTGTCGAACACTGCAGGCAGCACCACCAATACCGCCCTGCCCACTGGCTGGCTGCTGACCGAAACCGGCGGCGGCGCGCGCGACAACGAGCAGTACGCGGTCGACACCGGCAGCAGCAACACCGGCGATACTTTCAGCTACGGTACCGCCGGCAGCACCGATCGCGCTTTCGGCAGCCTGCGCAGCGGCACGCTGATCTCGGTGGTCGGCGCTTGCTTCAACAATGCCACAGGCAACACCTTGACCAGCGTCGCCATCGCTTATACCGGCGAGGAATGGCGTCTGGGCACGGCGGCACGCACCGACCGCATCGATTTCCAGTACAGCCTCGACGCCACATCGCTGACCACCGGCACATGGGTCGATGAGAACACGCTGGATTTCATCACCCCCAATACCGCTACCACCGGCGCAAAAGACGGTAACGCCACCGGCAACCGCACCGCGCTCAGCGCCACGATCGGCAGCCTCGCGATCGCCAACGGCGCCACGTTCTGCATGCGCTGGAACGATACCGACGCCTCCGGCGCCGACGACGGCCTCGCCGTCGACGATTTCTCGATCACTGTCGGTGGAACTCCGACGCCGGCACTGGCGGTCAACGACGTCAGTGCTTTCGAGGGCGATAGTGGCACCACCCAGTTCTTCTTCGCCTTCGGCCTGAGCCAGGCGGCCGGTCCCGGTGGCGTCACAGTGCAGTACGCCACCGCCGACGGCACCGCCACAGCTGGCAGCGACTACGTCGCCGACAGCGGCACGCTGACAATTCCCGAAGGCAGCAACTCCGTCGTCCTCGGCGTGACCGTCAACGGCGACACCACCACCGAAGCCGACGAAACCTTCTTCGTCAACATCGTCTCCGCGACAGGTGCGGTCGTCGCCGACGGCGAAGGCCTCGGCACGATCCAGAACGACGATGTCACCGTCGTCTCGATCGCGCAGATCCAGGGCAGCGGCCTGACCTCGCCGTTGAACGGCGCCGTGGTCACCACCGAAGGCATCGTCACTGCGCAGAAGTTCAACAACGGCTTCTTCCTGCAGACCAGCGACGCCGAAGTCGACGCCGACCCGAACACCTCGGAAGGCATCTTCATCTTCACCTCCACCGCGCCGCCGGCCACCGCCACCGTGGGCAACCGCGTCCGCGTCACCGGTACGGTCGTGGAGTTCACGCCCAGCACCAACCTCAATCAGCTGTCGATCACCGAAATCGGCACGGTCACGTCGATCCAGGTGCTGTCCTCGGGCAACACGCTGCCTGCGCCGATCGCGCTGACCAGCGCCGACTTCGACGACACGTCGACGCCGGGCTCGGCCGAGAAGTTCGAAGGCATGCGCGTGAGCGCGACCAATGCGCTGGCGACCACCGGCGCGGAAGGCAACATCACCGAGTCCAGCGCCACCTCCTCCACCACCGGCGTGTTCCATATCGTGCTGTCGGGCGTGCCGCGTCCGTTCCGCGAGGAAGGCATCGACATCCTCGATCTGTTCCCGATTCCGGGCGGCAAGACCCCGCCGCGCTTCGATCACAATTCCGAACGCATCATGGTCCGCAGCCGCGGCCAGATCGGCGCAACGGCCGTCGCGATCGACGCCGAAACGCAGATCGACTCGATGGTCGGCGTGATGGATTACTTCAGCGGCGCATGGGCGGTTCTGCCCGATCCGGCCGGTGGCCTGGTCGTCAGCGGCGGCAAGGTTCCGGCCGCCGTATCCACGGCCGGCGACGCCGACGTGACCATCGGCGCGTTCAACCTGCTGCGCTTCTTCGATGAAGTGAACGACAGCAACGGCGCGCCGACGCTCACCGCGGCGGCAGTCGACAAGCGTCTGACCAAGACCTCGCTGGCGATCTGCGACTACCTGAAGACGCCGGACATTCTCGGCGTGGTCGAAGTCGAGAACCTGCGCGTGCTCGGCCTGCTCGCCGATCGCATCAACAGCACCTGCGCGACCGCGCCGGCCTATGTGCCGTATCTGGTGCAGGGCAACGACGTCGGCGG
>CAZGBA010000138.1:0-8443 GCA_964523435.1 uncultured Xanthomonas sp.
AAATTCAAGGAAGAATTCACCAAGACCACCGTCGGCACCTTCGGCTCGGGCTGGGGCTGGCTGGTGCAGCGTCCGGATGGCTCGCTCGCATTGGTGAGCACGTCCAACGCTGCCACTCCGCTGACCGGCGACGACACCCCGCTGCTCACCTGCGATGTGTGGGAACACGCCTATTACGTCGATTACCGCAATGCGCGTCCGAAGTACGTGGAAGCGTTCTGGAACCTCGTCAACTGGGATTTCGTCGCTGCGCAGATGAAGTGATCGAAGCATCCTTGTGGATCGCGAACGGCCGGGGAAACCCGGCCGTTTTTTTGCGCCTGTTTTTGCGGGCAGTGACGCAGGCAACGCAAACCGACCGTCCGATGAACGATCGCGAATGCAGCGTCAACGCCATGGCCCCCACAGGCATTTCCCGGTGGTCTTCCACGCACACGGAGCCTCCCGATGACATCGTCCCGATCCCTGCTGTCCGCATTCGCTTTGACCATCGCACTCACTTTCGCCGGCACCGCCTGCGCGCGCAGCCACGACCGCGACAACAATCCGCCCGGCCCGGCCGGCGGCCCAGGCACCAACTGGGAAAATCCGCCCGGCTGGCGCGGCGGCCCGGGCGCATCGCCGGATTACCGCTACTACCGTCATGGCAAGACGCGCTACAAATTCGCCATCGTCGACGGCGGCTATTACTTCAACGCGAACTTCGGTTATTGGCATCCGCGTTACGGCTGGTGGAACCAGGGCAGCCGCTGCTGGCACGACAACGACGGTAATCCGCCGGGCCGTGCGGGCGGACGCGGCACCAACTGGGAGAACCCCCCGGGCCGCAAAGGTGGCCCCGGCGCGTCGCCGGATCGTTACGGACGCTGCCGCTGAGGCAACGTCCGCTCAGTCGCAGATGTCGCGCGACCAGTCGCCACCGCGACCGCGCGACGACATCGCGCCGCCGAGCCGCTGCAATGCGCTGGCGCCGGGCATGCCCGCGCCAGCGCCGCTTCCGATCTTCGCCGGTTGACTGCGCGCACGCGCGACATCGGCGGGCGGCAGGCGCTGCTCCAGCGCAGCGATGCGCTCCTGCACCTGCGGCATGAGCGTCTGGGCATCCCCGGCAGCGCCGGCATTTCCGATCGAACCGCGCAGCGCGTACAGCAGCGACAGCGCGGTCGCCGGCTGCGGATCGACCGCCTGCGCCAGCAGCGGCCGGCGGCGGTCGCCGGGATCGCTGGCGTAGGCGCGGGCGAGCTCCCAGGCCGCGCGCAGATCGCCCTGCGCAACGGCCGCCAGCGCGATCGTTTCTGCATTGTCGCGATACAGCGCGAGTTCGGAGAGGTTGTCCAACATGTCGCTGTTGTCGAACATGTCGCCCGTGGCGTAATAGCTCGCCGCCTGCGGATGCCCCCCGAGCGCCGATTCGCGCATGTAGCGCACGATCTCGGTCGAAGACGGCGTCTCGACGCCCTCGCAGTGCTGGTAGAGCCGATTCGTTTCCTCGAACGCCGATGCCATCCGCTCCGGCGAAGCCCAGCCCCTGCGACGACCGCTTTCGGCATTCTGCTGCGCGCGCGCCACGCCGCTTTCGATCATCTGCATGCGGTCTTCCAGCCCGGCGCAATAGCGGTACTCGACGGCCAATCGGCACAGCGCACGCGCATCGCCGGCTTCGGCGCGCGGTTTCAACTCGCGCACGATCGCCGCCAACGGCGCATCCAAAGGCGGAAGCGGTGCAGTCGATTTCGTCATCGACGCACGCACTGCGGCAGATCCGATTTGCGACTGCGCGAGAGCATCGCCTTGCCGCTTCGTGTCGCGGGAACCGGCCGCGCCGACGGCATCGCCGGTCGTCGACGCCGATGACGACTTGCCGTCCTGCGGCGCGAAGAAGCGCATCGCGACCGCGATGCTCAGCGCCACCGCCAGCACGCCTCCGACTGCCGCCCATGTCCGCATGCCTGCCATACCCTGCTCCTCTGTCAACCGATGCCAGCCGCATGCGCGACGATGTCCGTGCGTCCCAGCGCCTCGCCAACGCGCGCCAGCGTCGCAGCGAGTTCGTGCGCCGTGTCTGCGCGCAATGTCGCATGGCCGACTTTGCGCCCCGCACGGGGTTCCTTGCCGTAGTCGTGCCAATGTCCGCAGGCTTCGCGCAGCACCGCATTCGCATCGGGCATCGCGCCGATCCAGTTGAGCATGCAGGCATGGCCAACCATGCGCGTATCGCCCAACGGCAGACCGAGCACTGCGCGCAGATGATTCTCGAATTGCGAAGTCTCGCTGCCTTCGATGGTCCAGTGACCGGAGTTGTGCACGCGCGGCGCGAGCTCGTTCGCGAGCAGCACGCCATCGCGACAGAACAGTTCCAGCGCGAATACGCCGACATAGTCCAGCGCTTCGGCCAGTGCGCGCGCATGCGCAAGCGCCGTCTGTGCGAGCGCATCGTCGATACGGGCGGGTGCGAGACTCACGGACAGCACGCCGTCCACATGCCAGTTCTCGGTCAAGGGCCAGGTGCGGAACGCGCCGTCGCGGCCGCGCACGGCCACTACGCTCAACTCGCGCTCGAACGGCACGAACGCTTCGAGGATCAAGCCCACTGTCTCGGCCTGTGTCCCGAGCGCGTCCCACGCGGCATCAACATCGCCAGCGGATTTGATTCGAAACTGGCCTTTGCCGTCGTAGCCGAGACGGCGGGTTTTCAGGATGCAGGGTGTGCCGATGCGGGCGATGGCGGCATCCAGCGCAGCGCGATCGGCGACATCGGCGAAGTCCGGCACCGGAATGCCCAGTTCGAGGAACAGGGTTTTCTCGACGAGGCGGTCCTGCGCGATCGACAGCGCGCGCGGATTCGGGAACACCGGTACGCGATCGCTCAGCCACTGCGCGGATTCTGCGGGCACGTTTTCAAAATCGAAGGTCGCGACATCGACCTGCGAGGCGAACTCGGCCAGCGCAAGCTTGTCACGATAATCGCCGACGATCAGCGGCGCGAATTGCCCGGCACAGGCGTCGGCGACGGTATCGAGCACGCGGAAACGCAGGCCCAGCGGCGCGCCAGACAGCGCGAGCATGCGCGCCAATTGCCCCCCGCCGAGAATGCCGACGGTCGTCGTCATGCGCGGGGATCGTCGTTGTCGCAGACATCCTGCGTCTGCTTTGAACGGAATGCGTCGAGCGCGGCTGCGATCGACGGATGATCGGCCGCGAGCATCGCCGCTGCGAACAGCCCGGCGTTCGCGGCGCCAGCGTTGCCGATGGCGAATGTCGCGACCGGGATACCGGCCGGCATCTGCACGATCGACAACAGCGAGTCCATGCCGTTCAGCGCTTTGCTCTGCACCGGCACGCCGAGCACCGGCACGGCGGTCTTGGACGCGAGCATGCCGGGCAGATGCGCGGCGCCGCCCGCGCCGGCGATGATCGCGCGAAGACCGCGCTGTTGCGCGGTGGCCGCGTATTCAAAGAGAACGTCCGGCGTGCGGTGCGCGGAGACCACACGGACTTCGTGCGGCACGCCCAGTGCTTCGAGTCTGGCGACCGCGTGCTGCATCGTCTCCCAGTCGGAGCGCGAGCCCATCACCACGCCGACCAGGGGCGGGTTGTCTCTGTCTGCCATGGCCCCACCCTGCGGCGTCACGCCTGCTGCAAAACGGTATTCTAGCGGCACTTCACCGCCGGCTTCATCGTATGGACCGCAAGTTGCTCGATCTCCTCGTTTGCCCCGCCACCCGTCAGCCGCTGGCGCTGCTCGACAAACCCGGTCTGGAGGCGCTGAACCGCGCCATCGCCGCAGGCAGCGTCAAGCGCGTCGACGACGCGCCGCAGACCGGAACGATCCGCGAGGCGTTGATCACCCGCGACCGCAAAACCCTCTACCGCATTGACGACGGCATTCCGGTGCTGTTGATCGAAGAAGGCATCCCGGTCGCGGCGGTGGAAGGGCTGTGAGCGCGGACACGCACGCGAGCGTCGCGCCACCGCCTGTCGAGGTCATCGCCGCGAACGTCGCTGCGGCATTGGCCGAAGACCTCGGCAGCGGCGATGTCACCGCCGCGCTGCTGCCCGACGGCCCCGACATCGCCTATCTGCTGTGCAAGGAAGACGCGGTGATCTGCGGACGGCCGTGGTTCGACGCCTGCCATCGCGCGCTCGATCCCGATGTGCGTATCGATTGGCGCATTGCCGAAGGCGACCGCGCCGCAAAGGGCACCGTGATCGCCACGCTCGCAGGGCGCAGCCGCGCACTGGTCAGCGCCGAGCGCGCGTCGCTGAACTTTCTGCAGACGCTCAGCGGCACCGCCACCATCACCGCCGGTTACGTCGATGCGGTGCGCGGCACCGGAGCCAAGATCCTCGATACCCGGAAAACCATTCCCGGCCTGCGTCTGGCGCAGAAATACGCGGTCCGGGTGGGCGGCGGAGAGAATCACCGCATCGGTCTCTACGACACGGTGATGCTCAAGGAAAACCACATCCGCGCGGCGGGTTCACTGGCGGGCGCGATCCGCGCGGCACGCTCGATGCATCCGACCCTGCCGTTGATCGTCGAAGTGGAAACACTGGCGCAGCTGGAAGCAGCGCTGCGCGAGGGTTGCACGCGGATCCTGATCGATGATTTCGATGCCGCGACGCGGCGCGAAGCGGTGCGGATCGCGAAATCCGCGCCGTTCGACGGGCGCATTCCGCTGGAAGTCTCCGGCGGCGTGGACATGACCACACTGCGCGGAATCGCCGAGGATGGCGTCGACTGCATTTCCATCGGCGGTCTGACCAAGCATGTTCGCGCGATCGATCTGTCGCTGAAGCTGGGGCCCCCGCCTGGTTGAAAGCAAGCGGCCGCTAAATTGGATCTCTCAGCGTTGCCAGAACAGCACGGCCACGACAGTCACTGCAATCACCCCGAGCAGACCCAGCAACCAGCGCGGGAATGCGCCGCGCGATGAAGCCGCGCTTTCCGCCATCTGCGCGCCTTCCGCACCCAGTTCCAGCAATCTGAAGCGCAGGGTATCGAAACCGATTTCGTCGCCCGCCTTCGCCACCGCGTGCTGCACGCGCTTGCCGTTGTGGAAGCTGCCATTGGTCGAACCGAGATCTTCGATCACCACGCCTTCGTTGGTCGGAATCAATTTGGCGTGCTTGCGAGAGAGATTGGAGTCGTCGAGACGAAGTTGGCAATCCGGCGCGCGACCGATGACGGTGGCGCCATTCAAGGCATAGCTGCGTCCGAGCATCCGTCCGGTCTGCGCGCGCAGGGCGTATTTCGGCAGGGCGGCGCGGATGGTGGTGGCGCCCACATCGTCGTGTTCATGCGTGGGCGGGCCGGGCGGACGTGGCGCATCGAGCGCCAGGATTGAAGCCTGCACGCCGGCAAACCCGATCTGGTCGCCGATCCGCAGCGAAATCAGGCCGTCGGCCGGGCGTTGATTGACCGTCACCATCGCACCGCGCGCGATCTTCAGCATCACACCTTGCGGGTTCACGTGGAGCTCGCAGTGCTGCGGCAGGATCTCGGGATCGCGAAGGGCGATATCGGCATCGACGGCCGAGCCGATGCGTTTGACGCCCTGCTGCAGCAGGAGGGGTGGGAATTCGCCGGCGGCGAATACGAGCTTCATGGGCGATCTGACTCCGGTGACGGGGATTGCATCTGCGGCTCGTCGGCCGCAGATTACGGGAATGCCGACTTTACTGATCCTGATGATTCTGGGTGCGATGGGGTTCGCATTCTGGAGCGCTTCACGCGCCGCTGCCGAACAGGCCATCCTGCTCGGCGGCGACGCCTGCCGCACGGCCGGGGTGCAATTGATCGACCATACCGTGCACGCCACCGGGCTTCGTTTGAGGCGAGGCGACGACGGCAGGCTTGGCTTCGAGCGCAGCTTCCGCTTCGAGTACTCGCAGGACGGCACCGATCGTCATATCGCGCGGCTGGTCCTGCGCGGAGAACGTCTGGTGTCCTTCAGCGGCCCGGTGGAGGCGGCAAGTCGCATCACACTGGACTGAAACTGTCGTTGTCATCGGATACTGCCCCCCTGCAGTCTGCGATTCGAAGCGGTGCGCGATCGACGGCACGATGGAGGTCGGCGGTCGCTATTTCACCACGCGCAAATGGCTGCCGCGCTTGGGCGGCGGCGCATGACCGTCGCCGCCGTCGGAGTCGGAGTCGCCGGAATGGTCGCCGACGCTTTCGCTCTGATCCGGCGCTTCCTCGTCGGCCTCTTCCGGCAGCCGCATGAGCTGCCCGGTTTCGCGCGCGTAGATCGCCAGCACTGCCGACATCGGTACCCAGACGGGATGGCTGACGCCGCGGAATCGCGCGGTGAACGCGATCCCATCGTTGCCCATCTCGAGGCCCGAAACCGCGCGTGCGGCGACGTTGAGCACGACCTTGCCGTCGTCCACCGCTGACGCCGGCACCTGCACGCCGGGACGCATCGCGTCGACCAGCAGATGCGGCGTCATGTTGTTGTCGGCGATCCACGCGTACAGGGCCCGCAGCAGATACGGGCGAAAACTGGGCATCCGTGGCGAGGCTCCGTCGCTCATTCGGGCAGTGTACTACCGCATTTCCAGGCTGCGGATGCCTTCGCCGCACGGCGGTCGCCCCGACCAGCCGCAGTTCCGATCAGCGGCGCCACCGCCGCCATCAGGCCGGCAGCTCGCGCAGATTCTTTTCCTGGTGGGTCAGGCTGCGGACGAAACCCGGATTGCGGAAGATACGGTTGCCGTAGTCCTCGATCACCTTGCCGTCGGTCGGCAGCGGCACATCCAGCGCCGGCAGGCGCCAGACGATCGGCGCCATCGCACAGTCGGCGAGGCTCATTTCATTGTTGAGGAAGAATTTGCTGGCCTTGAACAGCGGCACCGCCGCAGTGAGCAACTCTTTCAAACGCTTGCGGCCGGCTTCGGCCTGCTGCCGGTTGCCGAACTGCACCGCCTGCACCTGAGGCACCCAGTCGTGCTCGATGCGCAGCATCGCCAGACGCAGGCGCGCCCGCGACAGCGGATCGATGGGCATCAGTGGCGGATGCGGGTAACGCTCATCCAGGTATTCGCTGACCACCGATGCCGCATAAAGCACGAGATCGCGTTCGACGAGCGTCGGCACCGAGTGATAGGGATTCAGATCGATCAGATCCTCGGGCGGATTCTGCGGGTCCACAGGAACCAGATCGTAGGTCACGCCCTTGGCGGCCAGCACCAGGCGGACGCGATGACAAAGCACATCGTCGACGGAAGAAAACAGGGTCAGAGCATTTCGCATACGCAGACTCGCCATCCATCCTCAAGAACAAAAGCGACCGGACAAGCCGGCCGCCCCTGCAGGTGATCGTCGCGCGAAGGCGCGCCGCGCCATCAATGCACGTCGCGCCAGTATTCCTTCTTGAGCAACCACGCCATCAGGGTGAAGAACGTCAGGAACAGGATCACCCAGACACCGGCCTGCTGACGCTTGATCGCGCCCGGCTCGCCGACGTACTCGAGGAATGCGCTGATGTCGCGCGCAGTGCGGTCGAATTCTTCCGCGTCCTGCGAACCGGCCCTCGCGATTTCGAGACGCTCGACCGCCGCTTCGCCGGTCTTTTCGTCCTTCTTGCCGTAAACGGCACGCTGCATTCCCTGCATTTCCCACAGCGGGTTCGGCATGGACGCATTCGGGAACAATTTGTTGTTCCAGCCCAACGGACGCGATTCGTCGAGGTAGAACGACTTGAGGTAGGTGTAGATCCAGTCGCTGCCGCGAACCCGCGAGATCACGCTCAGATCCGGCGGCGCTTTGCCGAACCACTTCTCCGCGTGCTGGGCCGGCATCGCGCTGATCACATAGTCGCCGAATTTCCCGCCGGTGAGATTCAGGTTGTTCATCACCTGCTCTTCGCTCAGCCCCAGGTCTTCGGCGATGCGCGAATAGCGCATGTACTTCAACGAATGACAGCCGGCGCAGTAGTTCATGTAGCTCTGCGCGCCGCGCTGCAGCGAGGCCTTGTCCTCGAGATCCGTACCGGCCTGCAAGAGGCCCCCGGCTTCGTTCGCCAGCGCCGCAAACGACAGCAGCATGCCCGACATCAGCACCGCAACGCGGCCAAGGAGCGAAGAATTCATCGAAGACATCATCGTGGATGGCTTAGTCATGCATCGTCACCCGTTCCGGAACCGGCTTGGTCTTGTCGAGCTTCGTCCACACCGGCATGGTGATGAAGAAAGCGAAATAGAGGAAGGTCAGGACGCGGCCGATGATCGTCTCGACCGGGTCGGTGCCCGGGCCAGCGCCGATCTTGGCCAGCCAGACGAAGGAGATCGCGAAGATCATGAGCATGATCTTGTACAGCGTGCCGCGATAGCGGATCGACTTGACCTTGGCCTTGTCCAGCCACGGCACCAGGAACAGCATCACGATCGCGCCGAACATCACCAGCACGCCCCACAGCTTGATGCCGAAGAACGAGGG
>CAZGBA010000139.1:0-8429 GCA_964523435.1 uncultured Xanthomonas sp.
CGATCTTGTTCTGGTAGTAGTGGTAGCCGCTGCCGGCGGTGCCCTGGCCGTCATGGGTGTCCCAGCCGCCGAGGTCGAGGGTGGCGATGCGCAGGCCGAGGTTGAAGCGGATGGACTGCGCCACCGTCCACAGCTGGCGGGCGAAGGTGGTGGTGGGCCATCCGGCGGGAAGGGTCGAGGTGTAGGCCTGCTGGCCGATCACGCGCAGCGCGGAGTCGGCGCGCAGGCCGCCGACTTCGACCCCGGTCTGCCCGGCCCACAGCGTCGCGAGCGTCTCGTTGATGCCCTTGGTGCCGGCGGGCATGCCGCTGCGGAACTTTTGCCACTGCCAGGCGCCGGTGTCGAGCGAAAAATCGGTGGGGCTCGGCATCGACAAGGCTTCGATCGAGCCCAACAGGTTGGCCGGTTGACGGCTGTTGACGGCAACGACCGGCATCACCGGATTGCCGGTGACGCCCGGCTGCGTACTCCAGGCGCGCGTCAGCCAGCCGGTACCGCCGGCCTGTTGTCCGGGCGTGCCGAGATCGAGATACAACTGCGCGTCGAAGTGACTGCGGGTGACCACCGTCGGCATGCCGCAGCTGTGCACGACAGCGAGCTTGCCGGCATCCCACAGGCCTTTCAGGCCAACGGCGGACGGGTGCAGGCCGAAGCCCGTGGCGGCGCCGCTCGCCAGTGTCAGCGGCAACGCGCCGTAGGTGCCGCTCGCAGCGATGTTCAGCGACGGACGTGCTTCCTCGTAAAAGGTCCGGTCGTTGCCGGCGACGGGCGGCACCAGGTTCAATCCGTCCATGCCGCCACGGAGGAAGACCAGCACCACGGTGTCGTAGCTGTTGACTGCCGCCTCTGCTTCGCTGGAGAACAGCAGGCCGGGGCCGGCGGCGCCGACGGCGGCGGTGGCGCAGGCGCCCTTCAGGAATTCGCGGCGATCGATGTGGAGATCGGACATGGGGGCTCTCCTCAGCGGCTCATGAATTCGGGAGACATCAGGATCAGCGCGACCATGCTGCGCAGGCGCTGCTGGTTGTAGTGCGCTTTCGGATTGCTGGCCGCCCATGCATCGGTATCGGCGATGACCTCGGTCGCGGTGCCGTTCTGCGCCATGAACGCGACCAGCGTCTGCCGCCGGGAGGCGACCGGCAGCGCGCCGAGAATGCGCTGGCACCAGAAATCGACGAGGTTGTTCGAAGTCCAGCTGGTGACGTTGCTGCGCGTCAGGTCGAGGATCGGCGCCATGAACACGTTGTTCTCGCTGGTTTCGCTGATCCAGTTCAACAGCTTCCAGCTCATCGCATAGCTGTTGGAGCCCGACCAGGCGACGCCGGTGTCCGGATAGCCGTTCGGTGCCGGCCATTCGTAGGGCAGGTTGCCGGTGAAACTCATGCGCCAGAACAGTTCGTCGCTCTTCGCATCGGCGACGCGTGCCGTCCAGTCGGAGCCCAGCGCGCGCAGCGTGGCGGCGGCGAGCTCGAACGGACGGCGGTTCTTCTGGCCCCAACTGTTGATGAAGGCGTTCGACAGCAGGATATGGCGCAGGGTCAGCGCGATCTGGTTCGGGCTTTGCCAATTCGCGCGGAAGATCGCCGCTGCGCTGTCGATCAGCGCCTGATCGGGTTTGTCGGAAACGAAACGGCGGATCAGTTTCCTGCAGATGAATTTGGCGACGCGCGGATGGCTCGCGAGGCGATCGAGGATGTCGCGGCCGTCCTTCATCGACGGCTGTTCGGGGTTGAGGAACTTGCCGAGGACGAATTTCGGGCCGGAGTCGTGCCACGCCTGACGATAGACGAACGTGCCGTCGTCCTCGGTCGGATACTGCCAATGGCCATCCTTGACCGACCAGCCGGTGAATGCGGAAGCGGTTTCGTACACGTCCACATCGGTGTAGCCGATCGGATAGGTGGGGTCTTCGGGGCAGGGCGGGACCTGGAACGGATCGACGAAGCCGAGATAGTTCTCGGCGCCCAGCGTATGCAGTTCCAGCAGTTCGCGGGCGAAGTTCTCGTTGGGGCCCGAACGCGTGTTCGAGGCGTTGTCGAGGAAGTACATCATCGACGTGCTCTGTGCGACCGCTTCGAGCATCGTGCGGAAGTTGCCCAGCGCATTGCCGCGAATCACGTCGCGGTTGTAATGCACGAAGACCGGTCCGGCGGAGAAATCGTTGATGGTGACGTTGAAATGGTTGTGCCAGAAGCCGGCCATCACTTCCTGCAGCTGCCGTTTCGAATGCACCGCACGTACCAGCGCCGCCCGCTGCACTTCGGCAGCCGGGCGCATGCGGATTTCGTAGGCGGGATCCGTTGCGACATGATCCGCCCACAGTTGGGTCAGGCTCTTGCCGAGCGTGGTGTAGCCGGCGTTGGCGAGGCGGGTGTCGAGCGCGCTGTCGTCGATCGCCGCAGGATTGAGCTGCTGATCCACGAACGCGGTGAGCCGTGCGGTGTCGTTGGCGCCCAGTGCGTTGAATTGGGAGATCAGCGCCGGCGTGACGCCGAAGGTCAGATGGTTCAGTGCGCGTACCGCGAACGGCGCGCGCTGCAGGGTCAGCAGTTCGGCCTGCGAAATATTCGCCGTCGACGGACCGGACATGCGCGGGGTGCGCTGAAGTGCGGCGATCACATCCGTGGTCGCCCCCGGTGTTGCGGCTTCGGGCAGGCGGTTCGGTGGCGACTTGAAGCGCAGGGGACCGGCAAGTCCGTAACGGCGGGCGATCACGGTGTGCATCGCTTTGCGGCGTGAGTTCGAGAGCGGTCTTGCCATCGGTGGACTCCTGAAGTCGTGCCTCGCGGTCAGGCAACCCCGGCACTATATGTCGTATCCGGACGGTAGACCGTGAGGCGGCCGCAGACGAACTGTGACAGGGGCCGCAGACTGAATATCCGGCTGCTTTCGGCTTCGGCTGCCCGGAGGGAACACGTCTCAGGCGACGGCCCGATGTGGCGTATCCGCCAGCCGCCGGAACGGCTGGCGGATACGCATCGGCGATTACGACAGTCCCAGCGCGGCCAGCAGACGCCGGATCCAGTTCTGGTGGTCACGTTCGCGCGCATGCAATGCACGCGAGGTTTCGCGCAGCGATTCTCCGTACACCGGCTGCGGATTGGCGGGCAGATTCGCCATGATCTGGCTCTGACCGGAACCGGCGATGTATTGCGGGGGCAGATCGGTGCCCTGGAAGACGCCCATCGGCGTATAGCCCGTGTAACCCGGGAAGATGTCGCCGAGCTTGTTGTTGGCCATGCGCCGGATCATCAGTTCGCTGAAGACGCGACGGAAATCGGTGGTGACCGGGACGTCGCCGAAGTAGGGCGACAGCACCACGGGATCCAGCCCCAGCCACTGCCCGAAGAGCTGACGGCCGTTGACCGGCCCACCCATCACCAGCATCGGACTGCCATAACCGTGATCGGTGCCATTGCTGCCGTTCTGACGCACGCGACGCCCGAACTCGGATTGCACGATCACCGTGACCCTCGCGATTTCGCCGGTCTGGTTCAGTTCGTTGTAGAACGCGGTCAGCGCCTGCGACAGCTCGGTGATCCTGTTCGAGTAGTTGCTGTTGCCTGTCGTGCCCTGGTTCTCGTGCGTGTCCCAGCCGCCAAGGTCGATCGCGGCATAGCGCAGGCCAAGATTGAAGCGGATCGATTGCGCCACCGTCCACAGCTGGCGTGCGAAGGTCGTCGTCGGCCAGGCGACCGGTGCAGTGGGCAGGGTCGTGGTATAGCCCTGTTGCGCGATGAGCCGCATCGAAGCATCGGCGCGCTGGCCGGTGACTTCGACGCCGGTCTGACCGGCCCAGAGACTGGCCATGGTTTCGGTGACGCCCTTGGTGCCGACCGGCATGCCAGAACGGTAGGCCTGCCACTGCGGAGCACCCGAGGTGAGCGCGAAATCGCCCGGGCTCGGCATCGACAGGGATTGGGTGGAGCCGCGCATGTTGTTCGGCTGGCGGCTGGCGACGGCCAGCAGCGGCATCGGGCTGTTCGTGCCGGTGCTTTGAGCCTGCCAGGCCCGGGTCATCCAGCCGGTGCTGGCGTTGAGATTGCCGGGTGTTCCCAGATCGAGATAGGCCTGCGCATCGAAGTGGCTGCGCGTCACCACGGTCTGCATGCCGCACGACTGGACGATGGCGAGCTTGCCCGCATCCCAGATGTCGTGCAGCCCGACCGCCGAAGGGTGCAGACCGAAACCGGTGGCGGCGCCGGAGGCGAGCGTCAACGGCAGGGCGGCATCGGCGCCGGTCGCGGGTATGCGCAGCGACGGGCGCGCTTCCTCGTAGAAACTCCGGTCGTTGCCGCTGACCGGCGGGACCAGATTCAGGCCGTCGTATCCGCCGCGCAGGAACACCATGACCACGGTATCGAACGGATTGACCGCCGCATGCGCGTCCTGCGAGAACAGCAGACTCGGGCCACCGACTGCGCCGACTGCCGCAGCGGCACCGCAGCCCTTGAGGAATTCGCGTCGATCGAGATGGAGATCGTTCATCGGACAGTCCTCAGCGGCTCATGAATTCGGGAGACATCAGGATCATCGAGACCATGCTGCGCAGGCGCTGCAGGTTGTAATGACGCTTGAGATCGGTGGTCGCCGAAGTGTCTGTATCGGTGATGACGTAAGTCGCGGGGTCGCCGTTCTGCGCCAGGAATGCGACCAGCACCTGCCGGCGCGAAGCCACCGGCAGATAGCCGAGAATCCGCTGGCACCAGTAATTGACCAGATTGTTCGCAGTCCAACTGGCGACGTTGGCGCGGCTCTGCGCCACGATCGGCATCAGCGGTGTCGACGCGGTGTCGGTGTCCAGCGCTTCGGTCAGCCAGCTCAACATCTTCCAGGTGGTGACCATGTTGTTGGAACCCGCCCAAGGCACACCGACATCCGGGTAGCCGTTCGGCGCCGCCCAGTCGTAGGGCGCATGCCCGGTGGCGGCCAGGCGATTCATGAAATCGTTGCTGCGGGTTTCGCTGATGCCCTTGATCGTCCAGTCGCTGCCGCAGACGCGCAGCGCGGCGGCGATGAGTTCGAACGGACGCCGGTTCTTCTGTCCCCATGCGTGGATGAAGGCGTTGGACAACAGGATATGGCGCAGCGTGAGCCGCAGTTGATTCGGATGTTGCCAATTGCTGCGGAACACCGCGGCGGCGCTGTCGATCAGGGCCTGGTCCGGCTTGTCGGACACGAAGCGCCGGATCAGCTTTTTGCAGATGAACTTGGCGACGCGCGGATGGGTGGCCAGACGGTCGTAAATGTCGCGTCCGTCCTTCATCGCCGCCTGCTCGGGGAGGATGTACATGCCCAGCACCTGCTTGGGGCCGGCGTCGTGCATGGCCAGGCGGTAAACGAAGGTGCCGTCGTTTTCGCTCGGGAAACCGTTGCCGCCGTTCTTCACCGTCCAGCCGGTGAATGCGGCGGCGGTGTCGTAGACGTCCAGGTCGGTGTAGCCGATCGGGTAATTCGGATCCTCCGGCGCGGGTGGAACTTGCGCCGGGCTGACGAAACCCAGGTAATTTTCTGCGCCGAGCGCATGCAGTTCCAACAGCTCGCGCGCGTAATTCTCGTTGGGGCCGGAGCGCGAATTGCTGCGGTTGTTGAGGTAATACATCATCGCGGTGCTCTGGCCCACCGCTTCGAGCATGGTGCGGAAGTTGCCGAAGACATTGGCGCGGATCACGTCGCGGTTGTAGTGGACGTAGACTGTCGAAGGTGTGCCGCTGTTGATCGCGACGTTGAAGTGGTTCTGCCAGAAATCGACCATCGTTTCCTGCAGCTGGCGTTTCGAATACGCCGCGCGCGCAAGCGTTGCGCGCTGGGTTTCTCGCGCCGGCGCCGAACTGTCGGTGGTGACGAGGGTGTGGTCGGCCCAGAGCTGGGCCAGCGACTTGTTGAGCGTGGTGTAGCCGTTGGCGGCGGAAAGCCGGGCCTCCAGCGCGCTGTCGTCGATCGCCGAAGGATTGAGCTGCTGATCGACGAACGCGGTGAGCCGTGCGGTGTCGTTGGCGCCCAGCGCGTTGAATTCGGTGATCGACGTGGCAGTGGCGGCTGCGGTCAGATTGTTGAGGACGCGGACCGCGAACGGTGCGCGCTGCAGGGTCAGCAGTTCCGGCTGCGAGATATCCGCCGTACCCGGACCGGCCATCCTGGGCGTGCGTGGCTGATCGTTCGACGCTCCCGGCAGGGCGGAATCGGCGAGCTGTTCGAGGTCGGATGCGCCGAAACGCTCCGGCAGCGGCTGGAAGCGCAATGGCCCTTTGATGCCATTGCGGCGGGCGATCTCCGACAGCAGCTTGCGTTGGCGCGTGGTGGGAGCGATGGGTCTGGGCATCTGCAAAACTCCGTTGCGCCCGCGCCTGTCGGCTGCGTGCGTTGGCTTTATGACTCCGGATTCCCCTATGCCAGCATGCGCGATGTCATGGCGCCGGGAATGTGACCGGGCTCAAGTTCCATGAACGTTCGACCGTTCGATGCGTTGACCGACGGTACGATTCCGGCGCCCACCGCCCACCGCCCACCGCCCACCGCCGCCTGCGGTGCGCTGTACCGCGATGACCCGAGTTACTGCGCGGTCCAGCCGCCATCGATCGGGAAGGAGGCGCCAGTCACGTTGTGCGCCTCGCGCCGGCACAACCACAGCACCATCGATGCGATGTCCTCGGGCAGCGACATGCGCAGACTCGGCTGTTTTTCCGAGAGCAGCGCGCGGACACCGTCGTCGCGGGTGCCTCCATCGCGACGCGCTTCGATCTGCGGCTCGATCAATGCGGTTTCCACCCAGCCCGGGCAGATGCAGTTGACGGTGATGCCGCCGCTGTCGCGGGTTCCGGCGGCGGCGTATTCCAGCGCCGCGACCTTGCTCAGGCCGACGATGCCGAACTTGCTGGCCACGTATGGCGCCTTGTTCGCCGAAGCGACCAGACCATGCACGGACGCGATATTCACCACCCGACCATAGCCGCGCGCCGCCATGCCGGGCATCGCCAGACGCATGCTGTGGAACGCGGAGCTGAGATTGATCGCGAGGATGTCGTTCCACTTCTGGGTCGGCATCTCGGCCAGCGGCACCGCGTGCTGGATGCCGGCGTTGTTCACCAGCACATCGAGCGGCGACCATGCATCGATCGCGGCCATCATCGCTTCGATCTGGTCGGGATCGCGCAGATCGGCGCCGAAGTGGCGCACATCGGTCGCGCCCGCGTCGCGGACTGCCTGCAGGGCGGTTTCGATCTGCTCCGGCGTACCCAGTCCGTTGATCGCGATTTTCGCGCCCGCAGCGGCCAGGCCGCAGGCGATGGCCAAGCCGATGCCTGAAGTGCTGCCGGTGACGAGGGCGGTGCGCGAAGCGAGGAAAGTGTCGGCCATGGAGGGACTCGCGTAATGGAAGAAAAAAAACGCCGCCGCGAGGGCGGCAAACAGGGAAATGATGCTATCGCGGTGGCCTCTGCGGTGGAGCGGCCTGAAGGCTGCTCCAGCTGCTGCTCAGACCAGTCCGGTCGCGTAGAACGCCGCGATCACCACGAAAACCGCGGAGGTCTTGATCAGGGTGATCGCGAAAATGTCCTTGTAGGCCTGACGGTGGGTCAAGCCGGTCACCGCGAGCAGGGTGATCACCGCGCCATTGTGGGGCAGGGTGTCCATGCCGCCGGACGCCATCGACGCGATGCGATGCAGGACATCCATCGGAATCTGCGCGGCGTGGGCGTTGGCGATGAAGGTTTCGGCCATCGCCGCCAGCGCGATGCTCATGCCTCCCGAGGCCGAACCGGTGATGCCGGCCAGCGCGGTCACGGTGATCGCTTCGTTGACCAGCGGATTCGGGATCGAACCCAGTGCGTTCGCCACCACAAGAAAACCAGGCAGGGCGGCGATGACCGCACCGAAGCCGTACTCCGATGCGGTATTCATCGATGCCAGCATCGCGCCGCCGATGGCGTTCTTCGCGCCCTCGGCGAAACTCGCGGCCACCGGTTTCCACGCCAGCACGATGACGCTGGCGATGCCAACCAGCAGTGCGCCCTGCACGGCCCAGATCGCGGCCACTTTCGACACTTCCTGCACCACCGGCGCGGCATTGCCGATCACCGCTGGCACGAATTCGTGACTGGTGCCGTAGGCCTTCGGAATCCACAGGGTCAGCAGTTTGTTGACGATCCCCACCAGCAGCAGTGGCGACAGCGCCAGCAGCGGATGCGCGAGCTTGCCGTCGGCGAAGGACGCAGGTTCGTTGCTGAGCGTCGCCGGATCGCCGTAGCCCTCGCCGTTGCGCTTGGCGGTGCGGCGGCGCCATTCCAGATAGGTCATGCCGACGATCAGGATGAACACCGCGCCGATCGAGCCCAGCCACGGCGCCGCCCAGGTGGTGGTGCCGAAGAACGAGGTCGGGATGATGTTCTGGATCTGCGGCGTGCCCGGCAGCGCATCCATGGTGAAGGTGA
>CAZGBA010000140.1:0-8429 GCA_964523435.1 uncultured Xanthomonas sp.
CCCAGCGCGCCGCGAAGCGGTCGAAGTACGGCGGCGAACCGAGTTGGTGGAACCAACGGACGAGGGGGTTCATGCGTGGGGATTCATGATCACCGACACACCCGTCGCCGGGCGCTCCACGGGGGAATGGAGCCGGCATTCTGGCGGCCCCTCGCCCGGGAAACATTAAGAGGTCTTAATCTGCCCCCGCAGACCTGATGTCAGGCACTTGGAAAGCACCGCTCCCCGGAATCGTGGTAATTCGAGAAAACCGCCGTGCGACTTGATCTGCCTGGGCGTAGCATCACGAAGGGTTCCCGCATCCAGGACAGCGCTACTCATGCACACAGACGCAAACGCCAGCAGGATGACACGGCGGGCATGGTGGGCCGGCCTGCTGCTTGCGATGGCCTGGATACCGGCGTGGGCCACGTCGTCGTTCGGTTACGACGCGGAACCGTTCGACGTCCAGTTCGTCGGGTTCCAGGTTGAACCTGCTTTCCGGGGCATGATCGAAGTCGGCATGGCAAACGGACCCAAGTCCCTGCCCCGGGATTCGTACCGGCTCACGTCCTATGTGTACGGCAAAAGCCTGCGGGTCGAATTCGCGAACAAGGGCGACCCGATGCTGCCGCCTTCGTTCGAGCTGAGCGTATCCGGGCGCAATGCGGTCATGAAAACCGGCGGAAACACCTACTACGGCGTATTCCGATGGACCGAAGTCGGCGATTGACGCACGACATCCTGCTCAGGTCACAAACTGCTCGCTGAGGATGCGCTCTTCGAGATTGTGCTCGGGATCGAACAGCAGCGTGACCATACGATCGCGGGATTCGCGGATCGCCACTTCCACCACATCGCGGACTTCGTGCGAATCGGCGGTGGCGCTGACCGGGCGTTTATAGGTATCGAGCACGCGGAAGCGCACTTCGGTGTCGGCCTTGAGCAGCGCGCCGCGCCAACGCCGCGGGCGAAACGGCGCGATCGGCGTCAATGCGATGACGCCGCAGCCCAGAGGCAGGATCGGGCCGTGCGCGGAAAAGTTGTAGGCGGTGCTGCCGGCGGGCGTCGCCACCATCACACCGTCGCAGATCAGTTCGTCGAGGCGCGTCTGGCCATTGAGTTCGATCGAGATGTGCGCGGCCTGTCGGGTCTGACGCAGCAGCGAAACTTCGTTGTAAGCGAGCGAGGACACGCTGGCGCCGGATTCGGTCAGCACCTGCATTTCCAGCGGCCGGAGTTTTGCGGGCTCGGCAGTCGCGAGGCGCTCGAGCAGATCGTCCGGCTCGAACTGGTTCATCAGGAACCCGACGGTGCCAAGCTTCATGCCGAATACCGGCCGGCCGAAACAGCCGTGACGATGCAGGGTGTGCAGCATGAAGCCATCGCCGCCCAGCGCGCAGATGACATCGGCGTCTCCCGGCGTGCACTGGCCATGACGCGCGACCATCGTCGAAAGTGCGGCTTGCGCATCGGCGGTCGTACTGGCGAGGAAGGCGATCTTCGGCGATGTCGACATGCAAAGTCCTCATGGACGTGTACGGGACCCGTGAATACTGTCACGTCTCGCAGGCCGCATTGTCTCTATCTTCATCGTTCCCGGCGCTGCAGGCAACGCCGCCGCCGCGCACGGGACACCTGACCGCATCGGGACGAGACGGCGCCATGCACCTCGCCGCTGCTCATCGCTTCATGGAGGAAACACAATGCAGTCGTTCAAACCGCTCGTCGTCGCAGTGCTCGCGGCCGTCGCCATCGCTTCCGCGCAGGCGGCGGATCCGCCCAAGGCCGAACCGTCGCCAATCCCGGAATCGAATCTGGAATCGAACTGGCTCGATCGTCTCGATGCCCGGATTCCGTCGTCGCTGGCGGCGTACATCGTCGTCAACGATCACCCCATGGGCTCGCAGATCCGTCTGCACGAAGGCAAGTCGCAGATGCCGTCGCCGGCATCCGCCATCGTCATCTCCGCGACCGCATCGGTCAAAGGCATGGATGTCAGCGGCTGGCAGGGCAATGTCAACTGGTCTTCCGCTTACGCCAACGGGGCGCGTTTCGCCTACGTCAAAGCGACCGAAGGAACCACCTACACCAATCCCTACTTCGCGCAACAGTACAACGGCTCGTACAACGTCGGCATGATTCGCGGCGCGTATCACTTCGCACTGCCCGGCAACTCCAGCGGCAGCGCGCAGGCGGATCATTTCGTCAATCACGGCGGCGGCTGGTCGGCGGATGGCAAGACCCTGCCCGGCGCGCTGGATATGGAATACAACCCCTACGGCGCGACCTGCTACGGTCTGACCAAGAGCGGCATGGCCGCGTGGATCACGTCCTTCAGCAACCGCTACCGCGCCCGCACCGGTCGTTATCCGTCGATCTACACCAGCACCAGCTGGTGGACACAGTGCGTCGGCACTTCGGGCAACTTCAGCGCGACCAGTCCGCTCTGGATAGCGCGTTATTCCAGCACCGTCGGCACGTTGCCGTACGCATGGACCTACTACACGTTCTGGCAGTTCGCCGATTCGGGCGTATTCCCCGGCGATCAGAACGTGTTCAACGGCGCCTACACGCGACTGCAGGCGCTGGCGCGCGGCTGATCGGGCTTACTGGGCTTTAAACAGGAACGGCCCCGGTTTTCCGGGGCCGTTCTGCATCGCATCCGAACAAACCATCCAAGCGGATCCCGGGTCGATCAACCACCCGCCGACAACATCGACAACCGCCGCACCGCAACCGAAGCGGTCGGATAGTCCAAGGTCTTCTGCGCCGCCAGTTCGCCCAGCATCGCCAGCGTGAAGCGCAGCGACGCATCGTCGCGTTCGATCCAGTGTTTGAGTTTGGCGTCGGCGGTAGCGCCGGGTGTGTCGAGCACCTGCATCGTCAACAAACGCTGCTGCGCCGCGAGTTCGTCGCGCAGCGAGCCGCGCGCGACCGCATGCCAACGGCCATCGACCGCGAGCGTGTCGATCTGCGCGTACAGCCACGGCAGCTTGAGCGCTTCACCGAGACGGAAATGCGCCTTGGCGATATCCACCGGCTTGAGCTTGCGCGCGCGCGCCACTTCGATGATGTCGCAGCACCATTCGAGATACGGCAGCGCCGCCAGCTGTTTGGCGAGCGATTCCGGCAAGCCTTTGCTCTTCCAGTCGGCATAGCTGGCGTCGTAGGCGGGCCGCATCGACTGCGGCAGGATGCCCGAACCGGCGCGGATTTCGCGGAAGCCGTCGTGATAGCGCTCGACCGCCGTGGCGATGCCCGGGATCGCACCCGGACGCGACAGCAACCAGCGCGTCATCGAACGCTGCAGGGACCAGATCACCTGCAGCGCATCGACCTGCACCGACTCCGGCACCTTGCCGTCGAGCGCATCGATCTGCGCCCAAAGATCGCGTGCGTCGAGCGTTTCGCGGGTGATGGTGAAGGCCTTGGCGACTTCGCCCGGACTGCGGCCGGTGTCCTCGGTCATGCGCAGGATGAAGGTCGCGCCCATGCGGTTGACCAGCGAGTTGGTCACGGCGGTCGCGATGATTTCGCGCTTCAGGCGATGCGACTCCATCGCCTTGGCGTATTTCTTCTGCAGAGGCCCGGGGAAGTAGCGGACCAGCTCCTTCGACAGATGCGGGTCTTCCGGCACGTCGGAATCGAGCAGTTGCTGGAACAGCACGATCTTCGAGTACGACAGCAGCACCGACAGCTCCGGCCGGGTCAGGCCGATCCGGCGCGATTTGCGCTCGGCGATCTCGCTGTCGCTGGGCAGGTATTCGATCTGCCGATCAAGTAGGCCCTGCGATTCGAGCGTGCGGATGAAATGCTGCTTCGAGCCCAGGCGCGACAGGCTCATCCGTTGCATCAGGCTCAAGGCCTGGTTCTGGCGGTAGTTGTCGTTGAGCACCAGCTGCGCGACCTCGTCGGTCATCGCCGCCAGCAGCGTGTTGCGCTCGGGCATCGTCAATTTCTTGCGCTGCACTTCCGCGTTGAGCAGGATCTTGATGTTGACCTCGTGGTCCGAGGTGTCCACGCCCGCCGAGTTGTCGATGAAGTCGGTGTTGAGCAACACGCCGTTGAGCGCGGCATCGATACGGCCGAGCTGGGTGAGACCCAGATTGCCGCCCTCGCCCACAACCTTGCAGCGCAGTTCGCCGCCGTTGACGCGCAGACCATTGTTGGCGCGGTCGCCGACATCGGCATGGGTTTCGCTCGCCGCCTTGACGTAGGTGCCGATGCCGCCGTTCCACAGCAGATCGACCGGCGCTTTGAGGATCGCGTTCATCAGCTCCATCGGGCTCATCGCCGCGATGTCCGGATCGATGCCGAGCACTGCCTTGATCTCAGGTGACAAGGGAATGGATTTGGCCGAGCGCGGATAGATGCCGCCGCCCTTGCTGATGAGTGCCTTGTCGTAATCGTCCCAGCTCGAACGCGGCAGCTTGAACATGCGGTCGCGTTCCTTGAACGAGATCGCGGCGTCCGGATCTGGGTCCAGGAAGATATGGCGGTGATCGAACGCGGCCAGCAGGCGGATATGCTTCGACAGCAGCATGCCGTTGCCGAACACGTCGCCGGACATGTCGCCAATGCCGACGCAGGTGAAATCCGCCGTCTGCGAATCGCGGCCCATCGCCCGGAAATGGCGCATGACCGATTCCCAGCCGCCGCGCGCGGTGATGCCCATGCCTTTGTGGTCATAACCGACCGAACCGCCGGACGCGAACGCATCATCGAGCCAGAATCCGTGCGCGCGGGCGATGCCGTTGGCGATGTCCGAGAACGTCGCGGTGCCCTTGTCGGCGGCAACGACGAGATATGGATCGTCGCCGTCGTGTCGTACGACATCCACCGGCGCGACGATCTTGCCGCCGACGATGTTGTCGGTGATGTCGAGCAGACCGTTGATGAAACGCTTGTAGCAGGCCACGCCTTCATTGAACCAGGCATCGCGATCGACCGAGGGATCCGGCAGCTGCTTACAGAAGAACCCGCCCTTCGAGCCCACCGGCACGATCACGGTGTTCTTGACCATCTGCGCCTTGACCAGACCCAGCACTTCGGTGCGGAAATCCTCGCGACGGTCGGACCAGCGCAGGCCGCCGCGCGCGACCGGACCGAAGCGCAGATGCACACCTTCGACGCGCGGGCCGCAGACGAAGATTTCGCGATACGGCCGCGGCTTCGGCAGATCGGGCACTTTCGATGCGTCGAACTTGAAGCTCAGGTAGTCGGCGGGACCGCCATCGGCGCGCACGTCGTTCTTGTAGCGGATGTAATAGTTGGTGCGCAGCGTGGCCTCGATGACGCTGACGAACCCGCGCAGGATGCGGTCCTCGTCGAGACTCGATACGCCATCGAGCAAGACTTTGATCGCCTGACGCGTGGCTTCAAGCTGCGCTTCGCGCTTGCCGGAACGCGCCGCGATCACCGGCTCCACCGCCGCCAGCATCGCTGCATCGCTGCCGGCGAACGCCGACAGCTGGCGTCGGAACAATTCCATGCCGACCTTGATGTCGGCCTTGCTCTCGGTGCCGGTCACCGGATCGAAGCGCGCCTCGAACAGTTCGATCAGCAGTCGGGCGATGATCGGATAACGCGCGAACGTGCCCTCGACGTAGCTCTGCGAGAACGGTACGCCGACCTGAAGCAGATATTTGCAGTAGGCGCGCAGCATCGCGACCTGGCGCCACGACAGATTCGCGGCCAGGATCAGCCGGTTGAAACCATCGTTCTCGGCATTGCCACGCCAGATCTGCCCGAACGCGTCTTCGAAGATCGCGTCGAAGTCCTCGACATTGAGATCCGCGCGACTGGCCTCGACCTCGAAATCCTGGATGAAGGCCACCTGCTTGCCGTGCAGCGCGTCGACTTCAAGCCGGTAAGGGTGCTCGGAAATTACCCGCAGGCCCATGTTCTCCATCATCGGCAGCGCGTCGGACAGCGGAATATCGTCGTTGATGCGGTAGAACTTGAAGCGCAGGCCGCCTTCCTGGTCGCGGCACAGGCTCAGGCGCAGATCGTCCTGCGGCGTGAGCGAGGCGATCTGTTCGACATCGTCGGCGGCCACGGCTGCGGATACTTTTTCGATGTAGCCCGCCGGCAATGCGCGGCCGTAACGGCTGGCGAGCGCGAGGCCGCGCTCCTCGCCGTGACGCGACACCAGCAGTTCGCGCAGATCGTCCTGCCAATTGCGGACGATCGCGGAGAGTTTCGCATCGATCCGCGCGGCATCGACCGCGACCACTTCGCCTTTGCGCGGACGCACCAGGATGTGCAACTGCGCGAGCGGCGAATCGCCGAGCTGGATGGTGGAGTCGACGCGATCGGCGTGCAGCGCATCCTTCAGCATCGCCTCGATCCGCAGCCGGATCTCGGTGTTGTAGCGGTCGCGCGGAATATAGGCCAGCACTGAATAGAAACGACTGTAACGGTCGTGGCGCAGGAACAGACGGCTGCGCACGCGCTCCTGCAGGCTGAGGATGCCGGACGCGAGCTGATACAGCTCGGTGCCGGTCGACTGGAACAATTCGTCGCGCGGCAGCTTCTCGAGAATATGCCGCAGCGCCTTGCCGCTGTGACCGGTGGGCTGCAGCCCGGAGGCTTGCATCACGTGATCGTGGCGCTGGCGGACCAGCGGGATCTCCCACGGGCGACGGGTGTAGGCGCTGGAGGTGTACAGACCGATGAACCGCTGCTCGGCGATCGCGCGGCCGTCGGCATCGAAACTCAGCACACCGATGTAGTCCATGTAGCCGGGACGGTGCACGGTGGCGCGGGCATTGGTCTTGGTGAGGATCAGCGCATCCGCCGCAGTCGACTGCGGCATGGTGTGCGCGGCGAGCGTGGTCAGCTTGCGCGGCTGGCTGCTTTCGCTGGCGCGCAGCAATCCAAGACCGGTGCCGGCGGTGGCGGCGAGCACGTCGTCCTTGCCCTGCTTGCGGACGCGGTATTCGCGATACCCCAGGAAGGTGAAGTGGTCGTCGGCCGCCCAGCGCAGGAATTCCTGCGCTTCGTCGCGGGCGGCATCGCTGATCGGCATCTGCCGCTTGCCGAAATCCTCGGTGATATCGAGCATCTTCTGGCGCATCGTCGGCCAGTCCTCGACGATGCCGCGCACGTCGGCCAGCACGGTGCGGATCGCCGCTTCGATCGCTGCGGCATCGGAGGCGGACTGGCGATCGATTTCAAGATGCATCATCGATTCGATCCCGCCCTCGCCCACTGCAGTGAGCTTGCCGCTGCGGTCGCGCGCGATCCTGACGACCGGATGCCCCATCACATGCACGCCCACGCCGCGTTCGGCCAGCGCCATCATCACCGAATCGACCAGGAACGGCATATCGTCGTTGACGATCTGCAGCACCGTATGCGGCGACTCCCAGCCCTGCTTCGCCAGGGTCGGATTGAACAGACGCACGCTCGGCGTTCCGGGTTTGCGGTTGCGCGCGAAATCGAGAAAATCGTTGGCGAGCGCCGCCCAACCTTCAGCGCCGTGCATCGGCAGTTCGTCGTCGGTCATGCGCTGATAGAACGCACTGGCGAAAGCGCTGGCATCGTTCTCCCGCGTCTTGCCGGCGCGTTTGCGGATGGCGGCGAACACCGGATCGAGCAACTCGGTCTCCTCACGTTTTTTCTGGCGTGTGGATGGGCGGCGCGCGGCGGGGACTGGCTTGGTCATGTGCGGATGGTGTCCGTGATGGAGTGACGGGCGTGATCGCGGTGGAGCGATCAGCGCAGACCGGTTTCGTTGCGGGCGATCACTAGACGCTGGATCTCGCTGGTGCCTTCGTAGATCTCGGTGATCTTGGCGTCGCGGAAGTAGCGCTCCAGGGGCATTTCCTTCGAGTAACCCATGCCACCGTGGATCTGCACGGCCTGATGGGTGATCCACATCGCGGCTTCCGAAGACACCAGCTTGGCGATCGCGGCTTCGTTACCGAAACGCGCACCGCCCTTCTCGAATTCGCCCTTCTGCCATGCCGCGCGCAGGGTCAGCAGCGTTGCGGCATCGAGCTTGCATTTCATATCGGCGATCTTGGCCTGGGTCATCTGGAACGTGCCGATCGGCGCACCGAACGCCTTGCGATCCTTGACGTAGACGAGCGTCGCTTCGTACGCGGCGCGGGCGATGCCGATGGCCTGCGACGCGATGCCGATGCGGCCGGCGTCGAGCACGCCCATCGCGATCTTGAAGCCCTCGCCTTCCTGGCCCAGCACCTCGTCGGGCTGCACGACGTAGTCGACGAATTCGATTTCGCAGGTGGCCGATGCGCGGATGCCCAGCTTGGGCTCGGTCTTGCCGCGATGGAAACCGGGTTTGGCGGTGTCGATCATGAATGCGGTGATGCCGCGCGCGCCCTTGTCTGGATCGGTCATCGCGAACAGCACGATGTACTTGGCGACCGGGCCGGAGGTGATCCAGCTCTTCTTGCCGTTGATGACGAAGCTGCCGTCGG
>CAZGBA010000141.1:0-8366 GCA_964523435.1 uncultured Xanthomonas sp.
CATCGAAAAACGATGCACATCCTGTGCATCGCCCTCCGGGTCTCCGATCAGGGGAAAGTGTGCCGTGTCTGCAATTTCATCGGGACGTTACCCTCTGCAGACATCCAATCAGTGGTTCCGCCGCTTGCGTGATGCTTCATGCGTCACAGCTTCAGCATCTCGTGAGATCGTCCGGCTGTTGTCAAAACTCCAACAATCTACATCGTCCCATTGATGTCCAGACCATGGTTTCGTCGGACTAGGTTGCAGACCCGGAGGGTGGCGCACAGGATGTGCGCCGTTTTTCGATGAGACAAGGATGTCTCATCGAAAAATCCCGGCTTCGCCTCAGATCGCAGGTTTGACTTGGACTTGAGATGTTTTCTTTGGTTACTTTCTTTGCGCCAAAGAAAGTGACTCGCGCACCAGCGCGAAAAAGGTATCAGGCTTTACCCGTAAATCATAACTTGACAAAAAATAAACAGCGCGAAGTTTCATGCGGAAATAGCGGTGTTTGTTTCATCCCGCAATCAATAACCACACACCGGAACATCACGAGCACGAGTTCACGAGGCGCCGGAATAACAATCCCGGCTTCTCAGAGCTGAAAATCCCCCGGGCTGGTCTTCACATTCTGCTTGAAACCCAACACCGAAACGAACACCCGGGTCTGATCGTGCAACACGAACTCGAACCCGATCGGCTGACCGTCCGACGAGAACCAGGCCAGCCCGCTGGTCACACCACTGCCCCAGGTCTTCGGCGTGAAGCGTGCCCCGCTGATCTTGCTGCCCTTCGACAGCACCAGATCCTTCGGCGTGCTGAAGCGCAGCAGCTCGCCAGCGGTGCCCAGCAGCGTGAGCGCCAGCGGATCGGTGACCTTGTCGGCGGCGTCCTTGCCGGAGAAACCGGTGGACAGATCCAGCCAGCGCACGACGCCCGCTTCGGCCACGGCGCGGAATTCGTCCTTCGCACCGGGGCGCAGCACCAGGCGGAAACGGTCCGGACGTTCGAACAGCAACTGCGCGGGGTAGCGCTGCGGCGCGCCGACCTTGCCGTTCTTGTCCGGTGGCGCGTACAGATCGACATAGGTATCGAGCAGGCCGCTGTATGTGGTCTTGTCGAAGGTATACAACCGGCTGGTCGCGGATTGCGCCTGCACGGAGAACGCGGTGCCGAGCGTGAGCGACAGCGCAAGCGCGATGCATGTCAGGGAACGTTTCATGGCGAGACTCCTGGGAGAAGGGGATGGCGTTTCGAGGGAGATGGAATGGCGTTCAGTTGCTGCATTGCATCCGGACATGGGTTCGCAGACCCGGTGGCGGTGTCTGGCCTTCGACAGCGCCGCATTGGGTGCCGGGGAAGGTCGCGCCAGCATTGACTTCGACCACCTGTTCGTCCGGGCGAACGCCCAGCGGCATGCATTCGCCCGGGGCGAGCGTCCCGGTCGCGCCGGGAACACCGGACACGCTCAGCGATATCGGAATGCTGTTGCTGTTGCAGATGCTTTCGGCGACCACCCGTAGCGAGTTCTGGGACGACCCCGAAAGCCGTTGAGGCAGATACGTCGGTGTGCTTCCCACGCAGGTTCCGTGGTGGAACAGGATTTCGGAATGCCCCCCATCGAGTCGCGTCGAGAGGAAGCTTCGGGGGAAGAGGGTTCTGCTGACGAAAATATTTCGGCCTGCGGAGTCGACGCTCGGGTACAACAAATGCGTCGATGTGGATTCGAACCCAACCTCGACCTGATCCTCGCCTGGTGTGAAGTCGAAGCGTGCGGAAAACGCGGTGATTCGTCTCGGCGTCAAAGCCGTCGAGGTCGAAGTCACGTCGATGGTCGGCCTCAGATCCGTACAGTTGAAGCCCGGGCGGGAAACGCAGGGCTGTCCGGCTTCGATATCGAATTCTGCGGTCAATGTGTCGCCGGGACAGTAAAGCCGAGGCGTCAGGCTGGATTTGAATACGCTCGGGTGAGGAGGCAGGCCGCAGCCGCTGGTCAGCAGCACTCCGGATGCGACTGCCATCAACGTGGATTTGATCAATGCATTCGGCATAGTCATGGGGCGACGTCCTGTTGCTGTCGATGTCCTTATGCTCCGCAGCGATAGTGTGCATCGGCTTGCGGTCAGCTTCCGCAGGACAGCGTGACGGTGGTCTGCAGGCTCGCAGGCGGCATCGAATTCTGCAGCGGATCGCATTGCGCGATGGGGTCGACCATCAACGAACGCACTCCGACGACGCGCGCGGACCCCAGTCCTGCGGGAATGCCCGGCTCGTCCAGGCGGAAGCATTCGCCCGCGATGAGTCGTCGTGTGAATTCGCCGGCAGCGCCGGAGAGCGTGGCTTCGATGGTGACCGCGCTGGTGTTACAGAACTGCTGGATTTGTAGGTTTGGTGAAAACTCCGGCAGGTCCGCGATCTGCGCCGGCGAATGGGTTGGCGTATTGCCGTTGCACATGCCGCTGTGGGTCAGCGTTTGCGTGATCTCGCCTTCCAGTCGCTCGACCGTGCGCGTGGTGCTCTTGATATACCGCGAGGTCATCTGCGGAGCACCGGTCATCGCATTGATCGATGGATACAGGATGCTCATCGGGGAAGAAGCCGGCGAGAAGACAACGTCGACGCGCGGCTCCGTCGGTACGAACGTCGTACTGTCGATGAGCGAGGTGGAGGTGTGCGGGGGGAAGGCGACCGGCGAACTGCTGATGGTGATCGACGGAGCGATGGTGGCGCAGTCGAAACCCGGCCGCGACACGCAGGCGGTTTCCATCGCAAGGTCGTAGCTGGCGGTGACGGTGTCGCCCGGACAGTATTTCTTCGGCGATATCTTGCCGAATTCGCTTGGAGGGAATGGCGCGTGCGGCAACGCGCAGCCGTTGGTGAGCAGCACGCCGGCTGCGATCGCCGAAAGAGTGAGTCTGAGGGCGCGGTGTTGATGGTCCATATCGGTATCGATCGGTCAATGAAAGTGTGGGTGTGCCATGCGCAACCGCTTGCAAGCGGTGCTGATCCATTCAACGCAAGCGCCGCTGCCGAGAGGACAGCGATGCCTGCGATCGATGCGTCAACGGCACTGCATCCGCGCCAGCGTGCGCAGCGGCGGAGGCGGCATGTTCGGACCGGTCGCGGTGCAGCTTGTGCCCGGGCCCACGACTTCCGGGCGCACTTCCACCACGCGCGCGTTTTCGGTGCTGGTGGGCACGCCGGGCATCGATGCGAGGCATTGGCCCGGCGACAACGTCTGCGTGAACGAGGTGCCATCCGCGCCGCCGGACAATGTCACGACCACGGCCACCGAATTGACGTTGCACAGATCGGTGAGTCGAAGATTCGGCGAGAATTGCGGCAATCCGGGCAACTGCTGCGAGCTGTTGACCGGCGTGCTGCCCGCGCACATACCGCCGTGCATCAGCTCGCGATTGACCATGGCGATGCGGGTGGCGACTCTGGTCTGATCCAGACTCTCGCGCTGGGTGAAGACACGCCCATCGGGCCTGACTTCGGCCGTCGGAATCAGCACGCTGTCGCGATCCGGATTGAACAGCACGCTCACACGGTCCGCATCGGGCGCAGTGAAACTCACGCTACCGATGTAGTTCGTGATCGATTGCGCGGGAAACGCGGTGGGCGTACTGCTGAGGGCTATGATCGGAAAGAAACTTGCGCAGCTGGCGTCGGGTGGGCAGACATCGGCGCCGAGGAAATCGACGGACGCGGTGAGCGTATCGCCGGGGCAATAGTTGTTTGGCTCCAGGCGGGCATATCCAGGCCCCATCAGATCTCTGCGTTCGATGATGCAGCCGGTGGCGACCACGACCGAGCAGACGGCGATCATGGGGATGCGGAACCAATGACTTTGAAGGATGTGCATGCGGCTTCCCTGTTGACGAGTGCGATGTTGATGAGTGCGATTGTTTGAAAATGCGTACAAACAGCTATCACGTCGAAACAATGCGCCGCAGGCCATCGGAATGATGTCCGGCCGATCAGGATGTCCTGTCCGATCGCATCCGATACCGTGTCGCTGCCGTATGCAGCGGGCGTTTGCGCTTCGGCCACGGACAAGACGCGGGCGGCATTGCGCCGCCCGCGTGATCACGCAAGGAAGTGTCGCGGTTTTTCGCTCAGGCGCAGCCTCTGCGCGCCAGCGTCCGCAGCGGCGGCGGCGGTGTGCTGGGACCGGTCGCGCTGCAGCGCGTCGAAGGATCCGCGATCAGCGGCCGCACTTCCACGATCGTGGATGCATTGATGCCCGCAGGCACGCCCGGCATGCTGGTGTTGATACATTCGCGCGGCGCCAACGTCTGCGTGTACGTCGTGCCCGGCGCGCTGCCGCTGAGCGTCACCGACACCGCCACGCCGTTGATGTTGCACAGTTCCGCCAAACGCAGATTCGCCGAACGCCGGGGGTCACCGTTCAAGTTGGCCGGTGCGTTCACCGGCGTCGAACCGTCGCACATGCCGGCATGCTGCAACTCGGTTTCGCTCGACCCGGTGATCCGCCGGATCGTCTGCGCCTGTGTGCGCGGAACGCTGCGCGAAACGTTCACCACGCGTCCTTCGGCATCGGTGCGGCTGGTCAGCACCAGCACCGCATCTCGGTCAATTCCATAATTCAAGGTGACCGTGTCTGCGGCTGGAACGAAATCCACGCCGCCCACATAATTGCGGATCGACTGCGGCGGAAAGGATTCAGGCGTACTGGTCATGGTCACGGTCGGAAACTGCATCTCGCAGGCGGTCGCATCGCGGCAGGTTTCGCTGCCCAGATAATCGAAGCTGGCGCGGACCGTATCGCCGGGACAGAACTCCGAGGGCGTCGCGTTCGCGATGCTCGGCAGCACGCTGCGTTCGAGTCGGCAGCCGTTGGCGACCACGACCGCGCAAGCGGCGATCGTGCAGTAGCGGAAGAGCTTGCTCTGGGGCGTACGCATGTCGAACTCCGGGGGAATGGATGTCGATCCATCGACGTGATGAGGAAACCTCACCCGAAGTCACGTAAGCGGTACGGCGAACCGGACACTCGCCGCGCGGCGATGACGCTGAACGGCATGCGGATCAGTGCGTCGACAAGGCCTTCGCACGGGCGCGGAGGGCGATGATCAGTACGCCGCCCAGCACCATCGCACCGCCGATCCAGAGCTGCGGGCCCGGGCGATCGCCCCAAGCCAGAATGCCCAGGGCCACGGCGAACACCGGCGTCAGCAGCAGATAGGGCATCACCGTGGCCACCGGATGACGCTGTACGAGGCGATAGAACACGCTGTGTCCGATCAGCGAGGCAAACACCGCCGAATACAGCGCCGCGCCCCAACTGCTCCAGTGCGCAGCGCGCAATGCGGCGAAGCCGCCGGGCTCGATCAATGCACTGATGATCAGCAGCGGCGCGATGCCGATCAGCGCGGTCCAGCCCTGCAGGTTCAGCGCATCGATGCCGCTCAGTCCGCGCATGAACACCGTGCCCAATGCGATCAGGAAGGCCGCCAACAGCATCATCGCCAGCGAGGCCGGGTGATCCAGCACCAGCGGATCGAAGCCCAGCACCAGCACGCCGGTGAAGCTCAATGCGATCGCCGAACCCGTGCGCCATGCGAAGCGTTCGCCCAGCAGCCACCACGCCAGCAGCACCGACATCGGGATATAGCTCTGCATCACGATCGCGGGCGAGGACAGATCGCCGGCCATGCGCAGCGCCCACAGGCTGGTGCCGAAATGCAGCGCGCCGTTGAGCAGCGCCACCGCGATCAGCCGTGGCCACTGCGCGCGCGGCGGCAGTCTGACGAACGCGCACAGCAACACAGCGAGAATGACCATCCGCAGCGCGCTGAAAAGAAACGGCGGAATCTCCTGCAGCGCATGCGCGGAAGTCAGGAAATTGCCCGCCCACACGATGCAGATCAGCAGCGCCAGCGCAATGTCGCGCCGGCTGAAGTGGCGCTCAGGCATCGTCACGCTTTCACGGCCTGCGCACCGGGCCGTTCGGCATCAGAATTTCCAGCCGAGCTTGCGATAGACCTTGCCGAGCACCCATGCCGGGCCGATCAGCAGATACACCAGATCGGTGAAGAAGCTCGGCTTCTTGCCTTCGATCTTGTGGCCGATGAACTGCGCGATCCACGCCACCACGAACACCGCGATGGCGACGCGAAGCATCTGCGCGCCGCCAAGCGTCGCGTACAGCCAGCGGTTGAACCACAGCAGCGCGATCAACACCGCGAGCATGCCGAAACCCAGCGGACGCGAGGCGCGGTAATAGAACATCCATGCGAAGAACGCGGCGATCGCGGCCCAGAATCCGGCGCTGAACCACGTGCCTGGCACCGGAATGCACCACAGCATCGCGGTCACCGTCCACAGGATTGTCGGCACGGCGATGACGTGGATCTTCTGGTTGGTCGCGTTGATATGGTCCGACGAGTATTTGTCGAACCAGCGATCGATGGGGCGGTCGAGGCTTTGCGGCTTGTCCACGGAGGTGCTCATTTTCGTGTCCTGTCTTCTGGCGGAACGAAGGAGTGAAGAGGGTGCCCGGGCGCCAGTTTCGATGGCTGCTTTCTGTTGCTCATGATATTGGATTTTTGTCAGCGACAAACGCGCTTGTTTCAGGGCATGCGCGCAAGCATGTCGTCATGCTGCTTGCGCTGGTCGGACGAAAAAACGGCAGGGCGAACCCTGCCGTCGTCTTGAGGTATTCCACATGGCGCGCACATCGCCGACGCGTGTGGGCCAGCGATGCGCCAAGGCCTGATGGCTTGTCGGTTACGTCTCAGTAGCAGGCCTGCCCCGGTGAGCTGCCGCACCAGCCCAGTTCGTAGACGTGTTCACGCACGAGCACCATATTGCGCGTTCCATTGGGCGCGGTGGCCTTGAGATAGCCCTCGAACGACCAGTGGAAATTGTACTCGGGGTAAACCATCGGTATGGCGACGGATGGGCCTGTGGTATTGATGACGTCCAGATTCCAGCGGTAATTCGCGCTCGGCACGTTTGGAGATGCTGTCAGCGTTACGGGATCGCCCCAGCCACCGCTGCGCACATAGCTCACTGCGGGCGGGGTCACGCTGGCGGCCTGTATCGCCCTGCTGACCAATTGCGAGGACCATGCTGATCGGTTGTTGACGATATCCCCGGCGTTCACGGCGGCAAAGAATTCATACACCGTCGGCGCCCGGCCGGCATACGTCAGGAACGCTGAATTGATCTCCGACTGCAAGCCGCTCGAATAAAGTGTCGTTTCACCCGGTGTCGTACCGCATACGTCGCTGTCGACTCGGACCTGCATTTGCCGGCTGCGTTGCAGCGCCTCTGCCTGGATGCCGGGCAGAGGGTTGTACTGCGAGCCGTAGGCGACAACCGCAGCGTAATACCTGCCGGCGACATCGTTGCAGACGAAGTATTCCACCGGCTGGAAGATCGGGTGGAAGCGTGAGCGGCAAGCCGAACGCATGTTCGAGTAGAAGTTGCCGTCGCATTCCCCGTAGCTGGTGCCCAGCGTCGAATAGCATTTGTCGTGCTGATTGCAGGCGGGCGTGAACGTGCCCTTGAACGCGGCGATATCGGGGAACAGGATGCCTGCCACACTCGGCACCGAACAACCATCGCCGATACCAGGCAGACCCACTGCATTGCTGGGTGCGCAGATGGGGCCCGCCATCGCGGTGCCGGTCATGCAGACCAGACCGGTGGTCAGGAAAAGTGAATGGGTCAGCTTCATGTTGGCTTGTCACTCCTTCGTTATGGAACCGCTGGGTTTGATGCTTCCAGATTTGCGACAACCACCCGATCGCATCGATACGAGAGCGCCTGACGTAGATCAGCGGGATATCAATCCACCGAAATCCCCGCCAGCCGCTGCAACGCTTCTGCATATTTGGCGCGGGTGCGATCGATCACGTCCTGCGGCAGGCGCGGGCCGGGTGCGGTCTTGTTCCAGTCCAGCGTTTCCAGATAGTCGCGGACGAACTGCTTGTCGTAGCTCGGTGGGCTGATGCCGACTTCGTATTCGTCCGCAGGCCAGTAGCGCGACGAGTCCGGAGTCAGCATCTCGTCCATCACGTACAGACGGCCGTCGGCGTCGGTGCCGAATTCGAATTTGGTATCGGCCAGCAGGATGCCGCGCTGTGCGGCGTAGGCGGCGGCGTAGCGGTAGATGCGCAGCGTCGCGTCGCGCACCTGTTCGGCCAGCTCGGCGCCGACGGTTTTCACCATCGTGTCGAAATCGATATTCTCGTCGTGGTCGCCCACGGCGGCCTTGGTCGAAGGCGTGAAGATCGGTTCCTGCAGCTGTTCCGCCTGACGCAGGCCGTTGGGCAGGGTGATGCCGCTGACCCGGCCGGTGCGCTGGTAATCCTTCCAGCCGCTGCCGATCAGATAACCGCGGGCGATGG
>CAZGBA010000142.1:0-8154 GCA_964523435.1 uncultured Xanthomonas sp.
GGCGACTGCTTGCCGAGCATGTTGATGATGGCGCAGGTGTGGCCGTCGAAACCGACGTCGGAATTGTTGTAGCCGATGTCGTTGATGACCTTGCGGGCCAGCGATTCGATGTCCACCCAGGCGCTGGTGGTGACTTCGCCGGCGACGATGGCCGCACCGGTCTTCACCATGGTTTCGCAGGCGACGCGCGCGCGCTTGTCCTGGGCCAGGATGGCGTCGAGCACGGCGTCTGAAATCTGGTCCGCCATCTTGTCCGGATGGCCTTCGGACACGGACTCGGAGGTGAAGAGGTAGCTGGACATCGACAGGGCTTCCTTATGAGTGAAATGGATTCATCCCTTGATCGGGATGAAAAGATGGGTGCGCATGATACACCCGGTCGCGAGCCGTTGCATGACCGTCCGCCAGCGCAGCCCGCCGGGGCGGGAAGTGTCACGTAATCGCCGCAACGGCGCCATCTCGGTGTCGCGGATCGTGGGCAGGCTGGCGGCCAATTCCGGCCGACACGATGCCTCGCCCATGCGCCCGCTCGAACAACAGCTTGAACGACAGCTTGAACGGAGTTACCCGCAATGGTTCTCCGGCCGCCGGGCCAGCCTGACCCGGCCGCTGTTGCGGACGCTCGGCCGCTGGTCGCGCTTCGACGCGATCGACGGGTTCCTGGAACGCACCGGCAGCATGCGCGACTTGGAGTTCGTCGCCGCCGCGCTGGGCTTCCTGCAGGCCGACTACCGCGTCGACCCGCAGGCGCTGGCCTCGATCCCGGCCTCCGGGCGGCTGCTGATCGTCGCCAACCACCCGTCGGGCGCGCTGGATGCGCTGGCCTTGCTGGATGCGGTCGGCCGGGTCCGCCGTGACGTGAAGATCGTCGCCAACGATGTGCTGTCGATGCTCGAACCCCTGTCCGGTCTGCTGCTGCCGGTGCGGGTGTTCGGCGGCGGCGCCAGCGCCGAAAGCCTGCGTGCGATCGATCAGGCGTTGTCGGCCGAACAGTGCGTCATCGTGTTTCCGGCGGGCGAAGTCTCCCGGCTGGGGCTGCGCGGCGTCCGCGACAGCCGCTGGCGTCAGGGCTTCGTGCGCTTCGCGCGTCATTCCGGCGCGCCGGTGCAGCCGGTGCGGATCGTCGCCCGCAACTCGGCGCTGTTCTACGGCGCGTCCGCGCTGTACAAGCCGGCGGCGACCGCGCTGCTGGCACGGGAAATGTTCTCGCGCCAGCAGCGCCGAGCTGAGCTGCATATCGGCCCGCTGCTGCAGCTCGACCCGGAGCGCGAGAACGCGCAGTTGCTGCAGGAAGTCCGACGCGCGCTGTACGCGCTGGGCCGGCGCCGCGAGGTGCCGGCCGGACCGGAGCCGCTGTCGGCGCCCATCGCATCCGAAGCGCTGGCGGCTGCTGTCGCGGCGACCGAACTGCTCGGCCGCACCGGCGATGGCAAGGAGATCCGGCTGGCCAGACTCGCGCACGGTGCCGAACTCGTGCGCGACCCGCTGATGCGCGAACTCGGTCGGCTGCGCGAACTGACGTTCCGCGAAGTGGGCGAGGGCACCGGTCGCGCCCGCGATCTCGATGCCTGGGACGCGCATTACGACCACATCCTGGTGTGGGACGCGCAGGCGAGGAAAATCGCCGGCGCCTATCGCGTCGCCCGCGGCGCGCGGGTGCTCGCGCGGCAGGGCTTGTCCGGGCTGTATACCGCGTCGCTGTTCCGCTACGCCGATCAGGCGCTGCCGAGGATCGCGCAGGGCATGGAACTGGGCCGCAGCTTCGTGGTGCCCGAGTACTGGGGCAGCCGCAGCCTGGATTATCTGTGGCAGGGCATCGGCGCGTATCTGCGCCGCTATCCGCAGGTGCGCTATCTGTTCGGGGCGGTGTCGATCAGCGCTGCGCTGCCGTTGCCGGCGCGCGAGCAGCTGGTGGCTTACTACTCGCATTTCTACGGCAGCAGCGCGACCGCCGACGGGAACGCGCTTGCGGCTTCGCTGCGGCCGTTCCGCTATTTCGCGGCGCCGCCGAGTTTCGGCGACATGGATGCGGACACCGCGTACGGCGTGCTCAAGGGTAATCTGTCCGCGCACGGCGCATCGGTGCCGGTGCTGTACAAGCAGTACACCGAACTGTGCGAGCCCGGCGGCGCGCGCTTCCTGGCATTCGGCGTGGATCCCGCGTTCAGCGACAGCATCGACGGCTTGATCGAAGTCGATCTGCAAACGGTGCTGCCGAAGAAGCGTCAGCGTTATCTGCAATCGCGCGAGGCCATTGCGTGACTATCACCGCCGGCCGACGGCGCGCGGTGTTCTTGTCCGATCTGCATCTGGGCACCAAACACTGCCATGCCGCCGAGCTTGCTGACTTCCTCGCCGGGTTGGAGTGCGAGCGGCTGTATCTGGTCGGCGATATCGTCGATCTGTGGTGGATGACCTCGCGCCGCGCGCGCTGGGGCGCTGCGGAAAACCGGGTGATCGAGCGGCTGCATGCGCTGCGTCGTGCAGGCACGGAGATCGTCTACATTCCCGGCAATCATGATCGACCGTTCCGGCATCTGTGCGGCCTGTCGATGCCGGCCATGCGCGTGCGGCGTCGCGCGATCCACGTCACTGCCGATGGTCGTCGCCTGCTGGTGGTGCACGGCGACGATTACGATACGGTCACCCACTTCGGCAATCTGCAGGAAAAATTCGGCGACTGGCTCTATTACCGCATCCTCACTGGCAATCAGTGGTTCAACTGGCTGCGCCGTCGTGTCGGTCTGCGCTACTGGTCGCTGTCGGAATTCCTCAAGCGCCAGAGCGGAGCGGCGGAGCGCTACATCGCGCGTTTCGTCGAGGCCGGTTTCCGCGACGCGCGTCGTCGTGGTCTGGACGGCATCGTCTGCGGCCATATCCACCGTGCGGCGCTGTTCGAGCGCGACGGCATGATCTATGCCAATGACGGCGACTGGGTCGAAAGCCTCACCTTGTTCGTCGAGGATCATGATGGCCGTCTGCGCCTGCTTTCGCATCGGGGCGAAACGTTGGCCGAGATTCCGCCGCAGCGGGAAGTCGCGCGACCGGAAGCGCTCGCCTTGCAGGCCGCCTGAAACGCGATCCGGAGTTGCGCGATCGGCGATGTCGGAAAGCGTGCTACAACGATGGGCAGCGCGGTATCGCCGCGCATGGACCAGGAGCGCAAGGATGTCGTCTTCCACCATCACCGTCGGTTTTCCGCTGTATCCCGGCTGCACGCTGCTGGATTTCGCCGGCGCGACCCAGGTGTTCGCCTACACCCCGGGATTCGAGGTGGTCTGGATCGCCGCGACCCGCGACCCGGTCCCGACCACCGAAAGCGTCTCGGTGCTGCCCAGCGCGACCTTCGACGATCATCCGCCGCTTTCGATCCTGTTCATGCCCGGCGGTGGCAGCGACGGCGTCGGCGCCGCGATGCTGGACCCGCGCTTCCAAGGTTGGCTGAAACAGACCGCAGCACAGGCCGAATGGGTCGGCTCGGTCTGCACCGGCGCGTTCATTCTGGCTGCGGCGGGTTTGTTCGACGGCTGTCGGGCGACCACTTACTGGAGCGCGCGGCCGGTGTTGGCGCTGTTTCCCGATGTCGAACTGGTGCCCGGCTACCCGCGCTGGCATCTCGACGAGGAGAACAAACGTTTCAGCGGCGGCGGCATTTCCTCGTCGATCGATCTGGCGCTGAAGCTGGTGGAAACCATCGCCGGCCGCGAGGCGGCGCAGACGAGTCAACTGTTCGTGCAGTACGCGCCGTCGCCACCGGTGCATGCAGGCGACCCGACCGAGGCCTCGCCGGAACTGGTGATCGGTGTGACCCAATCGCAGGCGGCGTTCACGGCCGGGCTCATCGCAGCGACCAGACAGGTGCTGGCGCCGCCGGAAGGCGTGCCCTGACGACCGCGTCGGGCGATGTCGGCGCGGTCTCGTCCTTGACCTGAACGCGACATCGCCCAATGATCCGGGGTTGCGGGGGCAGCAGACGCTCTCATCAGGGAACGTCCGAGATGACCGAAGAGATTTCGTTCGAGCGCGACATCGCGCCGTTGTTCAAGCTGTACCGCGCCGGGATGCTCTGGCGGTTCGACATGACCAAGTACGAGGACGTGAAGGAACATGCGCGGCCGATCCTCGCGCGGATCCGCAACGGCAACATGCCGCCGCCGCCGTATCCGTCGCTGACCGAAGAGGAAGTCGCGCGGTTCACCGGCTGGATCCAGCAGGGCTTTCCGCCGTAACGCGCGCCCGCCCCGCACGGCGCACTAGAATCCGCCGATGGATTCCATCACCCACCTGTTCTACGGCGGCGTCATCGCCGCTGCGATCGCGCCCCGCGAACACCGGCGCGCGGCGCTGCTGGCCGGCATGGCGATCAACACGCTGCCGGATCTCGATGTCATCCCGCTGGCGCTATTCGGCGACCCAGTGGCGCAGATGACCTGCCATCGCGGCGCGACCCACTCGCTGCTGCTGTTGCCGTTCGTGGCCTGGGCGCTGTGGGCGTGGTTCCGCCGACGCGGCGGGCGCGTGGCGCAGGCGCCGCGTCGCTGGTTCTGGGTGTTCATGCTGACGCTGCTGGCGCATCCGCTGATCGACGCGTTCACCGTGTACGGCACGCAGTTGCTCTGGCCGCTGCCGTTGGCGCCGACGATGTGGTCGAGCCTGTTCATCATCGATCCGCTGTTCCTGCTGGCGTGGTTGTCGGCATTCGCGGTGGCGATGTGGATACCCGCGCGGCGCATCGCCGACCGCGCACTGTTCGCGGGGCTGGTGCTGGGCTTCGGTTATCTCGGCTGGTCGCTGATCGCGAAAGCGATGGTCGAACGCGAGGCGACGCGCGCGCTGACCGCGATGGGATTGCATGACGCCCCACACTTCAGCGTGCCGATGCCGTTCAACACGCTGCTGTGGCGCGTGGTGGCGATGACGCAGGACGGCTATCTCGAAGGCGAGCGCTCGATCGTCGCAGACAGCGGCCCGATGCGTTTCCGTGCCTATCCCGACGACCGTGCCGCGCGCGCGGCGATGGCCGATATTCCCGCCGCCGCGCAGCTGCTGTGGTTCAACCATCACTTCGCCAAGGCAGAAGTGCGCGACGGGCGGCTGGTGCTCACCGATCTGCGCATGGGCGCGGAGCCGGATTACACGTTCCGGTTCGTCGTTGCCGAGCGTGTCACCGCATCCGTGAACACAGCGCAGGGGCCGAAGCTCGCGACCGGCTGGCGCGCGATTCCTCCCGTGCAATTGAAGTGGCCGTGGGATGCCGCAGGTCGTCTGCGCGAAATGTGGGGGCGTATCTGGACCGACGCCGCAGATCAGGCCGCCGCCGGCAACTCCGGCGAAACGCCTGCGATCAACGCATCGAAATAATCCCGTGTCAGCCGCGACTGCGCCTCGGCGGTTTCGGCGCGGTTGACGACGGTACGGAACGCGGCGCGCTGTGCGCCGGAATGTTCCGGGCGATCTTTCGCATACCAGCCCAGATGCTTGCGCGCGATGCGCACGCCCTGCGGCTCGCCGTAGAACGCGTGCAGATGATCGAGATGCCCGAGCAGGACGTCGCGGATCTCTTGCAGCGAAGGTGGCGGCAAGGTCTCGCCGGTGGCGAGGTGGTGCGCGACTTCGCGGAAGATCCACGGTCGTCCTTGCGCGGCGCGGCCGATCATCACCGCATCGCAGCCGGTGGCGTCAAGCACCGCGCGCGCTTTCTGCGGTGAATCGATATCGCCGTTGGCGATCACCGGAATCTTCAGCAGCGATTTGATGTCGGCCACGGTGTCGTACTCGGCGGTGCCGGTGTACTGCTGGTCGCGGGTGCGGCCATGCACTGTCAGCGCGGCGATGCCGCTGGCCTCGGCGATGCGTGCGATGACCGGTGCGTTGCGTTGGCCAGCGGCCCAACCGGTGCGGATCTTCAGCGTGACCGGCACGTCGACGGCGGCGACCACGGCTTCGAGAATGCGCGCGACCAGCGCCTCGTCGCGCATCAGCGCCGAGCCTGCCCAGGCATTGCAGACTTTCTTGGCTGGGCAGCCCATGTTGATGTCGATGATCTGCGCGCCGTGATCGACGTTGTAACGCGCGGCGTCGGCGAGCTGCTGGGGTTCGGTGCCGGCGAGCTGCACGCTGACCGGTGCGGGCTCGCCGTCGTGGTCCATCCGGTGCAGGGATTTGCGGGTCTGCCAGAAACGCGGATCGGAGATCGTCATTTCCGACACCGCCATTCCCGCACCCAGCTGTTTGCACAGCTGCCGGAACGGTTTATCGGTGACCCCGGCCATCGGGGCCAGGATCACGCGCGGTGCGATGGTGTACGGGCCGATCTGCATCGGCGCATTGTAAGCGGGGCGCGTCGGCCCGGCCGGAGCCGGGCTTCATGGCATGTGTGCAGCGTTTTACTTGGCCGCAAGATTCTGGACTCTGACGCCGGGTGCGTTGGTCATCACCGAGCGGATGCCGTTGTCGCGCGAGGACGCGCTCTTGTACATCTCGCTCCTGCCGATGGATTCGCCGTTCTTGGCCATCAGCGCGAAATAGGGGCTGCCGTCCTTCGCGACTTTCTTGTCGAAATTGGCCTCGGACTGCGCGTGTTTGCGCACCGATTCGATGCCGTTCTCGCAGCCCTGCAGCGTGCTGTAACCCTCGCTGGTCAGGATCACCTGGCCGTTGGCGGCCTTCAGATTGAACTGGAACTCGCCGTCCTTGCGCTTGCTGATCTCGAACTTGCCGGCCATGGAACCTCCTCAGTGTTGGTGATACCGCTGGGTGTGCACCGAGATTAGCAGCGGCCGGCGACGAAAACAGCCTTCATTCGGGGAATCGTGCGTCCAGATCCGCACGGGTGGGCATCGACAGCGCGGCGCCGGGGCGTTCGGTGGACAGCGCAGCGTAACGGTTGGCTTCGCGCAGATGCACCGCGAACGCAGCACCCGGGCGCTGCGCCAGCGCTGCGGCCAGCGCGCCGTTGAAGGCGTCGCCGGCGCCGGTGGTGTCGACCGGCGTGGCCGGTTCCGCCGCCAGCCGATACCACGCGCTGTCGTCGCCGCGGGTGGCGTTGTCGGGGTGAGAGACGAAGCAGCCGGCCGCGCCCAGCGTGACCACCACGGTTCCGCCGGGCAGCAGGTCGCGGCACAGCGCATGCAGTCGCGGCGAATCCAGGCTGGCGATGGCTTCGCCGTCGATGCGCTCGCCCAGATGGCGGGCGAACAGTCCGGCGCATTCGGTTTCGTTCGGAGTGAGGATGTCTGCCTGCGCCAGCAGTTCGCGCGGCAGCGCCACGTTCGCCGGGGCCGGGTTGAGCATCGCGATCCGGCCCGATGCGCGGGCCAGACCCAAGGCCGCCGCCACCGCCTCCAGCGGCGATTCCAACTGCGCCAGCGTCACTGCGGCTTCGGCGATGGCAGCGCCCTGTGCTTCGATGAAGTCGGCCGAAAGCACGGCGTTGGCGCCGGGGCCGACGACAATGCTGTTGCGGCCCTGGGCATCGACGAAGATGCCGGCGTTGCCGGTGGGAACCTCGGCGGTCTGATCGCGCAGATCGATGCTGTCGGCGGTCGCCAGCGCGCGCGCGTGATGGCCGCCCAGATCGTTGCCCAGCGCGCAGACGAAGGCGGTCCGGGCGCCGCTGCGCGCGGCGGCGGTGGCCTGGTTGAAGCCCTTGCCACCGGGCCCGCTGGCGTAGTCGCCGCTGAGAGTGGCGCCGGGCTGCGGCAGGGTGTCGCAGCGCCAGACGTGATCAACGTTGAACGAACCGACGACCACGACCTGGGTCGCGAGGGGATTGGGGGATGTGTTCGACATATTTCGGGCGCTCTGAAAAAGACACCTCCGGATCGCTCCGGAGGTGTCGGGTGACACAGGGATGTTCACACTTGGGCGGAACAGGGCTTTCTAGTTGTCGTGCGCCGGCGGGGGCCGGCGTCCGTATCTGTCAACGCAAATGGATCAGCACACCGGCAATGGTCGCGGTCATCAGCGTGGCGATCGAGCCGCCCAGCACCGCGCGCATGCCGAAGCGGGCGAGGTCGCTGCGGCGTTCCGGCGCGAGGCTGCCGATGCCGCCGATCTGGATCGCGATCGAGGCGAAATTGGCGAAGCCGCACAGCGCGTAGGTCAGGATCAGCCGCGAGTTCTCGCTGATCGCGCCCGGGCCGTCGCCGACCG
>CAZGBA010000143.1:0-7959 GCA_964523435.1 uncultured Xanthomonas sp.
CGCTGTGCCAGGAATGCGGTCTGGTGCCGATGGTGGAGCCGGAAGTGCTGATGGACGGCGAGCACGATATCGAAACCTGCTACGAGGTCACCGAAGTCACGCTGCGTTCGCTGTTCGACGCGCTGTACCAGCAGAACGTGATGCTGGAAGGCACCATCCTCAAGGCTTCGATGGTGATCTCCGGCACCGGCTGCGCCGAGCAGGCGTCGGTCGACGAAGTCGCCGAAAGCACGCTGATCTGCCTGAAGTCGACCGTGCCGGCGATCCTGCCGGGCATCGTGTTCCTCTCTGGCGGCCAGAACGACGAAGATGCCACCGCGCATCTCAATGCGATGAACCAGCTCGGTCCGAATCCGTGGCCGCTGTCGTTCTCCTACGGCCGCGCGATGCAGTCGGCGGCGCTGAAGATCTGGTCGCAGGATCTGGTCAACAACGTCGCCAAGGCGCAGGAGACCGTGTTCGCACGCGCCCGCGACAACGGATTGGCGGCGCTGGGCCAGTTCAAGGGCTGAGTGGATGCGGCGGACCGGCGTCCGCCGCCGGTCCCCTTGCCTGCTTCCTGTCGGAATTCCCGGCTCGTCATTCTTCCTTCAGTGAAAGGCTTTTCGATCATGCTTCATGTGCTGTGTTCGATGAATCGTCGCCGGACTGTCGGCGCAGGTCTGCTGCTGCTTTGTGCGGCATCGCTGCCGACGACCGCACTGGCCGGGGATGCGATCCGCACCATTCCGGTCAAGAACGGGCAGGTGCAGATCGAGCGTCAGGATCATGCCTTCGTGCACGGCTACGGCGACAAGGTCCGTGCGCAGGGTGCGATCGACATGGTCATGATCGTGGATGCTTCCGGGGCAACGGTGTCGGAATCGGCGTGCAGTCATGTGTCGGGCAGCTACGATCAATACCATGCGTTCTTCCGCGCGCTGTTGCAGGCGGTCGAAGCCGATGACGTCAAGAAGGTGGCGTCATTGGCCCGATATCCGCTGCAGGTGAATCAAGGCAAAGGCAAGCGTCCGCTGGTCATCGCGGACGCAGCGGTGTTCCGGGAAAAATACGCGCAAATTTTCGACAGGAAGACGCGGCACGCGATTCTGCAAGCGGAGCCGGCGCGACTGTTCTGCAAACAGGGATCGGCGATGATCGGTGGCGGTGTCGTCTGGGCGAGCGGACAGTCCGGTCCGGTGGCGCTGACCGTGGTCAATCCGGGTACACGGTAGTCGCTCGAACGAGCGGGCGACGCTTCCGCAGCCATCGCGACGACTCCCGGACGCTGGCCCAGTGCCGGCGTTCGCCGTTCGGGGATGTCGATTTCCGACGCGGCCTTTATCGCCTGCCCGGGTTTTCGATGCGGCGCGCTCAGCCGGGTGCGGATGCCGTCGCTTTCGAGCTCTTCGCGGCCATGTTGCGGTCCAGCGCGTCCAGGCCGATGTCGGACAGCGTCTTCAATGCGGTGAACAGCACCAGCAGGCCGGTGCCTCCACCGAGTCCGCTGCCGAAGATGATGCCCAGATGCATCGGCAGTACGCGCAGATAAGGCGTGAACATCAGCCGGCCGAGGTTCGGTTTGCCGCGCAGATCGGAAGCGTGCTGCGCGGCGTAGGTCGTGCGCTGCGAGAGCACGAACGACACGCCGCAGGCGATCAGCACCAGCACGTTCCACAGGCCGGACACGCGATGCTGGCCGAGCAGAAAAACCAGATAACCGAAGTGGAAGAAGCCGTAGTGGATGGTGAAGAAGTTGGCGGTCGAACGCTTGCCTGCTTCGTTCTCGGGCACCGGCTGGTTGTTCGAGGAGAAGCCCTCGGTGCTGAACTGCACAAGGTTGAGCATGCGTTTGCGCGCGTACCAGCCGATGATGATGCTCTGGATCCAGTACGGCCACAGCAGCCACGCTGGCGCCCAGTGGAAGATCAGCGCTGCGATCAGCGTCGCGCCGTTGGCGAGGATCAGCGTGCGGGCGGATGAGCTTGGCGTTGGGGGCATGTGGGCTCCAGCGGCGAAACGCAGTGTTGCCGAACGAGGACGGCATAGGCCAAAGGTCACGATTGCTTGCGATTCGCATGCATCGCCGGGGAATTTCGTGCCAAATGCGGCTTGCGATGCGCATCGATTGTGCCGGCTTCGCAGGCCTGCCGCTACAATCGCGGCACACTGCTTTTGCCGGGCCCCGCAATGCCTCGCGCCACCTCGCGTTTCCATGATTCCGATTCCGTACCGCGTCGCCCATCGTGCGGCCGGATGTCCGCGCTGTTCGCTGCAGGCCTGCTGTCGCTCGGGCTCGCCGCCTGCGGCAGCGGCGATACGCCTGCAGGCGGCCCCGGTGGCGGTGCCGGACAGGGTGGCGATCGCCCGACACCGGTCACCACCGTCCGCATCCAAGCAGAGACTTTCGCCGACAGCGTGACCGCCATCGGCACGGTGAAGGCGCGCGAATCGGTGACGGTGACCGCGAAGGTCAGCGAGATCGTGCAGAAGGTGCATTTCGACAGTGGCCAGAACGTCCGCGCGGGCGACCCGCTGATCACGCTCTCCGACCGCCAGCAACAGGCGTCGCTGGCCGAAGCGCAGGCGGCGGCCAATGAAGCCGAACGGCTGTACCGCCGTCAGAACGAACTGGCGCAGCAGCAATTGATCGCACGTGCGCAGCTCGACAACCAGCGCGCCGCGCGCGACGCCGCGCAGGCGCGGGTGGCGCAGATCCGAGCGCAGCTCGCCGACCGCGTGATCCGCGCGCCGTTCTCTGGCGTGCTCGGTCTGCGCCAGGTCAGTCCCGGTGCGCTGGTCACACCCGGCGTCGCCATCGCCACGCTCGACGATCTGTCGCGCGTCTACGTCGATTTTCCGCTGCCCGAAGCGCAGCTCTCGGTTGTTGCGGCAGGTCGGCGCATCAGCGGACGTGCGACGGCCTATCCGGATCGCGCGTTCGACGGCGCGGTGACCACCATCGATGCGCGTCTCGATCCCGCGACGCGGGCGGTGCAGGTGCGCGCCGACTTCGCGAACGACGAACGCCTGCTGCGGCCGGGTATGCTGATGACGGTCGAAGTACCGGGTGTCGAGCGTCAGGCGTTGCTGCTGCCGGAGATTGCGGTGACCCAGGTCGGGCGCGACAGTTTCGTGTTCCGCGCCAAACCCGACAACAGCGTCGAGCAGGTGAAAGTGACGGTTGCCGCGCGCCGCAGCGGCAAGGTCGAAATCGCCGATGGCCTCGCCGCCGGCGACCGCATCGTGGTTGAAGGCACCGGCAAACTGCGTCCGGGCGGCAGGATCAGCGAGGGTGGTCCGGCGACCAAAGACGCCGCATCGCCCGCACGACCGGCGGCCTCGGCGGCTTCGACCAAGGGCTGATCCATGCGCCTGTCCAACCTCTCGATCGAACGGCCGGTGCTCGCCACCGTGTTGAGTCTGCTGCTGATCGTGGTCGGGCTGATGGCGTACGCGCGGCTGACGCTGCGCGAACTGCCGGCGATCGATCCGCCGGTGGTGTCGGTCGACGTGACCTATCCGGGCGCGTCGGCGGGGGTGGTCGAAACCCGCGTCACCCAGGTCCTGGAGGATGCGCTGGCCGGCATCGAAGGCATCGAGACGTTGCAGTCGCGCAGCGTCAACGGTCGCGCGTCGGTCACCATCGAGTTCACGCTCGACCGCGACATCGAAGCCGCCGCGAACGACGTGCGCGATGCGGTCAGCCGGGTCGCCGGACGTTTGCCGGTCGAGGCCGATCCGCCGGAAGTGCAGAAGGCCGACAGCGATTCGGAAGTGATCCTGTGGTTGAACATGAGTTCGACCGCGATGGACACGCTGCAGCTCACCGATTACGCCGAGCGCTACGTCGTCGATCGCCTGTCCGCGCTCAACGGCGTGTCGCAGATCCGGGTCGGCGGTCTGCAGCGTTATGCGATGCGGGTGTGGTTGAACCGCGATGCGCTGGCCGCGCGCGGCCTGACCGCCGCCGATGTCGAAAACGCGCTGCGCAGCGAAAACATCGAGCTGCCGGCGGGACGCATCGAATCGCAGGACCGCGATTTCACCCTGCGCGTCGAACGCAGCTATCGCAAGCCCGAGGATTTCGCGCAGATTCCGCTGGGCAAGGGCGCCGACGGTTATGTCGTGCGTCTGGGTGATGTCGCCAAGGTCGAACTGGCCTCGTCGGAGCGTCGCGCGTACTACCGCAGCAACGGCGAACCGAACGTCGGTCTGGGTATCGTCAAGACTTCGACCGCGAACAGTCTCGACGTGGCGCGCGCCGCGCGCGAAGAGGCCGTACGTATCCAGGAGACCCTGCCCGAAGGCACCCGCATCTTCGTCGCTTTCGACACCACCGTGTTCATCGAATCAGCAGTCGAACGCGTGTGGGCGACGCTGTTCGAGGCGATCGCGCTGGTGCTGCTGGTGATCTGGCTGTTTCTCGGCAGCGTGCGCGCCGCGCTGATTCCGGCGGTGACGGTGCCGGTGTGTCTGATCGCTTCGTTCATCGCGCTGTACGCGTTCGGTTTTTCGATCAATCTGCTGACCCTGCTCGCGCTGGTCCTGTGCATCGGTCTGGTGGTGGACGACGCCATCGTGGTGCTGGAGAACATCCAGCGGCGCGCCGACCTGGGCGAACCAGCGCTGGTCGCCGCCAAACGCGGCACCGCGCAGGTCGCGTTCGCGGTGATCTCGACCACGGCGGTGCTGGTCGCGGTGTTCCTGCCGATCGGCCTGCTTGAAGGCAATACCGGCCGCCTGTTCCGCGAGCTGTCGGTGGCCCTGGCCGCAGCGGTCGCGATCTCCGCGCTGGTCGCATTGACGTTGACGCCGATGATGTCGTCGAAGCTCGTGCGCCCGCACGACAGCGAAAAACCGAATCGTCTGCACAGCGGCATCGCGCGGATGCTCGACCGCGTATCGCATGGTTATCGTCGTCTGCTCGAACGCAGCATCGATCGCATCTGGTTGTTCGCGGCGCTGATGCTGGTCGCCCTCGCGGCCAGCGCGGTGCTGTTCAAGGTGGTGCCCAGCGAGCTGGCGCCGCCGGAAGATCGCGGCGTGTTCTTCGCATCGGTGGTCGGTCCGGAAGGCGCGGGCTTCGATTACACCGTCGGCCAGATCCATCAGGTCGAACAGGTGCTGCTCAAACAGGTGGGCGAAGGCAAACCGATGCAGCGCGTGAATACGCGCGTGCCCGGCGGCTTCGGCGCCAGCGAGGAAATGCACACCGGCCAGGCCATCGTGTTCCTGCACGACTGGGACAAACGCGATGTGACCACCGACGATGTGGTCCAGCAGGTGCGCAAGGAGCTGGGCGCGCTGCCGGGGATTCGGGTCAATCCGCAGGTGCGCTCCGGGCTGACTCGCGGCGGCGGCCAGCCGTTCCAGATCGTGCTGGGCGGGCCCGAGTACGGCGATCTCGCGCAGTGGCGCGATCGCGTGCTCGCGCGGATGGAAAAGAATCCGAATTTCTTCGCGGTCGACTCCGACTACAAGGAAACGCGGCCGCAGATGCGGGTGGTGATCGACCGCGCGCGCGCTGCGGATCTCGGCGTGTCCGTCAGCGAGATCGGACGCACGCTGGAAACGATGATGGGTGGCCGCCGCGTGACCACCTTCGTCGACAACGGCGAGGAATATGACGTGGTGCTGCAAGCGGATCGCGCGCTGCGCGCGACGCCGGGCGATCTGTCGGCGATCCAGGTGCGCGGTCGCAACAACGAACTGATTCCGCTGTCGAACCTGGTGACGCTGACCGAACTGGCCGAGGCCGGCAGCCTCAATCGTTTCAACCGCCTGCGTGCGATCACCATCTCCGGCGGTCTCGCGCCCGGTTACCGCATGGGTGATGCGATCATCTGGGCCGAACAGGTGGTGCGCGAGGAATTGCCCGCGACCGCGCAGATCGACTGGAAAGGCGAATCGCGCGAGTTCCAGAAAGCAGGTGGCGCGGTGCTGATCACCTTCGCGCTGGCGCTGCTGGTGGTGTATCTGGTGCTGGCCGCGCAGTTCGAGAGTTTCATTCATCCGTTGGTGATCATGCTCACCGTGCCGCTGGGCGTGGCCGGCGCGCTGCTCGGACTGTGGCTGGCCGGCAGCACGCTGAATCTCTTCAGTCAGATCGGCATCGTGATGCTGGTCGGGCTGGCGGCGAAGAACGGCATTCTGATCGTCGAATTCGCGAACCAACTGCGCGACGAAGGTCGCGACGTGCGCGACGCGATCATCGAATCCTGCGCGGTGCGTCTGCGTCCGATCCTGATGACCTCGATCGCCACGATCATGGGCGCGGTGCCGCTGGTGCTTGCAGGCGGACCGGGCTCGGCCAGCCGCGCCACCATCGGCATCGTGGTCATCTCCGGTGTGGCGTTCTCCACATTGCTCTCGCTGTTCGTGGTGCCTGCGTTCTACCGCCTGCTGGCGCCATACACGCGTTCGCCCGAAGCGGTGAAGCACGCGTTGGAGAAGCTGGAATCGGAAACGCCGTCGGTGGGTGGTCACGCCTGATCGCAGAGCGGCTGCGGATTCGATGGGGCGCGTGCCCTGCGCTGACCCTTCCAGCGCGCTATGCTTGATTCATCAGCCATCCGGGTCGCCCGGGTGGGATCATCCGGGGACATCGATGAGCAATCCACGGGAAATTCCCCAGGAAGTGGTCGCGGCGCTGATGCGCGGGGACAAGATGGGCGCGATCAAGCTGATCCGCGAAGCCACGGGCGGCGATCTCAAGGGCGCGATGGCCATGATCCAGACCTATGCGCAGCAGATGGACGCCGCCAACAAGCAGCGCGATCGGATACGCACCGACGATGGACACGGCGAGGTGTCGAGCAAGCGCGGCGCCGAGCTCAGCGATCATCTCAGCAAAGGCCTCAGCGAAGGCCGCGCCGAGCGCGATGCGCTGATGAACAGGACGCGTCCGCCGACGGTGATGGCCGGCGACAGCGCATCGAGTCATTGGGTGTGGCTGTTGTTGGCTCTCCTGGCGATCGCGGCGTGGGTTTTCTTCGGCTGATCGATCTTCGTCGCGCATCCGGACGCAGCGGATGCAGCGAACCTCTACAATCCGCCGATGCCCTGGAAAAAATCCCCACCTGCGCCCCCGCCGCCCACCGAGCCCGCGCGCCCACGTCGCGACATCGAACTGCGCCTTTACGGCCTGAATGCGGTGCGTGCGGTCTTCGCGCGGCGGCCGCAGGCGATCCGCAAACTGTATCTGGCCGAAGCGCGCATTCCGCAGTTGCAGCCGTTGCTGAAATGGTGCGTGGCCAACCGTGTCGGCTACCGCATCGTCGAGCAGGAGGATCTGCAGAAACTCGCGGCCAGCGCGCATCACGAAGGTGTGGTTGCCGAAGTGCTGCGCGAGGAACCGCTGTCGTTGTCGCCATGGTTGCGCGAGCTGCCGCCCGGCCCGTGCTGCGCGCTTTGGCTCGATGGCGTGGGCAATCCGCACAACCTCGGCGCGATCCTGCGCTCCGCCGCGCATTTCGGCGTCGCCGCAGTGCTGCTGCCGAAGCATTCGACGCTCACGATGTCCGGCGCGGCTGCGCGTGTCGCCGAGGGCGGTGCGGAATCGGTGCCGTTCGTGCGTCTCGGGCGTGAGGACAATTCGATCGCGCAGCTGCACGGCGCCGGATTCTCGCTCGCGGCGACGGTGGTGCGCGGTGCGGCCGATCTGTTCGCGACGAAGCTGCCGGAACGGTTGATTTATGTGCTTGGCGCCGAAGGCGAGGGGATGGATGCGGAGCTGGCGAAAGCCTGCGATATGAGACTTTCCATCCCCGGTAGCGGCGCGGTCGAAAGTCTCAATGTGGCTGCGGCGACGGCGGTGATGTTGGCGGAGTGGGCGAGAATCACAAGCCGCTAACGTTTTTTTTGTAGGAGCGACGCAAGTCGCGATGCTCTTAATCTTGTACGTATGTCTGAAAAAGCATCGTGACTTGCGTCGCTTGTATGTTGTGCCTGTCGGGGTGGAGGGACCACCGTCGCTTC
>CAZGBA010000144.1:0-7941 GCA_964523435.1 uncultured Xanthomonas sp.
GCGGCGCAATGGAGCGGGAGACGGGAATCGAACCCGCACCATCAGCTTGGAAGGCTGAGGTTCTACCATTGAACTACTCCCGCAAGGGGAACCGCCACTCGTTGTTCCGTTGCCGCACAAACCTTGAAGCTGGTGGAGGGAGGTGGATTCGAACCACCGAAGGCGTAAGCCAGCAGATTTACAGTCTGCCCCCGTTGGCCGCTTGGGTATCCCTCCAGTCGAAATCAACTGGTCAACGATCCGGTAAAACAATACAGGTGAAAACAGCCCGCAATTCTGACGGCACTCGGTTTTACTGTCAACGCTTGCGACCGTCTTCCGACGGAGACCCGGCTGATTCAGGGGGCGGAGGCTCCGGGTAGCAGCAACGGATCTCCGGCGTAGATGGCGGTATGCGGGACGCCGTCCTCTCCGATCCAGCCGCGGAACATGCCTTCGGTGTTGAAGGGAAAGCCGATCCGGCCATCGGCCCCCATCACGATTGCGCCACCATCACCGCCCAACGCAGGCACATCGACGTTGATCACCGCGTGGCCGGCTTCGGCCGGCCCCTCGTTCAGGTAACGCATCCGGGCGCAGACCTCGTGTGCGGCGGCAGAACGGATATAGAACTCCCCCCAGCCTGTGCCGGAAAAGGCGCAGCGGTCGTCGGCCCAGGTGCCTGCGCCGATGATCGGCGAATCCCCGACCCGCCCGTACCGCTTGTCGGTCATGCCGCCGGTGGAGGTGCCGGCAGCCAGTCCGCCATTGCTGTCCAGCGCCACCGCACCGACCGTGCCGGTGTAGCGGCGGCCGATACGGCCGTCATCGAGGGCGCCCTGCTGCTTTTCGCGGAGCCGGCGCTGGAGCTGCTGCCAGCGCTTTTCGGTACGGAACCACGACGGGTCGACCAGCTCGACGCCCTGCTCCGCCGCGAAAACTTCGGCGCCGTCGCCGACCATCATCACGTGCTCGGAGCGCTCCATGATCGCCCGGGCGAGCAGGATCGGGTTCTTGACCCGATGCACGCCGGCTGCCGCGCCGGCCTTCCGGGTCCTGCCGTCCATGATCGACGTGTCCAGTTCGTTGCGGCCGTCGTGGGTGAACACCGCGCCGCGGCCCGCGTTGAAGTGCGGATCGTCCTCCAGCACGGTGATCGCCGCCGTGACCGCGTCGACGGCGGACTTGCCCGCCTTCAGCTCGGTGTGGCCACGGCGCAGGGCAAGCTCCAGCGCAGCGCGGGCATCGCGCTCGTCTTCAGGTGTCATGTCGCGACGCTCGACACCAGCGCCTCCGTGGATCGCGAGCATCATCGGCGCAACCTCCTGCAGGCGGCCATTGTCCACCCGATAGGCACGCTGGAACACGGGCGCCTCCACGCGACCTTCCGGAAGATGCACCACCGACCCCGCGCCGACACCGGTGACGTCGACCCGGCGCAATCCGAGCGGCTTGCCGGTGGTTTGCGTGTCCGCGAAACCACCGCGCACCAGCCAGGCACCGCCGGCCGGGTCGGTGGCGTAGATCCGGCCACTACCGTCGGCTTCCACCGCGAGCGCCGCGCTTTCGTCCACACCCAGCCCGATCAGCGCGCGCCTGGGCATGCCCGTCAGTGTTTCGGCCTTGGCCACGAAAGCGAAGAGACGGCCTAGGCGGTCGCGCTCCTTGAAGTGGGTGTCGGTGACGATGCCTTTCAGCTGTTCGACGTGCAGGAAATCCTGCTCGATGGTGACTGCAGCCCCGAGCGGATCGGCCAACGCTTCCGGACTGCGGATGCTGCCGCCGTCCATCGCGCCGTAGAGATATTCGCCAAGAATCGCGAGCCCGGCGCTGGTGCCGCCGATCGGCTTGCCGGCGCGGAGATGGGCGTCGAGCGCTGCAGCGACGGGCGTACTTTTCCAGAAGCGGACATAGCGCGCCTGATCGCCCCCTGCGATGAAGATGCCATCGGCCTTGGCCAGGCTGGCAAGGATTTTCGGATCGTTCGAGGATCCGGGCCCGTTGAATACGAAGGTTTCGACCGATGCGATCCCACCGACATCCCGATAGAACTCTTCGGCGACCTCATTGCCCTGCGAGGCCCGCAGCACGACCAGATGACCATTGCCTGCCTTCTTCAGGAACCAGCGCAGGGCATCGAAATTGCGGTCGCCGCCGCCCATCAGCAGCAGACCGGGACTGACCTGGCCCGGCGTGGGCGCATCCGGGTTGCCGATGATGTAGCGCTTGTGGTCGCGGGCCGTCGCCGGAAAGACGATGGCGGCAAGCAGCGACATCAGCAATACGAGCGTGAACGGACGGAGCCAGCGCTGGGAAACCGGGTGTTTCATGCGATTTTTCTCCTCAAAAGCGGGCGGGCGGCAAACCGGTCGCGCCGGGCGCAGCGTTGGAAGGGTAGACGAACAGGCGGCCGACTTCCCTACACGACCCGATCCGCCGGACGATCGGGCCGCGATCCGCTATGGTTCGGGGATGCGCAACCCGCTCGACGATTGGTTCGTACGCGAAATCCTCGTCCACGAGGAGGCATTGACGCGCTATCTGCAGCGCTGCTGGCCGCATCGCGACGACATCCACGATCTGCGCCAGGAGGTCTATATCCGGGTGTACGAAGCCGCAGGAGGCGCTCTGCCGACCGCTCCGAAAGCCTTCCTGTTCACCAGCGCCCGCAATCTGATCACCGACCGACTGCGCCGCAGCCGGGTGGTATCGATCGAAACAATGGGTGATCTGGAGCCCTTGAACGTCTTGGTGGATGAGGTGTCCCCGGAACGCAGGTTCGGTGGGCGCCAGGCGCTACGAAGGCTCAGCGACGCTTTCGACCGTTTGCCCGACCGCTGCCGGCAGGTGATGTGGCTGCGGCGGGTCGAGGAATTGCCGCAGAAAGTCGTGGCTTCGCAACTGGGTATCAGTGAGAAAACCGTGGAAAAGCACGTCGCCAATGGCATCCGCCTGATCGCCGATCATTTCTACGGCAGCGCACCCGCGTCGACGGACACCGACAGCGCAGCGACTTCGACCCGGCAAAGGCGTCGTACCGGACATGGGCAGGGACATGAACGAGACCAGCAACAAACGGATTGAGCTGGCGGCGTCGGAATGGCTGGCGCGTCGCGAGAGCGACGATTGGTCGGATACCGACCGCGCCGGACTCGATGCCTGGCTGGCCGGATCCACCGCACATCGCGTGGCTTTCCTGCGACTGGAATCGGCATGGACCGAAAGCGCACGGCTGAAGGCGCTGGCAGCCGGTCGTGCGGAAGCCGGGCCACCGCCACGAGGGCTCTGGGCACAGCCGCCGCAGATGTCTGCGAAAACTTCGGTGACAGACGATACCGTCACCGAAACATCGCGGGTCGAAGCGCTCGGCGCACTCACGTTCACGTCCCGTGCGGGTGTACCGCCACGACGACATGCGCGGAGCGCGGGCCTGGCGGCAGCAGCCGTCGCACTGTGCGGCGTGCTTGCGCTCTGGGGCTGGCGCACGCACAGCGCTATCGAAGCCGCGTCCTACGCCAGCGCCATCGGCGATCTCAGTACGGTGGCATTGACCGACGGCTCCCATGCCACGCTCAGCAGCGGCAGCCGGATCGAAGTGGCGATGTCGCGCGATGAGCGGCGGATCGACCTTCGCAGCGGCGAGGCTTTCTTCGAAGCCGCCAAGGACCGCGCACGCCCGTTCATCGTCAATGCCGATGCGCGCCGGGTGGTGGCCATCGGCACGAAATTCTCGGTGCGTCGCGACGGCGCCGACCTGCGGGTGGTGGTGACCGAAGGCTTGGTCCGGTTGGAATCGGACCCCATTCCGGGTCAACCGCCCGCACCGGTCACACTGCTGCCCGCCGGCAGTACCGCATTGGCGACCCGCAGCGGGGTGCTGGTGCGCACGGGGACCGTGGCCGACGCCGAGCGCGCCCTGGAGTGGCGCGGCGGCTATCTGCACTTCGACGATACCCCGCTGGCCGAGGCGGCGATCGAATTCAATCGTTATGGTGGTTCCAAACTGGTGATGGGCGACAGCGATGCCGCCGCCCTGCGCATCGGCGGCAATGTCCGCTGGTCGAATGTGGACGGTTTCGTGCGCCTGCTTGAACAGGGGTTCGGGGTCCGCGCCGAACAGCGCGGCGAGATCATCGTGTTGCACAGCCGCTGATGTTGCTGTGATTGCCAAGCGACGATGCGAGTGGGGATTACCCGGGCTCGCTCGTCATGTTGATGTTGGGTGGCGCGCGTTTCGCGGGCCGGACATTCAAGGGGATTCCAATGCTGAGACCGTTTCGTCTGCTGTTGTTGAGCGTGGCCTGTACTGCGGCCCTGCACGCCCATGCCCAGGGGGCTTCGGACCCGGCGGGTCCGATCACCGTGCCGGCAGGAGAATTGCGCTCCGCGCTCGATATGCTCGCGCGACAGTCCGGCACACAACTGGTCTACCGCTCCGATCAGATCAAGGGGCTGCGCACCCGTGGCGTGCAAGGCGCGCCCTCGGCCGATGCCGCGCTGGAAAGCCTGCTGCAGGGCAGCGGTTTCGCGCCGCGTCGCGACCCGTCGTCAGGCGCCGTCGTCATCGTCAAACGCGACACGCCCAAGCGCGCGCCGGCCGCACCGGCGCAGGAGGACCCTTCCGGCGGGGCCGCAGCGCCCCCGCCTGCGCCGCAGGAAACGCTGGAAACCATCGAAGTCACCGGTTCGCGCATTCCCCGCACCCAGGTCGAGGGCCCGGCGCCGGTCACGGTGATCAGCGCTCGCGATATCAAGGAAGGCGGCTTCACCACGACGCCTGACGTGCTGCGCGCGATCACCCAGAACAGCGGCGAAACCCAGAGCCAGCAGTCCGCCAGCGGCGCCGATTTCTCGCCCGGCGCGCAGCAGGTCGACCTGCGCGGCCTGGGCCCCAACCACACCCTGGTGCTGGTCAACGGCCGCCGCATCGCCGACTTCCCGATGCCGTTCAAGGGCCGCAGCAACTTCACCGATATCTCCAACATCCCGCTGGGCATGGTCGACCGGATCGAAGTGCTGACCGGCAGCGCCTCGGCTGTCTACGGCTCCGACGCCATCTCCGGCGTCGTAAATTTCATCCTGAAGAAACAGGTCGACGGAACGACCGTCGACTTCCGCTACGGCGACACCTCGCGCGGCGGCGGCGAGTCCTACAACCTCAGTCTCTCCTCCGGTTTCGACCGCGGCAATTTCAACGCTGTGTTCGGCGCCGAAGTGCAGATCCAGCGCCCGCTGTGGGCCTACGACCGCAACATCCAGGATTCCACCCTCGACGGCCCCACCTCGCGTTCGCGGATCGCGCGCCGCGCCTTCCTGCGCACCGACTATTACGACACTTATCTGGACCCGGGCGCCGACACCTGCGCCGGCCTCGCCGATCTCAACCGCGGCTCGACGATCTACACGTCCCGCCCCGGTTTCGGCGACTACGACCCGGATCTGGACGACTACGGCCCGGGCTACTACTGCGGCAGCACCGAGTCGATCGGCTACGGCACGGTGATCAGCGAGCGCAAGGGCATCAACGCCTACGGCACGTTCAACTACCAGATGGACAACGGCATGTCGTGGTTCGCCGACGTGCAGCTGGGCTACCACAAGCTCGGCCTGTTCCGCGACGTGACTGCGTGGAGCTACCAGGCGCCCGATGGCAACGAGGACGGCTATTTCTTCAATCAGGCCACCGATCAGGTCGAATACTGGCAGCGTCAATTCAGCCCCGAAGAAATGGGCGGCCTGGGCAGCGGCATGATCCGCAACACCCAGAAGACGTTCAGCGTGACCAGCGGATTCGCCGGCAACTTCGGACAGGACTGGGATTACGAAGCGGCGCTCAGCCATTCGCAATACAAGGCCACCATCGGCTGGCCGCAGATCGTCGCGGCGCGCGCAAACGCGCTGTTCCTCGGGCCACAACTGGGCGTGGACGACGACGGCTTCCCGATCTTCAACGCCGATCCGGACCGCCTCTACACGCCGCTGACCCGCGCCGAGTACGACTCGATCGCCGCGCGCACCACCTATCACCCGCAGTCGCGCACCGACACCCTGTCGTTCACCCTGAACAACACGGATCTGTTCTCGCTGCCGGCTGGTCCGGTGGGCTTCGCCGGCGTGGTCGAATTCGGCAACCAGTCCTACGACCTCAACCCCGATCCGCTGGCGACCCAGTACTACTACTACAGCTGGAAGGATTCCGACGGCCACGGCAGCCGCAACCGCTGGGCTTTGGCCGGCGAGCTGCGCGCGCCGCTGCACGAAACCGTCAATCTCAGCGTCGCCGGCCGTTACGACCAGTACCGTTATTCCGGCAGCAATCCCGGCAAGTTCACCTACAGCGCCGGTCTTGAATGGCGTCCGCTGGAATCCCTGCTGGTACGCGGCTCGTACGGCACCGCATTCCGCGCTGCGGATCTGCACTATGTCTACGCCGGCCTGGGCAACGATGAGACTTCGGGCATCGACTACTACACCTGTCTCAGCGACGACCCGGGCGCAAGCGACTGTTCCGACTACGAGGAAGGCCTGATCCGCACCCGCGAAGGCAACCGCGATCTCGACCCCGAGACCAGCAAGTCGTGGACTGCGGGCCTGGTGTGGTCGCCGACGGCCAACTTCGATGTGTCGCTGGACTACTTCGACATCCAGATGCGCGACCAGGTGCAGGACATGAGCGTGGCCGAGATCCTGCGCGACGAAGCCAGCTGCAGATTGGGCGATCTCGACCCCGCTTCGCCGACCTGCGTCGATGCCATTGCCCGGATCACCCGCATCGACGACCGGCTGTACGGCATCTTCGTCAACCCGATCAACGTCGCCCGCGAGAACACCAGCGGCGTCGACATGAGCGCGCACTACAAGCTGGAAACGCGGTTCGGCGATTTCCGCTTCGGCGCCAATCACAGCTGGGTGCGCGAGCACGACTTCCAGCAGTACGACGGCGACCCGGTGGAAGATCAGTTCGCGGTGAACGGCGGCTTCGATATCCCACGCACCAAGACGAGCGCGAATCTGGGCTGGAGCCTCGACCGCTGGTCGGCCAGCCTGCAGGGCACGCGCCTGGGCAAGCTGCCGAACTCCGACTCCTACGATCAGGTCTACGATCCGGAGGACGGCGGCAGCCCTTGGATCGGTGCGACCTGGCGCTACAACCTCGCCGCAGGCTATCGATTCAACGATGCGATGCAGATGTCGCTGGCGATCAACAATCTGTTCGACAAGATGCCGCCGAAGGATCCGACCTACACCGCCTATCCGTACTACGACACCTCGTGGTTCGATTCGGTCGGTCGCAGTGTGTACGTGAACTTCACCTACAAGTTCGGCGGCGGCACCCAGTAAAACTGCACCGCGCTCCACACGGATACGCAAAGGCCCTCCCGTCGCCGGGAGGGCCTTTGTTTTTGCGGGCGTGCGATGCGGGTGAAGGTCAGACGTTGAAGCGGAAGTGCAGCACGTCGCCTTCCTGCACGCGGTATTCCTTGCCTTCCAGACGCAGACGGCCGGCGTCGCGGGCACCGGATTCGCCGCGGTACTTCAGGAAGTCGTCGTAGGCGATGGTTTCGGCGCGGATGAAGCCCTTCTCGAAATCGGTATGGATCACCGCCGCCGCCTGCGGCGCGGTCGAGCCGGCCTTGACCGTCCAGGCCCGCACTTCCTTCACGCCCGCAGTGAAATACGTCTGCAAACCCAGCAGTTTGTAGGCTGCGCGGATCACCCGGTTCAGACCGGGCTCGTCCAGACCGAGGTCGGCCAGGAACGTGTCGCGGTCGTCATCTTCAAGCTGGCTGAGCTCTTCTTCGATGGCCGCCGACACCGGCACCACTTCGGCGCCCTCGGTCACCGCTCGGGCGCGCACAGCGTCCAGGTGCGCGTTGTTCTCGAATCCGTCCTCCAGCACGTTGGCCACGTACATCACCGGCTTGAGCGTGAGCAGGAACAGATCGCGGACCGCCAGCTTGT
>CAZGBA010000145.1:0-7818 GCA_964523435.1 uncultured Xanthomonas sp.
CTTCGTAAGCGGTCACGCCGCCACGGATGTCGGCGAGGCCGGCGGTGGACTGCGATTTGGCGACGTAGTTCTGGTACGCCGGCAGAGCGATCGCGGCCAGGATGGCGATGATCGCGACGACGATCATCAGTTCGATCAGGGTAAAGCCTTGCTGCTTCTTCATGAAGTTCCCCTCGGGAGTGGTGTGGCGAAAATATTCACGTGCCCCGTGGCCAGAGGTGATCCGGTCCGTGGGCGCCCGTGCAACCGAGCACGTGCAAGGGAACGATATGCATAAGCCGTGCCAAGTTCCCCGACCGGACCCCCGTCGCGAACACTGTGGACGGGATGAGGTTGGGATCACGTTTTGGCGGGGACAAAAAGTGACGCTGAACGTCAGATTCATCGCCGACTGCCGCCGTCAGTCATGTCGTGCCCTACGGGTCCGTATTGCCCACGTTGTGGGGCCGGTCAACCAGCGTTGTTGTGCGATCCGCTGTCGCCACGGGCCGTGGATATGGACGGCGTGCGATCGCCTGTCGGCCATGTCCGTATCGGGGCTTTGTGACCGGAGTCGTCAGCGTCGCGCTTGTGGTGGGTCTGTGCATTCAGGCTATGCTTTCCGTTGATCCGACAGGGAAACACTTTCATGCCGATGCCTGTGGCCCGCCTCGAGCGGTCGTTGCTGTGGCTGTTCGTCGCATCCGGGTTCGCCGGTCTGGTGTACCAGGCGATCTGGTCGCACTACCTCGGGCTGGTCCTCGGTCATGCTGCGTATGCGCAGACGCTGGTGTTGGCGATTTTCATGGGCGGTATGGCGGCGGGCGCATGGCTCGTCAGTGCGCGTGGCGGACGCTGGTCGGGATTGATCCGTTCCTATGCGATCGTCGAGCTGATCATCGGCGCCACCGCGTTGGCGTTTCACCCCGTGTTCGTGGCGTACATGGACGTGTCGCAGAACACGATCCTGCCCGCGATGCACAACGAGTCGACGATCCGGCTCTGGCAATGGGGTTCCGCTGCGCTGCTGATCGCACCGCAAAGCGTCCTGCTCGGCATGACCTTTCCGCTGATGAGCGGCGGCTATCTGCGGGTTGCGCCGCACCAGGACGGCGAAATTCTCGGCGGCTTGTATTTCACCAACAGCATCGGCGCCGCCGCGGGTGCGCTCGCGGCCACCTTCCTGCTGCTGCCTTGGGTCGGAATGCCCGGTGCGATCGTCGTCGCCGGGGTGATCAATCTGCTGGTGGGGCTGGCTGCTTGGCGGGTGGCCGCCTCGGTGTCGGATGTCGCCGGCCAAGGCGCCTCTTCGACCGACCGCGTGCCCCGCGAAGACACCGCCGACAAGGGCATGTCGCGCTTTCAGCTGCTGATGCTGTGCGGCGCCGCGATCACCGGCGCGAGCTCGTTCGTGTACGAGGTGGGCTGGATCCGGCTGCTGAATCAGGCGCTGGGGACTACCGTGCACTCGTTCGAGCTGATGCTCACCGCTTTCATTCTCGGCTTGGCGTTCGGAGGCCTGTGGGTGCGCAAGCGCAGCCGGAAGATCGAGGATCCGGTCGCCAGCGCTGGCGTCGCCCAGGTGCTGATGGGCCTGGCGGCATTGGCGTCGTTGCCGGTGTTCGCACAGAGTTTCCAGTGGGTGGGCTGGTTCATGGGGATCTTTCCCCGGAACGAGAGCGGCTACTACTTCTTCAGTCTGGGCAGCGCCGCAGTCGCGCTGCTGGTGATGTTCCCGGCGGCGTTCTTCGCCGGCATGACCCTGCCGCTGTTCACGATGTCGCTGCTGCGGCGCGGGTATGGGGAAAAGAGTATCGGCCGGATCTACGCCGCGAACACGCTGGGCGCGATCGTCGGCGTTGTGCTCGCGATGCATGTCCTGATCCCGTTGATCGGTTTGCGTCTGGCGGTGACCCTCGCTGCGCTCGCCGATATCGTGCTGGGGCTCGTACTGCTGCGTGCCCTGAGCGCCAAATTCAAGCCGAAGCTGTATTTCGGCGCACTGGGCGCCACGCTCGTAGTCGCTTCACTCAGCCTGCTGTTCGGTGGCGCGGATCCACGCGCGCTGGCGTCGGGCGTCTTCCGCCATGGTCTGTTCGAGCTGCCGCAGGGCACGGACGTGAAATTCCTGCGCGACGGCAAGACCGCAACGGTCGCGTTCTTCAAGCAGGGCACGGTCGGCACGATCGCCACCAATGGCAAGCCGGATGCATCGATCGAGATGTCCGATCGCGGCATTCCGACCGACGACGAATACACGATGGTGATGGCGGCCAGCCTGCCACTGGCGCTGCATCCTGCGCCCGAACGCATCGCGGTGATCGGCTGGGGCTCGGGCTTGAGCACCAACACGCTGCTGGGCAGCCGGGTGCCGAAGGTCGTCGATACGATCGAGATCGAAGCGGCGATGCACGCCGGCGCGGAGGGGTTCGGCAACCGCGTGCTGCGTGCCTATATCGATCCGCGCAGCCAATTGCACGTGGACGATGCGCGGACGTTCTTCGCGGCCGGGCAGAAAAAATACGATGCGATCATTTCCGAACCTTCCAACCCGTGGGTCAGCGGCGTATCGAGCCTGTTCACGCGTCAGTTCTACCGGTTTCTGACCCGGCATCTGGAGCAGGATGGCGTGCTGATCCAGTGGATGCAGACCTACGAACTCAACGATCCGCTGTTCTACACGATGGTGGCGGCATTGATCGAGGAATACCCGCATGTCGAGGCGTATCTGACCAATACCTCGGATGTGATCTTCGTGGCATCGCATGCGCCGATCCGCGACTTCGATGCCTCGCAGCTGCGGGATCCGGGTCTGCTGGCGGACCTCAAGCGACTGGGGTTGGAGTCCGGTCCGGATCACGAGGTCCGGCGTTTCGCTGATCGCAGCGTATTGGCCGGATTGGTCGAACTGTACGGTGCGCCCGTCCACACCGATTTCCATCCGACGGTGGCGCTCGGCGCTCCGAAGAGCCGCTACAAAGTGGAAACGGTGCAGAGCGTGATGAATCTGATGGGCGTCGGCATGCCGGTGCTCGAGTTCACCGGTGGGCGCGCGCCCGTGCCGGTCGCTGCGAATGTGCATGAAGTGGCGGTCAGCATGGGCGCCAAGGATCACGCCAACGCACGCCGGGTTCGCGAGCGACTGCTCGGAACCGGCACGGCGAAAGGTCTGGAGCCGGCGGTGATGGCGAAGCTGGACGCGCTGATCTCGGCGAAGACGCCCAAGAAGGAATGGCTGGATGCGGCGTCGGTGATCGCGGATTTCAGCATCGGCTATCTGACGCCAGCGGATCTGCAGGGGGTCTGGGTCCAGCCTGCATGGGTCGGTGAACGGGCGAAGGATCCAGAAATCGCGGCGGTGCTCGCAGCGTACGAGGCCACCGCCAAGCGCGATGGCGTTGCGATGTACGACACCGGTCTGGCGGGTCTGAAAGCGGTGTCGGCTGGAGATGCGCCGACACTGGTCCGCGATCATTTGCTGGTCATCGCGATGCTCGGCGCCATTCGCCAGGGCAAGGGCGATCTGGCGATTGCGCTGGAGCGCGAGCAGGGCGCGGCGGTGCGGGTCAGCAACGTGTACTACTGGACTGCCCGCGCCTACATCCCCGCCTGGTTGCAGGCGACGGGGCGCGCCAAGGTCATTCGATCCCCAGCTTCTTGAGCTTGTAGCGCAGCGCGCGGAAAGTGATGCCGAGCGCGGCGGCGGTCTTGGTCTTGTTGTAGCGGTGTTCCTGCAGCGCCTGCTGGATCGCGTTGCGCTCGATTTCCTCGATATACGAGGGTAGGGCGCTGGTGCTGGTATCGCGCGGATTGATGGTGCGCGGGTCCTCGGCTGCGGCGGGCGATGGCGGCGAGGACATGCCGCCCATCAGCGCGGGCGGCGGGACGGGCGCGGCTGCGGGGGGCGCGACTGGCGCATGCGGCGCGTTCGGCAGGCGCAGATCGCGGGCGGCGATGATTTCGCTGTCGGCCATGGCCAAGGCGCGTTCGAGGATATTTTCCAGCTCGCGGACATTGCCGGGGAACGGGTAGATTTCCAGAGCGGCGACCGCATCGGGCGCCAGGCTGGGCGCGCGTCGCTTCATTGCGTAGGCGAGTCGCTTGAGGATGGCTTCCGACAACAGCGGCAGATCGCCGGCGCGTTCGCGCAGCGGCGGCACATCCAACTCGATCACATTGATGCGATAGAACAGGTCGTGACGGAATTTGCCCTCGGCGACCAGGACATCGAGGTCCTTGTGGGTCGCGGACAGAATGCGTACGTCGACCGGGATTTCGGCGTTGGCGCCGACCGGGCGGATGGTCTTTTCCTGGATCGCGCGCAGCAGTTTGACCTGCATCGACAGCGGCAGTTCGGCCACCTCGTCGAGGAACAGCGTGCCGCCATCAGCGACCTGGAACAGGCCTGGCTTGTCGGTATGGGCGCCGGTGAAACTGCCTTTCTTGTGGCCGAAGAACTCGCTTTCCATGAGTTCTGAAGGAATCGCGCCGCAGTTGACCGGAATGAACGGGCCGGCCGCGCGCGAGCCCTGCGCGTGGATGGTGCGTGCGACCAGTTCCTTGCCGGTGCCGGATTCGCCGCTGATGTGCACCGGCGCCTGGCTGCGGGCGACCTTGGCGATGGTGTCGCGCAGGCCGACCATCGCCGGGGATTCGCCCAGCAGCAGGGTCGAGCCTTCGGGATTGGCTTGGCGGCGGGTGTTCAGATCGAGCGCCTGGCGCACGAGACCGCGCAGGACGGTGAGGTCCACGGGCTTGGTCACGAAGTCGAAGGCGCCGCTCTTCAGGGCTTCGACGGCCGCTTCGACATTGCCGTAGGCGGTGATGACCGCAACCGGGGTGGTCGGGAAACGGGTTGCGATCTCGCTGACCAGCTCCAGGCCCGAGCCATCGGGCAGGCGCATGTCGGTCAGACACAGATCGTAGGCGACCGTGCTGAGCATCTCCCGGGCCACGGCAAGGTTCGGCGCAGTATCCGTGCGCAGTCCCATCCGACCCAGGGTCACCACCAGTAGTTCGCGGATGTCGTGTTCGTCGTCGACGATCAGCGCACTGCGTTGCTCAGTCATGTTGCCCTCCTGCGTCAACTTTAGCCCAATTACGGCAGTCGTAACAGCCTTTGCCGTAGTTTTACGGCCTGTCTGGCAGATGTGACAGGTCGTCGAGCGCGGGTCGTCAGGCAGGCAGCAGGGTGTGCTGTCCGGGCATGCTGATCCGGAAGCAGCAGCCACCGCCGGGAACGGGAACGTAGTCGAGCGAAGCGCCGTTGGCCCGGCACAGCTCGCGGGCGATGTACAGGCCAAGGCCGGTGCCATGCTCCGAAGTGGTGAAGAACGGCCGGAACAACTGCGGGACCACCGCTTCCGGGATGCCCGGTCCCCGGTCGATGATGTCGATCACCGGCGCGTCGTCCAACCGGTAGGCGTTGAGCGTGATCCGCGCCGGCTCGCCGGGCAGGTGGCCGTGCCGGCGCGCGTTCTGCACCATCGCGGTGAGGATCTGATGCAGATGCTTGGGATCGACCAGCGCCGGCACCAGCGGCTGCGGCGCGGCGAGCGTGATGTTGTCGGTTTCGTCGGGCACGCTCTGGCGGAATTCCTGGATGAAATTGCGCAGGAAACCCACCAGTTCGATGTGTTCAGCGGTGGCGCGTTCGCGCCGCGCCAGCCCTAGCACGCTTTCGACGATGCTGTTGGTGCGCATGCATTGCTGGTGGATGATCTGCACCATCCGTCGGTCGCCATCGGGCAATTCGCGCGACTCTTCGAGCAGCTGCGCGGCGTAGCTGATCGCCGCCAGCGGGTTGCGGATTTCGTGGGCGAGACTGGCGGAGAATCGGCCCATCGCCGCCAGGGTCAGCGATTCGGCGCGCCGCGACACCAGCGAGGTGTCGTCGAGAAAAATCAGGGTGTTGTCGCTGTTCGCGAGCAGCCGGGCGAAGCGCGGCACCACTTCGAACTGGTCGCTGCCCAGACGCAGCGGCGTATCGTTGCCCAGCCCGCTGCGCAGCCATTCGCTCAGGCGCAGCGCCAGTTCCGGCGCGGCCTCGGCGAGGCGGCGGGTGCCGGCCGCGCCCTCGCCCAGCAGCAGCATCGCCGCTTCGTTCGCCAGCCGGATCTGCGCTTCGCGGTCGACCAGCAGCACGCCGGTGCGCATGCGACGGATGATCAGCTCGTTGATTTCCGCCAGCCGGATCGCTTCCGCGCCGCGCCGTTCGGCCAGCGCCTCGGTAGCGCGCATCTGCACCCGCAGTTGATGGGTCAGGGTGGCGATGGCGAGGAAGCTGACGGTGAACATCATCAGCTCGGCCATCGGCCGGGTTTGCTGTTGTTCGATCAGCAGCGTCCACAGATAGGCCACGGCGAGGCCTGACGATGCCAGTGCGGCGACGCCCAGTCCCATCCGCAGCGAGAGCAGCAGCGAAGCCGAGCCGACGTTGAACAGCAGCATCAGCGCCACGCCCGAGGCGGCGGTGGGCACGGCATGCGCGACCAGCGCCGCGACCACGATGTCGATGCCGACGCCGACCAGGGTCGGGGCGGTCAGACTCCTGGCTTTCCGCGCCTGCATCAGCAGAAACAGGGCGATCGCGAAGTAGCCGATCGACACCCCGGCGACCAGCGCTTCGTGGTCCGTGAGGGGTTGCAGCGTGGCGACCGGCCCGAACACGAGCAACGCCAGCAGACCCGCTTCGAGCACCCGATACAGGGCGAACAGATACAGTTCGCGCCGCTGGTAATCCTGGGCCGTCTGGGCGGAGGCGGGGGAAAGGCTCAAGCCGTGGTTCCGTGCGGAAGATGCGGCGAGTATAGGCGGCCAAAGCGTGTTCGAGTGCCATCGGATCGCCTACGACGATCGGCGGGTTGGCTGCGACTCCGCGCATCGGCGACAATAGCGCCCTGTCCGCAACTGCCCGGCACGATCCGGCAGCGCGGCCCCCGCGCTTTCGCAGGCGCGGTTCGTCTTCCCCGCATGGAACCCACATGAACTTCCACGAATATCAGGCGAAGCAGTTGTTTGCCGACTACGGCATCGCAGTTCCCGCCGGGCGCGTCGCGCGCACGCCCGAGGAGGCCGTCGACGCGGCCAAGGCCATCGGCGGCGATTTCTGGGTGGTCAAAGCCCAGATCCATGCCGGCGGTCGCGGCAAGGCCGGCGGCGTGAAGCTCGCGAAGACCTACGACGAAGTGCGCGAACACGCCAAGGGCATGCTCGGCAAGGCCATGGCTACGTATCAATCCGCCGGTGTCGCCTTGCCCGTCGACAGCGTGCTGGTCACCCAGGCGACCGATATCGCGCAGGAACTGTATCTGTCCGTGCTCGTCGATCGTTCCAGTCAGGCGGTCACCTTCATCGCCTCCGCCGACGGCGGCGTCGAAATCGAAAAGACCGCCGTCGACAACCCCGACGCGATCAAGACCCTCGACGTGAACTACGTCCAGGGCCTGCAGCCGTATCAGTGCCGCGACATGGGCTTCGCGCTGGGCCTCAATGCCAAGCAGGTCGGCCAGCTCACCAAGATCATGATGGGCCTCTACAAACTCTTCAACGAGAAGGATCTGGCGCTGGTCGAATTGAACCCGCTCGCCATCCTCACCAACGGCGATCTCGCCGTGCTCGACGGCAAGATCAACTCCGACGACAACGCGACCTTCCGTCATCCGGATCTGGCGCAGATGCGCGACATCCGCCAGGAAGACGAGACCGAAGTCCTGGCCAGCCAGCACGATCTGAACTACGTCACGATGGACGGCAACATCGGCTGCATGGTCAACGGCGCCGGTCTGGCGATGGCGACGATGGACGTGATCAAGCTCAACGGCGGCGAGCCGGCGAACT
>CAZGBA010000146.1:0-7775 GCA_964523435.1 uncultured Xanthomonas sp.
AACCGTCGACGTCGGCGTCGGTCATGATGATGATGCGGTGGTAGCGCAGCTTGTCGGGGTTGTATTCGTCCTTGCCGATGCCGGTGCCGAGCGCGGTGATCAGCGTGCCGACTTCGGCCGAGGCGAGCATGCGGTCGAAGCGCGCGCGTTCCACGTTGAGGATCTTGCCGCGCAGCGGCAGCACCGCCTGGTTCTTGCGGTTGCGGCCCTGCTTGGCGGAACCACCGGCCGAGTCGCCCTCGACGATGAAGAGTTCCGACAGCGCCGGATCCTTCTCCTGGCAGTCGGCCAGCTTGCCGGGCAGGCCGGCGATGTCCAGGGCGCCCTTGCGGCGGGTCAGCTCGCGCGCCTTGCGCGCGGCTTCGCGCGCACGGGCCGCATCCACCACCTTGGCCGCGATGGCGCGGGCCTCGTTCGGGTTCTCCTGGAGGAACTCCTCCAAACGTGCACCGAACGCGCCTTCAACTGCAGGCTTCACCTCCGAACTGACCAGTTTTTCCTTGGTCTGGCTGGAGAAGCTGGGGTCGGGCACCTTGACCGACAGAACCGCGATCATGCCTTCGCGCATGTCGTCGCCGGACAGGTTGATCTTGGCCTGCTTGGCGATCCCGTTCTGCTCGATGTAGTTGCTGAGCGTGCGGGTCAGCGCGGCACGGAAACCGGCCAGGTGGGTGCCGCCATCCTTCTGCGGGATGTTGTTGGTGAAGCAGAACATCGTTTCCTGGTACGCGTCGGTCCACTGCAGGGCGACGTCGACCACGATGCCGTTGTGCTCGCCGGTCACCGAGATCACGTTCGGGTGCAGCGGGGTCTTCAGCTGGGCCAGGTGCTCGACGAAGCTGCGGATGCCGCCTTCGTACTGGAACACGTCCTGCCTGCCCTCGCCGCGCTCGTCGACCAGGGTGATCTTCACGCCCGAGTTGAGGAACGACAGTTCGCGCAGGCGGCGCGCCAGGATGTCGTAGTGGAACTCGGTGTCGGTGAAGATCTCGGTCGCCGGCAGGAAGCGCAGGCGGGTGCCGCGCTTGTCCGAAGCCTCCAGGCGCTTGAGCGGATACAGCGGCTCGCCCAGTGAATATTCCTGCTGCCAGTGGTAGCCGTCGCGCCAGATGTCCAGCCACAGGTGCGAGGACAGGGCGTTGACCACCGACACGCCCACGCCATGCAGGCCGCCGGACACCTTGTAGCTGTTGTCGTCGAACTTGCCGCCGGCATGCAGCACGGTCATCACCACTTCGGCGGCGGAGACTTCGCGGCCGAGCTTGGCGCTCATCTGCTCGTGCTTGCCGACCGGGATGCCGCGACCGTTGTCCGACACCGACACCGAGCCATCGGCATGGATGGTGACCACCACGTTGTCGGCATGGCCAGCCAGGGCTTCGTCGATGGAGTTGTCGACCACTTCGAACACCATGTGGTGCAAGCCGGTGCCGTCGTGCACATCGCCGATGTACATGCCCGGCCGCTTGCGTACGGCTTCGAGGCCGCGCAGCACGGTGATCTTACTGGAGTCGTAGGTGTTGTTCGGTGTACCGGGCTGCTGGGTTTCGTCGGTCATTACGCTTCTGTCGGCTGCTGGGACGGCTACTGCACGGTTGACGGTCGCGCGCCGAAGGCGCACGACACATTAACTATAGAGTTTGAGGCGCGATTATAGCCCCGACAGGCGCTCCGGGCGACATGCGTCCGCGCGTTGTGGAAAGCCCCCGGAGCCGTTCAGCGCGCCTGGCCTGCGGCCCGCTGGGGCTCCTGCTGCTGCGGCATGGCCTGGAGCGCGCGCGCAGGGTCCTGCAGCGCCGTCTCGACCCGCTGACTGGATTCCTGCACCGGCGTGTTCAAGGCCTGCGCCAGCGGAACCAGTTTCGTTCTGCTGGCGGGATCGCCCACGCCACCTTCGATGGCGATCAGGCCATCGCCCTGCTTGTTCATCATCACGGCATCGATCCTGCGCAGCGGGTCGCGGCCTTCCACCGCACCCGCCACCAGCGCGGCCGCTGCACGCGATTGCTGGTCCTCGGTGAACGTACCGGCACTGATATTCGGCGCGTTGCGCAAGCCATCGAGGGCTTGGCGGAACAGTGGGTGTCCCAGAGAGGTAGAAGGTGACACAGGGCTGTCGGCGGCATCGGCCCGCTGCCGGGCCTGTGCCGGCGGCTGTCCCTGTTCCTGTCCCTGACCCGGGATCGGCGCCATCGGCAGAGCGCGATATTCGAGTTGGCCGGCAAGCCCCTGATTCATCGGCTGCCGTCGCTGCTCTTCTGCGGTCGGAGGCAGCTGAAGCCGGGTCCCGTCGAAGGTGGTCTCGTATCTCGGCGCCCCCAATTGCGTGTTCGTGTCGCGGATGCCATCGCGATCGAAGCCGCGTCGGGTATAGATCCACGGATGGTGCCGTTCGGAATCGTGGATGGCGTTGCTGGGATCCTGCGCATTCGGCTCAGGCCGCAGCGTCAGCAGCGGGCGGCCGTTGTCGACCAGACCGTTGAGGTACTGCATGCCCATGTTGGTGTTGCGGATCCCCAAGCCATTGGCGAAATAACCATCGCCGATGTTGCTGTGCGCGCCGGGCACATTGAGATTCAACGAACGGTTGCCCTCGCTGAAACCTTGCGGCAGATGCGGGCTGCCGATGAATTGATCGCGGGTTTCGTCGCGTGCGGTGATCTGAAGAGCCGACACCACCGATGGCGCCAGACGGCGGTCGTAGTTGCGCGGGTCGCCGGTGGCCACCGGGTCGTCCAGCAGCGCGGCCTGCGGGACATGGCCCGGCGCAACAAGGGGCGGGCGGGTGTACTGCACGCTGGTGACCAGCCCGTCCCGGTCGGTGGTGTAACGCGCGCCCGTCGGGTCCTGGATGCCGCGCTCTTCCACCAGCCTGGTGAAATAGGCGGCCTGTTCGGCGCCGCGGCTGAATCCGATGGCGGCCACCCGGATATCGGCATTCGGATTCTCGGCACGCCAACGGGCCGATTGTTCGATGAACTGCCGGTACATGGTTTCGGCGCGTTCTTCGAAGGTGTGCCCCTGCATCGCATCGAGCCGGTGCGGACCGGTGCCCGGCCCCGCGAGATAGCCTGCTGCGACATTGGTGAGCTGGCCGCTGTTCTGCTGGTCCCGGATCTGCTGGAACACACGCGAAACGCCGGTGGGCGCGCCCATCGCCGGGTTGTTCATGTCGTTGCCGGTACCGTCCAGCACGGCGACGAACAGGCGTTCGTTGGGGCGGTCGCGACTGACGAGCACCGGTACCTGCATCTGCCCCAGCTGACGATTGGCGTCGGCATAGATCTGCAGATCGGCCGCCGTTGCGCGGGTGGTCGGTACGCCATCGTTGGGCGGTGATGGTTCGGCCATGTCTGATTCCTTGGCTCGGTCTGCCGGAAGGTCAATAGGTCCGGCTGTAGACCTTGATCAGGTCGTCGCGGAAGAAGCTGTTCGGGTTGCCCGGCACCTGTTCCCGTCTGGTCGGGATCATGGTCCGGGTGTAGACGTTGACGGTGCGGTCGTTCACTTCGAGCAGTACGTGGGTGAAACCCATGCTGACGCCTTCGGCGATGTCTTCGCGCGCAACCTGGTGGCGGATCAGTCCATCCGCGAAGATCTGCGCGAGATCGACCTCGGCCGCATGTTCGCTGCCGTCCTTCGAGCGCCAGCGCAGCTTTGCAGGAGACGCGAAATTCGGCAGATCGCCATAGCGGGCCAGCATCAGCGCGTTGTAGCGCTCCGGCGGAAGACTCGACACCGACGGCGTCTCCTCTGCGGTGCCGTGGTTGCGGTCGTCGTACACCACCTCGCATCCGCGGGTGTCGAAACAGAAGGCGCCGAAAAGATGGCGCTTGAAGAACAGCGGCCAGTCGGCAACGGTCCCGGTGTAGGGACGGTCCACCGGGCTTGCGGCGATGGCGCTGTGCGAAGCGGGCGAGGTCATGGCGGGATGGCACCCTGAGATCATCTGCGCGAGCGCAGCGATGGCGAACGCCACGGCGCTGCACCTGCTGTGCGGAGGAAACCGCGGGAAGAACGATGCTGCGTCATTGGACATGCCGGCGTCCTGGAAGCCCAATGCTGCAGCCTACTGCTTGCTGTCGGTTGCTGCAAAGTCAGGATGCAAACGATGCCGTGTGCCGGCCTGATCGACAGCGGCGCACCAGAAGGGCGATCAACATCGCGGTCGTCGCGGTCTGTTTTGTATGGTCGCGTGCCCGGAACGGGATTATTCAGAGTACCGTAATAAAAACAATCGGTTAGCGGTTTTATTTGATCAGGTTGCCGTGTTCCACGTGAAACACTTCAACTTTGCGGTGCAGCTCGGACAGCATCGATGGCGCTTCGGTCCCGGTGATGAACACCTGGGCGCGGGAGGCTTCCAACCACTCAAGCACGCGACGCTGGTGATGGCGGTCCAACTCGGAAGCGAGGTCATCGAGTGCCACCACTGGCCATTCGCCACAGGTGGCGGCATGACGCTCGGCCTGCGCCAGCAGAACAGCCAGGGCGGTGAGCTTGGCCTGACCGCGCGACAGCGTTTCCCGGCCAGGCAACGTGGCGTAATCGATCCGCCAATCGGCACGGTGCGGGCCGACTGAAGTGAAGCCATTGGCGAGATCACGGTCGCGAGCGATCAACAGCGCGTCCGCCAGCGAAAGATTGTCGCGCGTCCACCCCGGCTGGAAGCCGAGCGTGGCGCGTCCGAGCCCCGGCGCCAGCTCCTCGGCCATCGTCTGCAGCAAAGGTTCCAACGCTTCGAGATATTCCTGTCGACGCCGGGTCAGCGGTTCGCCGGCCTCGGCCAGTTCGTGATCCCAGGCGTCGAGCTGGTGATCCCGCACACGGGCCTTGAGCAACGCGTTTCGCTGTTTCAAGGCACGGGCATAACGGCGCCACAGGGGCAGGAAATCGGGTTCCACGTGGAACAAACCCCAATCGACCAGCCGCCGCCGCGGTTCGCCGCCACCGGTGACCAGCGCGTGACTGCCGGGTTCAAAGGTCACCACGGCCAGCGCCGCGCAGAGTTCGCCCAGCTGGGTCACGGTTTCACCGTCGAGCCGGCCCTCCCAGCGCTGGCCAGCATGACGCAGCCCAACGCGGCGGGTACGGCTGCGACTGTCTTCACGCCATTCCGCGAACACTTCCACTGTCGCAGTGCCGGAGCGAATCAACCCGTCACGCACGCGACCACGGAAACTGCGGCCGTAGGCCAACAGATGCAGGGCTTCGAGCAGGCTGGTTTTGCCGGCGCCGTTGTCGCCTGTGATCAGGTTGATGCCCGCAGCGGGCGCCAATTCAACGTCTACCAAACGGCGGACGTTGGCGACGCGGAGGCAGGTTATGTGCATACCCGTCTCGCCAAACGAATTCGCCCGGGTTTGCCCGGGCGATTCTTCGTCTGTTTGGTGTGTTCCACGTGGAACAGAACAACCACCATCAGAGACGCAGCGGCATCACCACATGCCGGCACTTTTCGCTACTGGCTTCGCGAACCAGCGCCGACGAGTTGGAGTCGCGCAGCTGGACGACAACATGTTCGTCGCGCAATGCGGACAATGCATCGAGCAGATAATTCACGTTGAAACCGATGACCAGACTGTCGACACGGGTTTCGGCCTCGATCTCTTCCTGAGCCTCTTCCTGCTCGGGATTGTGGGCATTGATCTTGAGCTGACCGGGCGAAACTTCGATGCGCACACCACGATACTTTTCGTTCGACAGGATCGCCGCACGCTGCAGCGAGGCACGGAAGGCTTCGCGGTCGACCTTCACTTCGCGGTCGGCGCCGATCGGAATCACCGCTTCGTAATCCGGGAAACGGCCGTCGATCAGTTTGCTGGTGAAAGTGACGTCATCGCGCTTCACCCGGATATGGCTACGACCCATTTCGAGTTCGAGCTCGCGGTCGCCGCCCTCGAGCAGACGCTGCAGTTCAAGCACGCCTTTGCGTGGCACGATGATCTGGCGTTTGGTCTGGACGGTTTCCTCCAGTACCGCTTCGCACAGGGCCAACCGGTGGCCGTCGGTCGCGACGCAGCGCAGGGCCTTGTCGCGAAGATCGAACAGCAGACCGTTGAGGTAATAGCGCACGTCCTGCTGGGCCATCGCGAACGCGGTGCGTTCGATCAGTTCCTTCAGACCCGCCTCGCCCACACGAACGCGTTCTGTCGCATCGACTTCGTCCAGAGCGGGGAAATCATTGGCGGGCAGGCTCGCCAGCGTGAAACGACTGCGACCCGCCGAGACCGTGACCTTGTCTCCGACCTGGCTGATCGTGACCTTGCTGCCATCAGGCAGAGCGCGGACGATCTCGAACAGCTTGCGCGCCGGGATCGTCGTTTCTCCAGCTTCGGCATCCTCGACTTTGGTGCGGGCGACCATCTCGACTTCGAGATCGGTCCCGGTCAACGACAACAGGTCGCCCTCGACCCTGGCCAACAGATTGGCGAGCACCGGGAGTGTCTGTCGCCGTTCGACGACATTGACGACCTGAGCCAGTGGCTTCAAGAGTACTTCGCGCTGCAGACTGAAACGCATGTGATTCGATTCCCCAGAGAAGACATTGGCCGGTCCAGCGATCAGTCACCCAAGCTTCAAACAAAAGATATAAATCTTAAAAGCTGGTGGTGATGGGGTCGCCAAAAACCGGGGGTAACATATCCAAGTTTCTGATTTTAAATCAATTTTAGCGGATGCCAACGTCTGTAGAACAGCCGGGGCAGGATGGGGACGACCTGTGGACAACTTTCGGTGCGCAAACCGGCGCCCTACTTATCCACAGCTTGTCTCCAGTCTGTTCTCAGGATTTGAGACGGCCATATGGCCATCGCAACCCGCCGGAACAGATGTCGCCGATCATTCACTCAATTTGCGTATCAATTTGTCCCAGTCCTCATGCAGTTTGCCATCGCTTTCGATGAGCGATCTGATCTGGCGACAGGCATGCAGGACCGTGGTGTGGTCCCGTCCTGCAAAGGCATCGCCGATCTCGGGCAGGCTGTGTTCGGTGAGCTCCTTGGCCAAGGCCATCGCCACCTGCCGCGGGCGAGCCAGCGAGCGGGTCCGACGCTTGGACAAAAGATCCTTGATCTGCAAACCATAGTAGTCTGCCACGGCCTTCTGGATGTTGGCGATGCCGATCGCCTGCTGCTGCGCCCGCAGCAGATCGCGCAGGGTTTCCTGTGCGAATTCCGGGGTGATGCTGCGCCCGGTGAAATTGGCGCGCGCCGCCAGCGTGTTCAGGGCTCCCTCGAGATCGCGCACGTTGCTGCGCATCTTCTTCGCAAGCAGATAAGCCACATCCTCGGGAATCATCACGCCGCGCTCGCGCGCCTTGGACAGCACGATCTGGGCGCGGGTCTCGAAGTCCGGGGGGTCGATGGCCACTGACAGGCCCCAGGCGAGGCGCGATTTCAGCCTCGGCTCCAGACCCTCGACTTCGCGCGGGTAGCGGTCGCAGGTCAGGATGATCTGCTGGCGGCCGTCGAACAGCGCATTGAAGGTGTGGAAGAACTCTTCCTGGGTGCGATCCTTGCCGGCAAAAAACTGGATGTCGTCGATCAGCAGCGCGTCGACCTGCTGGAACAGCCGCTTGAACGCGTCCATGGTCTTGTCCTGCAGCGCTTTCATCATCGCGCTGAAGAACTGCTCGCTGCGCAGATACATCACCCGCATCCCCGGGTTCTGGCGGCGCATCTCGTTGCCGGCGGCGAACATCAGATGGGTCTTGCCCAGGCCGGTGCCGCCGTACAGCAGCAGCGGATTGTGGGCGCGGTCGCCGGGTTTCAGCG
>CAZGBA010000147.1:0-7672 GCA_964523435.1 uncultured Xanthomonas sp.
CGCCGAGGTTGTAGATGTCGGCGCGGTTGGCCAGCATGTCCGGAATCTTGAACACTTCGCCGGATTCGGTGTACGGATTGCCGGCCATCGCCACGCAGAATTTCTTGCCGCGCATGTCGTAGGTGCGGGTGCGGCCCTGCCACACGCCTTCGATCCGGCGCGTGCCGTCGCACAGCGAAATGAATTTCTGCAGGAATTCCGGATGGGTGTGCTGGATGTCGTCGACGTACAGCATCACGTTGCTGCCCATTTCCAGCGCGAGATTGAGCTTCTCCAGCTCCTGCCTCGAGGTGGCGTCCGGCGCCTGCGCGGGATCAAGCGAACGCACGCCATGCCCCAGCGCCGGGCCGTTGATCTTCATGAAGATCAGGCCGAGCCGGTGGGCCACGTATTCCATCAGCGTGGTCTTGCCGTAGCCGGGCGGCGAGATCAGCATCAACAGGCCCATGAGGTCACTGCGCTTGCTCTCGCCGACGGTGCCCATCTGCTTGGCGAGGTTGTCGCCGATCACGCCCAGATATACATCGTTGATCAACTTGTTGCGCACGAACGAGGTCAGCGGACGCGGCTTGAACTCCGACAGCCGCAGCGCTTCGCGTTCGCGCACGACCAGCGCCTGGCGCAGGCTCTGGCAGCGACGCACCTGGGGCAGGAACTGTTCGCGATGACGATGCAGGCGTTCGCCGAGATCGTCGATGCCCAGCGACATCGTTCCCGCAACGATGCGCGGATGTTCGCCCAACAGCCCATCGATGTGTACCCGCAGATCGGCCGCATCGACGCGCGCCAGCGCTTCCTCGCCGATCAACAGCAGCGCGACGGCTTCGGACACGTAATCCGCGAGCGCGGCGTGCGCAGGGTTCGCATCCGCTGCGCCGGTCATCGCGTCGAACCATTGCGTGGCCAGACGCCAGCGCGCGCCGGCATGGTCGCGCAGCGCTGTCAGCGATGCCTGCAGCTCATCCCACAGACGCTCGGCGACGAGCCGCTGCTGCAAGCCATCGAACAACTGACGCGCATACTTGCTGTAGACGAACGGCTGGCGCGGCGCAGCGAGCACCGCGATCAGATACTCGGCGGCGGGCGCGCACAGCGCCGCATCGATGGGCAGCGATTGTGCTTCGGCTTCCGCGCGCATCGCGGCGGCGATGTCCTCGCGCAGGCTCGCCAATCCGCCGCGATGCGCGAACAGGCGATCGATGCCGTGCGCACTGCGCGCACGATCGACCCACAGTGCCGCTTCGGCGCGGTCGCGCACCACAGTCCAGAACACGCTGGCCCAGGCGCGGGCCGCAGGCGCATGCGCCAGCAGGCCGGCGCTGTCGCGCAGCGGCAGCAGCGCGACCAGCATCCGCGCGGCGTCGTGGTCGTGGATGCCCTTTTCGTAGCCTTCGCGATAGCGCGGCGCGGCGAAATCGCGCAGCGTGCGGGTCAATTGCTCAGGCTGTTTCACCTGCTGCCGCAGCAGATCCAGACTCAGTCCCTCGGCATTGCGCTCCGCCGCCGACAGCACTTCGCCGAGCAGATACTCGCCGCGATACAGCTGCGGCGATTCCGATTCCAGGGTGATCTGCCAGAAATCGCGCAGCGCATCAAGTTCCGCATCGCGCACGGGCGCGAAGAACTCGGTGCCGGTCAGATGCAGGCTCAGGCCATCGCCGCGCGGCAGCACGGTCAGGTCTAGTTCTTGGGTGTTGACGCTGAAGCGATGGCGCGGCCCGAGTTTGATGACATCGCCGCCGGCCTCGAACAGTTCGCTGCGGTCGCGCAGCGCGCGCACCGCCTGATCGCGCACGCCCTTGAGCCGGGCCTCGACATCGTCGGCCTTCACGCTGTCCTTCAGCGCACGCAGGCGCTCGGCCAGATCGCGCAGTTTCAGGATCAGCGGATCGCCGGCGAAGAACGCATTGAGTTCGTCCATGCCCGCGAGGCGCGCAGTGCGTCGGGCCAGACCTTCGAGAATGCGCGCCGCCGCATCCGCCAGCGACTGCGTCTTGCGCTGCCGCTCGTCGAGCAGGGTCTGCTTGTGCGCCTCGAACGTCTCCAGCAGCTCGTCGCGCTTGGCGATGATGTCGCCGAGGAACTGCTCGTGTTCGCCGAACTGGCTTTCCAGTTCTTCCAGCTGCACCAACAGCCGCGACAGTTCCTGATCGCAGCGTTCGGGATCGCGCGCGGTGGACAGGGCGCTGGTGATGCTTTGTCCGAACAGGGTGAGCTGCGCGCCGAACTGCGCGACCGCTTCGCCCGATCCCAATGCCTTGCGGCGCTGTTCGGCGCGCGCTTTCGCCTGGTTGAGCTTCGCATAGATTTCGGAAATGCTTTCGACGATGCGGGTGCGGCGGGTGGCATCGTCCACGCGCAGCGTCGCCATCAACTCCGACAGCATGTCCAGATCGGTGGACAGCGTCTGCAGCTGCTGCAGCGGTTCCTGCAACGCGGCCACGCTGGCGGCTTTCTGCGCCTGCGCATCCAGCGTCTGCACGCGCTCGGCGTAGGGCTGCAGCGCCTTGTCGCCGGCCAGATAATCGGCGGTCGCCGCGCCGGTGCGCGCCTGCGCGTCCAGAAGCTCGGCTTCCATCGCATCGATCGCAGCGACATCGACATAGCGATATTCGCGGATGGTCAGCAGATGACCACGCTGCGCCGCGATCGCGTTCAGCGCATCGACGCAGTCCTGCACCCGCGCCCAGCTGTCGGGATGCAGGCCGCCGAGCAGCGTCTTCTGGCGCTCGGCCGCATCGCGCATCGCATCGGCCGACTGTTTGCGGATGCTTTCGACTTTCTCGTACTCGTCCAGCACCGCTTCGCTGCTGGAAACGATCTCGCGCAGCAGAGGCGCCAGTCCCGCGCAATGCGCATCCTCGATCCAGTGGTACTGGTCGAACAGCCGCCGCGTGGTCTGGGTCAGCAACTGGTAGCGCTGCGCGGAAGCGTCGCTGCTGTCGATCTCGCGGACGAGACTCAGCAGATCGGAAATGCCGCGCACCAGCTCCGGATTGCCGATCCGGCCCATGAAGGTGTTGCCCGGCGGCTGGCGCACCGCGTATTCGTCCGACGCGAACGGCGTCTGCCACACCTGCATCGGATGGATGCGCGTGGGCTCGTTGTTCTGCGCGCTGAAGATCACCATCCGCCCGTCGTCGAGACGCGCGTAGCCGTGTCCGATCACCGGCGGCTGCATACCGCGCAGGATCATGTTGTAGGTGAACAGCGCGATCCTGCCGTCCAACGGCTCGTAGAACAGATACAGCACATCTTCGCCGTTGGGCGAACGGATCGTGCGCTTGAAGCGCATGCCGTCGACGGCCTGGTCGAAGGTCCGCGTTTCGCCGTTCTGCAGCATGTAGCCGCCCGGGAACACGATGCCGTGATCCTCCGGCAACTGCACGCAGGCCTGGCCGATCGCATCGATGCGATGCACCTTGCGCGAGAGGGTGTTGTAGACCAGATGCCGCCACTGGCTTTCGCGATACGGCAGCACGCGCAACAGGATCAGGCTGCCGACGCGCGCGAATTCGATCTGCGCATCGTCGAGCGACTGGGTCTGGTCGTCCACCGGCTCGCGGTAGATGCCCTGCCCGTCCTCGGTGTTGTTCTCGATCTTGACCGTGAGGTCGCCGCCCGTGGTTTCCACGAACACGGTGTCAAGGATGTTCAGATGCGGATGGCGGCCATTGACCGCCAGCTCGCGCGTGGCCCGCGTCCACTCGAAATCGTAGGCCGCCGGCAATGCGATGTCGCGCTCGCCGCGGTTGTCTATGTAGCGCACGCTGCCATCGGCTTCGATCTGCCAGCGGAAGACGCGGATGTCCTCGATGCGCTCGCCGATCTGGAAACTCGCCAGCAGCTTGCCGTCGCGGACCACCAGCTGCAGCAACCGCGCGTTCTTGTAGTAGGCGTGAAGCTCGGCGAATTCCTTGACGAACGCAGGCTCGCCCAGAAAGCTCGTCGCGGCGTCCACCGGAGTGACGTCGTAACCTTCGGGCCCTTCGACCAGCCGGTACAGCGAGAAGATGTCCTCGATCCGGGTTTCCTTCTTCAGGCCGATGAACACGTTGTAGCCGAACAGCAGGCCGTCGCCGACCTGCACGATGTCGCGCGCAACGCAGTTGTGCTCGGTGCGGATGCGCAGGCGGCCGACCACTTCCATCCGGCTGCCGCCGAATTCCTGCAGTCGCTGCGCGTTCAGCGCTTCGGCATGCGTGCGCAGCCGACCGCCCTGCTCGGTCAGCCGCTTGCGCAGCACTTCGTAGGCGCCACCTTCGGCGACCGCCTTGTCGACAAGCGCACTCTCTTCATTCTGTGCAGGGCTGACCGCAGTGTCTTTCTTCATGTCTCAACCAGTGCTGTTGTGATGGTCATCGCCAGCCTTTCCGTCGCATATACGATCAGAGGCTTATGCTGACTTTCTTTTCGACGTGATAACCAGCCAGCAACCAACTTCCATCGACGTTCTGCAAAACCACCTGCTCTTCGCAGCTCGCTTTTCCGCATTCGACTTCGTTGTAGATCGCAGCAATCCTGCGAGGTGTTCCATCGGGCAATGTGTCATGAAATGTCGTCTCGGCCATTGCCCGGGTGCGCCAGTCTTTCACCAGTCCGCGCGCGGACTGCAGTTGTTTTTCGAACGCCTCCCGCGTGGCAGCTTTTTTCAGAATGGGTGCGCCGCCGTCCCAAGCGCTGCCGTATTGGCCCGAATCCAGCGTCGCAAGAATGCGTTGCGCTGCGGCATCCACCTGCTGCCGTTCTTCCGTGCTGACCGCCGTCGCTTTCGCGGCCTTGCCGCCGCCATTCGAATTGATATTGCATGCTGCCAGCGCTGTCGCCTGCAAGACGATCAACGCCATGATTGCGATCTTCTTCATACGATACCTCCATGGTCTGTTCCAACAAAAGGGGCCACGCACAGCGCAGTCCGCGCCATCAGACGTCTTCCGCATCCATCACCGACTTGACGGTGTTCGCAGCTTTTTCCGCGCCCGATCGCCACGATCACAGGGACACTTGAAGCGTCTTGTGAACGTTGTAACCGGCCAGCATCCAAGCTCCATCGACATTCTGCAGCATCAATTCCTCCGTGCAACGCGCCTTACCGCATTCGACCTCGTTGTAGATCGCGGCATACCTGCCTGGCGCCCCACCGGGCAATGCATCATGGAACGTCGTTTCGATCTGCGCTCTGGTCCGCCAGTCCCTCACCAATTTGCGGCTGAACCGCAGTTGCTTATCGAACTCTTCCTGCGTAGCGCTGTTTCTCAGCATGGGCGCAGCGCCGTCCCAAGCGCTCCCGTATCGGCCAGAATCCAGCAGCGCAAGAATGCGTTGCATTGCGGCATCCACCTGCTGCCATTCTTCCGCGCTGGCCGCCGTCGCCTTAACGGCTTTGCCGCCACCATTCACATTGACATTGCATGCAGCGAGCGCCGTCGCTTGCAAAACGACCAACGCGATGAGTGTCATCTTCTTCATGAGAATCCTCCGCGATTCATTCGAACGCAACGGACGGCGCACAGTCCGCGCCATCAGACGTCTTCAGTTTCCGTCGCCGACTCGACGGTGTTCGCTGCTTTGCGCGTAACCGATTACCACGATCACATGGGCACGCGCAGCGTTTTGTGAACGTTGTAACCGGCCAGCGCCCAACTTCCATCGACATGCTGCAGCACCATTTCCTCGGTGCAGCGCGCCTTTCCGCATTCGACTTCGTTGTAGATCGCGACATACCTGCCCGGCACCCCATTGGGCATTGCGTCATGGAAGACCGTCTTGACCAGTGCCCGTGTGTTCCAGTCTTTCACCACCTTGCGGCTGAGCTGCAGTTCCATCACGAATACGTCCTGCTTACCGCCGTTTTTAATCCTGGGCGCAGCGAAATCCCATGCGCTCATGTATTGACCCGAATCCAGCAGCGCATGAATGCGTCGCGATGCGGCATCCACCTGCTGCCTCTCTTCCGCGCTGGCCGCCGTCGCTTTCGCGGCTTTGTCGCCGCCATTCACATTGGCATTGCATGCCGCGAGCGCCGTCGCCTGCAAGACGACCAGCGCAATGAGTGCGATCTTCTTCATACGAAGTCTCCACGTTTCATTCGAACGAAACGGACGGCGCGCAGGGCGCCGTCCGCGCCATCAGACGTCTTCCGTTTCCGTCGCCGGCTTGGCGGTGTTCGCTGTTTTTCCCGTACCCGACTGCAGCGACATCAACTTCTGCAGCACTTCCTGCACGATCGGGCTCTTGCCGGCGATGCCTTCCACCGCCTTGCCCACCGACAGCGCCTTGGCGAACGAGTCGAAGAACGCGCCTTCGCCGCCGACGATATCGATATTGGCCTTGGACAGCGCAGCCGACAGCACATCGGCCTGCTCGCGGGCGATGTCCTTGTTGGCGTCAATCGAGGCGATCGCCTGCTCGAAGCTCTTCTCCAACTGCATGCGGAACTCTTCGTGCGCGCGCGCCTGGTCGCTCATCGCGCCCAGCGCCGCGAACTTCTCGGTCAGGCCTTCGGCTTCCGAACGGTATTTCTCGCGCATCACTTCGGCCTGCGAGAAGCCCACGTCCTTGATGACCTTCGCCTCGACCACGCCCTTGTCCTGCGCACCGCGCGCTTCGGCGGACAGGGTTTCGGCGACCACGCGCGCCTTCGCCAGGCCTTCTTTCTCTAGCGCGGCGGCGGCCACTTCGCGCACCCGCGCATCGGCAAGACCCGGCGCTGCGCGCTCGGCTTCGATGCCTTCGGCCATGCGCTTCTTGGCTTCGGCCTGCTTCGCCGCAGCTTCGAGTTCGGCTTGCGCGATCACCGTCAATTCGACAGCCCTGTGCTTCGACGAGGTTTCGTCGGCTTCGGCCTGCTTGACCTGACGCACCATCTCTTCCTCGGCCTTCGCCTGCGCCGACAGGATGGTCACCTGCTTCAGGCGATCGGCTTCGGACACTTCGCGCACTTCCTTGATCCGCTCCTCTTCCTGGGCGACCGATTTCTCGACCACGATGCGCTCGCGGATGACGTTGGCGATATCCTTGCGCTGGATCTCCAGCGCCTTTTCCTTGTCGATCTTCTGCAGTTCGACTTCGCGCTCGCGCGAGACGATTTCCAGATCCTTGGCGCGGTGCACTTTCTCGATCTCGATCACCACTGCGCGCTGGCGGTTCTGCTCGGCCACTTCGACTTCGCGCATGCGGTTCTGCTCGCGGATGTCCAGCGTTTCCTGGGTGGTGATGCGCGCCTGCTCGGACTTCAGCCGCTCTTCTTCCTGCACCTTTGCGGTTTCGGCTTCCTCGCGCGCCTGGATCGTCGCGATCTCGCGCTTCTGGCGCGCCTCGGCGTCGGCCTGCTGGCGTTCCAGCGCCAGCATCGCCTCGCGGGTTTCCACGTTCTTCTTGGTGATCGCCAGCTGCTCGTTGCGCTCCAGCTCATTGGTGATCACGTTCTGCGCGGCGGTCAGCTCGGTGATCTTGCGGATGCCTTCGGCGTCGAGGATGTTGCTCGGATCCAGCGACGATTTCGGCGTCTGTTCGAGGTAGTCGATCGCGACGTCCTCCAGCACATAGCCATTGAGGTCGTTGCCGATCACCTCGATGATGCGGTCGCGGAATTCCTGCCGGTTCTCGAACAGCTTGACGAAGTCGATCTGCTTGCCGACGGTCTTCAGCGCTTCGGAGAACTTGGCGTTGA
>CAZGBA010000148.1:0-7607 GCA_964523435.1 uncultured Xanthomonas sp.
CGGCTGCGCCATGCCCGAGGGCGAGCAAGGCATGAACGTGGCGCGCATCGGCCTGCTGCTGGCCGGCCTGCCCAACACCATCGCCGCGCAGACCATCAACCGCTTCTGCTCATCCGGCCTGCAGGCGGTGGCGATGGCCGCCGACCAGATCCGTCTCGGCAACGCCGACCTGATGCTCGCCGGCGGCACCGAGTCGATGTCGATGGTGCCGATGATGGGCAACAAGATCGCGATGGCGCCGAGCGTGTTCGACAACGACCACGTCGCCATCGCCTACGGCATGGGCATCACCGCCGAGAAGGTCGCCGAGGAATGGAAGGTCTCGCGCGAGGACCAGGACGCCTTCGCCCTCGCCTCGCACCAGAAGGCCATGGCCGCGATCCAGGCGGGCGAGTTCCGCAGCGAAATTTCGCCCTACGAAGTGGTTTCGCGCATCCCGGATCTCGCCGGCAATGCCGTGCGTCTGAAGAAGGCGCTGGTCGAAAACGACGAAGGCCCGCGTCCGGATTCCTCGATCGAAGGTCTGACCAAGCTCAAGCCGGTGTTCCGCAACGGCCAGTTCGGCGGCACCGTCACCGCCGGCAACAGCTCGCAGATGAGCGATGGCGCCGGCGCGGTGTTGCTGGCTTCGGAACAGGCGATCAAGGACTACGGCCTGACCCCGCTGGCCCGCTTCGTCAGCTTCTCGGTCGCCGGCGTGCGTCCGGAAGTGATGGGCATCGGCCCGATCGCCGCGATTCCGAAAGCGCTCAAGCAGGCGGGTCTGAGTAAGGATCAGTTGGACTGGATCGAGCTCAACGAAGCCTTCGCTGCGCAGGCGCTGGCAGTCATCCGCACCTGCGAGCTCGACCCCGGCAAGGTCAACCCGCTCGGCGGCGCGATCGCCCTGGGTCACCCGCTCGGTGCGACCGGCGCGATCCGCACCGCGACGATCGTGCACGGTATGCGCCGCCGCCAGCAGAAGTACGGCATGGTGACGATGTGCATCGGCACGGGCATGGGCGCAGCGGGGATCTTCGAAGCGCTCTGATCCTGCACCTGCCCGCGTTACCGAGATTCAGAACGGGGCGCGAATCGCGCCCCGTTTCTTTTCAACGACCAGTGCTGACTTGGCGCATGTATTGTCAATGCGTTGAGGGCTATACCAGAAGCGATGACAGCCTCCGAACGAACCGACACGCAGAATTGCACCAACAACCTCAGTCGAGATCGACGACGCCGAGTTCGCTGAGCGCGTTCTTCATCATGCCGCGGGCGGCGTCGCTGAGTGTCTCGTGATCGAGCGCATAGCGGATCGTCGCTTCGATCAATCCGAGATGAGTTCCACAGTCGAAGCGCGTGCCTTGGAAGCGATAGGCATGCACTGGTTTTTCGGCAAGCAGAGTCGCGATCGCGTCGGTCAGTTGAATCTCGCCGCCGGCACCTGGCCTGGTGCGTTCGAGCAGGTCGAAAATCCCACCATCGAGGACATAACGGCCGACCACGGCCAGATTGCTCGGCGCGACTTCGGGCTTGGGCTTTTCGACGATGGCACGGATCCGTGCCGAACGTCCGGCGAATGCGTCCGTCGCGACGATGCCGTAGCTGCCGGTCTGTTCATGAGGCACATCCTGCACCGCGATGACGCTGGCGCCCGTTGCCTCGGCAGCATCCGCCATCTGCTTCAACGCGCCGTCACCCCTGTTCCAGATCAGGTCGTCCGGCAACAGCACCGCAAAAGGCTCGTCGCCCACGATGGCCTTGGCGCAGAGCACCGCGTGTCCCAACCCAAGCGCTTCGGCCTGGGTGACGAACACCGCGCGCACATGCGGCGGCAAGATATTCCGGATCAGATCGAGCTGCTCGTACTTGCCTGACTTTTCAAGCTTCTGTTCGAGCTCGTACGCCTTGTCGAAATAATCCGCGACCGCGTGCTTGTAGCGGTTGGTGACGAAAATCAGCGTGTCGCAACCGGCCTCGACCGCTTCGTCCACCGCATACTGGATCAGCGGCTTGTCGACGATCGGCAGCATTTCCTTCGGTACCGTCTTGGTCGCCGGCAGGAAACGCGTACCGAGCCCTGCAACCGGGAAGACAGCCTTGCGGATACGAGGAGAGGGAGTGTTGGAAACCATCATGTTCTGCGGGCGTTACGGGCCGGAAATGCTACCACCGTTGCAGCATGCGCATGGGAATCACCGTCGGTCGCCGCTGGCACGAATTCCGGCACGGCCTCGCGCAGCATGGCCGCCAGCGCATCCAGATCGTAGCGGACGCTCGCTTCGCGCATGCGCACCAGCGAACCAGCAATGACGTCGACAGGCACCTGCCGGGGCGCCGCCTGCAGGATTTTCGGATGCGAGGTGGGCCGATAGCGCTCGTCCGCATGGAACAGGGTTTCATGCAGCTTCTCGCCCGGGCGCAGACCTGTATAGACGATCGCAATGTCGCGCCCCGGCTGTTTGCCGGCCAGGCGGATCATCTGTTCGGCAAGCAGACGGATCGACACCGGCTCGCCCATGTCGAGCGTGTAGATCGCCTGCTGTGAGCCGATCGCGGATGCCTGCAGGATCAACTGGCAAGCTTCGGGAATGGTCATGAAGAACCGTGTCACTGCGGCATCGGTCACCGTCACCGGGCCGCCGCTGCGGATCTGCTCGCGGAACAGTGGGACCACACTTCCAGCGGAATCGAGCACGTTACCGAAACGCACGGTGACGAATCGGGTAGACCTCGGGTCCGCCAGCGACTGGCACAGCATCTCGGCCAGACGCTTGGTCGCGCCGAGCACATTGACCGGATCGACCGCCTTGTCGGTGGAAATCAACACGAAGGTTCCAACGCCTGCGGCCGCGCTTTCGCGGGCGACGGTTTCGGTGGCCAGCACGTTGTTGCGCACCGCCTCCCGCAATTGCGCTTCAAGCAAGGGCACCTGCTTGTATGCGGCGGCATGGAACACCGCATCCGGCTTCACCATATCCAACGCATGCCGTATGACCGCTGGATCGCCGCAGTCGCCCAGCACCTGCGCCAGCTCGATGCCCGGGAAATCGCGACGCAGGCGCATCTGGGTCGTGGTCAATGCGAGTTCGTCGATCTCGACCAGCGCGATCTTGCTGGCGCCGTGCCGCGCGCATTGGCGGCAGAGTTCGGAGCCGATCGAACCGCCGGCACCGGTGACCAGCACACTGCGCCCACCGAGCCAATCGCGCATGGCTTTCCAGTCGGGCACCACTGGATCGCGGCCGAGCAGATCTTCGATCGCGACTTCCTTCAATTCTCCAGGCAGAGAACGGCCTTCGAGGATGTCATTGAGGCGCGGCACCATCCGGAACGGCAGCCCGGTGCGTTCGCACGCTTCGATCACCCGGCGCATGCGTTCCGCATCGACCGAAGGCATCGCGATGACCAGCAGTTTCGCCGCAGTTTCAGGCGCGATATGGATCACATCGTCGATCCGACCGAGCACCGGCACGCCATGCAGATGACTGCCGCGCAGTTTGCTCGCATCGTCGAGGAAACCAACCGGCTGATAGGCGCCAGTCCGGCGGAGATCCCTAACCAGCGCTTCTCCCGCCTGACCTGCGCCCAGGATCAGAACCCTCACGGCCGCCTTGTCGCTGTTGATCCGTCCGTGGTCCTTCCATGATCGATACAACAGCCGCGGCGTGCCGAGCATCAGCGTCAGTACTAGGGGATACATGACCAGCACCGAGCGCGGCGCCTGACCGAGCCTGTTGTAGATGAAGAGGACCAACAGGATCGCGAGCAGGCCGAACATGCTCGCTTTGAGAATATTCACCAGATCGGGGACGCTGGCGAAACGCCAAACGCCGCGGTAAAGACCGACTTGCCAGAACACCAGCCCTTGCGCCACCAGCACCAGCAGCATCTCGGTGGACAACACCGATGGTAGTACGGCAGCGTTCTGCATCGCATAGCGCAGCTGCACCAGCCCCGTCCAGCACAGTGCGACCATGCATAGATCGTGCAGGACAATGGCGGTTCTCGGCCAAGCGCCAGCGAGGCGATCTTGAATACTGCTCATCCGTCCATCTCCTTGTTCACGTCATACGCGGCCGCGCAACGACGCAACCAGTACCAGACCCCGCAACCCATCGCCCAGCATCCCACAACCGCCATTTCAGTCCCTCTTGGATATCTTTTCCAAAGCAACCCCATGCCCAGACACATCAGCAACGTCCACACTGCATAACCCGCAGTCACCGGCGGATGACGTCCGACGCAGCGGGCCCAGCGCTGATACGCGTGTTCAACATGCGGCGCCCACCAACGCTCTCCACGCAAGACCCGCGTAAACAAGGTAAGGCTCGCATCCAGCAGAAACGCGCTCAATGGCAGGAAGGCCAATGGCCAAGCCGTGATCGGCATAGCATCCATAGACATTCCCAACATCAGCGCCAGCGCGAAGCCCAGCGCCCCGCTGCCCACATCTCCGAGAAAAATCCTGGCTCGGGGAAAATTGAACGGCAGGAAGCCCAAGGTTGACGCGATCAACGCCAACCCGAGATGAATCGCAAGCAAATTGCCCGCAAGGAAAGCGAACGCTGCCGCAACCAGTATCGTCTGGGTCGCGGCCAGACCATCGATGCCATCCATGAAGTTCCAGATGTTCACGAGGACCAGCGCAGAAGCGAATGTCGTGAGCGCGACGAGACTGCTGGCGCCGGACAGATAGAAACCGCCCGCCAGCCACCCCGCCGCGACCGCATGAACCGCGAGCCGTGACCACTGTGACAATGGACGGTGGTCGTCCGCCCAGCCGATTCCGGCGACCAACAGCAGGCCGATACCTGCGCTGGCCAGCAAGACGATCTCGCGAGGTTCCCGCAGGATCATCGTCGCCAATGCGACCAGAAATGCCAAGACGATCGCGATGCCGCCGCCGCGTGGTGTCGCGACGAGATGGCTGCGCCGTTCACCGGGCTGATCGACCAATTGCCGCTGGAGGGCGTACGCACGAGCCAGCCATGTGCCCACGGCACCGAGGGCCGCGAACAGCGCGCACCAGGTGATCAATCCCATCGACAACTCCATTTCAAACCACGGCGTAGTTGAGCAGCGGTTTTACCGTGCCCCATGCCTTGCAGCTCGGACATTGCCAATGGTGGCTGCGGGCACCGAAACCGCAACTCTTGCAGCGATAGCTGGGGTTGCGGACCAGCAGCTGTTCTGTAACGTGCTTCAGATCGTGGAGTGTCGCGATGGGATCGGTATGGTCGGCAAGGCTCAGATCGATCAGCGCGGCTTCGCCGCGGACAGAAGGACGCTCTTTCAGCTGCAGCGCAAGATAATCGCGGGCAGCATGCACGCCCTCTCCTGCTTCGACCAGCCGGGTCAGCGCCAGCACCGGTGCGATGCCGCGATAGTGCTCGCACATCTCGGTGAGGAAGTTGCGTGCGCCGCTGGGGTCGCCAACGCGCTCATAGCAGACCGACAGCGACGGCAGGATATCCGGCAAGTAGTCTGGATCGTGGCGGGCAGCGCGCTCGTAAGCGCGGATGGCCGCCGGATAACGCGCGGCGTCGTATTCGATCCTGCCTTCGAGCATCCCGGCGCGGACGGTATGCGAATCAGCGGCATAGGCACGCGCGATGGCCGCACGCGCCTGATCGCTCTCGCCAGCGACGCGATGGCGTTCGGCAAGCTCGCATTCGAACTGCGCGATCAGCTTGCCCATCGATTCACCGGTCACCGCTTCGTAGCGCGACGCTTTGTCAATCGCCTGCTGCCAGTCGCGTTCTGCCTGATAGATGTCGATCAGATGACGCAGCGCCTGAGGAGCGCGGTCGTCGAGTTTGGCGAGATCGCCGAACACGGTTTCTGCGCGATCGAGCAGCCCGGAGCGCATATAGTCCTCGCCCAGCGCGAGCAACGCCTGCACTTTCTGCTGGTCGTTGAGATCGGGCCGTTGCACCAGCCCCTGATGCAAGCGGATGGCGCGGTCGACTTCGCCACGGCGGCGAAAGAGATGCCCAAGCGCGACCTGGGTCTCGAAGGTGTCCTTGTCGAGCTCGGCGACATGCAGGAACAGTTCGATCGCCTTGTCGGGCTGTTCGTTGAGCAGGTAATTGAGCCCACGGAAGTAGGTGGTCGAAAGCCGGCTGACCTGATGGTCGCTGTGACGTTCGCCGCCGCGTCGACCGATGACCCACCCGATCACCGCAGCCAGCGGGATCAGCAGGAAATACCAGAACCATTCGGAGACAAAAGCCATCTCAGGGCTCCGGTGAGGAGGAAGTGCGAAGTGGCGCGTCAGCTTCGCTGCGCTCCCTCCCCGTCTTACGCATGCGTTTCAATTCCCTGCGTAACGGCAGGACCACCGAGGCGGCCATTGCCAGACCGCCCACCAGAACGCCCATCAACAGTGTGCACAGCAGAATCACGCCGAGCCCGGCACGCAGGTGGAACAACCCCAGATCGACCGTCGCCGGCGCCGGGTTCAATGCGCCAAGCACGATTCCGGCGATCAGAAACAGGAAAGCGGCAAGTGCGCGCAATGGACGCATGGGGATCGTGGGCTCGCGGAAGATGGGCGGGACCGCAGTCGAACGCTGCAAGTGTATGCCGTGCGATAACCAATGACGATGGTTCTGTAGGCGCCGGGCACGGATTCGCGACGAAGTCAGATCAGGCTCAATCTTCCGACGGCAACGGAACGACGCTGCTGACCCGATCGCGCAACTCTTTGCCGGGTTTGAAATGCGGGACGTGTTTGCCCGGCAGCGCTACAGCATCGCCGGTCTTCGGGTTGCGGCCGGTACGCGGCGGGCGGTAGTGCAGGGAAAAGCTGCCGAAGCCGCGGATCTCGATCCGCTCGCCTTCGGCCAGCGATCCGCCCATCATCTCCAGCAACGACTTGACCGCAAGATCGACGTCATCGGCCTTCAGATGGCTCTGGCGCTGGGACAGGATCTCGATCAGTTCGGACTTGGTCATGGGCGTTCGCAATCCTTCAAGGGGCCGCAGTCGACAGGCACTGCGGCGCCCTGGGTTCGGAACCCGGAGCGCCGCAGACCGTGGTGCGGATTACTCGGACCGGCTTTCCAACTGCTCGCGCAACAGCGCACCGAGCTTGGTGGTGCCGCTGGCGGCATCGGACGAGACCTTGTTGTACTCGGCCATCGCTTCCTGGGTCTCGGCTTCGTCCTTCGCCTTGATCGACAACTGCAGGGTGCGGCCCTTGCGGTCCATACCGATCAGTTTGGCTTCGATCTTGTCGCCGACCTTGAGGTGCTGGCTGGCGTCGTCGACGCGGTCGTAGCTGATGTCGCGCGCGCCGACATAGCCTTCGATGCCGTCGCCCAGATCGATCATCGCGCCCTTCGCGTCGACTTCCTTCACGGTACCGGAAATCTTCGTACCCTTCGGGTTGCTCGCCATGAACTGGCCGAACGGATCCTGCTCAAGCTGCTTCACGCCGAGGCTGATGCGCTCGCGTTCCGGATCGACCGCGAGCACGACGGCCTCAAGGTTGTCGCCCTTCTTGAAGTTGCGGACCACGTCTTCGCCGGTGGTATTCCAGCTCAGATCCGAAAGGTGGATCAAGCCGTCGATGCCGCCGTCCAGACCGATGAAGATGCCGAAATCGGTGATCGACTTGATCT
>CAZGBA010000149.1:0-7488 GCA_964523435.1 uncultured Xanthomonas sp.
CCGCGAGCACGCCGCGCTTGGCGAGACGGCCGTGGCCGATTTCGCGACGCTTCGGGCCCATCATGCGGCCGGCTTCACCGACCGAATAGGGCGGAAAGTTGTAATGGAACAGGAAGTGTTCCTTGTACTCGCCGCCGACCGCGTCGATGACCTGACCGTCGCGCGCGGTGCCGAGGGTGACCGCCACGATCGCCTGCGTTTCGCCGCGGGTGAACAGCGAGGAACCGTGGACGCGCGGCAGCACCGTAACCTTCGAGGTGATCGGACGCACGGTGTCGAGCGCGCGGCCGTCGATGCGGATCTTGGTGCTCAGCACCGAATTGCGCAGGGTCTGGTATTCGAGTTCGGCGAATTCTTTCGAGGCCTCGGCGGCATTCCAGCCATTGGCTTCCATCTGCCCGGCGAGGCCGGCCATCACGTCTTTCTTCAGTGCGGAGATCGCGTCTTTGCGCTCGAGCTTGTCGCGCACCTGGAAGGCGCCGCCGAGACGGTCGCCGACCGCCGCTTTGATCGCAGCGATCATCGCGTCGTTCTTGGCCGGAGCCTGCCAGTTCCACTTCGGCTTGCCGGCTTCGGCGACGAGTTCGTTGATCGTGTCGATCGCGATCTGCATCTGCTGGTGACCGAACATCACCGCGCCGAGCATCACGTCTTCCGACAGTTCCTTCGCTTCGGATTCGACCATCAGCACCGCGCTCTTGGTGCCGGCGACGACGAGTTCGAGCTCGCTGTCGACCAGTTCGGTCGTGCTCGGGTTGAGGATGTACTGGCCGTTCTTGTAACCGACCTTCGCGGCGCCGATCGGGCCGTCGAACGGCGCACCGGTCAGTGCCATCGCGGCGGAGGCGCCGATCAAGGCCAGGATGTCGCCGTCGACTTCCGGGTTCAGCGACATGACGGTCGCGATGATCTGGACTTCATTCTTGAAGTCTTCCGGGAACAGCGGGCGGATCGGACGGTCGATCAGGCGGGAAGTGAGCGTTTCCTTTTCGGTCTGACGGCCTTCGCGCTTGAAGAAGCCGCCCGGGATACGGCCGCCGGCATAGAATTTTTCCTGGTAATCGACGGTGAGCGGGAAGAAATCCTGCCCTTCGCGCGCGGTCTTCGCGGCGACGGCCGTCACCAGCACGACAGTGCCTTCGGCCGACACCATCACTGCGCCGCCGGCCTGGCGGGCGATTTCACCGGTCTCGAGCACCACGGTGTGCTTGCCGTACTGGAAACGCTTGGTCACTTTTGCCACGTTGGAATGTCCTCGAAAATCTTTGTCGATGAACCGGTCGGAGCCCCTGCCCCGGTCCGGGTGGCCGCGCGATGCGGCCGGGCAATACGAAAATTCGGATTGCGCTGTAGCGAATTGCCTTGTAGCGAATTGCCTTGAATCTGCCAAACCGGGCCGCGCAGGCCCGAAAACAAAACCGCGGCACATTGCTGCGCCGCGGTCGGGTGATGCTTAGCGACGCAGACCGAGTTTCTCGATCAGGGCCTTGTAACGCTCGGCATCCTTGCGATGCAGGTAGTCGAGCAGGCTGCGACGATTGTTGACCATCTTCAACAGACCACGACGGCTGTGGTGATCCTGCTTGTGCATTTTGAAGTGATCGGTGAGCTGGGTGATGCGCGCGGTGAGCAGCGCAACCTGGACTTCCGGCGAACCGGTGTCGTTCTCGCTGCGCTTGTGCGCTTCGATGACAGTGCTTGAATCGATGGACATGAAAGGCCTCTTGGACGCGTGATCGGCAGGAACGGCACCGGTCTCGACCGGCACGGCGCACCGCAGAATCCGCCTGAATGAAATGGATAGAAGAACGGACAGTGGAACTGCAGAAAGAACGCTGTCCGGGGATCGGATCAAATCCGGCCCGGACAGCAGCGGAATTGTAGCCCTGCCCCCCGGTTCGAACAAGGGTCGGCGGCAGGTTGCGCATGGATCCGCGCCGCCGAAAATCGTTCAGGGTGAAGGCGAATCGTCGCCCGTAGCAGCGTCTTGAGGCGGTGCGATCGTAGCCTGCAGCGTTTCCGCCAACCCTTCCAGATCGCCGGTCAGCGCGAGCCGCCAACCCTGCGGCGTGCGATGCAGCGTGATGGCTTCCACTTTGGTCATCGTCATGGTTTCGACCTTGGCGACGTTCCGGGTGACGACATGCACCATCTCCGTCCCCTCGGCCACGCTTCCGATCACGTCCTGGCCTTCCAGCTTCGCACTGGCCAGCGACATCGTATTGGCCATGATCCTGGCGAAGACTTCGCGATCGGACAGCGCCTTGATCTCCTCGACCGAGGTCGCGGGCGCGAACAGCACCCACAGCACGAGCGCACCGGTGGACGCGCTGTCCTGCTTCTTGCCGGCGGGAGGATCCTTGCCGGAAACGCCGACCGCATCGAGCACCGGCAGCAGCAGTTCGCGGAAACGCTTCAACGCTGCGGGATCGAAGGTCTCGGCAGCAGCGACCCAGTCGGCGGTCTGCATGCGCCGGTAGGCTTCGCGCGCGACCTGCTCGGGCGGCATATCGACCGTCAGTTCAACGGCAGCGACCGGCCCTGCGCACAGCAGCGCGAGCGACAGCGACAGAAGGCGGAGGAAGCGGAAACTGGGCATGCAATGGCTCCGTGAGTTCAGTGTTTTCCGGCAGGCTGGCAGTGGAACAACCGCTGCGGCGAAAGGCTGCCTTCCTCGTCGATCCGCGCGAGTCCGCGCGCGCGGCCGGCAGGATCGAACACCGCGCATTCGCCGGTGATTTCATGGCTCACCTGCAGCCGCTGGCCGTGCTCGAACCGGCGCACGCCGTCCTCGGTGAGATCGACCCGGCGATAGCCGACCAGTCCCACTTCGATCGGCAGCAGGCAGGCATCGAGACAATGCGCATCGCGTTCGGCCAGCGCCTGCAGCGATTCGAGCGTCCACATCCGCGGATCGCGGAACGGATCCACCCACAGCCGCCGCAGTTCGGCGACATGGGCACCGCAGCCCAATGCTTCGCCAAGGTCGCGCACGAGGCTGCGCACGTAGGTGCCCGAGCCGCATTCCACATGCAAGCGCAGACGCGACTCGTCGCCATCGAGCAGATCGGCCTCGGACAGCAGCTCGAAGGCGTGGACATCGACCGGACGCGGATCGATCTCGATGGCCTCGCCGCGGCGCGCCTTCACGTACAGCGGTTCTCCGCCGCGCTTGAGCGCCGAATAGATCGGCGGCCGCTGCATGATGCGTCCGGTGAGGTCGCGCAGCGCGGCATCGATGGTGCCGATGTCGTAGCGCTGTACGGGCCGTTCACGCAGCAGGACGCCCTCGGCATCGTCGGTATCGGTGACGATTCCCAGCCGGGCCACGGTGTCGTAAGCCTTGCGCGAACCAAGCAGATTGCCGGCTATCTTGGTGGCCTCTCCGAAACAGATCGGCAGCAGACCGGTGGCCAATGGATCAAGGCTGCCGGTATGACCGGCCTTGTCGGCGCGGAACAGATGGCGCACCCGCTGCAGCGCCTGATTCGAGCTCAATCCCTGCGGCTTGTCGAGCAGCAGGATGCCGTCGAGTTTGCGGAAGTGTTTGCGGGGAGCCTCGGCCATCGGGGGATGATATGTCCTAATCGGCCGGTGTATAGGGTGCGCCCTGGCGCACCATTGCATCGAAACAGCCGGTGCGTCCCGACGCGCCATCGCATTGGTAAAAGCCGGTGCGCCAAGGCGCACCCTATGAATCGGTATTCAGGTCGCGCAGGAGATTGTCGATACGCTCGCCGCGATCCACCGAATCGTCGTAATGGAAATGCAGTTCGGGGGTATGGCGCAGCTTCACCGCGCGCGACAGTTCGTGGCGGATTTCCGGCACAAGTTCCTTGAGGCCCTTCATGGCTTCCTTCGCGCGCTCGGGCTGCAGCGCGGTCACGAACACCTTGGCATGGGCCATGTCGCGGGTCACTTCGACATCGGACACGCTGACCGACGGCAGGCCATGCACGCGCACCATGGCGTGCACGATCGTGCCCAGCTCGCGACGGAGCTGGGCGGAGACGCGATCGGTGCGATGGAACGATTTCTTCACGGTCGATCTTCTTCGGGTCAACGCACGCTCAGAGCGTGCGCTGGACCTCGATGCGCTCGAAGCATTCGATCTGGTCGCCCGGCTTCACGTCGTTGTAAGCCTTCACGCCGATACCGCATTCGGTACCGTTGCGCACTTCGTCGACGTTCTCCTTGAAGCGACGCAGGGATTCCAGCTCGCCCTCGAAAACGACCGTGTTGTCGCGGAGCACGCGGATCGGCTTGTTGCGCCTGAGCACGCCCTCGATGACCATCGAGCCGGCGATGGCGCCGAACTTCGAGCTGCGGAACACGTCGCGGACCTGCGCGGTACCGATGATCTCTTCGCGGATTTCCACGCCGAGCAGACCCGATGCGACCTGCTTCACCTGATCAATGACATCGTAGATGATCGAGAAATAGCGCAGATCGAGGCCATTCGCGTCGATCACCTTGCGCGCGGAAGCGTCGGCACGGACGTTGAAGCCGATGATGGTGGCTTTCGCCGCCAGCGCCGAATTGGCATCGGATTCGGTGATGCCGCCCACGCCCGACACGATCATGTTGATGCGGATCTGATCGTTCGACAGGCCAACGAGCGCCTGACGCAGCGCTTCGGCCGAGCCCTGCACGTCCGCCTTGACCACGAGGTTGAGGCTGAGCTGGGTGCCGCCCTGACCCATCTGGGCCATGATGTCTTCCATGCGGTTGCCCGCCTGCGCGACCAGACGCGTCTCGCGGCGCTTGGTATCGCGCTGCTGGGCGACTTCCTTCGCCAGACGCTCGTCGGCGACGACCACGAAGTCGTCGCCGGCATCCGGCACGCCGGACAGACCGAGCACCTGCACCGGAATCGACGGACCTGCGGACTGCACCTGCGTGCCGGTTTCGTCGAACAGCGCGCGGACACGTCCGTACTGCACGCCACAGACCAGATAATCGCCTTTCTGCAGACTGCCGGCCTGGACCAGGACTGTCGCGACCGGGCCGCGGCCCTTGTCGAGCGCGGACTCGATGACCACACCGGTGGCGTGGCCTTCGGCGACCGCCTTCAGTTCGAGCACTTCGGCCTGCAGCAGGATCGCGTCGAGCAGTTCGTCGACGCCCTGGCCGGTTTTGGCCGAAACTTCGATGAACTGGGTCTCGCCGCCGAATTCTTCCGCCACCACACCGTGCGCGAGCAGATCGTTCTTGACGCGCAGCGGATCGGCGCCGGATTTGTCGATCTTGTTGACCGCCACCACCAACTGCACGCCGGCCGCTTTGGCATGCTGCACGGCTTCCACCGTCTGCGGCATCACGCCGTCGTCGGCGGCGACCACCAGGATCACGATATCCGTGAGTTTGGCGCCGCGGGCGCGCATCGCGGTGAACGCGGCGTGGCCCGGAGTGTCGAGGAAGCTGACCACGCCCTTCGGCGTTTCGACGTGATACGCGCCGATATGCTGGGTGATGCCGCCGGCTTCGCCCGCCGCGACCTTGGTGCGACGGATGTAATCGAGCAGCGAGGTCTTGCCGTGGTCGACATGGCCCATGATCGTGACCACCGGCGGACGCGGACTCTTCTCGCCCTGCTGGTCTTCGATGTGCGCCATCAGTTCGGTTTCGGCGTCGTCGCCGCCGGCGCGGACAGCCTTGTGGCCCAGTTCCTCGGTGATCAGCACAGCGGTATCGTGATCGATCGACTGCGTGATGGTCGCCATGACGCCCATCTTGAACAGGGCCTTGACCACATCGCCGCCCTTGAGCGCCAGCTTCTGCGCCAGATCGGAGACGGTGATCGCATCGCCGATGGCGATCTCGCGAACGACCTTCTCGGTCGGACGGGTGAAACCGTGCTGCCCGCCGCCGCTGCGGCTCTGCTCGAGCTGACGCTTGGCCTTGGGTTTGGTACGCGCGGTCGTGCGGCGGTCACGCTCGGTCGCGGACAGGTGCAGCTGGCCCGCAAAACGTGCCGTGCTGTCGTCGTCCTCGACGTCGGCGACCATCGCGTGCGAACCGCGATTCGGTTTGTTCTTCTGGGCGCGATCGTCGACGCGGGCCGGTTCGGGACGCGCGGGTTTGACGTGTCCGTGGGCTCCGGTCTTGGGACGGGGAGCGGCCGTCGCAGCAGCGGTGGATTCTTCCCCGGCTGCGACCTTGGGCGCCGCCGCAGCGGCAGCGCGGGCCGCCGCTTCATCGGCGAGCCGCTTGCGCTCGGCAGCGGCTTCGGCGCGCTTGCGATCGTCTTCGGCCAGCCGCTGCTGTTCTTCGAGATTGCGCGCGCGCGATTCCTCAAGCTTGCGCATGATGTCGGCGCGCTCGTCGTCGCTGCCTGGCGCGGGGCGTCCTTCCTGCGGCTTGACCAGCGTGACTTTCTTGCGCACCACGACATCGACCGTCTGCCGGTTCTTGCCGCCGCCGACGGTGATTTCCTGCTTGCGGTTGCGGTTGAGCGTGATCTTCTTCGGCCCGACCGTTTCTTCGGCAGCTGCCTCGCCCTTGCCATGGGAGCGTTTCAGGAAACCGAGCAACTTCAGCTTCTCGGCGCTGGTCACGGTCTGGTCGGGGCCGCTGAAGGTCATGCCGGCCTCGGCCAACTGTTTCAGCAACTTCTCGACCGGCGTGTTCACCAGTTCGGCCAGTGTGCGGATGGTGGTTTGCTGCGACATTCGGTGTCCGTATCCTGAGGCGCGACCGGCGATGGTTCGACAGTGGCGCGCGTGGGCTGCTTATTGTGAAGCTGCTGGTTGTACAACTGGGCTCGCGTGAGGCTGGACTGCGGGCAGACCGGCCTCGGGTGAGATCATGCTTGGCAAGCGTTGGATTCTAATCGGGTAGCGTGGCTCAGGTTTCGCGTTCGAGACGGGCGATTTCCTCGGCGCGGGCGGCCAGGATCAGCGCGGCAGCGCGGGCCTCGTCCAGACCTTCGATGCCGAACTCCGCCACCTCGTCCGCGCCCAGCTCGCCCAGGTCGTCGACGGTGCGGACACCGTGCGCGGCCAGCGCATAGGCGGTATCGCTGTCCATGCCGTCCAGACCCAGCAGATCCTCGGCCGGCTGGTGTTCGTCCAGCTCTTCCTCAACCGCCAGAGCCTCGTTCAGCAGGGCGTCGCGGGCGCGCGAACGGAGCTCTTCGACGATGTCTTCGTCGAAACCCTCCACCGCCAGCAGCTCGCCGACCGGCACGTAGGCGATTTCCTCGACCGTGCTGAAGCCCTCGGCCACCAGGATGCCGGCGATCTCCTCGTCCACTTCCAGCTTGTCCATGAACAGCTGGCGGGCCACGGCCTGCTCGGCCTCGGACTTGGCCGCGACCTGGTCCTGGGTCATGACGTTGAGCTGCCAGCCGGTCAGGCGGCTGGCCAGGCGCACGTTCTGGCCGCCCTTGCCGATGGCCTGCGCCAGGCGGTCTTCCGCCACGGCCAGGTCCATCGAATGCTTCTCTTCATCCACGATGATCGACTGCACTTCGGCCGGCGCCATCGC
>CAZGBA010000150.1:0-7224 GCA_964523435.1 uncultured Xanthomonas sp.
TGATCACCCTGTACGACAAGGGCAGCCACATCCCGCTGCTGTGGACGCACCTGATTCCGGCGACGCTGGAAGGCAAGGCGCTGCACAACGTGCAGAACGCGATGTTCGCGGCGGCGATGGCGTTCTCGATGAGCATCAAGCTCGATGCGATCCGCCAGGGCCTGCGCACCTTCGACAGCACCTTCTTCCAGGCCCCGGGCCGGATGAACGTGTTCAACGAGCATCCGTTCAAGGTGCTGTTCGACTACGGCCACAATGCGCACGCGGTCGCCGCGATGGCCGATCTTGCCCAGCGCCTTGAAGTCACCGGCCGCCGGATCGTGGTGGTCGCCGGTCCCGGCGATCGTCGCGACGAAGACCTGCGAGAGATCGCCAAGGCCGTGGCCGGTGGTTTCGATCACTACATCTGCCGCCGCGACGACGGCCTGCGCGGGCGCGCGTCGGACGAAGTACCGAAGCTGATCGCCGCGACCCTGCGCGAGCATGGCGTCGCCGATCACCAGATCAGCATCATTCCCGACGAACAGGATGCGATCGACGCCGGGCTGCGCATGGCCCAGGCCGGCGACGTGCTGCTGGTCTTCGCCGATACGCTGGTGCGCTCCTGGAAGCAGATCATCAAGTTCAAGCCCGAGGGTGTGGCCGAGAAAGTGGCGGTCGTCGCTGCGGCGACCATCGATGCGGAGGATGCGGTCGAGCCGCACTTCTCGCCCGAACAATGGGAAGGCGTGAGCCGCGATGAGCGCGGCATCTTCATCTCGCGGGAGAGCGACGACTGAGCGGCCCGGCAGTGCAGGCTTCAAAGATAGAACCGCCCGAGCCGCCGTTCGAGGACTCGCGGCGCCTCACCGGTTCGAACTTTTATTTCGCAGGCTGCGGCGCTGCGCTGGAAACCATGGGCCCGCAGGCGCGCGATCCGGTCGCGCTCGCGGCGTGGTGGATGCGCGCCAACGCGGCGCGCGAAGCGCTGGGGTGGGCGAGCACCGGGCCGGTGGTGCGCGTGCATCGCACGGCGACGTCGCTGGCCTTCACCGCACCTGCGGATCAGCTTTACACCGCGACCGAAATCAACGAATGGGCCTGGTGCGCCAGCGTGGCCTTCCACGATTTCCACGCGCCCGGACATCCGTCCACGCAGGACACCGCATCCGCGCTGCACACCTTGCAGCGTTTCGCGGCGGAAGAACGCTGCCCGGATGCGATCGCATTGCTCGACGCCGCGCGGGCGCACGGCGTGCCAGCGCTGCACGACGACGATGCCCTGAGCCTCGGTCTCGGCACGCATGGACGGACATGGCCGATCGGCGCATTGCCGTCGGTGGACGATGTGCCGTGGGCGGTGCTCGGCACGATTCCTACTGCACTGGTCACCGGCTCCAACGGCAAGACCACCACCGTGCGCCTGATCGCGGCGATGCTGCGCGCGCAGGGCCTGCGCACCGCGCATTCCTGCACCGACGGACTGTTCGTCGGCGGCGGCGCGAGCGATACCGCCGATGTCGAACGTCTCGAAAGCGGCGACTACTCCGGCCCGACCGGCGCGCGCCAGTTGTTGCGCCGTCCCGATGTCGAGGCTGCGGTGCTCGAAACCGCGCGCGGCGGTCTGCTGCGTCGCGGCCTTGCGCTGGCCGATGCCGATGTCGCGGTCGTCACCAATATCAGTGCTGATCACTTCGGCGAATACGGTGTGCATTCGGTCGAGGATCTGGCGGCGGTCAAGCTCACGGTGGCGCGCGCGGTCGCAGGCGAGCGCGCATCCGGCGGTTGGCTGGTACTGAATGCGGAAGATCCACTGCTGCGTGCGCAGGGACCGCAGACGGCGCCGCGCATCGCGTGGTTCGCGGTCGACGATCAGGCCTTGCCGGCGGACGCGATGGCGCTGCCGCGCTGCGCGACGCGCGACGGCCGCCTGCTGCTGGACGATGGCGTCGAAACGCTCGATCTCGGCGCCATCGCCGCGATGCCGCTCACGCTCGGCGGCCGCGCCCGCCACAACATCGCGAACATCGCTGCGGCCGCGCTCGCCGCGATGTTGATGGGCGTGTACGTGGCGACGATCCGCAAGGTGCTCGCGGTGTTCGGCAGCAGCCATGCCGACAACCCCGGTCGCCTGCAGCACTGGGCGTTCGCGGGCATCGAAATATTCCTCGACTACGCCCACAACCCCGATGGCATGGCGGCGCTGCTCGACATCGTGCAGGCGCGACGCGGTGCCGGCCGGTTGGCGCTGCTGCTCGGTCAGGCTGGCAATCGCGACGACGAACAGGTGCGGGAATTGGCGGCGGTCGCCGCGCGTTTCGCGCCGGATCTCGTGGTAGTGAAGGATATCGACGGCTATCTGCGCGGGCGCGAAGCAGGCGAGGTCGCGCAGGTCATCCGCGATGCCTTGCTGCGGCACGGGATGCCCGAATCCGCGCTGCCGGTGCGCCTGCGCGAAGCCGATGCCGCGCGTGAAGCCCTGGCCTGGGCGCAGCCGGGCGATGTGCTGGTGCTGCCGGTACACAGTCTCGATGCGAAAACCGAAGTCGCGGGCCTGCTGGACGCGCTGCAGGCGAGCGGCTGGCAGCCGGGACAGGCACTGCACGACGCCGGCTGAGCGGGAGTGTGCTTACTGCTTACAGCGTCTGCGCGTCCCACGCGCGGATCGCGGCTTCCACAGCATCGATGCCTTTCGCCGCCGCAGCCTCGTCGATATGCGCCATGGTGTCGTTGTCGGTATGGATCACCTTCATTGCTTTCGGCACCCGCAGGGGCTTCTTTCCCTCGAACATGCCGATGATGCCCGGGATTTCGTCGCCACCGACCAGCGAGTAGGAGACCGCCGGCCAACCTGCCTTGAGAAACGCGATGTGATCGCTGGGTGGATAGCGATCACCGGCAACGATCCGCATCCCTTGCGCCTGCGCAGCGACCTGGCTGGCGGCGACGAGCGGATGCGAGGTATCGCGACGCATCATCCATAGGGTGTCGCCCCAGCCGAACACGTCGAAGTTGATATAGAGCACGGGCTTTCCTGCGTTCTTTTCTTCGCTCTGTTCGATATACGCGTGGGCGCCGAGCAGTCCGCGTTCTTCGAGGTCCCAGAACGCGACCTTGACCCGATGGTGGACGAGCGGCCGACGTTTCAGACGTTCGGCCAGCGCCAGCACGGCAGCGCTGCCCGAAGCGTTGTCGGTGGCGCCACGACCGGCATGGACACGGTCGGAGTGCGCGCCGATCAACAGCAGCGGCGCCTCTGCGGGACCACCGACATCGGCGATCAGATTTTCGCCCTGCAGATCGCCGGAGACGAACGGCTGTGCGGTGACCGTCAATCCGGCGCCGAGCAGACGTCGATGCAGATGCGCGCGGCGTCCGGCATTGTCCTCGGCATCGGCCATGCCACGGACGTCCATATGCCAGGTGCCGTGCGGGGTGCTCTTCGCGATGCCGCGATCAGCCGGTGCGCGTGCCTGGCTGGACGCGCAGGCGGCGACCAGCAAAGCCGGGAGTGCGATCGTGCCGATCAGTGCAAGGCGGCGTGCGGACATGTGGATCGGGACCAGCAGGCGAAAGGCGGGAGCGTGCCAGAGAATCCGGACGCGGTGTGGTGCCGGAAGTCATCGGGCCCGAGATCACCGGTCCGAAGATCATCGGCCCACATGCGTCGACCCGGGGTAGGTATTTTCCTACCCCGCAAAGCGGCGAAGTCCGCTTGTCCGGCCCGGCGGCCTTGCCTAGTCTGTGCGCAGGACGACTCCACAGGGACCGATATGACGATCCGCGTATTCCTTCTCGACGATCACGCGCTGGTGCGCAGCGGCATGCGCATGATGCTTTCCGCCGAAACCGATATCGAAGTGGTCGGCGAAGCCGACACCGGCGAGATCGCGCTGCCGATGATCCGCAAGCTCATGCCCGATGTCGTGTTGTGCGATCTGCATCTACCCGGCATCAGCGGCCTCGAAGTCACCGAGCGCATCGTCAAGGGCGACTATGGCTGCAAGGTCGTGGTGGTGTCGGTGCTGGAAGACGGACCGATTCCGAAACGGTTGATCGAAGCCGGCGCGTCCGGCTATGTCGGCAAGGCCGGCGACGCGGCCGAGCTGTTGCGTGCAGTGCGCGATGTCGCGCGCGGCAAACGCTTTCTGGCCAACGGTGTGGCCCAGCACTTGGCGCTGGCGGGCATCGGTGGTGGGGCGTCGCCGTTCGACAGTCTGTCGCCGCGCGAGTTGGAAGTCGCGATGTTGCTGGCGCAGGGGCTGCGTCAGGAAGAGATCGCGAAGCGGCTCAGCCTCAGCGCCAAGACCGTCAACACGCACAAGGCGCGTCTGTTCGAAAAACTGGAGATCCAGGACAGCATTGCGCTGGCCCGGCTGTGTTCGCAATACGGTTTGAGCGATCCCGCGCGCGTCGTGTGACGCGCGCGGGATATCCGTCAGGCTTTGCGGCTGTCGCCGTCGTCGTCCGCAGCTGCGGTGCTGGTGGGAATGGCCACCGTGGCATCCGGCAACGGGTCGAACAACTGCAGACCGATGCCGTACTGCGGCGCCGCGATGTCGTTCACGAGTTCCGCCGCCACTTCCGGCGCTGCAACGATGACCGCAGGTTCTGCGACCGGCACTGCAACGGGTTCCGATGCGAGCTCCACGGTGGGTTCTGCGGCGGCTGTCTCCACGAATGCCATCTCTACCGGCGCCATTTCGATGGACGCGGCCTCGGCAGGCGCGACTTCGACGGCGGGTAAGACGAAGGTTTCGGCGGCGAGAGGCTCGGCAGGTGCCGCATCGACAACAGCAGCTTCGACAGGCGCAGCTTCGGCAGCTGCAGTCTCGACAGCAGTAACCTGGACAACTGCAGTGTCTTCGATGGCGACCGGCTCTGCAGCAGCGGGTTCAACGACAGCGAAAGCCGGTTTCACCGGAGCGGTATCGATCACGGGCTCGGCTTCGGCCGGAGCCAGCGTAGTCGCCGGCTCGGCTACGACTGCCGGTGCAGGCGGTACGACTTCGGCCAGCGGCGCAGGGGCGACGACAGGCGTGCGCTCCGCGACGGGCAGATCGTCGAAATCGAACTCGGGCTGATTGCGGTCGACGACCGCCTGGGGCTCATCGCTGGACAACGTGTCGTCGGCCATGATTTCGCCCGCGACTGCGCCTTCGCCATTGCCACGGCGACGGCGACGACCGCCACGACGGCCGCGACGCCGACGGCTGCCGCCGTCCTGCGCGGTGTCGTCGCCGCTCTCGTGAACGGAATCCTGATCGCCCATCTGCGCATCGGAAGTCGCTGTCGCTGCTGTATCGATCTCGCCGGACGGCAGCATGGCTGCGGCCAACGGAACGGCAGGCACCGACGTGGCGATGGGCGCAGGAGCGGCCGTTTCGGTCGTCGCAGGCGTTTGAGGCCTGGGTGTTTCAGCCGGATTCGCGGCGACTGCGCGCTCCTCGCGACGAGGTTTGTCGACGTTTGCGGCTTTCGGTTGCTGCTGCTGTTGCGGAGGCTTTGGCTGCGGCTGCCCTTGTTTCTGCTGCTGCGGCTGTTGCTGAGGTTGTTGTGGACGCGGACCTTGCGGCTGGCGCGGCTCGCCCTGCTGCGGCTTCGGTGCCTGACCCTGCGGCGCGTTGCGCCGTTGATCGTCGCGGCGCTCGTCACGACGTTGATCGCGTTGGCCGTCGCGCTGGCCTTTTGGACCACGCTCATCGCGGCGCTGTTCGCGACGGGGGCCGCCGCTGCGGTCGCCGCGCTCGTTGCCGTTGCGATCGCGGCCCTGCTGCTGGCCGGACTGCGGATGGGCAGGGGCTGGCGCAGGCGTCGACTCGCCCCCGAACAGGCCTTTCAGCCAGCCCATCAAGCCGCCGGACTTGGCGACGGGTGCGGCTTGCGCGAATGCAGGCGCAGGCGTCGGCGCCTGCGGAGGCTGCGCTTGCACTGCGGCTGCGCGCGGTGCTTCCTCGCGCTCCTCCCGGTCTTCGCGCAGCGGAGCCGGGCGCGCCGGCTTCACGTTGGTCACGGCCGGTGCTGCCGGCACGTTGAGGTTCGCCTTGGTCAGTGCGATGGTCGCCAGCTTGCGCGGCGTGCCGCGCTGATAGCTCGGCTTGGAAGTCTCTTCGGTCAGCTCGTTCTCGCGAATACGCGTGACTTCGTAATGCGGCGTGTGCAGCGATTCGTCGGCGACGATCACGATCGGCGAGTCGTGGCGCTTTTCGATCTCGCTCAGTGCGCGGCGCTTTTCGTTGAGCAGGTAATTGGCGATTTCGACCGGGACCTGCACCAGCACCTGGCCGGTGTTGTCCTTCATCGCATGCTCTTCCGCAAGGCGGATGATCGACAGCGACAGCGATTCGATACTGCGCATGCGGCCATGGCCGTCGCAGCGCGGGCAGACCAGCTGGCTGGATTCGCCGAGGCTGGGACGCAGGCGCTGGCGCGACATTTCCATCAGGCCGAACTTTGAAATGCGGCCGAGCTGGACGCGGGCGCGGTCGTGCTTGAGCGCCTGGGCGAGGCGGTTCTCGACGTCGCGCTGGTGCTTGTTCGAGGTCATGTCGATGAAGTCGATCACGACCAGACCGCCGAGATCGCGCAGACGCATCTGGCGCGCGACTTCTTCGGCCGCTTCGAGGTTGGTGTTGAACGCGGTCTCCTCGATGTCGCCGCCCTTGGTGGCGCGCGAGGAGTTCACGTCGACTGCGGTCAGCGCTTCGGTCTGATCGATCACCAGCGAGCCGCCGGAAGGCAGGCGCACCGAACGCTCGTAGGCGTTCTCGATCTGCGATTCGATCTGGAAGCGGTTGAACAGCGGAGTGTCGTCGGTGTACGTCTTGAGCTTGCGCAGGTTCTGCGGCATCACCTGCTCGACGAACTCTTTCGCTTCCTCGTACATCTCGGGCGTGTCGACCAGGATCTCGCCGATGTCGGCGCGCATGTAGTCGCGCAGCGCGCGGATGATCAGACGCGATTCCTGGTAGATCAGGAACGGCGAAGGTTTCTTCAGTGCGGCTTCGGCGATGGCCTTCCAGACGCTGAGCAGGTAGTCGAGATCCCACTGCAGTTCTTCGGCATCGCGACCGACGCCTGCGGTGCGGATGATGACGCCCATTTCATCGGGAATCGCGAGCACATCCATCGCCGCTTTCAGTGCGGCGCGGTCGTCGCCTTCGATCCGGCGCGAGACGCCACCGGCGGTGGGCGAGTTCGGCATCAGCACCATGTAGCGGCCGGCCAGCGAGATGAAGGTGGTCA
>CAZGBA010000151.1:0-7183 GCA_964523435.1 uncultured Xanthomonas sp.
CGCCGCGACGCGGGCTTGGTGCCGGGTGTCGCCCTGAACGCAATCCAGGAATATCCGGTTTGCGCGCGGCGCTTGGCGGAAAGGGTGCGGGCTTCGCGGCTGAAGCCGCTCCTACAAAAGCCGGGCCTACAGGGAATCGAGGAATTCGCGGACGGCCGGGCCGAAACGGGCGAAATCGACGAGGAAGGCGTCGTGGCCCTGCGGCGACGGCAGGGCCAGGCAGCGGGCGTCGACGCCGCCGGCGAGCAGGCCATCGGCGATTTCCTGCTGCTGCTGGATCGGGAACAGGATGTCGGTATGCACGCCGATGGCGAGCGCGCGGTTCACGCGCAGCTTGGAGAGGCCCTGCTCGCAGGTGCCGTGACAGGATTCTCCGAGGTCGAACCAGTCCATTGAGCGGCTGAGGTAGAGGTAGCTGTTCGGGTCGAAGCGGCGGACGAAGCGGCGGGCGTGGCCTTCCAGATAGTTTTCGACCTCGAATTCGAGTCCGAACGGGTCGTCGCCGAGGCGGCGGTCGGAGTCCAGGCGCACGCGCCCGAAGCGGCCGTCCCATTCCAGCGCCGAGCGGTAGGTGATCACGCCGAGCTTGCGGGCCATGCGCATGCCGGCCTCGGGATAGGCCTCGTCGCTGTAGTCGCCGTTGTTCCACTGCGGATCGAGCCGGATCGCTTCGCGCTGCAGCGAGCGGATGGCGATCGAGAACGGCAGCGCGCGGGCGGCGCCGGAAATATTGATGTGGCCGTGGGCGATTCCCGGGTATCGCTGGAGCACCGACAGCGCGACCATGCCGCCCATCGAATTGCCGATCACGCAGGCGAGACGGCCGATTCCCAGACTGTGGACCACATGCGCGGCGGCGTCGGCGCAGTCTTCCACGGACAGATCGGGAAAGCCCAGACGATAGTCTTGGCCGGTGGCGGGATCGATCGACGCGGGGCCGGTCGATCCTTTGCAGCTGCCCAGTGAATTCACGCAGATCACGTACCAGCGATCGGTGTCGATGGGCTTGCCCGGGCCCAGCATCGCTTCCCACCAGCCCGGGTCGGGGTTGTCGGCGTGGCTGGCGGCATGGGCATCGGGCGACAGCCCGGTGAGGATGAGGATCGCGTTGTCGCCAGCGGCGTTCGGCGCACCCCAGGTCTCGTAGGCCATGCGCGCGCCGAGCAGGGCGCCGCCACGTTTCATCGGCAACGGCGAGGGCAGGTCGAGGAAGCGGCTGCCGGCAGGTATGAATTCGGTCATCCGTGAAGTCTATCGATCCGGGCGGGAGCGCGGATCGTACGCGATGGGCCGCTGTATTCCGAGGGCGGCGACGTGACAGTCATTCGATATCGCGGTCATCGAGCCAGACCAGGGTCGCGCGGACAGGGTAATGGTCGGAGCCGATGTCCGGGCCACGGCTGGATCCGGCCTGCCGCCAGTGCATGGTGGCGAGGATATGGTCGATCGGGATGCCGACGCCGCCGCGTCCCCGCACCGGCCACGTCGGCGCGAGGTGGGTGGCACGGAACAGGCCGTCGTGCGTCGCGCCGATCATCGCGATGGACCACGGTGTGGCATTGAGGTCGCCTGCGACCACGGTCGGAGTGCGCCCCGCCTGCTGCGCCAGCATCCGCAGCAGCGCGTCGCGTTCGCCATGCCAATGCGGGGCCATCGGCGGCATCGGGTGGACGGCGACGACCCGGATCGGCACATTTCCGCTCCTGATCATCGCGGTGAGGAACGGAATGCCGTCGGCGCTGGCGTGCAATTCCACATCGGTCAAAGGTGTGCGCGAGAGCAGGCCGATGCCGAACGGCGAGTCGTCGGGCGCGAATTCGCGGTGCGGGTAGTCGTCGCCGAGCTGGCGCACCAGCGCGTCGGCGTAAGCGGGCGTCAGCTCGCTGAGCATCACCACATCCGCAGGCTGCGCGCGCAGCCAGGCGACCAGCGGCGCGGGATCGCGGTTGGCCAGGTTGACGTTCGCGGCAGCGACGATCAGCGCCGGTTTGCCGTCGTCCACGCGCTGCAGCGGCATACTGGTACTGAACAGCGGCAGCAGCGCCAGCGGTGCGAGCAGCAGCCATCGCCAGGTGCGCGCCGCGCAGAGCACGCACAGTCCGAGCCAGCCAAGCGCGTACAGGAGTTGCCAATGCGCGGCGAGATCAAGCAGCCACACTGCGGTGTTTGAAGACGACGACCACAGCCGGCCGAGCAGCGGCAGCAGAAGACCGAACGCGCAGGGCAGGGTCAGCCAGCGTGCGCGACCGGCGATGCGGTGCATGCGGGAGGCCGGCGCAGCGGTCATTCCGCGCCGAGTGAGAGCTTGACCGGCTGCTTCGCGGGCAACTGCACGCGCACGGGCTTGGATTCCAGATCGCCTTCCTGACGCATGGGATTGCCGCTCTCGGAAATGCGGGCGATCACCTCGACGTCCTGCAGCGTCGACAGCTTGGCCGTCGGCATCGGGCCATCGGCGTCGTCGAGCGTCACCGTCAGCGGCAGATCGGCGACGCGGTGCTTTTCGACCGCGATCGGCATCGGCGGCCCATCCGGGGCACGTGCGATCACGAACAAGGTCGCGTCGCCGCGCAGGCGGACGCGCGCGGCGAATGCGGGATCCAATGCGACTTCCACGACCAGGCCTTTCGATGCGGGCGCAGCGGCAGGCGGCGGCAACGGCGGCAGGCCAGCGTCCTTGCGGGCGCCGTCGATTTCGGCGCGCAGCGTTTCCGCATTGGCGGGATCGATCTGTGCGAGCAGCGGTTCCCACATCCGCGCCGCATCGGCGGGTCTGTCCTGCTGACGCAGTGCGATCCCCATGAACAGGCGCGCGCGCTGATGCTGCGGATCGGCTTTGAGCGCATGCTGCAGATATTCGATCGCGCGCGGATCGAAGCGACGCTGCGCATCGGTCTGCGCGCGCGCTTCGGCCGCTGCGGCGAGGAAATTCGCATCGCCCGGCGCGCGTTTCAGCACTTCTTCCCAGGCGTCGCGCGCCTGTTCGAATTTGCCGACGCGGGCGTAGGTGCTGGCCAGCATCACCCAACCTTCGTGATCCGGGAAGCTGTCGCGGCTGCGCTCAAGCTGCGACAGCGCCTGTTCGATGCTCTGCGGACGTTCGACCATCGATGCGTCGAGCGCGGCCGGATTGCCGACCAGCCGGTAGATACCGGCAGAGACGAGCGTGAGTCCGGCGATCAGCAGCAGCGTGGACGGCCGCCTGACGCGCCACAGCGGGCGCAGCACGGCGCCGAAAACCAGCAGGGTCGCGAGCGCACCGACCAGCGCGAAGATGAGGGAAGAGGACATCACCACTCCTGGGTGTCGTCGATCGGAGGCGGCGGCGTTTTGCCGTCGCGGCGCAGCAGACGCCAGACCACGACGCCGCCGCCGAGCGCGAACAGCAGCGGGCCGAACCACAGCAGCCAGGTCGTGCCGCTGACCCGTGGTCGATACAGCACGAATTCGCCGTAGCGCGCGACCAGGAAATCGCGCACCTCGGAATCGCTGCGGCCTTCGCGCATCAGCGCGAGCACTTCGTGACGCAGATCGACGGCGATCTGCGCGTTGGAATCGGCCAGCGACTGGTTCTGGCACATCACGCAGCGCAGTTCGGCGACCAGATCGTGGAAGCGCTGTTCCTCGGCGATGTCGCGGAACTGCAGCGGCGCGGGGTCGGAGGCTTTCTGTGCGAATGCCGGTGCAGCGGCGAGGATCAGCAGCAGAGCCAGCGCACAGCGTTGGAACATCGCGATCACGGCTGGTGCTCCATGGTGTCGATCATGGGCAGCAGCTCGTCGCGGACCATGCGTTCATCCATGATGGCGCTGCGCTTCCAGCGCACCACACCTTTGGCATCGACCAGCACGTGATGCGGCGACGTGAAGATTTCCATCCGGTTGGCGGTGCGTCCGGTACCGTCGACGAGCGTGAAGATGTACGGGTCGCCGAAATGTTTCAGCCATGCCGCTGCGTCCTGCGGCTCATCCTGGATGTTGAAGCCGATCACCTTGATCCGCTTGCTCTCGGCGAAGCGGGCGACGGTCTGATGCTCTTCCTTGCAGCCGTAGCACCAGCTCGACCAGGTACTGAGCAGATAGGGCGTTCCCAGCAGATCCTGCCGCGAGACCATGCGCGAAGGGTCGCCCAGCGTCGGCATCGTGAACTCCGGCAGCGCTTGGCCGACCAGTCGCGACGCCGGCGGTTTGGTGTAGCTGCGGTAGGCGTAGTTCAGGACTTCCGCGCCGTAGGTCAGGATGAACAGCAGCATGAAGAATGCCGCGATCATCCACAGCCAGTGTTTGAGCGGTGGTCGCGCGATGCGTGGTTGTGGTGTCTGCGAAGACGTCGTCATCGTCCGCGCTCCGCAGCGTCGAGCGCCGGCAGCAGTTCGTCGCGGACGATGGCATCGGTCATCGCGCCGACGTGCTTCCAGCGCACGATGCCTTTCGCATCGACCAGGAATGTCTCCGGCGCGCCGTAGATGCCGAAGTCGATCGCGGTGCCGCCTTCGACATCGGCAAGCACCAGCCAGTACGGATTGTTGAAGCGTTCCAGCCATGCCAGTGCGTCGGCCGGTTCGTCCTTCCAGTTGTAGCCGATTACGCGCAGCCGCTTGGTTTCGGCGAAGCGGGTGATCACCGGATGCTCGACCTGGCATTCCACGCACCAGCTGCCCCAGACGTTCAACAGATACGGCTGGCCGCGCAGTTCCTTCGATGTCACGGTGCGGTTCGGCTCGTGCAGCACCGGCAGCGCGAACTCGGGCGCGGGTTTGCCGATCAGCGGCGAGGGCAGCGCTTCGCGGTTGTCGCGACGACTCAGCCAGACGCCGGTCGCCAGCAGCGCGGCGATCAGCAGGAATGTAGCGAAAGGAAGCCAGCGTTTGGCGCGCATCAGTCTGCGCCTCCGTCGTTTGCGGGTGTCGCGTCGCCGATGCCGGGATCATCCTGCCGGCCGCGCCTCTGTTCGCGCGCGCCCAATGTGGACAGAGTGCTTTCGTGATCCTCGGCTGCGCTGCGGGGCTTGCGGAATCGTCGATCCACGGCGGTGACGAAACCGCCGAGCGCCATCAGGATCGCGCCCAGCCACACCCAGCGGATGAAGGGCTTGATGTGCACGCGCACAGCCCAAGCATCGCCGCCCAGCGGTTCGCCCAGCGCAACGAACAGGTCGCGGCTCACGCCCGGGCGGATGGCGGCTTCGGTCATTACCTGGCCGCCGCTGGCGTATTCGCGCTTTTCCGGATGCAGCGTGATCACTTGCCGGTCGTCGCGGAACACGGTCACGGTGCCGCGACTGGCGGCGTAGTTCGGTCCCTGCAGACGCTCGACGCCATCGAAGCGGAAACTGTCGCGGCCGAAAGTCAACGTCTGCCCCGGCTTCATCGCGATCTCGCGCTGCTGCACCTGCGCTTCCACCAGCAGCGCGCCGATCAGGAATACGGCGATGCCGCTGTGCGCGAGCACCATGCCGAGCATCTCCGGCGTGAGCGCGCTGCGGTGCGTGCGCAGGCGCTGCCAGACGAAGCGCGCGGTGCCGAATGCGATCCACGCCGAACCGGTGACGCCGGCTGCGGTTTTCCACGGACCATTCGGCGCCTGGAAGTAAGCGATGGTCCCAGCCACCAGCGCCAACACCGCCCATGGCAGCAGCAGACGCAGCGGGCGCGCGAGTTCGTCGCGCTGCCAGCGGATCAGCGGCCCCAGCGGCAGCAACAGGACGATCGGCGCCATCAGCACGATGAACATCAGCGAAAAATACGGTGGACCGACCGAAATCTTGCCGAGCTCTAGCGCATCGGCAAGGAGCGGATAGAGCGTGCCGATCAGCACCATCGCGCAGGCGGTGGTGAGGAAGACGTTGTTGAGCAGCAGCAGCGCTTCGCGCGATGCGCCGGTGAAGGGTTTGCCGCCGTCGACGTCCGGCGCGCGCAGTGCGTACAACACCAGCGAGCCGCCGACGACCAGACCGAGGAAGATCAGGACGAACAGGCCACGCCCGGGATCCGACGCGAAGGCATGCACGCTGGTCAGCACGCCCGAGCGCACCAGGAAGGTACCCAGCAGCGACAGCGAGAACGTGGCGATCGCGAGCAACAGCGTCCAACTGCGGAAGCTGCCGCGCTTCTCGGTGATCGCCTGCGAATGCAGCAGCGCGGCCCCGGCGAGCCACGGCATGAAGCTGGCGTTCTCGACAGGATCCCAGAACCACCAGCCGCCCCAGCCCAGTTCGTAATACGCCCACCAGCTGCCCAGCGCGATTCCGATGGTCAGGAAGCTCCAGGCGACATTGGTCCACGGTCGCGTCCAGCGCAGCCAGCGTGCGACTTCTTCCGGCCGAGAAGCGTTGCGGTCGAGCAGCGCGGCGATCGCGAACGCGAACGGCACCGCGAAGCCGACGTAGCCCATGTACAGCATCGGCGGATGCACGATCAGGCCGAAATCCTGCAGTAGCGGGTTGAGATCGCGGCCTTCGGCGGCGCCGGGCAGGATCCGCTCGAACGGATTGCTGGTGAAGATCAGGAAGGCGAGGAAGCCGACGTTGATGATGCCCATCACCCCGAGCACGCGGGCGACCACCCGTTCCGGCAGCGATTTCGAAAACATCGCGACCGCTGCGGTCCACAGCGAAAGGATCAGCGCCCACAGCAGCAGCGAGCCTTCGTGCGCGCCCCACACCGCCGAATAGCGGTACAGCATCGGCAGCAGCGAATTGGAATTGGTGGCGACATAGCGCAGCGAGAAATCCTGCACCACGAACGCCCAGGTGAGGATCGCGAAGGCGGCGCCGACCAGCACCAACTGCGCCCATGCCGTCGGCCGCGCGATGGCCATCCATGGCGCAAGCCCGCGCTGCGCGCCGAGCAGCGGCAGGATCGCCTGCAGCGATGCGATCAACAGCGCGAGGATCAGTGCGACCTGACCGAACTCCGGAAGCAGATGCATGCCCGCTCAGCGCTCCGGTATCGGCGATGGCGCGGTGGGCGGTTGTGTTGCAGCCGCATCCGTCGCTTCAGGCACGTTGTGCTTCTTGTGCGCCAGTCCCATCTTGTCGGCCACTTCCTTCGGCACGTAGGTCTCGTCGTGCTTGGCCAGCACCTGTTCGGCGATGAAGACCTGCCCGTCCATCCGCCCGGTCGCCACCACCGCCTGCTTCTCGCGGAACAGATCCGGAAGAATCCCGGTGTAGCGCACTTCCA
>CAZGBA010000152.1:0-7089 GCA_964523435.1 uncultured Xanthomonas sp.
CGCGCTTGCCCTTGTCCGGAACCAGTTCCAGCGCGCCGACCATGCCGGCGATGCGGGCCTCTCCGACCAGCGGATGTTCGCCCAGCTCGGCCCAGCGCTGCGCCAGATAGGGCGCGATGTCGGTCCGCGCGCGGTCGACGATACCCTCTTCCTGCAGGATACGGATGTTCTCCAGCGCGACCGCGGTGCAGACCGGATGCCCGGAATAGGTGCAGCCGTGGGCCAGTTCCCCGCCCTGCTCCTTCAGCACACCGGCGACACGGTCGTTGAACATCGCCGCGCCGAGCGGGATATAGCCGGAAGTGATGCCCTTGGCCAGGGTCATCACGTCGGGGGTGAAACCGAAATAGTCCGCGCCGAACCATTCGCCGGTACGGCCGAAGCCGCAGATCACTTCGTCCGCGACCAGCAGCACATCGTACTTGCGGCAGATCCGCTCGATCTCCGGCCAGTAAGTCACCGGCGGGATGTACACGCCGATCGCGCCCATGATCGGCTCGCCGATGAAGGCGGCGACCCGGTCGGGGCCCAGGTCGAGAATCTTCTGTTCCAACCGGCGCGCGGCGACCAGTCCGTACTCGTCGGGCGGCAGATCGCCAGCATCGGCAAACCAGAACGGCGGGTCGATATGGTGGATATCGGGAATCGGCAGGCCGCCCTGCTTGTGCATGCCGGCCATGCCGCCGAGGCTGGCGCCGGCCATCGTCGTGCCGTGGTAGCCGTTGTGGCGGCCGATGAAGATGTTTTTCTGCGGCTTGTCCTGCACCGCCCAGAAGTGGCGGACGAGACGCAGGATGGTGTCGTTGGCCTCGGAGCCGGAATTGGTGAAGAAGGCGTGGTTGAGATCGGCCGGCGTGAGTTCCGCGAGCTTGGCCGACAGCAGCACCGTCGGCTCCACAGTGCACTGGAAGAAGCTGTTGTAGTAGGCCAGCTCGGTCATCTGCCGCGACGCCGCTTCGCCCAGTTCCCTGCGGCCATAGCCGACATTCACGCACCACAGGCCCGCGAAGGCGTCGAGCAGCTTGTTGCCGTTGGCATCCCAGACATAGGCGCCTTCGCCCCGGGTCAGGATGCGCGTGCCTTTCTTCGCGAGCGCCGCGTTGTCGTTGAACGGATGCAGATGATGCGCGGCATCGAGCTGCTGCAGGTGGACGAGATCGGCTTTATCCATGGTAACTCCGGAAAATTTGCAGAAGCGGCTGTAGGAGCGGCTTCAGCCGCGAAACCCTCAACGCTTGAACATTGCGAAGATTGATCGGTTGAGCATTTTTCGCGGCTGAAGCCGCTCCCACAAAAAAATACATCAGACGTTCAGCAGCAGGAACTCGCGTTCCCACGAACTGATCACCCGGAAGAAGGTCTCGTATTCCTTGCGCTTGACCGAAATGTACGCGCGGACGAAGCGCGCGCCCATCAGATCGTGCAGCATCGTGCAGCCTTCCAACTGGTCCAGCGCTTCGCCGAGCGAGCGCGGCAGCTCGAAACCGATGTCCTGGGCGCTGATCGTGAGCGGTTTGGTCGGCTGCAGTTTTTCGCGGATCCCGAACAGACCGCAGGCCAGGGTTCCGGCCATCGCCAGATAGGGATTGGCGTCGGAACCCGCGAAACGGCTTTCGACGCGGGTGTTTTCCGGCGTGTCCATCGGCACGCGCAGACCGCAGGTGCGGTTGTCGTACCCCCACTGCACGTTGATCGGCGCGACCTGGCCCAGCGCCAGCCGGCGATAGGAATTCACGTTCGGCGCGAAGAAGGCCATCGCCATCGGCACGTACTTCTGCAAGCCGCCGAGGTAATGCTCGAAGATCTCGCTGTGTTCGCCCTCGCCCTTGCCGGCGAAGACATTCCGACCGGTCTTCACATCGACCAGACTCTGGTGGATGTGCATCGCGCTGCCGGGCTCGTTCTCCATCGGCTTGGCGAGGAAGGTCGCGTATACGCCGTGACGCATCGCGGCTTCGCGCATCATCCGCTTGAACAGGAACACCTGATCGGCGCGCGACATGGCGTCGGCGTGGATGAGATTGACTTCCAGCTGCGCCGCGCCGGATTCGTGGATCAGCGTGTCCACGTCCAGCTCCATGGCGTCGCTGTAGTCGTACATCAGGTCGAGGATCGGGTCGAACTCGTTGACCGCGTCGATCGAATACGACTGGCGCGCGGTTTCAGGCCGTCCCGAGCGCCCGGCGGGCGGCTGCAGCGGAAAATCCGGGTCGGTGTTCTTCTGCACCAGGAAGAACTCGACCTCCGGCGCGACCACCGGCCGCAGACCGATCGCTTCATAAGCGTCGAGTACGCGCTTGAGCACGTTGCGCGGTGCCAACTCATGGCGCTCACCGGTCTTGGTGTAGCAGTCGTGGATGATCTGCGCGGTCGGATCGGTGGCCCAGGGCACCAGGCGCACGGTATCCGGGTCCGGACGCAGCAGCATGTCGGCATCGGAAGGCGAGATCAGATCGTAGTAATCGTCGGGATAGTCGCCGGTCACGGTGGTGGCGAAGATGCCTTCCGGCAGCCGTGTGCCGTAATCGTGCGAGAACTTGTCGGCGGGAATGATCTTGCCGCGCGCGTTGCCGGTGATGTCGGGTACGAGGCATTCGACCTCGGTGATCTGGCGATCCTTCAGCCAGCGCAGCAGCGCGGGCTCGCCCGGTTGCATGGGATGCGATGGCGCCTTGTCCGTGGACGCGATCGCACGTCTGGACGGTTTTTTGCGGGGCGGTGTGCGTGGACTCATGCGGTCATCCTATCCGTTGTTGCGCGCGCTGGCGGCAGGCATCGCCGAAGGCACGGAAAATGCCGCGATAGAACGCGTTCTCGGCGACGCGCCATTCCGGGTGCCATTGCACCGCCAGCAGGAAGGCTCCTCCGTCGCGGCGATAGGCTTCGATCAGACCGTCGGGCGCGGTCGCTTCCACGCTCAGGGTTTCGCCCAACCGCGCGATGCCCTGGCCGTGCAGCGAGTTGACTTGGGCAGTGTCGGTACCGGCGATCCCGGCGAGCAGCCCGCCCGGCGCCAGCGCGACCGGATGGGTCGGCGCGTACTGCACGTCGAGCGGATCGTCGAGGTCTTCGCGATGGTCCATGAAGCCGTCGACTTCATGCACTTTCTGATGCAGACGCCCACCGAAAGCGACATTGACTTCCTGGAACCCGCGGCAGATCGCGAGAATCGGCAGGCCCAGCTCAATCGCCAGCGGAATCAGCGCCAGATTGGTTTCATCGCGGGCGGGATCGTGGAGATTGCCCGGATAGCTGGGTTCGTCGCTGTAGTGATGCGGCTCGATGTTGCTGACCGAACCGGTCAGGAGAATGCCGTCCAGCGACTCCAGCAGCGGCCGCAGGGGCAACGCGGGCTGCAGGCCGGGAATCAGCAGCGGCAGGCACCCGGCACCGTCGACAACGGCGCGCACGTACTTCTCTCCGGCCGCAAGAAACGGGTGCGGTCCGATGAGTTTGCGGTCGGTGGGCAGACCGACCAGCGGTAGCCGTGCCGATGTGGATGACATGCTCTGCGCTCGTGGCGATGCCTCGGGGGCGTCTTCCGCACGTTACCCGGCATGTTCGATTTCTGCAACACTCGGCCTCGCGAAAGGCAATCCCGAATCCGCGCCGAGGGTTCACAACGCTTATTTCGGGCAAATCGGCAGAGATGCTGGCAATATGCCGTTGAGTATTCTTGACGCCTTCCCGCCCCCACCGGCAACTGTCACACTGTTGTCGAGCCCATGCAGACCGCCGATATCATGCCCGCCAGCCTCACTCCCGAAGATCTTCTTGCACTGCAACAGAACCCGGACTGCGAGCTGGTCGATCTGATCCTGCCCGACATGAACGGTCTGCTGCGCGGCAAACGCGTCACCCGCAGCGCATTGGAAAAGGTCTACGCCGACGGGGTCTGTCTGCCGATGTCGCTGATCGCCACCGACATCACCGGCAATACGGTCGAAGAGACCGGGCTGGGCTACGACATCGGCGACGAAGACCGGATCTGCCGGCCGGTGCCGGGCACCCTGCGACCGGTGCCGTGGTCGCCGCGTCCGATGGCGCAGCTGCTGCTGTCGATGGAAGACGCCAACGGCGGCACCTTCGAGGCGAATCCGCGCGAAGTGCTCAAGCGCGTGCTCGACCGCTACACCGCGCGCGGCCTGAAGCCGGTGGTCGCGGTGGAACTCGAGTTCTATCTGTTCGACCGCCTGCCCGATGCCCACGGCCGCCCGCAGCCGCCGGTCAACGCGCACACCGGCGCGCGCAACATGAGCACGCAGGTCTACTACATCGAAGACCTCAACGATTTCCACGATTTCATCGACGCCGTCTCCTGCGCCTGCAAAGCCCAGGGCATCCCGGCCGACACAGCCGTGGCCGAATACGCGCCGGGCCAGTTCGAGATCAACCTCAAGCATCGCGACGATGCCCTGCTCGCCTGCGACGACGCGATCTATCTGAAGCGCGCGATCAAGGCGATCGCGCAGAAACAGGGGCTGCAGGCCAGTTTCATGGCCAAGCCGCTCGTCGATCAGGCCGGCAGCGGCCTGCACATCCACGCCAGCGTGCTCGACGCCAACGGCGACAACATCTTCGCCTGCACCCAGGACGCGCCGTCCGACACCCTGCGTCACGCCATCGGCGGCCTGCAGCGCAGCGCGCAGGACTGTCTGCTGCTGTTCGCGCCCAACGCCAACAGCTATCGCCGTTTCGTGCTGAATGCATTCGTGCCGTTGAACGAGGTCTGGGGCTTCAACAACCGCACCGTGGCCATGCGCATTCCGCACAGCGACGAGAAGAACACACGCATCGAGCACCGCATCGCCGGCGCCGACGCCAACGTCTATCTCGCCACTGCCGCAGTGCTGGCCGGCATGCTCGACGGCATCGAACACGGTTACGACCCCGGCGCGCCGGTGGTCGGCAACGCCTACGAACAGACCGAGATCCGTACGCCCTACTGGCGCGATTCGATCCGCGACTTCATGGCCAGCGACTTCATCGCGACCCAGTTCGGCGAGACCTTCCGGCACATCTACGGCCAGCAGAAGCTGAAGGAACTGCACAGCTTCTACCGCGAAGTGACGACGCTGGAATACGACTGGTATCTGCGGTCGGTGTGATCGCACGCGAAGTCGGACTCGAATGATCACGCCGCTGCCGCATGTGCTGGACAACGATCGAAACCGCGCGATCCTGTCGCATCTCGAAGGCCTTTCGGCACATTCCGACATCGCGCTGCCACTCTGCATGGCCGTGCGCGAACTTCCCGGCGCGGCGACCTACTGCCCGGACTACGATGCTTACCGCCATGTCGTCGCGCACGCGAACGAACGTATTTTCGCGTTCGCCGAGGGCATGCACGGGCTCACGCTGTGGCTGCCGCCACGATCCAGGGCTGAAGCGATGGATGCTGGCGCCACCATCTCCGATGTTGGCGATGACTGGTATTTCTTCCCCTTGTTCGGAGCAAAAGGGTTTGAACGAAGCCTCCACGGTTGGATCGCCCTCGCCCACGCGCATGCGCTGCGAAGCTGATTCCATGCAAAGGAACTATCCCGCATGAATGCCGCCTACCCGCCCAGTTGGTATGCCGCCAGCGCCGAGTCGCTACCATCGCAATCCGCGCTGGCAGGCGACATCGACGCCGATGTCTGCATTCTCGGCGCGGGCTACGTCGGCTTGTCGACCGCATTGGAACTCGCCGAGGCCGGCTACCGCGTCGTCGTACTCGAAGCCGAGCGCATCGGTTGGGGCGCGTCGGGTCGCAACGGTGGGCAGGTGCTGCCCGGCTTCGGCTGCGGTGAGGCCAAGCTGGCCGCGCTGGTCGGACGCGACGATGCCCGCAAACTGTTCGACTGGTCCTGCGAAGGCATGCGCCTGATCCACGAACGCTGCATCCGTCATGACATCGACTGCGACTGGCGCGCGGGCCACACGACCGTCGCGATCAAACCCCGACAGATCGTCGAGCTGCAGACCTGGCAGCGCGAACTCGAAAGCGACTACGACTATCCGATGGTCTGGTGGGATCGCGAACAACTGCGCGCGCAGCTCGATTCGCCGCGCTATCTCGGTGGGCTGTACGACGCCAACGCCGGGCATCTGCATCCGCTGAAATACGTACTGGGCCTCGGTCGCGCCGCACTCGCTGCCGGCGTGCGGATTTTTGAAGCCAGCCCGGTGCTGCGGATGAGCCACGGCGCGAAGCCGGTACTGCATACCGCGCACGGGACAGTCCGCTGCGATTTCGCGGTTCTCGCCGGCAACGCGCTGGTGAAGGGCGTCGCGCCTGAGCTGGATCGCAAGATCATGCCGGTCGGCACGTATATCGCGGCGACCGTGCCGCTGGGCGCGGAGCGTGCGCGGGCGCTGATCCGCAACGACATGGCGGTGGCGGATTGCAATTGGGCGCTGGACTATTTCCGTCTGAGCAGCGATCACCGGCTGCTGTTCGGCGGCCGTGCCAGCTATTCCAACTTCGAACCGCCGAATCTGGACTGGGTGATGACCCGACGGATGCGCAAGGTCTTTCCGCAACTGGCGGATGTCGACTTCGACCATGTCTGGGGCGGCACCATCGACATCAGCTTCAACCGCGCGCCGCACTGGGGCCGGATCGGCGCGAACGTGTTTTTCGCGCAGGGCTTTTCAGGCCATGGCGTCGCTGCGACCAACCTCGCCGGGCACATCATCGCCGAAGCGATCCGCGGCCAGAACGAACGCCTCGACGTGTTCGCGCGCATCGCGCATCGCGATTTCCCCGGCGGCCGCACCTTCCGCACCCCGATGCTGGTCGCGGCGATGGCCTGGTACAAACTGCGCGATGCGCTGTGGTGAGCCGGAACGCGGCGAATCATCCGCCAAGGCTTGACGATCCCGGGGACGCCCTCTAAACTTTCGCGCTCTCCAGACACATGGGGCCATAGCTCAGCTGGGAGAGCGCCTGCATGGCATGCAGGAGGTCGGCGGTTCGATCCCGCCTGGCTCCACCAATGTTCAAAACACTTCTGATCGTCAGGCCTGATCCGGAGTGGTTACAGAGTTCTACGACGTCCCCATCGTCTAGAGGCCTAGGACACCACCCTTTCACGGTGGACACCG
>CAZGBA010000153.1:0-7037 GCA_964523435.1 uncultured Xanthomonas sp.
CACACCCGGACGCTCAAAGAGGCTTGTTCTGCGACATAGAATCTCCTACAAAAGCTACAGAAGCTACAGAAGAAAATCGGTGTAGGCGAAGCGGTCGTCGCGCAGCACGGCCTCGCCTTTCGATACGCCGATCGGCGCCGAAAACATCGGCCCCGCATGCACCAGCGTGTGGAATTCCCCGTTCTCGCCGCAGGGATCGCAGCCTTCCGGAAGATCGCGCAGCAGCGCTGCGTCGAAATCGCGGCCGCTGAAACCGGCGTCGAGCTGTTCGGTATCCACGCACACCAGTTGCGCGCGCAGGCCAGCGGCGATCATCTCGCGCGCCAAATTTGCGGTGTAGCCCGGCGTCGGATCGAAGACCGGGAAATGCGGCGTCCAGTCGAGTTCCGCGCACAGCGTTTCGCGATAGGCGCGGATGTCCTGCAGGAACAGATCGCCGAATGCGATGTCGCGCAGCGCCGGCCAGCGTTCGCGCGCGCGCAGCAGCGCATCGGCGAAGGCGGCGCGATAGAGATCGTTGCTGGCGCGCTGCGGGATCCACGCTTCGATCACCGGCAGGCCGCAGGCGTCGGCCTGCGCATGCAGGATGTCGCGACGGATGCCCTGCATCGAAATGCGCTCGTAGCCTTCGGTGAGGGTGGTGACCAGGCCCACCACATCGACATCGTCGCGCTGGTGCAGCATGTGCAGCGCCCACGCCGCATCCTTGCCGCCGCTCCACGACAGCAGTATCGGCAGGCTCACGCGCTGGTCACATCGCGCAGTTGCCAGCCGCTGCCCGCGAGCAGACGCAGGCGATGCTTGAGGATCGCACCGGGAATCGAGGTGACCGCGACAAGGTCGATCTTCAGATCATGCTGTTCGCCACGTACGGTTGCGGCGGGATCGGTCGCGCCGAGCGCGGGATCGACCTCATCCGGATCCTGCTGGGTCGCGCGCCAGCGCTGGAACAGCGCGTCTTCGCGCAAGGCCGCCTGCAGTTCCGCCGCAAGGCCTTCCGCACCCTGCGAGCGGAACGCGAAATCACCGGCTGCGCGCAACGCACCGGAATCGGGAATGCTCAGGTAGTAGCGAATGGCCATGCTCGCGTCCACGTGTACGCCGGGCTGGTCAGCATAGCGCAGCGATCGCGCGCCGAGTGGTGACGGGCCACGACGCAGGCATCGGTCGATGCCCGCGATGCCAACGCATCATTCCTTGAATTCGTGAGCCTCGCCAGCGAAGCCGATCACCAGCGAACCCTTGCCGACGTTGACCATGCCGGTGAGGCTCATCACGCTCTCGAATACTTCGACGCGATGCGTGCGACAGATCTCGGTCAGCGCGTTGTATCCCGGGAGCAGTCGCATTTCCTCCAACTCGCCGCCATAGCTCAGGCACAGCGTCGGCGTCATCAAACCTGCCAGCACGCGCTCGGACGCGAACGCGAACAGTCTGCGCACCGCCGTGTCGAAACCACGGATCTTCGCCACCGGCTTGGTCTCGCCGCGATTGCAGTACAGCACCGGCTTGATGTCGAGCGCGCTGCCCAGCGTTGCGCTGAACAGGCTGACGCTCTTGTCGCCCTTGGCCTTGGTGCGCGAGCGCAGGTACATCAGATCGCGCGGCACCATGTAGGCGTGGGTGTTGATCGCGAGGTTGTCCAGCCGCGCGCGGATCTTGGCCACGCCTTCTCCGGCCTGGATCATGCGCACCGCTTCCACCGCAGTGACGCCCTGACCGGCGAACAGCGACTGCGTGTCGACCACGCGCAGCGCGAACGGCGAGGAATGGCCGGCGGCGCTGCGCATCGGCCGGTAATCGTTGAGGATCACGAAGCTCGCCTGCATGGCGTTGTCGTGGATCGGACTTCGCGTGCGGGTGATGGTGAGACAGAACACGTAGTCGTAGTCGATCACCAGTTTGCGCAGGAACAGATCGCGGATCTGATTCACCGAAAACGGCATCGTCTCCGCTTCTGCGCCGCGGCTGGCGACGTGCGAATGGAGAAACTCGAGCGTGGCCTGTTCATTGCGGTGGTCGGCGAGCACCGCGTCTCCGATCTTGACCGTGATCGGGAGGATTTCGATGCGATTCCGTTCGATGAAGCTCCCTGGCAGATCGCATGCCGAATCGACAACGAGACCTATGCGCATGGTGGTGGCTTCCGGAGGGGCGAGGCAAGAGCCGAGACAGCAGCAACGGCCTTCCTGGCATGACACATCGGCGGTCATGCATGCGGCTGCCCCTGTTCAGCCGCGCTGCACCCCCACCGGCATCTCCGCGACCCGCCGCATCTCGGGCTCTTGCAACAGAGCCGGATCGTTCAGGACCGCAACCGCAAACGCATGGGCATCATTCCCCCAAAACAGCGAATTGCCAAGCGCCAATGTCGGGACGCCGAAGACACCGGCGGTCAGCGCGATTTCAGTGCAGTTGCGCAGCACCGCCTTGACCTCGGCCGAATCGGCCACGCCGGCCGGCAACCCCAGCGCCTCGCGCAGCGGCTCCAGCGCTTCGGTGCTGTCGGCGGCGCGACCTTCGGCCCAGATCCATTGAAAAATCGCATCGATCGCCTCGGGTCGATTGCTTGCGGCAATCGAGAGCCGCAGCGCCGGCAGCGGATTGAACGGGTGCTTGGGCGGAAAGCGCAGCGGCACGCCGGCCTCGCGTGCCTGCCACAGCACGTGGCGATAGGTGAATTCGCGTTTGCTGGGGATTTCCGCCGGCCCTTTCTGGCCACGCGTGTCCAGCACCGCCGCCAGCAGGATCGGCACCGGAAGAATCGCGTGCTCGGCCATCAGCGCGCGCACCTTCGGCCACTGCAGATAGGCGAACGGCGAGATGAAATCGAAATACCAGCAGTTCGGGGTGTCGGTCATGGCGGAGCCTGTCGAGGGATGAGCGCGCGCGTCAGCAGCCGACGGCGTCGTGTTCGGCGACCGCGTGCAACAGTTCGTCGCCTTCGGCGGCGCCGGAGAGGAACAGCACCGGATGCGAGAGGTTGTAGTGATCGCTGGTGTCGAAGATCAGATCGAGTTTGCCGTCGCGATCGAGATCGCCGGCGAAGATCACATGCGGCGAGGCGTCGTCGCCGAGAACGATGTCCGGCGCCGCCGACAGCGCGCTGGCGCCGGTCATCTCGGTCAGCGTCTGCCGGGACCCGCGTTCGACATCGCCTTTCTTACCGTCTTCGCGCAATTCGATCCGGCACCGGTAGGACATGCCGTCCTGTGCGGTATTCACGGCATCGGCGGCGCAGCGGGTGAGGATGCGATAGACGCGATCGCCGAGGCGCAGCCGCTGTGCCGGCAGCGGACCCTCGCCAGCGTATTCGCTCACCGCCACCACAACCGGTCCGGCATGCAGACCGGGGCCGCGCAGATAGGTGACCACATCGCCCACGTCGCTTTCGATCTCCTGCCCGGTGGCTTCGCCTTCGGCATCGGCGATGATGTCGAACACCCGCTTCACCCGCAGGCGCGTCATGCGCAGGCTGGCGTCGCCGTCATGCACGCGCAGCGCGAGCCAGCGTTCGCCGTGGCGCGCGACCGCTTCGCCATCGTGGAACATGCCCGGCGGCTGCAGCGCATGCACGCCGGTCAATGCCGCGCCGGTCAATGCCAACAGCAGAACGGACGACAGCATCGCGGGCCCGGCGGTTATTCGACTGCAGCAGGATACGCGCGCGGCAACTCGCCCGCCGTGCGCAGATAGCGGTCGCGCAGTTCGGTCTGGCGGCTGCGCATCGGGATCGCGCGACCGTCGAACCACACCTGCTTCGCCACCGTGCTCACGTCCAGCGGATCGCCGGTCCACAGCACCAGATCGGCGCGCTTGCCGACCGCGATCGTGCCGATGCGATCGCCCACGCCCAGCGCCTCGGCCGGCACGCGCGTGAGCCCGGCCAGGCCGTCTTCCCACGGCAGGCCGTTCGCGACCGCGTTGCCGGCGGTCTGGCGGATCTTGCGCGCGTTGTGCGAGGCCTTGTCGGCCTGCGAAAACCCGACCTGCACGCCCGCAGCGCGCAGCCGCGCGGCGTTCTGCAGCGTGGCGCCGATCTCGTCGAAACTCTGCGGCAGATTACCGAGCGGATCGACGAATACCGGGACTTTCGCTGCGGCCAGCTGCGGCGCCAGCATCCACGCTTCGGCGCCGCCATGGATACCGATGCGCACGCTGTGCCGCTGCGACCAGCGCAGCAACTGGCGGATGTCGGCAGCGCGATGCACTTCCACCATCACCCGGCCGCCACCGTTGAGATAGCGCGCCAGTGTGTCGCGACCGGCCGGGGTGAGCATCGCCATCGGCGAGCCTGCGGGAATCCGCCCGCGCACTTCATCGATGAACTGATCGAGCAGCATCCACTGACTGGCGCGGCTGCCGCCGCTGAGGTTGGCGCCGTCGCTGCCCAGCTTCACGAACAGCACTTTGGGGCCGGCCGGGTCGGCGCTGCCGTCCAGGCGCACCACCGCACCCTGACCGCCGATGATCGAGCCACCGCTGGCGGCGTCCGCACCCAGCAGCGTGAAGCCGATGCCCTCGACGCGCGCGATCGGCACCAGAATCGAGGCCGGGTTGTAGGCCAGGGTCACGTCGAACTCGGGCCGCACCACCATCTGCTTGCCCTGACCCAGCGCCAGCGACTGGTCGTTGGTCGGATCCTCGGCGGACACTTCATCGAGCCCGATCGCCGTGATGCCGCCGAACATCGCCGGCGTCAGCGGTTTGCCGGCGGCGTCGATCACTTCGAGGCCGTGCGCGACGGACAGGTCGCGGCCGATCGCGGCGATGTTGCCGTCGCGCACCAGCACATCGGTGTTCTGCAGCGTGCCCTGCGCACCGGCGGTGTGCACGGTGGCGTTGCGGATCAGCAGATTCTGGGCGAAGGCCGTCGACGCCATCGAACACAAGGTCACGGCCAAGGCCACGCATGTCAGACAGCGGCGCCTGGAAACGCTGTCATCCCGAGGGTGCAACCCGAGGGACCTGCTTGTCGTCCGTTGATTCTGAAATACGCCGAAAAGCAGGTTCCTCGCTGCGCTCGGAATGACAGAAGGAAGCAGTCGGCGGCTCATCGCACACCTCCTTCGAGGCCTTGACCCAGCATGAAATCGGACTTCGGCTGTCGCGACGGATCGTTGCGGTCGTAGACGCGCGCGCCGTCGACGTAGACCTGCTCGGCCTTGGCATAGACGCTGAAGGGGTTGCCGCTCCACACCACCACATCGGCCATCTTGCCGGCCTCCAGCGTACCGGTCTTGTCGAGGATGCCCAACGCTTTCGCCGCGTTGGAGGTGATCCAGCGCACCGCGCGCTCCGGCGGAATCTCGATGCCGATGCGCTGCGCGCTGGCGATCACTTTCGCCGCTTCCTGATTCAGGCGCTGGATGCCTTCCTCCGAATCGGAATGCACTATCGCGCAGCCGTTCTGCACGCGATCGACCAGGGCGATGTTCTCCTGGATGCCGTCGAAGGCTTCCATCTTGAAGCCCCACCAGTCGGCCCACAGCGCGCCGCAGATGTTTTCGGCGGCGAGCCGGTCGGCGATCTTGTACGCCTCCACGCCGTGATGGAACGCGCTGATCCTGAAACCGAATTCCTTCGCCAGATCCATCATCACCGCCATCTCGTCGGCGCGGTAGCAGTGGATGTGCACCAGGATGTCGCCGTTGATCGCGCCGGCCAGCGTGTCCATCTTCAGATCGCGCTTGCCGCCGCTGTCGTTGGCGCTGTCGGTGGTGCCCGAACCGCTCTGCCACCAGCGCTTCTTCGGCGCCGCCGCCGCTTTCTTCGGGCGGTTCTTCTTCAAATATTCGCTGGCGTCGATGAACGCGGCGCGATAGCCGGCCACATTGCCCATCCGCGTCGCCGGGCCGCCGCGTTCGCCGTAGGTGCGCTTCGGATTCTCGCCGCAGGCCATCTTCAGGCCCCACGGCGCGCCGGGAAATTTCATGCCCTGATAGGTCGTGGCCGCCACGTTCTTCAAGGTCACGCCGCGCCCTCCGATCAGATTCGCCGAGCCGGGCAGCACCTGCAGCGAGGTCACGCCGCCGGCCAGCGCCGTGGCGAAGCCCGGATCCTGCGGCCACACCGAATGTTCGGCCCAGACGCCCGGCGTGGTCGGAGCGGTCGATTCGTTGCCGTCGGAGTGCGAACGCGTGCCCGGGCTGGGATAGACGCCCAGATGCGAATGCACGTCGATGATGCCGGGCGTCACCCATTTGCCGCGCCCGTCCACGCGCAGGGCGTCGGCGGGGACATCGAGATTCGCACCGACCGCGACCACCTTGCCGTCGCGCATCAGCACATCGGCGCCGTCGAGGCGCGTGCCCGTGCCGGTGAGGACGGTCGCGCCCTGGATCAGCACCGGCGGCGAGGCGATCGCGCGGTAGGTGCTGGCGTACGGGTCCTGCGCGAAGCGCGAGGCGGCTTTTTTCGGCGCGGTCGCTGGCGCATCGGCCGCAAGGGCCGGCGCCAGCACGAGCGCAGGCAACACGGTCGCGACCAGCGCGGCGATGAAAGTTCGGTGCATGGCGGTCGTTCCCCACGAGAGAACCGCAACCCTAGCCCGCCGTCGCCCCGGTGCCAACCATGACCAAGGTCACGGTGCATGACAAAATGCGGGCGATCACTCGGAGACGCGCATGAAAGAGAAAGACCAGATCGTCCAGAACTGGCTGCCCCGCTACACCGGCGTGCCGCTGGACCAGTTCGGCGAGCACATCCTGCTGACCAATTTCGGCGGCTACCTCGACCATTTCTCGCGGATGACCGGCGCGCCGATCGTCGGCCTGGACCGGCCCATGCCCAGCGCCACCGCCGACGGCATCACCCTGATCAATTTCGGCATGGGTAGCCCGAATGCGGCCACGGTGATGGATCTGCTGTCGGCAATTTGCCCGAAGGCGGTGCTGTTCCTCGGTAAATGCGGCGGTTTGAAGAAGAAAAACCAATTGGGCGATCTGGTGCTGCCGATTGCCGCGATCCGTGGCGAAGGCACCAGTGACGACTACCTGCCGCCGCAAGTGCCGGCGCTGCCTGCATTTGCGATGCAG
>CAZGBA010000154.1:0-6919 GCA_964523435.1 uncultured Xanthomonas sp.
GCGCGACAGCGCATATTCGCGTTCGGCGTTGAACAGCGTCTGTTGATTGTTCAACACGTCCAGCACCGTGCGCGTGCCCACTTCAAGGCCGACCTGCGAGGCGTCGTAGGCGCTGCGCGCGGAGAACACCGCCGCCTTTCGCGCTTCGACTTCGCTGACGCCTGCGACCAGCGTGCGATAGGCATTGCGCGTGTTGCGCACCAGCGCGCGCTTCTGTTGTTCGAGTTCGTCGTTCGCGATATCGCGTTGCGCCAGCGCCTGACGCACCTGGGACTGGGTCGCGCCGCCAGCGAAGATCGGTACCGACAGGGTCAGGCCGATGCTGCGCGAATTGCTCTGGCTCTCGAAGTCCGCCCCGACGTTGAGGATGTTGTTGGTGGAATCGCCATCGTTACGGTTACGGCCGTAATTGGCGCCGAGATAGAGCGTCGGATAATGCCCGCCGCGCGCGCTCTCCACGCCGGCTTCCGCAGATTTGACGCGAAATTCCTGCGATTTCAGACTGGGGTTGTTTTCAAGCGCGGCTGCTACCCAGCCTTCGCCATCCAGCGCCGAAGGCAACTGCGGCTGGAAATCCTGGGGCAACGCTTTGAGCGTGCGCACATCGCGGCCGGTGATTTCCTCAAGCGCGCGATAGGCGTCTTCCAGTGCGTTGCTGGTCACGATTGTGTTCGCGCGGGCGCGGTCGTACTGGGCGCGCGCCTCATGGACGTCGGTGATCGGCGCAAGGCCGACTTCCAGCCGTTTGTCCGCGAAATCGAACTGTTTCTTCAGCGCGGTTTCCTGCGCTTCCGCAGCGGCCAACGTCTCCATCGCGATCAGGACGTTGAAATAGGCGGTCGAGGTGCGGGTAATCAGCGAGTCGCCGGCCGCTTCGAGCTGGAAGTCGCCCGCCTGCGACAAGGCGTACTGGCTGCGCGCGCGGTTCACGACGCTGTGGTCGTACACCATCTGGTTGAGGCGCAGGCCGAGATCGCGTGTGGTGGTGTCGGTGCTGGTGTCGGTGCCGGCGGAAGAGGACTCGCTGTCGTTCCGTGATCGATTGTAGGAGGCGTCGCCGTTGATCTGCGGCAGCATCGCTGCGCGGCCCTGCACTGCGCCTTCGCGCGAAATGAGACGGCTGGACTCGGCGGCTGCGAGCTGGGGATCGCTGGTGCGCGCGAGTTCGTAGGACTGCAACAGATCCTCGGCCTGGGCGCCGAGCGGCAGCAGGAGTAGAGCGAGGGCGAGAGCGATGGGGCGGCGAGTCATGGGCATCCTTAATTTTTTTTGTCTGGACGGTCCGCGTATGGCCGAGGACGCCGAACGGGTGTCTTAGAGTTGAAACCGGGGAACGGGCGCAGCGCCGGTCAGATACGGCAGTTCGGTTTCGAACAGCGATTCGACCTGGAAGCCGGCAGGGTTGTCGGCATGACGGACAAGTGCGGCTTCCATCGCAGGAGCCCGACCATGGATCACGAAGAGCCGGCCCCCCGGCCGCAGCCACTGCAAAAAGCGCGACGGCAGGGTTGCGACCGCACCGCCGACGCAGATCGCATCGAAGCGGCGATCGCTTTCCCAGCCGAACACATCGGCGGTATCGATGCGCACATTGCCGATTCCCTGCGCCTGCAGACGTTCGCGCGCGGTCTGCGCAAGGTCCGCGTGCAACTCCAGGCTCACGACGTCGCGGGCCAGACTGCCGAGGCAGGCGGACAGATAGCCGCTGCCGGTTCCGATTTCCAGAACATCTTCGCCAGCGCCGATCGACAGCGCCTGCAACACACGGCCTTCGAGCACCGGCTTCATCATCGATTCGCCGTGACCGATCGGCAGTGCAAGATCGGAGTAGGCCAATGCGCGATGCACCTCGGCCATGAAACGCTCGCGCGGCAGCCGCGCCAAGGTCTCCAGTACGCGGGGTTCGAACACGTCCCAGGGGCGAACCTGTTGTTCGACCATGGTTTCGCGGGCTTTGGCGTAATCGATCGTCATGCTGATATCTCTGGCAACGGCGCGTTCTGGAGGGTGATGGGACTGTGGAAGTTTACCGGGACGGCGTTGCGGTTGCTGAGCTCAGGATCGCCGCAATTGCGGGTTTGGTCTGAGTGCCGGAAGTCATCGGGACCGTGGGCACGGCCGATCTACACGCTGCATGGCTCGGGCCGACGGTGTTCATGCCGACGGCTCCTGGCATGCGGCCGCTCCGGTATGGGCGCGCACGAACAGGTCCACCGTTGCGGCAATATGCGTATCGATATCTTCCATCTGCGGCTCGCAGCACATGCCGCAGAGCATCTGCATGTGCACCTCGCCCTTCAACAGGCAGAAAAACTGCGACGCTGCGCGTTCGATGTCCGGCACGCGCAGCTCGCCGCGGGCCTGCCGCGAGCGCAGGAACTCCCCGAAGGCCTCCTTGACCTGTCGGGGACCGGCCTGCCAATACAGTTCGCGTACGTGAGAATCGCCTGTGCCGGGCAGCATCATCATGCGCTGCATGGCGATGGCCTCGGGGCTGGCGATCAGTGCGAAAAAAGCGCGCGCGATCGCGGTGAGCTGTTCGCGCAGGCTGCCTTCGAGCCCTTCCAGAAACAGTGCCTGTGGCATCTGTTCTTCGCATTTTGCGCGGATCGCAGCGCTGAACAGCGATTCCTTGTCGCCGAAATGGCTGTAGACGGTCAGCTTGGACACGCCGGCTTCGGTCGCGATCTGATCCATGCTGACGCCGTCGAATCCATGCTGGGTGAACAGCCGTTTGGCCACGTCGAGGATTGCGGCGCGCTTGCCGAGGTCCTTCGGGCGGCCGGGGCCTGCCGATTTTGCGGCTTCGGGCACGGCGGGATGTGGGGTCGTAGCGCTCATGCTTGCAATACTAGACTAATTGGTATGTTATTTATGCAGTACCGACAAGTTCATTAATCCCGGGTTTCCACCCATCCACCCGGATCATCCCCCGATCGTGTGAGGCGGTTATGGCAGTGCATTGGACGTCAGGCTTCAGGAAAGCGGTGTTCGGAGCGGTAATCCCGATGTCGATGTTGGTTGCTCTGACGGCCTGTGGCAATGGCGAACCGGATGCGCCGCCGCCGCGTCCGGTGCTGGTGGCCCGCGCGGATGCCGCGACCGGCACATTGTCGGCGGGGTTGACCGCCTTCGCTGGCGAAATCCGGGCCCGGCAGGAGACAACGCTCTCGTTCAGGGTCGGGGGCAAACTTGCGCGCCGGTTCGTGGATGCAGGCGATCGGGTCCGCAAGGGCGACGTCCTTGCCGAACTGGACCCCGAAGACCTCCGGCTCCAGTCGGATGCATTGGAGGCGCAATTCGCCGCTGCGGAAGCGCAACTGGCTCGTACACGGGCCGACCACGCGCGTTTCGCGGCCCTGGCCAAGGATCAACTGGTCAGCCGATCCGCGCTGGACCAACAGACAGCTGCGCTGCGTGCGGCCGAGGGTCAGGCGCGCTCAGCGCGCGCCCAACGCGATGTCGCCCGCAATCAAAGCGGCTACGCATCGCTGCTCGCCTCCGCTGATGGCGTGATCGCGACGCGGATCGCCGAGGTTGGGCAGGTGCTGGCACCCGGGCAGGCGGTGTTCTCGTTCGTCGTGGAGGGCGAACGAGAAGTCGCCTTTGCGCTGCCCGAATCGAATATCCGGGAATTCCAGGTCGGGCAGGCGGTGCTGGTCGAACTGTGGAACAGCGAGGCGCCGCCGCTGCCGGCGAAGATCCGCGAAATCTCGCCGGTCGCCGATCCGGTGACACGGACCTACGCCGCGCGCGCAAGCCTTGCCCCGGAGCATGTCGACGTGGTGGCGCTGGGGCAGAGCGCCCGGGTCTTCATCGTCGGTGCCGGTCCGGTCGGCGCGCTGGCGGTGCCACTGTCGGCCGTTCAAAGGGATGCCGGAGGCCGGACGATGGTGTGGGTCGCCGATCCGAAATCGCAGCGGGCACGACAGGTGCTGGTGGTGACCGGATCTTATGCCGCAGACAGCGTCCCGGTACTTTCCGGCCTGAAACCCACGGATTGGGTCGTGGTCGCGGGCGGTCATCTGCTCCACGCGGACCAGGTCGTGCTGCCGGTCGATCGCAGCAACCGACCCATCCCATCGAAATGACCGGAGTCGCCGACATGAGTATGGATGCATCCGGTCCCCGAACCGTTTCCCGCGCGACGATCGCGGCGCATCGCAGCGTCCGGACGGTCTGACCATGCGCAGATTCAACCTTTCCGAATGGGCGCTCGCGAACCGCTCTCTGGTGCTCTACACGATGCTGGTGCTGGCGATCGTCGGCGTCTGGTCCTATCGCAAGCTCGCGCAGTCCGAAGACCCGCCTTTCACCTTCAAGGTGATGGTGGTGCGCACGATCTGGCCGGGCGCGACCGCCGAGGAGGTCGCGCGCGAGATCACCGACCGCATCGAAAAGAAACTGATGGAGACCGGAAACTATACGGCGATCAGTTCGTATTCCCGTTCCGGCGAATCGCAGGTGTTCTTCATCGCCCGCGACTCGATGCACAGCAGTGAGCTGCCCGCACTGTGGTACCAGGTGCGCAAGAAAGTCGGCGACATCAGCGCGGCCCTGCCCGAGGGAACGGTCGGGCCGTTCTTCAACGACGAATTCGGCGACACCTACGGCAACATCTACGCGTTGACCGGAAAAGGATTCGACTACGCGCTGCTCAAGGATTACGCCGAGCGCTTGGAATTGGAACTGCAGCGTGTGCCTGATGTGGCCAAGATCGAATTGCTCGGACTGCAGGACGAGAAGATCTGGATCGACCTGTCGAACACCAAGCTCGCCACGTTGGGCATTCCGCTGCCGGTCGTGCAGCAGGCGCTGGCGGAGCAGAACGCGGTCGCGTCGGCCGGATTTTTCGAGACCTCCACCGATCGCGTGCATTTGCGCGTAGCCGGCAATTTCAAGTCGGTGGAAGACATCCGCCAGTTTCCGATCCGGGCCGGCGATCGCACCGTGCGTCTGGGCGAGATCGCCGAGGTGCGTCGCGGCTACGCCGACCCTGCTGCGCCGCGCATCCGTTACATGGGCGACGACGCGATCGGGATCGCGGTGTCGATGAAACCCACCGGCGACATCCTGCAACTGGGCAAGGCGCTGGACGCAGAAACCGTGCGCCTGCAGCAGAGCTTGCCGGTCGGCATGCAGCTGCGACGCATCGCCGATCAGCCTGCGGCGGTCCGCGATTCCGTCGGCGAGTTCGTCACCGTGCTGGGCGAAGCCGTGGTCATCGTGCTGCTGGTCAGTTTCTTTTCACTGGGGTTGCGCACCGGCCTGGTGGTCGCGGTGACCATTCCGCTGGTGCTCGCGATGACGTTCGCGGTGATGCACTACTTCGGCATCGGCCTGCACAAGATCTCGCTCGGCGCCTTGGTGCTCGCGCTCGGTCTGCTGGTGGACGACGCGATCATCGCGGTCGAGATGATGGCGATCAAGATGGAGCAGGGATTCTCGCGACTGCGCGCCGCCGCGTTCGCCTACGAGACCACCGCATTTCCGATGCTCACCGGCACGCTGGTGACCGCTGCGGGTTTTCTGCCGATCGCCACCGCCGCATCGAGCACCGGCGAATACACGCGATCGCTGTTCCAGGTGGTGACGATCGCGCTGATGGTGTCCTGGGTGGCGGCGGTACTGTTCATTCCGTATCTCGGGGACAAGATGCTGCCCGAGCCGCATGCGGTCCCGACTCCGCGTTCGCTGGAAGGTCGCGTCCGCGCGTTCCGTACCGGTCTCGCCGAGCGCTGGCCGCGGTTCGCCGGCCTGCTCGGGCCGGCGCCGATCGCAGCCGAGGGCGTGCACGCTCACGATCCCTACGACACGGCTTTCTACAAACGTTTCCGCGCGACAGTGCGGTGGTGCATCCGTCGTCGCTGGCTGGTGATCGGCGCGACCCTGCTCGCATTCATGGCGTCGATCGCGATGTTCCGGTTCGTGCCGCAGCAGTTCTTTCCCGACTCGACCCGTCTTGAGTTGATGGTCGATGTCGAACTGGCGGAAGGCAGTTCACTGAAAGCGACCGATGCGGCGGCGCGCAGGCTGGAAAAACTGCTGTCGAGTCGCAAGGAAGTCGAAAACTACGTTGCCTATATCGGCACCGGTTCGCCGAGATTCTATTTGCCGCTCGATCAGCAGTTGCCGCAGACCCACTTCACCCAGTTCGTGGTGCGCGCGAAGGACATCGAGTCGCGCGAAACGCTGCGCAACTGGCTGATGGGCGACGTGCGCCCGCAATTTCCGGAGCTGCAACTGCGGGTGACGCGCCTCGAAAACGGCCCGCCGGTGGGCTATCCGATCCAATATCGAGTCTCCGGCGAACACATCGAGCGCGTGCGAGAGATCGCGACGCAGGTCATGGCGAAGGTGCGCGCGAACCCGAGCGTCATCAACGTCAATTTCGATTGGGACGAACCCAGCAAGGTCGTGCGCCTGATCATCGATCAGGATCGCGCACGCGCGCTGGGCGTCAGCTCGGAGAATCTCGCGCATTTCCTTTCCAGTTCGCTGTCGGGTCAGCGGGTCAGCACGTATCGCGAAGACAACGAATTGATCGAGATCCTGCTGCGCGGCCCGGAGAACGAACGCGAACGTCTGGAACTGCTCGGCAGCCTCGCCGTGCCCACCACCAGTGGCAAAACGGTGCCGGTGATGCAGATCGCACGCCTGGAATCGACCTTCGAGGATGGCGTCATCTGGCATCGCGACCGCATGCCCACCGTGACCGTGCGCGCCGATATCGTCAACGGCCCGACGCCGGATACGGTGGTCGGGCAGATCGACCCGACGCTCGACGCCATCCGCGCCACTCTGCCGGGCGGCTACCTGCTGAAAACCGGCGGCTCGGTGGAAGACTCCGCACGCGGCCAGGACTCGATCAAGGCCGGCATGCCGCTGTTCGTGTTCGTGGTGATCACGCTGTTGATGC
>CAZGBA010000155.1:0-6854 GCA_964523435.1 uncultured Xanthomonas sp.
ATCGGCTTCCCGGCCGGCGTGCTCAACATCGTCCACGGACTCGGTTCCGACATCGGCGAGCCGCTGGTGCTGGATCCGGCGATCAAGGCGGTCTCGTTCACCGGCAGCACTGCGGTCGGCAAACGCATCGCCGCGCTCGCCGCCCCGCATCTGAAGAAAGTCTCGCTGGAACTCGGCGGCAAGAACCCGACCCTGATCTTCGCCGACAGCGACTGGCGCGATCAGCTGGATACGATCGTCCGCTCGGCGTTCCAGAACAGCGGCCAGATCTGCCTGTGCGGCTCGCGCGTGTTGATCGAACGCAATGTCTACGCAGAGGTCCGCGACGCGCTGGTCCAGCGCGCGTTGGCGATGCGCATCGGCGACCCGATGGATTCGGACACGCGCATGGGTCCGCTGGTGTCGCAGGCGCATTTCGACAAAGTGCTGGCGGCGCTGCGGCGCGCGCGGGACGAAGGCGGCCATGTGCTCTGCGGCGGCGATGCGCTGGACCGGCCCGGCTGGTTCGTGGCGCCGACGATCATCGAAGGTCTGGGTCCGGACTGCGCGACCAATCGCGATGAAATCTTCGGCCCGGTAATCACACTGCAGCCGTTCGACACCGACGGCGAAGCGCTGGCGCTGGCGAACGCGGGCGATTACGGCCTTGCGGCATCGGTCTGGACCAACGATCTCAAACGCGCGCATCGACTCGCCGCGCAATTGCACGTCGGCATGGTCTGGATCAACACCTGGCTGATGCGCGATCTGCGCACGCCGTTCGGCGGCGTCGGCCAGTCGGGCATGGGTCGCGAAGGCGGCATGGAAGCGATGCGCTTCTTCACCGAAGCCAAGAATGTGGGAGTTGCGCTGTGACCCGATCACTGGAAGACCTGCTGCACAACAACCGCACCTGGGCCGAACGCGTCCGTCTTGAAGACCCCGGCTTCTTCGAGCGGCTTTCGCGCCAGCAGGCGCCGAAATACCTGTGGATCGGCTGCTCGGATTCGCGCGTGCCGGCGAACCAGATCCTAGGACTCGATCCGGGCGAAGTCTTCGTCCATCGCAACGTCGCCAACCTCGTGGTGCACACCGATCTCAACTGCCTGAGCTCAATCCAGTTCGCGGTCGACCTGCTCAAGGTCGAACACATCCTGATCGTCGGACACTACGGCTGCAGCGGCGTGCATGCCAGTCTCACCGGCAGTCGCGTCGGCCTCGCCGACAACTGGCTGCGCCACGTCGGCGATGTCGCCCAGAAACATGCGGCGCTGCTTGATGCGGTGGAACCGGTTTCGATACGACATGCGCGGCTGTGCGAACTCAATGTGATCGAGCAGGTCGCCAACGTCTGCCAGACCACCGTGGTCCAGGATGCCTGGACACGCGGCCAATCGCTCACCGTGCACGGCTGGATCTACGGCCTGCACGACGGCAAGGTGCGTCAGCTCGGTCTGGACGCAAGCTCGCTCACCGAACTTTCGGAACAGTATCCCGCTGCGGTCGCCGCCCTCGGAAACGGCAGGAACGAATGAGCAACGACACCATCCACGCCGCGTCCGCCCCCAGGGCCGTCGGCCACTATCCGCACGCGCGTCGCGTCGGCGATCTGTTGTTCCTGTCGGGCATCGGCCCGCGCGACCCGGCCAGCAACGGCATTCCCGGCAATGTCCACGATGCGGAGGGCCGTCTGATCGCCTATGACATCGCGGCGCAGACGCATGCGGTCTTCGCCAATGTGCGCGCCGTGCTCGACGCCAGCGGCGCGCGCTGGGAAGACCTGGTCGACGTGACCGTATACCTCACCGACATGGCCCGCGACTTCAAGACCTACAACGCGATCTGGGCCGAATATTTTCCCGATGCCGCCAACGCGCCGTGCCGGACCACAGTGGGCATCACCGCGCTGCCGACCCCCATCGCCATCGAACTCAAATGCATCGCAGTCGTGAAGGAGTGACCCATGCTGCCCAACCCGATCAACCTGCAGGCCTGGATCGATGAGCACCGCCACCTGCTGAAGCCGCCGGTCGGCAACAAATGCATCTACGACGGCGACTTCATCGTGATGGTGGTCGGCGGCCCCAACGCGCGCACCGACTATCACTACGAGGAAGGCGCGGAATGGTTCTATCAGCTCGAAGGCGAGATGGTCCTGCGCATCCAGGAACAGGATGAGAGCGGCCGCAACGCCCCGCGCGACATCACCATCCGCGCCGGCGAGAATTTCCTGCTGCCACCGCGCGTGCCGCATTCGCCGCAGCGCTCGGCCGGCGGCGTCGGTCTGGTGATCGAACGCAAGCGCCTGCCGCACGAACTCGACGGCCTGCAGTGGTATTGCGAACGCTGCAACGAAAAGATCTACGAAGAATATTTTCCGCTGGTGAATATCGAAACCGATTTCGGGGCGATATTCGAACGCTTCTACAACTCGCACGACCACCGCACCTGCAAGGCCTGCGGCCATTTCAATCCGGCGCCAGCGAAGTACGCGTTGCTGGATGATTGACAACGACTGCAGATGCAATGCATCGCGACTGCAGGAATGGAGCGAACTGTGACCGATACTCACCCGATTGACACTGTTGCGATCCGCTAACGCGGCGCTGCAACGCGCGGCCATCCGCGCCTGCATCATCGCCGCGCAGACCGGCACTTGTCTGGTGATCAGCCGCAACGACGTGGTTGAACTAGTCGATTCCGGATCGCCATCATCCGCAGATCATGTCCATGAATTTCCAGCGCCCTACACCGCTGAACCTTGATCCGGTTGTGTAACGCAGCAATCGCAAAAGCTCGGAGCTGGTTTTCAACAGCCGAACGGCTGGTCAACCCCTCCTACCGCCGGTCCCGCATGGCCTGTGGGAGGGGCTTCAGCCCCGACGCTTTCCGGATGACAACCCCAAGCGGCAGCGCTATTCTCGCTCTTGGCAATTTTTGCCATCGCTATTGGGAGCCCACCATGGCCGCCACCATGAATGTCTCGCTGACCGAGCCGCTGAAACGCTTCGTCGACGATGAAGTCCGCGAAGGCGGTTTCGCCAGCACCTCCGACTACGTCCGCGAACTCATCCGCGAACGCCAGCGGCGCAAATCCGAAGACGCCCTGCGTGCACTGATCGCCGAAGGCCTGGGCTCCGGCCCCGCCGAGCCGGTCGGTGGCGATTTCTTCGCCAAACAGCGTCAGCGCCTCGCCAAGGCATGAGCGCAACGTGGCCGGGCAAACCAGTTCGACAGCGACCGCAGGCGGCAGCCGATATCGTCGCCATCGCAGATCATTTGTCCGCATCGGCCGGACACGCCGTGGCCTTGCGCTTCATCGATGCCGTCGAAGCAGCCTACGCGCTGCTCTCCGCCCATCCCGCCAGCGGCTCACCGCGCCACGCCCATGTCCTGCCGGAACTGCCGGTACCGCTGCGCTTCCATCCGATCAAGCACTTCGATCGCATCCTGATCTACTACCTCGATCAGCCGGACGCCATCGAAGTGATCCGCATCTGGGATGCATCGCGCGGTCTGGGTGCATTGCTGGAGGAAGAACTCAGATGAACCATGCTGCATTGGCGATGGCTTGTTGTAACCCGTTTCCGTACAAGCGCCCAGCGTCTTGAACGCAGGTTGATAAACATGCTCAAAATCGACACCCACGCCCACTACCTGCCCCGCGACTGGCCCGATCTCGCGGCCAAGTACGGCGATATCCGCTTCCCGGTGATCCATCACGGCGACGACGGGCGTGCGCGTATCTACAAGGACGGCAAGTTCTTCCGCGAGATCTGGCCGAAGACCTGGGATCCGCAGCTGCGGATCGAGGAATTCGCGCATTTCGGCGTGCAGGTGCAGGTGCTGAGCACGGTGCCGGTGATGTTCAGCTACTGGGCGAAACCGCAGCACGCGCACGATCTTCATCAGGCCTTGAACGATCACATGGCCGAAGCGGTGCGCGACCATCCGCGCCACTACGCGGGTATCGGCACGGTGCCGCTGCAATCGCCGCGTCTGGCGATCCAGGAACTCGAACGCTGCGTCGATCAGCTCGGACTGCAGGGCGTGCAGATCGGTTCGCACGTCAACGACTGGAATCTCGATGCACCGGAGTTGTTCGAGGTCTTCCAGGCCGCGAGCGAACTCGGCGCCGCGATCCTGGTCCACCCCTGGGACATGATGGGCAGCGAGTCGATGCCGAAATACTGGCTGCCGTGGCTGGTGGGCATGCCAGCGGAGCAATCGCGCGCGGCCTGCAGTCTGGTCTTCGGCGGCGTGCTGGAGCGGCTGCCGAACCTGAAAATCTGCCTCGCCCACGGTGGCGGCAGTTTTCCGTACACGATCGGCCGCATCGAACATGGTTTCAATATGCGTCCCGATCTGGTCGCGACCGACAACTTCCGCAACCCGCGCGAATATCTGTCGCGACTGTACTTCGATTCGTGGGTCGCCGATCCTCGCGCGCTGCGCTATCTGATCGATACCTGCGGCACCGGGCGGATCATGCTCGGGACCGATTATCCGTTCCCGCTCGGCGAACAGGAGCCCGGAGCCGGCATCGCTGCGCTGAAGCTGTCGGCCGCCGAAGAAACCCGGCTGTACCACGGCACCGCGCTCGAATGGCTGGGGTTGCCGATGGAGAGGTTTGCATGAACGATGGGCTGATAATGAGCGACGAATACGCTCGACAGCAGGATGCCAGCGATCCCCTGCGCGCTTTCCGCGACGAGTTCCATATCCCGCGCCACGGCGATGCAGAGATGGCCTATTTCTGCGGCAACTCGCTCGGTCTGCAGCCCAAGGGCGCGCGCGCATACGTCAACGAGGTGATGGACAAGTGGGCGCATGATGCGGTCGAGGGACATTTCCTCGAACCCGCACCGTGGATGCCCTATCACGCACTGGTCCGCGACGCGCTGGCGGACGTGGTCGGCGCGCAGCCGGAAGAAGTGGTGGCGATGAATTCGCTCACCGCGAACCTGCACCTGATGATGGTCAGCTTCTACCAGTCGACCATCGAGCGTACCGCGATCCTGATCGAAGCCGGCGCGTTTCCCTCGGATCGCCATGCAGTGGAATCGCAGCTGAAATATCGCGGGCTGTCGGCGAAGCATTGCCTGATCGAACTCGAACCCGATCAAGCCGACGGCACCTTCTCGATGGCCGCGATCGAACGCGCCATCGCCGAACACGGCAAGCGTCTTGCGCTGATCCTCTGGCCGGGCGTGCAGTACCGCACCGGACAGGCCTTCGATCTGCAGGAAATCGCGCGTCTCGGCCATGCCGCAGGCGCGGTCGTCGGCTTCGATCTGGCGCATGCGGTCGGCAATCTGCCGCTGCAGTTGCACGACAGCGGCGCCGATTTCGCGGTGTGGTGCCACTACAAATACATGAATGCCGGTCCCGGCGCGGTCGGCGGCTGTTTCGTCCACGAGCGTCACGCGCACAGCGAGCGTCCGCGTTTCGCCGGCTGGTGGGGGCACGATCAAAGCACGCGGTTCAAGATGGGCCCCGAATTCGTGCCGACCCCGGGCGCCGATGGTTGGCAGCTGAGCAATCCACCGATCCTCGGTCTGGCGCCGCTGCGCGCATCGCTCGATCTGTTCGCGCGCGTCGGCATGCCTGCGCTGCGCGCGAAGTCGGAGCGGCTCACCGGCCATCTTGAATCTCTGATCCGCACACAGCTGTCCGACAAGCTGCGGATCGTCACCCCGGCCGATGCTGCACAGCGCGGCTGTCAGCTGTCGCTGCGGGTGATCGGAGGCCGCGAGCGCGGTCGGGCGCTGTTCGAACATCTGGCCACGCAGGGCGTGCTCGGCGATTGGCGCGAACCCGACGTCATCCGCATCTCGCCCGCGCCGTTGTTCAACCATCACGCCGACGTGGCGCGTTTCGCGCGCGCGGTACAGGAGTGGCACGCATGAACGTCGATAGGCGGCATACCGTGAATACGCGGCATCTCACGCTGGTCGGCGCCGGGCTCGCCGGACCGCTGCTCGCGACCCTGCTCGCGCGCGATGGTTGGGAGGTGGATCTGTTCGAGCGCCGCGGCGATCCACGCATCCATGGTTATGCCGGCGGACGATCGATCAATCTGGCGCTCGCCGAGCGCGGCCTCAACGCACTGCGGCAGGCCGGTGTCGATGCCGATGTGCTGAAACAGGCGGTGATGATGCGCGGACGGATGGTGCATGCCATCGACGGCGGGCAACGCCTGCAGCGTTATGGCAAGGACGACAGCGAAGTGATCTGGTCGATCAGCCGCGGCGATCTGAACATCGTGCTGTTGAACGCGGCGGAAGCGGCGGGCGTGCGCCTGCACTTCGACCGGCGTCTCGAAAGCGTCGACTTCGAGCGGCGCATCGCGCATTTCGTCGGCGAGCGCGAAGACATCGCGCATGCATTCCAGGCGCTGATCGGCTGCGACGGCGCGGGCTCGCAGCTGCGCGCGGCGATGCATAGCGTGTCCGACCTCGGCGAACGTATCGAAATCATGCCGCACTGCTACAAGGAGCTGGAAATTCCACCCGGCTTCGACGGCGAGTTCCAGCTCGAACCCAACGCCCTGCACATCTGGCCACGCGGCGACTACATGAGCATCGCCCTGCCGAACGACGAGCGCACCTTCACTGTCACCCTGTTCCTGCCCAACGAAGGCGACCCCAGCTTCGCCACCGTGCGCAACGGCACCGAAGCGCAGGTGCTGTACGCGCGCGACTTCGCCGACGTCCTGCCGCTGATCCCGAAACTCGTTCACGACTTCGACGCCAACCCTACCGGCGCGCTGGCGACGCTGTATCTCGACCACTGGCATCTGGACGGCCGCGCGGTATTGATCGGCGACGCCGCGCACGCGATGGTGCCGTTCCACGGCCAGGGCATGAACTGCG
>CAZGBA010000156.1:0-6437 GCA_964523435.1 uncultured Xanthomonas sp.
GGATTTTCCGCAGCCTATCGCGGCTTGCGCCGCTCCTACAGGCGTGATGAAGCCGTTGCGATTACAGCGCGTAGGCTGGGCTGAAAAGCCCAGCATGGGTTTCAGATTGTGTCGGCCGTGCTGGGCTTTTCAGCCCAGCCTAGTTCGGGCCAGCCGACTTGAGTCCGGTTTATTTCCAGAATTTCACAGCAGCGACAGCATGTGCTCCGCCGACGATACGCGGAACTCGCCCGGCGCTTCCACTTCGAGGAACTTCACCACGCCGTCTTCGAGATACAGCGCGAAACGCTTGCTGCGGATGCCCATGCCGTAGCCGCTGGCGTCCATTTCCAGGCCGAGCGCTTTGGCGAAGTCGCCGTTGCCGTCGGCGAGGATGTCCATGTCGGCGGGTGCGTCCTGGCTCGCGGCCCAGGCTTTCATCACGAACGGATCGTTGACCGACATGCAGGCGACGCCGACGCCTTTGTTGCGAAACGCTTCGAAGTGCTCGATGAAACCGGGCAGATGCTTTTCCGAGCAGGTCGGCGTGAAGGCGCCGGGGACGGAGAACAGCACCATTTTTTTGCCTTCGAAGAAGGTGTGCGTATCGATGGTGTCGATGCCGCCGTTGATGCGTTTGATATTGACTTCGGGGATGCGATCGCCGATCTGGATGGTCATGGCAGAGGTCCTGTCCGGGGTTGGGTGGACAGTGTAGAGGCAATGCAGAGGCAATCCTGAACGCGCGTGAATTGCCTCTTGAAAACGCTGGGTCCGGGCCTACTTTTCCGGTATGGCGGCACGGTGCCGCCGTTCAACGGAGAATCCCCATGAGCCTCATGCGCTACCCGCAAGCGTGGCCGGCACAGGCCCGCGTCCACGACGATCTGAAGCAGATCTTCGACCGTTTTCTCAACAATGCCGACAACCCCGACGAATCCGCCGTGGTCACCAGCCAATGGGTGCCGCGCGTCGACATCAAGGAAGAGGCCGATCGTTTCGTGATCATGGCCGATTTGCCGGGCGTCGATCCGCAGCACGTGGAAGTGCTGATGGACAAGGGCATCCTCAGCATCAAGGGCGAACGCGGCAGCGAGACGACCGAGCAGTCCGAGCGCTTCTCGCGGATCGAGCGCCGCTACGGCAGTTTCCATCGCCGCTTCGCGCTGCCCGACACTGCGGATGCGGAAGGCATCGTCGCGACCGGCCACAACGGTGTGCTTGAGATCGCGATTCCCAAGCGCCCGGAATCCACGCCGCGTCGCATCCAGGTCGGTAGCCCCAGCAGCGCGAAAGGCTGAGTTTCGCCGACAGCCGCGCACGGTCCGCGATGCGGGCCGTGCGTGGATCGCCATGGCATCGGTATAGTGGATCGCATCGTCACGACAATCTCGGATTCGCAGCATGCGCTTCAAGGACTACTACGACGTGCTCGGGGTCGAACCCGGTGCAGGCGAGGCGGAAATCAAGACCGCCTATCGCCGGCTTGCGCGCAAGTTCCACCCCGATGTGAGCAAGGAAGCGGGCGCCGAAGAAAAATTCAAATCCGTCAACGAAGCTTACGAGGCGTTGCGCGATCCCGAAAAGCGCGCCGCTTACGATCAGCTGCGCGCGCGTGGTTATCGCCCCGGCGATGAAGTGCAGCCGCCGCCCGGCGGTTTCGGTGGCGGTCGTGGAGGCGTCGATTTCGAAGAAATCTTCGCGGGTGGCGGCAACGGCGGTTTCAGCGATTTCTTCCAGGAACTCTTCGGCCGTCGTCGCGGTGCTGGTTTCGGCGGTGCGCCCGGTGGCGCGGGTCCGCGCCCGCGTGGCGATGAGGTCAGCCGCGCGAAATTCGCGGTGCCATTGGAAGCGTTGTATCGCACCGATCCGGTGCGGGTTTCGGTCGCCGGCAGGTCGCTGGAAGTCCGGATTCCAAAGGGAATCAAACCCGGACAGGCGATCCGCCTCGCCGGACAGGGCACGGGTGGCGGCGATCTGCTGCTGGAAATCGAATACGCGGCGCACCCGCAGTTCGAAGTGGATGGGCGCAATGTCATCCATGTGCTGGCGGTGGCGCCATGGGAAGCAGCGCTGGGCGCATCGATCAGCGTGCCCACGCTCGGCGGCCCGGTGGAACTGAAGATTCCTGCGGATTCCGAGGCCGGACGCAAACTGCGCCTGCGCGGACGCGGGCTTCCGGGTGCCGGTAGCGCGCCCGCCGGCGATCAGATCGTCGAACTCGAAGTGCTGGCGCCCAAGGCCAATACCGACGAGGAGCGCGAAGCCTACCAGCGGATGCGCGATGTCTTCGGAGACGACTGGCGCCGGGCCTGAAGAATCGCTTCGCCGAATCCGATCGGGACAACCGCGCCCGGGCGCAGCCAGCGTGCTTCGACTGCTGCGGAAGGTGAGCGCAGGTCCGCAGCTGGCGACGCGGTCGCCGGCGACTCAGTAGCCGGCGACGTAGCGGGTGATGGTGTCCGACAGCTCGGTTTCGCTGAAAGGCTTGGTCAGATAGGCCTTGGCGCCTTGGCGCATGCCCCACATGCGATCGGTGTCCTGGTCCTTGGTGGTGACCAGAATGATCGGGATGTGCTTGGTGGTCGGTTCGCGGCAGATGGTGCGCGTGGCCTGGAAGCCGTTGAGATTCGGCATCACCACGTCCATCAGGATCAGATCGGGGATCTCGCGCTTGGCGACTTCGACGCCGGCAGCGCCGTCTTCGGCGGTCAGCGCTTCATGCCCCAGTTTTTCGACGATGCGGCGAATGCCCATCAACTGCGACGGCGAGTCGTCGACGATCAGGATACGTGCCATGTGGAACCCCAGATAAGACTTCGGCCAGTGTAGTCGTCCGGCCCCCGGCCCGGAAGCGGGGCGATGTCATTTGTTGATGTGGTGCACAACCGGTTCGCCGCTCCTGCGCAAGCCGTGGCTCAGCCCACGCGCACCAGCGTCCGTCCGAACGAACCGCCGGCGAGCATGCCGGCGAACACCTCCGGCAGCCCCTGCAGCCCGACTTCCCGGGTGCAGATGGTGTCCAGATGCGCGGGCTTCCAGTCCGAAGCGAGCCGCCTCCAGACTTCATCACGCAGATCGCGGGCGGTTCCGGCCGAGGCGACGCCGATCAGCGACACCCCGCGGATGATGAAGGGCATGACCGTGGTCGGAAGCTCGCCGGAGGCGGCCAGGCCGGCGCTGGCGATGTTGCCGTAAGGACGGGTGCGAGCGAGCAGGCTGGCCAGCATCGGCCCGCCGACGTTGTCCAGGCCGCCGCCGAAACGTGCGGCTTCCAGCGGCTTGGCTTCGCCGAGCACGTCGCGACCGAGGACCTGGGTAGCGCCGAGCGACTTCAGATAGTCGGCGTGTTCGGGCTTGCCGCTGATCGCATGCACCTCGTAGCCGGCGCGGCTGAAGATATCCACCGCCAGCGAGCCAACGCCCCCGGTGGCGCCGGTCACCGCCAGCGGCCCTTGGGCCGGCGTCTGCCGGTTGTCCTGCATCCGCAGCAGCGCGAGCGCAGCGGTGAACCCGGCAGTGCCGAGGATCATGCTTTCGCGCAGGCTCAGGCCGGTGGGCAGCGGGATCGCCCATTTCGCTTCGATCCGTGCGTATTCGCTGTAGCCGCCGTCGCGGACTTCGCTGAGCCCGGAGCCGGTGACCAGCACCGCGTCGCCTTCCCTGAACTTCGGGTCGGTGGACGACACCACATGGCCCGCGACATCGATGCCGCCGACCAGCGGAAAGAAGCGCAGGATCTTGCCTTCCCCGGTGCCGGCCAGCGCGTCCTTGTAGTTGATCGACGAGTAAGCGGTCTTGATCACGATCTCACCCGGCGCGAGGTCGTCGATCGATACATCTTCGATCCCGCTGCGGTAGCCGGCGCTGTCGCTGCGGATGCGGAAGGCTTGAAAACGATTGGGGATGCTCACGTCTTTAGATCCTGGAACGACTTGAAAATCTTAGCAGCCTGCGAGCACTATCGCCTGCTTAGCTGAGTTCAAGGCGTTCGGGGAAGCAGGGGAATCTATGGACAGAATTGGCGAAAAACCTTCCGATTGGCCTGTGGTGCTCACGGTACACGGTATCCGCACGACCGGAGATTGGCAGCGGGAGTTGACTGATGTACTCACTCAGCACAAATACCGGCATGTCCCGCTGGGTTTCGGTTTCTTCAGCGCCCTCTCTTTGCTGATGCCTTGGAGCCGGGCGCGCAAGGTCGAATGGTTCCGCAGGGTCTACAGCGACAAGTTCGCCTCAGCCGAACGTCTACCTTCGGTGATCGCACACAGCTTCGGTAGTTATATCGTCACCAAAGCGATGCTGAAGTATGACGATATCCGCTTCGACAAGATGATTGTCTGCGGATCGATCGTCAGCCGCACATACCCATGGAGCAAGCTGCTGGTCCAGCGTAATCAGGTCAACAAGGTGCTCAACGAAGCCGGAGGGCGAGATTTGTGGGCAAGACTTGTCGAATGGGTCGTCTCTGATGCTGGATCGTCAGGGGTGAGTGGATTCGATGATCTGGCCGATGGCCGCGTGGTGGAACTGATACACGAGCGTCATGAGCATAGCGATTACTTCTATCGCCAGAATTTTGAACAGCGCTGGGTTCCGTTCCTGCGTGGGAGTGCAGTGGCTGCAACCATCCCTGTCGGCGACGACAGTTTCAATTGGAAATTCATCACGACACTGTTGCTGATGGCTTCATTGCTTGCTGCTTTGGCTTGGTTCTTCATCAGAAAGCCATTCACGTCTGTAAGCGAATATGGAAAATTGATCGAGGCCTTACAGAGCAATACATCGAAAACCAAGGCAAAGCCTGCTGCGCCTGACGGGGCTCTAATCCACCCAGAGGAAAGCAGGATGGTCGATACTGAAAATTCCGATACGATGCTTCTGTATCTTCAAGGCGAATGGGTGCATAACGGTGATCTTCCAGAAAGCTACGATCCAGTAGCTGCCGGGCGTTGCTACAAGCAAAAGAACGCTTTGACAACACTGATTTTTGACCGGTTGTCGAAAGATGAGGGTAAAGCCGTGTCCGGCTCGTGGCATCAATCGAGCAAAATTCAATTTCTGTACAAGCCTGATTTTCCAATCGCGTACGACAAGACGGTCGATGGGCGAAAAGCGTGCACGAAGAGCGAGAAAATCGATAACGCGATATTTTTCTCCGAGGAGAATGGGCTGATAAAAGTTTTTTCGGAAAACTGGACTGCTAGTAACGACAGTAAGGCGAAAATCAGATTGTGGGTAGAAGAATGTACTTCAAGCAATGTCGATTGTGATCCGAGTATGTTTGGGGAGCGAGCGATGCCGAATGTCGAGTACATCAGCGAGACGCGTCTGCGAATCGGGCAGATGATGTTCGTCAAGTACAAACCCGAACAGTGATCGAGCCGCCAGATAGCTTCGCTGGACGGTAAGCCATTACCGCAACTCCCGCCGCTTCTTCTCGTCCAGCCATTTGTCCGCCTGTGCAGGCGTGTAATCGCGCATCCATGCGAACAGCGTGTCGATGTCTTCGCCGTGCCACAGATCCAAACGTTGTTCGGCGTGCAGGAAGCGTTCTTCGACCATGCGGTCGATCATGCCCATCAGCGGCGCGTAGAAGCCGTCGACGTCGAGAAACGCGCAGGGCTTCTTGCCGAGGCCGAGCTGGCGCCAGGTCAGCATCTCGAACATCTCGTCGAGGGTGCCGAAACCGCCGGGCAGGGCGACGAAGGCGTCGGAGAGGTCGAACATCCGTGCCTTGCGTTCGTGCATGTTGGCGACCACTTCGAGCCGGGTCACGCCCTTGTGCGCGACTTCCCACTGCACGAGCTGTTCGGGAATCACGCCGACCACTTCGCCGCCCTTGGCGAGTACGGCGTCGGCGACGATGCCCATCAGACCGACATTGCCGCCGCCGTAGACCAGTTGCAGGCCTTCGGATGCGATGCGTGCACCCAGCGCGCGGGCGCGCTCGGCGTAGACGGGTTTGTTGCCGGCATTGGAGCCGCAATAGACGCAGATCGATTTCATCAAGGATTCCAGGGAAATTCCAGAAAGCAGAACGGCGCACCGGAGTGCGCCGTTCTCGAAAGGCGGCCGGTCAGTTGGCCTTGTGGATCGCGCGCTTGTGCACCGCCATCGCCGCATCGTGCACCGCTTCGGACATGCTCGGATGCGCATGGCAGATGCGGGCGAGATCGTCGGCGGAGCCGCTGAACTCCATGGTCAGTACGCCTTCGTGCACGAGTTCGGACACGTTCGCGCCGACCATATGCATGCCGAGCACGCGATCGGTTTCAGCGTGCGCCAGCACCTTCACGAAGCCCGTCGGCTCGCCCATCGCGACCGCGCGACCGACCGCTGCGAACGGAAAGCTACCGGACTTGTACGGGATGCCTTCGGCCTTGAGCTGTTCTTCGGTCTTGCCGACCCAGGCGATTTCCGGCTCGGTGTAGATGACCCACGGGATGGTGTCG
>CAZGBA010000157.1:0-6368 GCA_964523435.1 uncultured Xanthomonas sp.
ACATCTGCAGCAGTTCCATCACCACGCCCTGGCCGGCGAACGCGGCGTCGCCGTGCATGATGATCGGCACCACCTGTTTGCGGGCCTTGTCGCCGCGGCGCTCCTGGCGCGAACGCACGCTGCCGGCGACCACCGGGTCGACGATTTCCAGATGCGAGGGGTTGAAGGCGAGCGCGAGGTGCACCGGACCGCCCGGCGTGGCGATATCGGCGCTGAAGCCCATGTGGTACTTCACGTCGCCGGCGTGGGCGTGTTCGTCGTGCTCGAACTTGCCCTCGAATTCGTCGAACAGCTTGCGCGGCGGCTTGCCGAGCGTGTTGACCAGCACATTGAGACGGCCGCGATGGGCCATGCCCAGCACCACGTCCTTCACGCCATCGTTGCCGGCGCGGCGAATCATCACGTCGAGCAGCGGAATCAGCGCATCGCCGCCTTCCAGCGAGAAACGCTTCTGCCCAACGTATTTTGTGTGCAGGTAGCGTTCCAGGCCCTCGGCGGCGGTGAGGCGTTCGAGGATCCGGCGCTTGTCGTCGTCGCTGCGCTTGAAATCGCCGCCCGCGCGTTCGAGGCGTTCGTACATCCAGCGACGCTGTTCGACGTCGGTGATGTGCATGAACTCGGCGCCGATGCTGCCGGTGTAGGTCGCCTTGAGCAGCGAGACCAGATCGCGCAGCTTCATCTGCGCCTGGCCGCCGGCGCCGCCGCTGGAGAAAGTGGTATCGAGATCGTTGTTGGAGAGGCCGTGGAAGCCGATCTCCAGATCCGGGGCTTCGCTCTTTTCCCACATGCCCAGCGGATCGAGCTCGGCGGCGAGATGGCCGCGCGAGCGGTAGGCGACGATCAGTTTGCTGACCGCGAATTCCCGGCTGTCGCTGACCGCATTGCCGCCGCCGGCCACAACCACGCCGCGCGCGGCCTGGCGACCAGCTTCGGCGATCGCGGCGATGACTGCGGAGTGCGGCACATCGGAGCCGTCGCGGCCCTTGATGCCATCGAAATAGGTTTTCCATTTCGGCCCGACGCTGTCGGGGGCGACCAGATACTGTTCGTAGAGGTCCTCGATGTAGGCGGCATTGGCGCCAAGCTGGGAGGACTGGGCGAATTGCTTCAGGAGACTGTCCACTCTGGGGTCACACTCGGAATGTCGGGAAGCGCGGAGGAGAGCACGGTAACCGCTTGATCCGCCGGGAAATCCAGAGGCGGCAAGGCAGGCGGGCGAAAGGACCAGAATTATACCCGGACGCTTCGCCGCAGCGCACCACTCGGCACCGCCCAATGCGGCCTGCATGCCTTCGACCATCGTCGTAAACCGATGGTCCGACAGGTGAGCGCGACGATACTTTCGATTCGCCGGCTCGCGGCTACGGTCGCGCTGGTACGTTGACCGACGAAAACCACAGGGGGTGTTGGATGTCGGGTCTGTTTCGGATCGCTGCGATCGGATGTGTGCTGTTGCTGGCCGGTTGCGGCGGCGCTGTGGAGGGTGTGGATCGGGCGGACAAGGCTGCCCTGCAGGTGGACGCTGTCGGCTGTCCCGACCTCAGCGGGGCCTATGCGTTCAATGTGCCCGGCGAGCGCGGCGTGTCCTACCAGGGTTCCATGCTGCTGGAATTTCCCGTCGAGGACGGCAATCGTGTGCCGGCGGCGCAGATCTCCGGCCTGATCGTGCAGCGCACGGCGCACGGTCTCTACGACTGGCGTTTTCTGGTCGACGAGGGGCGGGTCATGCAGCAGCTCGGCGTGATCCGCGAGTTCGAGAAACCGCGCTATCGCGAGTGGTATCACTTGCTGAGCGATCCCGGACGTGCGACATACATCGCGCGCAACGGTGAGGCGGCCTACGCCAAGCGCGTGACGGAACTCGGGCCGCGTGCGGAAATCGTGCGAACACTGCGCGCGGGTAACGAGATGGTCTGTCGGGACGGTTGGGTGGAACTGCCGCGCGCCTACGGCAAGCCGATCCGGCTCACGCGCGGCGAGGATGGATCGATCATCGGCGAGTCGCGCGAAATCAGTACTGTCGGCATCACGGTGTGGTGCGGCGATGGTTGCAAGGATCTTCCCATTCCGACGGGTACGTTCACCGGCAGCCTGCATTGGCCGCGCAACGATGCGCTGCATGCATGGCGGCCCGACGATATGCGCGGCCGGTTCGTCTTTCAGCGGCCGATCGATGAGATCGAAGCAGAGACTGCGGCCCTTCAGGCGAACCAGGAGCGTTCGGATGCGTTGCGCTATGTGTCGGCGCAGACGATCCGCAAGCGGATCGAAGCGCTGGCGCCGGCCGGAACGGTGATCGACAAGGTGGTCGTGAGCGACGGCAAGGTCCATGTGAGGTACACCGCTCCGGTCGCCGATCAGGATCGGTTGCTCGCGAAAATCGCGGACCCCGCAAGCGAGCACCGCGGGCCGCAGAACGTGCAGCACATCGTCACATCCGGCCATTTCGATGTGCGCAGCGTCGAATTCGTGCTGACCGATTCGCCGCTCGTGCTGCGCGATGCGCCGCCCTCGTACATGGAGACGAAAGCGCCTGAAGCGAACGCCGCGCCAGCGCCGGCACTGGCCGTACTGTCGGTTGCGCCGCCCGAACCGCCTTCGGCAGGTTTCGCCGACGCGGTGGCGATCCGCAGCCGCGTCGGTGCACTCTTCCCGGCGGGCAGCCGCATCACCGATGTGCGCTACGGCGGCGGCAACGTCACCATCGTCGGCGAAGCGGGCTCCAATCGCAGCGTTTCGGACGGGTTGCGCGCCATCGCCGGTCAGGGCTCGACGCCGGAACTGCTGCAGATCCAGGCCATGCCGGGCGGCTTCGTGCGGTTCGAGGTCATGCTGCGGCGCTCCGCACTGGTGACGGAGTGACCGCAGCTCAGATGTCCAGCGCGCGGAATTCGGTGACGATCCGCGCGCGTTCCCACACCGGCATGAAACCGTCGACGAGCTGACGGGCACGGCCACCGAAGCCGAGCGCGGCCTCGCCGTCGAAGCGGTTGCCGAGGGTGCGGAAGTAGTAGCCGCCGCTGTCGTTGGCGACGAAGGCCGAGGCGTAAGCGTGATCGGCGGGATCGGTGATTTCGCGGAAGGCGAACACGCTCGACAGCCGTTGGCCCAGGCCGATCATCGGCGCATGCGCCCGCTGCGGCGCGCCGGCGTCCTGCAACAGAACACGGATATCGACCCGCTGCCGGCGAGTCGCGAGCCGGCGCAGCGCTTCGAGCACTTCCGGCGCGTCGAACAGGCCCGGGTCGAGCTGGCGGCTGTAGAGGCACAGCTCGCGGCGGGTGGCGGTGACGATTGCGGTGGTGATCGCGACCGCCGCTTCGCGGGTGTCGATGGCGGTGGCGCCGCCGATCTGACGGCGCATGCTCTGGTGTTCGATGCCCGCTTCCATGAAGCGCTCGCCGTAGGGCACGAAACCGTGCTTGACGTAGAAGCCGACCGCCGAGGCCTGCGAATGCAGGTGCAGCTCGGGCCAGCGCCGCTGTGCGGCTTCATCGATCAGGGCCAGCAGCAGTGCGTCGCCGACGCCGCGTCCGCGCCACTCGGGCAAGACCGCCATGCGTCCGATCTTGTGTTCCGGGGTCAAACGTCCGGTGCCGATGGGCGTTCCGGCGGCATCGCGGGCGATCACATGCACGCAGAGCGGATCCAGTTCGTCCCACTCCAGTTCGATCGGCACCTGCTGTTCCTGCACGAACACCGGTTCGCGGACCGCGCGCAGATCGTCGACGCCGTCCGCGTAATCGATGGCTTCGATCCGGAATGCGCTGTCGAACTGCTTGCGATCAGGCATCGTCGTCCTCGCCGGTGTCGAAACCGTCGTTCTGCAGCTGATATTGCCCCTCCGCGAGCAGATCGAGGACCAGCGACTGGCCCTGTGCCGACAGCCCGGCGTAGGTGTCGCCGTCCAGCGTTTCGGCGGCGGCGAGGGTGCGCGCATCGGCGAGCGGCAGCGCATGAGTCTGTCCAGCAAAATACAGCTTGCCGATGGTTTTTCGTTCCGTACTGCGTCGCCACGCGGCCCGGGTCCACGGATGGCGCTGCAGCACGGCGCCCTGCTGCAGATCGAATTCGATTTCGATCCGCGAGCGCGGCGGATCCGGGTCCAGCGCCACGCCTGCACTGCGATACAGGCTGATGAAGCGGCCGAACCAGTCGCCCAGGCGCTCCGGATCGTTCATGCGCAGCTTGTTCAGCGCTTCGATGGCGCGCGCCATCGCGGCGGCGTCGATCTCATGGCTGTCCTTCGGCGGCGCGATGTCCGGATCGGTGTAGCGCACGGATTCGTCGGCGTCGCAGATCAGACTGTCGACGAAATCGCCGAGCAGTTCCGCGCTGGACGGCGCACGCAGTCCCACCGAGATGGTCAGGCACGCGTCTTCGGCGATGCCGTGATGCGGCACACCCGGCGGCAGGTACAGCATGTCGCCGGGCTTCAACACCCAATCCTGGTTCGGCTTGAAATGCTTCAGCAGGCGCAGCGGCACGTCGTCGAGATAGGTCTCGTCGGGATTCGGCGCAGTGTCGATCAGCCAGCGGCGATGGCCAAGCCCCTGCAGCAGGAACACGTCGTATTGATCGATATGCGCGCCGACCGAACCGCCCGGTGCGGCGAACGAGATCATGATGTCGTCCATCCGCCAGCGCGGCAGGAAATCGAAATCGTCGAGCAGCGCGCGCACGTCGGGATCCCACTTGTCCACGTCCTGCACCAGCAGGGTCCAGTCGTGATGCGGCATGCCCGGGAATTCTTCCTCGGCGAACGGGCCGGTGCGGATGCGCCAGGCGTCGCTGCTGCGGTCGTAGCTGGCGATCCGCGACAGCGCCGATTCCTCGCAGGCCAGACCGGCGAGATCTTCCGGCGTCACCGGCGACATGAAATCCGGGAAAGCGTTGCGGATCAGCAGGGGGCGCTTCTGCCAGTAATCGCGCAGGAACGCTTCCGGCGCCATGCCCAATGGCCCGTTGCCGGTGGCGTCGATTTCGTAGGGCAGCGCGGGTGTGCGCTTGGGGGCGTGCTTGGCCATCTCAGATCTCCTTCGCCAGGCGTTCCGCCAGGCCTGTGTAGCTGCCCGGCGTCATGTCGAGCAGGCGCTGTTTCGCGTCGGCCGGCAGATCGAGATCAGCAATGAATGTGCGCATCGAATTTGCGTCGATGCCATGGCCGCGGGTCAGCGCCTTCAGTTGTTCGTAGGGGTTGGGCAGGCCGTGGCGGCGCATCACCGTCTGCACGGCTTCGGCCAGCACTTCCCAGGCGGCGTCGAGATCGGCCGCCAGACGCTCGGGATTGGCGCTGAGTTTGTTCAGGCCGCGCAGCAGTGCGTCGTAGCCGATCAGCGCATGGCCGAAGGCGGTGCCCAGCGCGCGCAGTACGGTGGAGTCGGTGAGGTCGCGCTGCCAGCGGCTGATCGGCAGCTTCGCGGAGAAATGCTCGAACAGCGCGTTGGCGATGCCGAAGTTGCCTTCCGCGTTCTCGAAATCGATCGGATTGACCTTGTGCGGCATGGTCGAACTGCCGACTTCGCCGGCCTTCACCGCCTGCTTGAAATAGCCGAGAGAAATGTAGCCCCAGAGATCGCGGCACAGATCGATGCAGATGGTGTCGATGCGTTTCTGCGCGTCGCACAGCTCGGCGATGCCGTCGTGCGGCTCGATCTGGGTGGTGTAGGGCTGCCAGTCCAGACCCAGCGATTCGACGAAGCGGCGCGAGAACGCGGTCCAGTCCACGTCGGGATACGCGGCGACGTGCGCGTTGTAGTTGCCGACCGCGCCGTTGATCTTCCCGGCGATCAGCGCGGCGGCGAGGGTTTCGCCCTGGCGCTGCAGACGCGCGACGACATTGGCGAGCTCCTTGCCGACGGTACTGGGCGAGGCGGTCTGCCCGTGGGTGCGCGACAACATCGGCAGCGCCGCGTGTTCGTGCGCCATCGCCCTGAGCTTCTGGATCAGGCCATCGAGCGTCGGCAGCAACACCGATTGCCGCGCCTCGCTCAGCATCAGCGCATAGCTGAGGTTGTTGATGTCTTCGCTGGTGCAGGCGAAATGCACGAATTCGAGTGCTGGAGCGAGTTCGGCATCGTCTTGCAGGCGCTCCTTGATCAGGTATTCGACTGCCTTGACGTCGTGGTTGGTGGTGCGCTCGATCGCTTTCACCCGGGCCGCATCGGCGACTGACAGGCCGTCGGCGAGTGCACGCAGGCGGGCAATGGCGGCGGCGGAGAACGGGGCGAGTTCGACGATGCCGGGTTCGGCTGCCAGCGCCAGCAGCCATTCCACTTCCACCTTGACCCGGGCCTTGATCAGGCCGTATTCGGAGAAGATCGGGCGCAGGGCATCGACCTTGCCGGCGTAGCGGCCATCGAGCGGGG
>CAZGBA010000158.1:0-6159 GCA_964523435.1 uncultured Xanthomonas sp.
ACCCGTCGCCGGCGACCACCTTCGCCCACCTCGACGCCACCGTCGTGCTGTCGCGAAACATCGCTTCGCTGGGCATCTACCCGGCCGTCGACCCGCTCGACTCCACTTCGCGCCAGCTCGACCCGAACGTGATCGGCAACGAACACTACGACACCGCGCGCCGCGTGCAGTCCACGCTGCAGAAGTACAAAGAGCTGAAGGACATCATCGCGATTCTCGGCATGGACGAACTGTCGGAAGACGACAAGCTGGCCGTGGCCCGCGCGCGCAAGATCGAACGCTTCTTCTCGCAGCCGTTCACGGTGGCCGAAGTGTTCACCGGCTCGAAGGGCAAGTACGTGTCGCTGAAGGACACCATCCGCGGCTTCAAGATGATCTGCGACGGCGAATGCGACCACATGCCGGAACAGGCCTTCTACATGGTCGGCGGCATCGAAGAAGCGATGGAAAAAGCCAAGAAACTCGCGGCGTAAGCAGCTGTTGTAGGGTGGGCCTTGTGCCCACCATTGCGAGATGTCAGGCGTTCGTGAACGTCTGATGTTGCGAAAAAGCGGTGGGCACAAGGCCCACCCTACAGGAACCGAAAGACATGGCCACCATCCGTTGCGACATCGTCAGCGCCGAAGCCGAGATCTTCCACGGCGAGGCCACGCTCGTCGTCGCCACCGGCGAGCAGGGCGAGCTCGGCATCGCGCCGCGTCACGCCCCGCTGATCACCCGTCTGAAGCCCGGCAAGGTCGTCGTCACCCAGGCGAACGGCGAAGTGCTGGACTTCGCGATCTCCGGCGGCATCCTCGAAGTGCAGCCACAGGTCGTGACCGTGCTGGCCGACACCGTGGTGCGCGCGCAGGACATCGACGAAGCCTCGGTGCGCGCGGCGATGGAAGAAGCGCAGCGCGCGCTGCAGCACAAGGATCCGAAGATGAGCGCCGAAGAAGCGCAGACGCAACTGGCGATGAGCCTCGCCCAGCTGAGCGCGCTGGAGCGCCTGCGCAAGAATCTCAAGCACTGAGGTTTTCGCGATCGCGTCATATCGAGACGCCGGCGAAAGCCGGCGTTTTCGTTTGCGCTTTTTGTAGGAGGGGCTTCAGCCCCGAAGCTCTTGCGTCTGCAGTCGGGGCTGAAGCCCCTCCCACAACATCACGTTGCAAGAATCTCAGGCCTTGTAGACCCAATGCCGCGACAGCACGAAACCGAATACGCCGAGACACAGTTCGACCGCCGGTTTCGCCAGCCATGCCCACTGCAGCCCGAAGACATCGTCGATCTGGCCCATCGCCCAGGTGCTGGCGGCGGTGGTGCAGAGCCACATCAAAACGAACCGTCGCAGTTGCGTACCGCCGATCCGGGTGTCGTCGCCGGCGAAGGTGAACTTGCCGTTGAGCCAGAATCCCAGCATAGCGCCGCTGATGCGGCCACAGATGTTCGCGGCCTCGACCGCCAATCCGAGATGGCTGAGCAGCACCATCACGCCCCAGTCGAGCAGCCATTGCACGCCACCGATCAGCAGGTAGTGCCGGCCTTGCCGATGCAGGCTCATGGCGAGACTCCGCCGGTCGCTGCGGGTCGACGCCACAGCTCGATGGATTCGAGCGTCGCATCGCGTTTCGCGCCAGCGCGCGCAAGACCGGCGCGCATCGCCGGAGTAGCGGTATCGGCATTCAACAATACCCAGTGGATGCGCTCGCGCACAAACAGCTCGGCCCAGGCCGCGCCGGACATGTCGCCGTTCGCACGCAATGCCGCTGCCGCCAGCGAAGGATCATGCGGCGACAGCGTGCGTCCGCGTCCGCCGAGTTCGGCGATGAAGCCGCGCGCGGGATCGGTGGCGAGCACCAGGCCCGTGTCGCCGTCGGGCAGTCGACGCAGCAGCAGACGTTCGGGCAGATACGCCTGCAGTGTCGCAGTGTCGTCGAAGGGACTGCGGATCGTGCGCTTGAGCGCTGCCGAGTGATGCAGCCAACTGGCGTTGGCCTGATACGCAAGATTCAACGCACACACTCCGACGACGAGCCTCAGCAGCACGCGGCGTCCGAGTGCTGCCTCAGCACCGATCGGCAGCAGCACCGCCAGTAGCGCAACGCCTGGAAATGCATAGCGCGCGTACTGCATCGGGATCAGCGGCAACAACACGGTTGCAGTGACGGCGAGCATCAGCATGCGTCTTCCGGGGCGAAACAATTGCAGCAGCCACAGCCCCGAAAGTGCGATCAATACGAAGCCGAATCCACCGTTCCACCCTTCGATGTAACGCGCGGTATCGAATGTGATCTGCCACAGCAGGGCAGGCGTGAAGCCGGCGTGCCATCGTGGATCGCTGAATTGTTCCGACGGGAAATAGGGCGACTGGAAGACCGAATTGAAGATCGGCAACACCGGATTGCCGGTGGCCAGCCACGATTGCGTGTAGCTCGACAGCGCTAGCGTTGCGAACAGAAGCGATGCGGTCGCCAGTCGACGCCATGGCCACAGCGGCCAGTGTTTCCAGCCGGCGTACAACAACAGCGGCAGCGCGGCCATCCCGTGGACGGGTTTCAGTGCGAACAGCCCGGCGAACAGAACAGCGCCCGCCCACAGCCGTCCGGGCGTATCGGCCACGATCACCGCCACCAGCGTCAGCGTGACGGCGGTTGCGGCGAGTTCGGTTTGCATGCCCGCAGCGATCCACACCAGCGGCGGCAGACTCGCAAACAGCGTGAGCGATGCCCAGCGTTCGGTCGTGCTCGCGCGCAGACTTGATGTGATCGACCAGACTGCGCCTGCCGCCAGGACCAGCCACAGTGCATTGAGCGCGCCGTGCGCTTCGCGACGCGACAGCACTGATGCGATGCCGTGCAACACATCCCCGGCCCACGGCGCGAACGACCACACCTGGTACTCCGCTGCGGGCGCATAACGCGCGTGCTGCATCAGTTGCGTGGGCAGGCCGAGGTGATAGGTCAGATCGTCCATCTGCAGCGCCGGCAGCCAGCAGGCGGTCGACGTCAGGCCGAACAGCATCACGCACAGCGCCGCTGCGCGGGGTGATGCTGCGATGGCCTGATTCCAGCTGGCGGCGGTCGTGCGCAACGTCGTCATCAGCGCATGCCGCTGCCATGCGATCAGCATCAGCAGTACAAGCAACCACAACCACGCGCTGTGGATCGGCAGTGTGACCACCCAGCCGGTGAGCCCGGCGATGACCATCAGCCCGGTCGTGGTGGCCACGGCCGTCCGTGCAGGCAGCGCATCGGGCGTCAGCCGCAGCCCGATCGACAGTGCGCCGAGGCCGAGCACAGCGGTCGCGAGCACCTGCAGTGGGCCGGCATAGAGCGCGAGGGCGGCACACCAGACAGCGACCAGCGCCGTGGCCCACGAGACGCGAAGCCATCGCTTCAGTGGCCAGGCCAGCATCCATGCGATCAACGCCAATGCGAGCGAGAGCGCGAAGCGTTCGATCGGCAGCGCGCGCCATGTCTCATGGACGATGAGGCCCGCCAACGTCGCCAGCACGCCGGCAGCGACCAGCAGTCGTGGCCATGGCGCAGGCGTAGAGGAAGGTGGAGCGACGGGCATGCGAGACCGATGGCGGAAATGGATGGAAAGCCGGCCGGCATCGTAGCAGCCGCTACCGGTAAAATGCCCCGATCCACGGCCCCGGAGTTCCCATGAGCACACCCCTTCACGTCATCGTCCTGGCCGCAGGCGAAGGCAAGCGGATGAAGTCCGCACTGCCGAAAGTGCTGCAGGCGATCGCGGGCGTACCGATGCTGGGCCACGTCATCGCCAGCGCGCGTGCACTGGGGCCGGCCGGCATCCATGTCGTCTACGGTCATGGCGGTGATCAGGTGCGGGCTGCGTTCGACGATCAGCCGGATCTGCACTGGTCTGAACAGGCGCAGCAGCTCGGTACCGGCCATGCGGTGCAGCAGGCGATCCCCGGTGTGCCCGAAGATGCGCGCGTGCTGGTGTTGTACGGCGATGTGCCGTTGATCCGCAGCGAAACGCTGCAGCGTCTGCTCGATGCGCCGGGGCGGCTGGCCGTGCTTGCCGCCGAATTGGCCGACCCAACCGGTTACGGCCGCATCGTGCGCGACGCGCAGGGGCGCGTCGCCGCGATCGTCGAGCACAAGGACGCCGACACCGACACGCGGCGGATCCGTATCGTCAATTCCGGAATCATCGCCGCCGATGCCAATGCGCTGGTGCCGTGGCTGCAGCGGCTGTCCAGCGACAACGCGCAGGGCGAGTACTACCTGACCGATGTGTTCGCGATGGCGGCGGACGAATTCGTGCCTGCGGAAATAGTGACCGTCGAAGATCCGGTCGAAACCGAAGGCGCCAACGATTCATGGCAGCTGGCGCAGCTCGAACGCGCCTTCCAGCTGCGCGCGGTGCGCGCGCTCTGCGTGGCCGGCGCGCGTTTCGCCGATGTCCACCGCGTCGATGTGCGCGGCGAAGTGAGCGTCGGCCGCGATGTCGAGATCGATGCGAATGTGATCCTCGAAGGCCGCGTTGTGCTCGGCGACGGTGTGCGCATCGGTCCGTTCTGCCGATTGAAGAATGTCGAGCTTACCGCCGGCACCGAAGTGCGTGCGCACTGCGATCTTGAAGGCGCGAAGACCGAAGGCGCGGTGACGATCGGCCCGTTCGCGCGCCTGCGTCCGGGCACGGTGCTGGCCGATGGCGTGCACATCGGCAATTTCGTCGAAACCAAGAACGCGAAGATCGGCCTCGGCAGCAAGGCGAACCATCTGACCTATCTCGGCGATGCGGTGATCGGCGCGGGCGTCAACGTCGGCGCGGGCACCATCACCTGCAATTACGACGGCGCCAACAAATTCACCACCACGATCGAGGACGGCGCTTTCATCGGCTCGAACGCCGCATTGGTCGCGCCGGTGCGCATCGGCAAGGGCGCCACGATCGGTGCGGGATCAGTAATCAATCAAGAGGCACCCGACGGCAAGCTCACCGTTGCGCGCGCGAGGCAGGTCACGCTCGAAGGCTGGAAGCGGCCGGTGAAGAAATTGAAATGATCGGTTGATGTGGGAGGGGCTTCTGCCCGGCCCAAACAGAACTCGAAGTGCGACGACAACCGGGCCGTGCCTACGGCTGACGGGAATGAAACCCTGGTTTCGATCGTGCATGTTGCTGAGAAAAAACTTGAGGCTGAAGCCCCTCCCACAAAAAACACCGCAACACATCAGCGCGCTGGCAACGTGAGACTCACCCACAGCCCGCCGCCGTCGCGGTTCTGCAGCGCGATGCGGCCGCCGTGGGCTTCGATGATGTCGCGCGTCAGCGCCAGTCCCAGCCCGGTGCCGTGGCGTTTGGTTGAATAGAACGGCAGCAGGGCCTGCGCCAGCACCGCTTCGCTCATGCCGCTGCCGCGATCAAGGATATCGATCCGCCACGCTTCCGGCAGCTTGCGCAGGATCAGCTGCACTTCGCTGGCCGGCGAGCCGGATTCGTGCGCGTTCTTGATCAGATTCAGCAGCGATTGCTCCATCTGCGCGGCATCGATCGACACCACGCCGTCGTCGTGTTGGCCGTTCCAGACAAATTCGACCTGGCTGCGCAACTGTTCGAGGAACCGGCCCCACGCATGAGGCTCAAGACGCGGCGCAGGCAGTTTCGCGAAGCGCGCGTAGTCGCGGATGAAGCCTTCCAGATGGCGCGCACGTTCCTCGATGGTCGCCAGTGCTGTCGGCAGGCGTTCCAGTTGCCCGCGTTTCAGCAGTTCGGCGCTGGAATGCGCCAGCGAGGCGATCGGCGCCAGCGAATTGTTCAATTCGTGGCTGATCACGCGGATCACCTTCTTCCAGGTCTGCACCTCCTGTCGCCGCAGTTCTGCGGTGAGCAGGCGCAGCAGCACCAGTTCGTGGCGGCGGCCGTTGAGCCGGAAACCGCGGCGCGAGAGATGGAAGATGTCCTCGTTGTCTTCATCGCCGACCGCGAAGATGCCGTCGCCGCCGCGCTCGAACGCATCGCGCAGCGCCTGCGGCGCGGCTTCGAGAATCGAATCGAAGCTGCGGCCTTCCAATCGCCGGCCTTCGCCCAGAAGTTTTCGCGCCGCGAGGTTGCCCAGTACGATGCGCTGCGATTCGTCCACCAGCACCATCGCCACCGGCGTGTTCTGCACCATGGTGTCGAGCAGCAGTTCGCGCTGCACCAGCG
>CAZGBA010000159.1:0-6134 GCA_964523435.1 uncultured Xanthomonas sp.
TCGATCAAGGCCGGCATGCCGCTGTTCGTGTTCGTGGTGATCACGCTGTTGATGCTGCAGTTGCGCGATGTGTCGCGGGTGTTTCTGGTGATGACGACCGCGCCGTTGGGTCTGATCGGCGTGGTCGGGTTTCTGCTGGCGTTCCGGGTGCCGTTCGGTTTCGTGGCGATGCTCGGCACGATCGCGCTCTCGGGAATGATCATGCGCAACTCGGTGATTCTGATCGACCAGATCGAACAGGACATCGCCAGCGGCCACGACCGCTGGACCGCGATCGTCGAATCGACGGTACGCCGCTTCCGGCCGATCGTGCTGACCGCGCTCGCCGCGATCCTGGCGATGGTGCCGCTGTCGGGCAGCGCGTTCTTCGGGCCGATGGCGGTTGCGATCATGGGCGGTCTGATCGTCGCGACCGCGCTCACGCTTTTGTTTCTGCCCGCGCTGTATGCCGCGTGGTTCCGCGTGCGCGCCAGCGAAGTGCGCACGGAACACGTCGCCGGCTGACGCGCGCAAAGTCTTCGCATCCGGGCCGTTCTGCGGCTTCCTCCCCCTCCCACCGTGGGCGGCCCGGATTGCGATTTTTCATCCGCAGAGAGAGTGAAACCTGGTCTGCAAAGTAGAAGGTAGGATGGGTTGAGCGCAGTGATACCCATCGCTTTTATTGCGAGCGCCAAGCATCTGATGTTCTGCCACACGATGGGTATCGCTGCGCTCAACCCATCCTGCATTGAACAACAGCGGCTTGAAGGACGATCTATCAGGTCAACAACCGTTCGCGCAGCAACGCATCGTCCGCCGCCAGCGCTTCTCCAAACGCCGGCCGCGCCAAACAAGCCGCCAATGCCGGCGGTACCGCCACCGAATGCCCCACCAACGGCTCGACAATGCTGTCGAACTTCGCCGGATGCGCGGTCGCCACCACCGTCCACGGCCGCGTATCGCCCTGCGCGCGCAGTGTTTCCAGCACGTGCAGACCGCAGGCGGTGTGCGGGCAGGGCACGATGCCATGGCGTTCCGCCGCAGCCGCGATCGTCGCGCGAATCGTCGCGTCGTCGACCGCATGCGCCGACAGCGCAGCGCGCAATGCCGCATCGTCTTCGTGCCAGAACCGCAGTCGCTCGAAATTGCTCGGCGCGCCTACGTCCATCGCATTCGCGAGCGTCGCCTTCGTCGCTTCCGGCGCATAGTCGCCGCCTGCGAAATAGCGCGGCAGCACGTCGTTCGCATTCGTCGCCAGCACGATCTCGCCGATCGGCAGGCCCATGCGTTTCGCGACGAACGCAGCGGCGGCGTTGCCGAGATTGCCGGTGGGCACGATCAGATTCAGTGGTGCGTGATGCCGGGCGTGGAACTGCAGCGCGGTGTGCGCGTAGTAGGCGACCTGCGGCAGCAGTCGGCCGAGGCTGATGCTGTTGGCGGAAGTCAGCGCCATGCGTTCGCGCAGGTCGCGATCGGACAGCGCGGCTTTCGCCATGCGCTGGCAGTCGTCGAAGCTGCCGTCGACGCGGAAGGTGCGCACGTTGTCGCCCCAGCATTCGAGCCCGTGCGCCTGTCGCGGCGAGACCCGGCCATCGGGATACAGGATGACCACCTCGAAGCCTGGACGACGATGGAAGGCGCCGGCCACCGCTGCGCCGGTGTCGCCCGAGGTCGCGACCAGAATGGTGGTGGTCGGCGCGTCGTCGGCGCGCAGGGCGCCGAGGGCTTCGGCGAGAAACCGCGCGGCGTAGTCCTTGAACGCTGCGGTCGGGCCGTGGAAGAGTTCGAGCAGCGAATCGTCTGCGCCGCACATCGCGACCAGCGGCGCGTCGAAGTCGTAGGCGCGCGCGCACAGGCCGGGCAGCGCCTCGCGCAGACGCGATGCGACGAAATACGGCGCCAGCACGCGCGATGCGGTGTCGGCGAGTGTCGCAGAAGGCGAATGTCCGCCTTCGAATGTCGGAATGCGCTCCGGCACGTACAGACCGCCGTCGGGCGCGAGCCCGGCGATCAGCGCGTCGTCGATACTGGTCGGCGGCGTGTTGCCACGAGTGCTCGTGAATTTCATGCGAGCACCTCGGCGCGCGGCGCGGCGACCGGCGAGACGTAGGCGCGTGCGTCGTAACCGGCAGCGACGAAAGCCGTGCGCATCGCCGGCGCCGCAGCCTCGGCCTTCGCTTTCGACGCGAACCACGCGAACACGCTTGGGCCGGCGCCGGAAATGCTGGCGCCGAGTGCGTCGTGCGCCAGTGCTGCTGCTTTGACTTCGGCGAAGCCGGGAATGAGCGCCGCGCGACGCGGCTCCACCAGCACGTCGTGCAGACCTTCGCGAATCAACTCTGCATCGCCGCGCTGCAGGCCGGTGAGGAACAGCGCGAGATGCGTGCTCTGCTCGACGAACTGCGACAGCCGGTAGGGTTCGGACAACGCGGCGCGCGCGCGTCGCGTTTCCAGCACCTGATCGGGATGCACGACCACGCAATACAGCCAGTCGGGCACCTGCAGCGGAATCATCCGGTCCTGCGTCGCCAGCGTCGCGCCGCCGAGCAGCATCGGCGCGACGTTGTCGCCGTGCATGCTGCCGCTGGCGACGGCTTCGCCCTGCAGCGCGAACGGATACAGCGCATCGCGGGACAACGGCGTGTCCAGCACGGCGTTCGCGGCGATCAGCGCGGCGACGCACGATGCCGCTGAGCCGCCGAGCCCGGATCCGAGCGGAATGCCTTTTTCCAGCTCGACCTCGAAACCGTAGGCAAGCCCCAGCGTTTCGCGCAGCGCGATCAGCGCGCGGCCGGCGGTGTTGCGTTCGGCTTCCAGAGGCAGCGCATCGACGCCGGCGACATCGCCACGGATCGCAGCGATCCGCACTTCGGGCGCGTCGATGCGGCGGACGATGGCGATATCGCGCGGGCCGTCGATGGCGTGGCCGAGCAGATCGAAGCCGACGCCGATGTTGCCGACGCTCGCGGGCGAGAAGGCCCGCGCCGCATGTCGATGCGATGCGGCGTCCGCTGCGGATGCGGTCATGCGCGCGCCCCGAGCGTGCGGGAAATCGCGAGGATATCGCCGAACACGCCGGCCGCGGTCACATCCGCGCCTGCGCCCGGGCCCTGCACCACCAGCGGGTTGTGCGCGTAGCGGCGCGTGCGGAACTGGATGAGATTGTCGGTAAGCCGGCTGGACAGGCTGGCGTGACCGGGTTCGGGCATCGCCAGGCCGACGCGCGCGACGCTGTCGGCGTCGAGCTGCGCGAGATAGCGCAGGCTGCGGCCCTGCGCGTGCGCCGCGTCGAATCGCGCCTGCATCGGCGCATCGAGTTCCTGCATGCGCGCGAGGAATTCGTCGCGCGTGACGTCGCGCAGCGCTTCGGGCACCAGACTTTCGATTTCCACATCGGCCAGCGACAGGGTTGCACCGGCTTCGCGCGCCAGGATCACCAGTTTGCGCGCGACATCGGTGCCGCTGAGATCGTCGCGCGGATCGGGTTCGGTGTAGCCCAGCGCGCGGGCTTCGGCAACCAGCGCAGAGAACGGCGCGCTGCCGTCGTAGCGGTTGAACAGCCATGCCAGCGTGCCGGACAGCACGCCTTCAATGCCGGTCAGGGTGTCGCCGGTATCGAGCAGCGAACGCAGGGTCTGGATCACCGGCAGGCCGGCGCCCACGGTGGCTTCGTACCGGAAGAGGCCGCCGTGCTTTTCGGCGTCGCGGATCGCGCGATAGCGCGCCCAGTCGCCGCTGCCGGCGTGTTTGCTCGGCGTGACCACGTGGATGCCCATCGCCAACCATTCGGGGTAGCGCGCGGCGACCGTGTCGCTGCCGCTGCAGTCGACGATCAGCGCGTGCGGCAGGTGATCGGCGCGGATATGCGCGGCGAAGCGGTCGAGATCGAGCGCTTCGGCGGCATCGGACGCGAGTGCGTCGATGGCGGTCGCCGGGTCGAGATGGGTTTCGGCGAACCGCATCTTCCTGCTGCTGGCGACCGCACGCAGGCGCAGATCGAGGCGATGCTCGATCCGGGGTTCGTCGGCGAAGCGCGGCAGCGCATCGGCGAGCTGCGCGAGCAGGGCGCGTCCGACGTTGCCGGGGCCGATCAGGCCGACCGACAGCGTCGCCGGCGACAGCCAGAACGCGCTGTGCGCGGCGCGCAGTCCGCGCACGGCATCGGCATCGGCGATCGCGACCGAGATATTGCGTTCGCTCGCGCCCTGCGCGATCGCGCGGATGTTGACGCGGGCGCGGGCGAGGCCGTCGAACAGGCGCGCGGACACGCCGGGCATGCCGACCATGCCATCGCCGACGACCGCGAGCACGGCGATGCCGCCGGTCGCGTCGACGCCTTCGACCTGACCTTCTTCGATCGCTTCGGCGAAGGCTGCGCGCACCGCATCGCGGCCGCGGTCGGCCTGCGGCGCCGGGACGAGGCAGCAGATGGAATGTTCGCTGGAACCCTGCGAAATCATGGTCACGGATACGCCGGCTTCGCGCAGTGCGGCGAACATGCGTTCGGCGGTGCCCGGCACGCCGATCAGACCGGCGCCGCTGAGTTCCAGCAACGCCATGTCGCGGACCAGACTCAGGCCCTTGACCGGCGAATCGGCGCTTGATGGCAGATTATCTTCGGCGATGCGGGTGCCGGCAGCGGAAGGATTGCGCGAGTTGCGGATCAGGATCGGCAGCCTGGCCTGCATCGCCGGCGCCATGGTCTGCGGATGCAGCACTTTCGCGCCGAAATAGGCGAGTTCGCAGGCTTCGGCGTAGGACATCGACGGCAGGCAGACGGCGTCGGGCACGAGGCGCGGGTCGGCGCTCAGTACGCCGTCGACATCGGTCCAGATCGTCAATACCTCGGCCTCGAACAGCACCGCGAAGATCGCGCCGGAATAGTCGCTGCCGTTGCGGCCGAGCGTGGCCGGGCGGTCGCCGGCATCGCGGGCGACGAAGCCGGTGACGACGACATCGCGCTGCGGATGGCGCATGCGCCATTCGGCGAAGCGTTCGCGGGTGCGCGGCCAATCGACGGCGACGCCCAACTCGCCCGGATGCACCACCAGCACGTCGCGCGCATCCAACTGCGCCCAACCCGCAGCCTCGCCGCCGAGCGCGGCCTGCAGCAGTCGCGAAGACCAGACTTCGCCCAGTCCCTGCACGGCGGCGACATCCCGATCGCCCGGTCCTCCGGCTTCGCCGATGCGGCTGAGCTGCGCCGAGAGTGCGGCGAATTCGACGTCCAGCCACGAGATCAGCGCGTGTTCGTCCCGGGGGTCTAGCGTCTGCGCTTCGGCGAGATGACGGTCGCGCAGTCGAGAGCAGGCGGTCTGCCAGTCGCCGCCGGCAGCGGCGACCAGTGCGGTCAGCGCGTCGGTGACGCCGTGCATCGCCGAGACCACGACCACGCGAGGCGCGGTGGAAGCCCGCAGCAGTGCGGCGACATGACGATAGCGCTCGGCGTCGGCAACACTGCTGCCGCCGAATTTGTGGGCCTGGTAGGCGGTCGGGGTGTTGTCATCCATGACTTTGCCGTGTTCGTGGCGGGCCGAAGCCGGGTGGGGGTGGGACGAATCCATGTGTACAGAATCCATGCGGAACTCCGGTGGGGAGCCCCGTGCTGTCGAACGTTGCGGATGGCCGGTCCCGCAACCCTGGTTGGATGCGGGGCGGTGGGGGAAGCGCGGTTATACCGTTTCGCGGTTGCAGCCGGCACCGCGGGGAGCGGTACCGGTCGCGGTCGTCATGGTGGTTTTCGCGACGATCATTCCGATGAGCACCACCGCCCGCGTATCGCGTCAGTGGCATGTGCGGACGGTGGAACCGGTGGCGGGGGCAACGTGAAACGGCATGGGGCAGGTTTAAACGATCCAGTGGCGGGGCGTCAAATCAGGTTGCAATCGAAACTGCGCTTAATCGCGCAGTTCGACTGCGATGCAATCGATCTCCAGCCGCGCCAGCACCGCCCGGGTCATGGCTTCGGTCCCGATCGCGGTCCCCGACGGGGCCAGATCAGCGGTGAGCGCGCCGTGGTCGATGGCTTCGGCGACTGCGCCCTCTATGCATCGCGCTTCGGCCTCCAGGCCCAGCGAATGCCGCAGCAGCATCGCCGCGCTGAGGATCGCACCGCAGGGGTTGGCGATGCCGCGTCCGGCGATGTCCGGCGCCGA
>CAZGBA010000160.1:0-6071 GCA_964523435.1 uncultured Xanthomonas sp.
ATCGACGTGATGCTGGTGCTGCTGATCATCTTCATGGTGACCGCGCCGCTGCTGAATCTCGGTACCGACATCAATCTGCCGCAGTCGCGGGCCAAATCCCTGGAAACGCCCAAAGATCCGATCGTCGTCAGCGTTTACGCCGACGGCCGCTACGCGCTGATGCTGGAGCGCGGCAAGAACCGCGAGATGACCGCCGCCGACATCACGGCGGAGCTGAAAGCCATCCACGGCCAGAACGACGGCGCCACGGTGCTGGTCAACGGCGAGCGCGACGCCAGTTACCAGACCCTGATGCAGGGCATCGACCTGATCAAGGATGCCGGTATCACCAAGGTCAGTCTGGTCAGCCTGCCGACGGACGGGAAATAAGCGCCATGCGCGAAAACCGCGCCGACACTGTGCTCGCCGTCGCTTTCGCGCTGCTGCTGCACGCGGTGCCGCTGTTGTTGCTCCTGGTGGCTTCTCTGTTGCGCGCACCGCCATCCTCCACTGCGGGCGAACCGGTCAGCGCCGATGTCGTCGATGTCAACGCGCTTTCGGCCAGCATGCGCAGCGCGTTGCGGCGCGAACCCGAACCGCTGGCGCAGGCGACGCCGCCACCGGAACCGCCGCCGGACGCATTGGAAGAGCCTCTGCCGGAAGAATCGCTGCCCGAGCCTCTGGAAGAGACACCGCCGGAACAGCAGTTGCAGCCGCAGGAACAACTGCCCGACCCGGACGAGGTCGATCAGGAAGAAGTGAAACCCGACGCCACGTCGTCCGACACCGCCGCGCGTGAACAGGAAGCGAAACAGCGCCAGGCCCAGGTCGATCTGACCGAGCGCGAGCGTCAGCAGCAGGCCGAGCAGAAAGCGCGCACCGCGATGGAGTTGGAGCGCGAACGCCAGCTTGCCGATATCCGCCGGCAGCGGGCCGAACAGCGGCGCGCGATCGATCTGGCGCAGGAGAAGATCGACCAGATCGCCGATCGCGAAGCGCGGCGTGCCTCCGCTGCCGCCGCCAGCCTGCCGCCCGGCGAGCGCGGCACGGACCCCAATCTCAGCGCCGCCTATGCGAAGGCATTGGCCGATGCGATCCGCAGCAACTGGACCCAGCCGGACAATGTGTCGCCCACACTGGTGTGCAAGATCGTGATCCGCCAGATCAAGGGCGGCGTCGTGATCGACGCCCAGGTCGACCCGTCCTGTCCCTACGATGAGCAGGGCCGCCGTTCGGTCGAAGCTGCTGTGCTCAAAGCACAGCCGCTGCCGTATGCAGGTTTCGAGAGCGTTTTCAATCGCACGTTGACCATCAATTTCAGGGCGGAAGACCGTTGATGCAGGCCTCGTGCAGCCTCCCGAGTCCGGGTCCATTCATCTTTCTGACCGCTTTCGCGGCCAAGCTGTCCGCTCCCGTGTGTTGCCCGGATATCCGATGACCCGATCCCTGTCGCTGAAGACGCTGCCCTTGAAACGCCTGCTGTCGAACGCTTTCCTGTTCGCACTACTGCTGCCCTTCGCAGCGTTCTCCCAATCGCGCGGACTGGAAATCGACATCGTCGGCGGCAATGCCTCGGCTCTACCGATCGCCGTGGTGGCCATGCCGTATCAGGGCGCCGGCACGCCGCCGCCGACCGACGTTGCCGAGGTCGTGCGTGCGGACCTCGCCCGCTCCGGCCAGTTCCGGCCGATGCCCGATGCCGAGATGGGCGCGCAGCGTCCGACCCGCGGCAGCGAGATCGATTTCGGTTTCTGGCAACAGGCGAAGCAGAACTTCGTCGTCGTCGGCCGGGTGCTCGATGCCGGTGACGGCGGTTATCGCGTCGAATACGAACTGTTCGATATCGGCAGGAACCGTCTGCTTGCGTTCGCGCTGACCGCACGCGCCAATGCGATGCGCGATGTCTCGCATCAGGTCGCCGACGCCATCTACGAGAAAATCACCGGCGTGCGCGGCGCGTTCTGGACCCGCATCGCCTACATCACCGCTTCCGGTCTGGGCAAGGACACGCGCTACGCGCTGATGGTCGCCGATGCCGACGGCTACAACCCGCAGACCGTCGTGCGTTCCGACAAGCCGCTGCTGTCGCCGTCGTGGAGTCCGGACGGGCGCAAGCTCGCCTATGTCAGTTTCGAGCGGGGCAATTCGTCGATCATCATCCAGGACATCGCCACCAGCGCGCGCGAAACCGTCGCCGGCTTCAAGGGCATCAACGGCGCGCCGAGCTTTTCCCCCGACGGTCGCAAGTTGGCGATGGCGCTGTCGAAAAGCGGCAACCCCGAAATCTACGTGATGGATCTGGGCAGCCGCGCGCTGACCCAACTGACCAACCAGTTCGGCATCGACACCGAGCCGACCTGGAGCGCCGACGGCAGCCTCATCTATTTCACCTCCGATCGCGGCGGCAAGCCGCAGATCTACCAGGTCTCCGCCAGCGGCGGCAGCGCCAGCCGCGTGACCTTCCAGGGTGGCTACAACGCCAAGGTCACGGTGTCCTACGACGGCAAAAAACTGGCCGTGGCACAGGGCAGCGGCAACGTGTACCGTATCGCGATGCTCGACCGCAGCCTCGGTTCGCCGCGCTGGTCCATGCTTTCGCCGGGTTCGCTCGACGAATCGCCGAGCTTCGCGCCGAATGCGAGCATGGTGCTGTACGCCGCGCGCGAAGGTCGCCGCGGTGTGCTCTACGCGGTGTCCGCCGATGCCCGCGTACGCCAGCGTCTGGTCCTGGCCAACGGCGACGTGCGCGAACCCGCCTGGGGCCCGTATCGCCTGCCGCGCTGATGATGTCCCGCCTGCGCTTCCCGCCGCTTCCGAACCATTCCCCCGTGACTCACACCGCGACAAAGACGAGGACCACCATGAACACGACCACCCGAGTGCTGATCACCGCGATCCTCTGCGTGACCGCCGTTGCCTGCACCAAGAAGGTCAAGGAAGACCCGAACACCTCCGCCACCGACAGCACCAACAGCGGCACCAGCACCAACACGGGCACCGGCACGGTGACCGACAACGGCCCGATCCGCACCGGTGCCTATGGCCCGGCCGATCTCGACACCGATGCCTGCCTGCGTCAGCGGATCGTCTATTTCGATCTCGACCAGGATGCGCTGAAGCCGGAATTCCAGAACATCGTCGCCTGCCACGCCAAATATCTGCGCGACCGTCCCAGCGCGCGCATGACCCTGGAAGGCAACGCCGACGAACGCGGCAGCCGCGAATACAACGTCGGTCTGGGCGAACGTCGCGGCAATGCGGTGTCGTCCTCGGTCCAGGCGAACGGCGGCTCCGGCAGCCAGATGTCGGTGGTCAGCTACGGCGAAGAGCGCCCGACCTGCACCGATTCCAACGAAGACTGCTGGGCCCGCAATCGCCGGGTCGAGATCGTCTATACCGCGAAGTGATGCGTTCGCATGGGGCATCGTCCGCGATGCCCCATCGCGTCCATCGGCGGTGCGCGTTCACCGCCGCCGCGCTTATCCCATGATATTCATCGCCCGGGTCGTGCCTTCGTGATCAGACGCTTTCCGTTGTCCGCCTGTCTCGTGCTTGCGTTCGCCTTCGCCGCGCCGGTATCCGCGCAGCGTGTGAGCACAGGCGATCGCCTCACCGCGCTCGAACAGCAGCTGTCCGCGATGCGTTCGGGCAATCTCGATCTGCTCAACCAGGTCGGCGAGCTGAAGACTGAAGTGCAGTCGCTGCGCGCGCAGATCGAAGAACTGCAGCAGCAGCTCGAACAGCAGAAGCAGAGCGGCCGCACCCAGTATCTTGATCTCGATGGCCGCCTCAACCGGCTCGAAAGCGGTGCGCCCACGCCGCCCGCCGCATCCTCTCCGACCGTATTGACACCCGCCGCCGTGCCGGTGCCGTCGGTACCCGTGCCGACTGTGCAGGACACGCCGCCGCGCGTGTACGGCGACGCCGCGACCCTCGGCAAGAGCGTCGACGAGCGCAGCGCCTACAACGCCGCTTTCGATGCATTGAAGGCCGGCCGCTACGCCGAATCCGCGCGCATGTTCCAGTCTTTTCTCGATGTCCATCCCAGCGGCGCCTATGCCCCGAATGGGATGTACTGGCTGGGCGAAAGTTATTACGTCACCCAGAACTACGCGCTGGCGCAGGAACAGTTCCAGAGCCTGATCGACCGCTACCCCACCCACGACAAGGCCGCCGGCGCGCTGCTGAAAGTCGGCCTGTGCCAGTACGGTCTGCGCCAGCTCGACGCCGCCGAGGCCACGCTGGGCAAGGTCGTGGCGCGCTATCCCGGCAGCGAAGCGGCGCGCACCGCCGACGACCGCCTGCGTGCGATCCAGCTGTCGCGGGTGCGTTGACCCGCAGCGATGGTTGCGGGGCCGCGTGCGACGCGCCGCCGTCCGATAAAATGCCGCGATGACCACCGTCGCCCCCGCTGCGGCCGCCGCAGCGGCGGACCGCCTCAAGATCACCGAAATCTTCCTGTCGCTGCAGGGCGAAGCCCGCGATGCCGGTTGGCCGACCGTATTCGTGCGCCTCACCGGCTGCCCGCTGCGCTGCCAGTACTGCGACACCGCCTACGCGTTCTTCGGCGGCGAATGGCGCGATATCGACGCGATCCTGGCCGAAGTCGCCAGTCACGGCGTCCGTCACGTCTGCGTCACCGGCGGTGAGCCGCTGGCCCAGAAACGCTGTCTCGATCTTCTGCGTCGTCTCTGCGATGCCGGCTATCGCGTGTCGCTGGAAACCTCGGGTGCGATCGATGTGTCCGACGTCGATCCGCGCGTCTCGCGCGTACTCGACATCAAGACGCCCGGTTCGGCGGAAGTCGATCGCAACCGCTGGGAGAATCTGCCGTTGCTCAACGCGCATGACCAGATCAAGTTCGTGATCTGCAGCCGCGAAGACTACGACTGGGCGCGCGGCATCGTCGCCGGACATCGCTTGAGCGAACGCTGCGACGTGCTGTTTTCGCCGAGCAAAAGCGAGATCTCCGCGCGCGATCTCGCCGACTGGATCGTGCAGGATCGCCTGCCGGTGAAATTCCAGATGCAGTTGCACAAGCTTCTGTGGAACGATGAGCCGGGCAGATGAAGTGCGCGATTTTTTCTGTCATCCCGAGCCGCAGGCGAGGGACCTGTTTTTTCGGTCGCCATGAACAGCAGGTCCCTCGCCTGCGGCTCGGGATGACAGCCGATGCGATCTTTTCCGAATGCAGAAGAATGAAATGCAAGTCATGAAACCCGCCGTCGTACTCGTTTCCGGAGGCATGGACTCCGCCGTCGTGCTCGCCATCGCCCGTGAACAGGGCTTCGCGCCGTACGCGCTCAGCGTGCGCTACGGCCAACGCCACACCTCCGAACTCGACGCCGCCGTGCGCGTCGCAACATCCATTGGCGCGGCCGCGCACAAAATCGTGAATGTCGATCTGCGCAGCCTCGGCGGCTCGGCGCTGACCGCAGACATCGATGTGCCGGTGGATACCGACGGCCACGTCATCGGCATCGATATCCCGGTCACCTATGTGCCGGCGCGCAACACCATCATGCTGTCGGTCGCGCTGGGCTGGGCCGAAGTGCTGGGCGCCACCGATCTGTTCTGCGGCGTCAACGCGGTCGACTACTCGGGCTATCCCGACTGCCGCCCGGAGTTCATCGCCGGATTCGAGGCGCTGGCCAATCTCGCGACCAAGGCCGGCGTCGAGGGCGCGGGCTTCCGCGTCCATGCTCCGCTGATGCGGATGACCAAGGGCGACATCGTCCGCGAAGGCCTGCGTCTGGGCGTGGATTTCGCGCAGACCGTGTCCTGCTACCAGGCCGACGCCGACGGCCGCGCCTGCGGTCACTGCGACGCCTGCCGGCTGCGCGCCGAGGGCTTCGCGGCGGCCGGCGTGGCCGATCCCACCCGTTATGTCGCCGGCTGACCCATCCGCCTGCGGTTTGGGCTAAAATGCGCGCCCCGGCGCAAGGCCGGGCGGCCTCCGGGCCGATGTTGTTGATCCACGCGTGGGCCGTTAGCTCAGTCGGTAGAGCAGAAGACTTTTAATCTTTTGGTCGAAGGTTCGAATCCTTCACGGCCCACCACCTTTCTCAAACGATCAAAGCGCCGACGATTCA
>CAZGBA010000161.1:0-5919 GCA_964523435.1 uncultured Xanthomonas sp.
ATTCGTCCATTTGGCATTTCTCAGACTGGTTCTTGCGAGATTCTAAACAGCTTCTCAAGCCGCCTCTACTTCGGGCTGAATCTGTTCGCGCGCTCCGCGTTGAGCCGCAGACCATGCGGAGATTGCGAACAGACGCCCAATGCGCCTAGATTCCGAACACGATGGTCAAATCCCTGCATTTCGACGGTTCGGCCCGCGAAAACAACTGTGCCAACAGCACTGTGCCCAGGGATATGACGCCGATGGTCAGCAAGACGGAATGAAGGGTGCCGAGCCAGCGTATGGCATTGAGGTGCAGGGCAGGAATGTCGGATCTGCTCGACGCCACGTGGTGCGATGCCGAAGTGGCTACGCTGAAGAGCAGTATGCCGGTGAGAGTCGAAACGGCAAGAACCGACAATGTCGCGATCGTCGCGACATGACCGCTGGCGCCTGACGGCAGTTTTTCGAGCGCGTAGGCAAAAGCCGCTGCTGCGAGCGCCAAAGTATATTTGTTGAAATCGATCAGCGATTCGATGTTCATGTTTCGCCTTCGCCGTTATTCGCTGCGGAAGATGCATGCACTGGCTGAGGGTCCTTGTGGACGCAATACGGGCAGAGGCGTATCAACTCGGTCTTGCTGCGCTGCGAGAACTTCGCTTCATCGACTGCAGGCAATGCGATGCCCAGCATCAGCATCGCCGCCCGCACATCCTGCTTGAGCACCTGTCTTCTGACAGGGTCGGAGATGAGTCTCGCACGGTAGGCGTCGAGCAGAAAACCGAAGAACGTTTCGCGGAGGAATAACTCCTCGTGATCGTAGATAGCCACCATTTTTTCGAAATCGATGCTTCGCAGGGGTTGGAGCGCATCTGGCGCGATCTCCAGGTCATTCTTCTCCAGAAAATTGACCATCAGGTTCTGGGTGTCTTTGAAGCTTCCAATCATGGCTGCCTCCCGTCTGTTGACGAAGCGAGCGACGTGCAGTCAGCAGAGCGCGCTGGGCACCGTCACCGCATGCTCACACCAATACGCTTGTCGGGGATCAGAGGCAAGATGGTCGACGGTCGGCCCGGTATCGAAACGGTATTCCTAAGGAGCGGAATCGAGCTCGTAGGACGCATAAAACGACTTGCCTGCCGCCACCGGTAGAAAAGCCCTGGCCAGATGCAGATCGAGACAGATCGCGAAGGGCGAGTCGTCGTTGCGCCAGGTGCGTTCGGTAACGCCGGTGTTGCCGACGCGGGCGACGATGGCGAACGGCGGAAACGACTTTTTCGCCGGCCCGCATTTCGCCATCGCGGCGCTCAGCGCCTTGCCCTGCGCTTCGATCAGCGCCGCGCTGTCCTTGTGGCTCAGCACGGACTCGTATTCGTCGGCGCGCGCCTTGGCATCCGCGAACGAGGTGTCGGCTGCGGTGAGCTGCGCGGCCAAGATGAGTGCGTGAATCATCGCGTCGTCTCCTGTGGAGGGCAGGATGATGCCAGATGCCGTTCCGCTCGACTCACGCCAACGGTCAGCCCGCGCCCGTGACGATAGCGGCGATCATGGCCACCACGAACACGACGATCATCAGGCCGACGAAGATGCCGATCGCGCTGAGAAGGGGGACGGCCCAGCCGCGACGCGGGTAATTGCTGCCGAACTTCGCAGCGACGTAGGTCTGCTGGGATTTGCCGAGCGTGTAATACCAGACGATCAACAGTACCAGGCCGCCAAACCGCGTGAACACTTCAAAGCCTTTGGATTCCGGCATGAATGCCGATGCGATGGTGATCGCGATGATGAAAGCGATACTCACGAAGACCCACTGCTTCGACGCAGCTGCTTTCTCGGGCTGACCGAGCGCTCTCCAGTTCAGCATGTGCAGATACGCCCCGAAGATCGGGCTGAAGAGAATGCTCCAACTTCCTGCAGCCGTTGGATTCCAGAGCGCAGGCGCGACCTCGCCATCGACCACATCACCCACGACGGCTTTCGGCGGAGCATAGGGATTCTGTGCGGACATGGTTAGTCGTTTCCTTTGTGCGGTGGACTGCCCGCGAATGGGATCGCCATTCGCAGCCTCTCACTCCGCAAGCCGTACCGTCAATCGACGCTGCCGTCGCGATCATCGATCCTTTCTATCGACCGTCGCAGCTCCTGCGACCCACCCCCGCAACACTGGCCTCCACACCCATCGGAGCGCCGCCATGTCCCAGCCGCATTCGTCGTCGATTTCCGTACTCGAACAAGCTCTGCTCGGTGCGACCGCACTTGCGCTCGTCGCGCTGCTGTCGCTGCCGGCGGCGCGCGGCGTGAGCGAGACCTTCGGCTGGCTGCCGTTCTGGCTGCTGGCGCTGCCGCTGAGCGCGTGGGCGGTGGCGCGGGCGCTGCGGCGTCGCAACAATCGCGGGTACGCGCTGCCGATGGCGACGGTGCATCCGATTGGCGTCGCTCGATCGCGCGCGCAGGGTGTGCAGGGCCTGCGTCGGGCGGCCTGATCCGCCTCCGGTCGGGAAACCCGCAGGCGGGCACGCCCAGCGGGCAGCTGTGCTAGCGTGGCGGCCCCCACCGTCCATGTTCCGGACCCCCGCATGCCCAAGCTTTCGCATGTCTGTCTCGCCGTCGTCTTCGCGATCGGCGCAGCCCCTTCCCTGGTCGCCCACGCCGCGACGCCCGCCCCTGCCGCCAAGCCGCCCATGCCTACCAAAACCGCCGCGTCCGCCGACCCCTTCCTCTGGCTCGAAGGCGTCACCGACGAGAAGGCGCTGGACTGGGTCCGCGAGCGCAACGCCAAGGCGGAGGCGGAGATCGCCAGTACGCCCGAGTTCAAGCGGCTGGAAACCGATCTGCGCGCGATCCTCGATTCCGATGCGCGCATCCCCGGCGTGCAGAAGATCGGCATCTACTATTACAACCTGTGGAAGGACAAGCAGAACCCGCAGGGGCTGTGGCGTCGCACCACGCTGGCGGAATACCGCAAGCCCGACACCAAGTGGGAAACCGTGATCGATCTCGATGCGCTGAACGCCGCCGAGAAGAAGAACTGGGTGTGGCACGGCGCCGAATGCCTGAAGCCGAAGTACGAGCGCTGCCTGATCGCGCTGTCGCGCGGCGGTTCCGATGCCGACGTGACCCGCGAATTCGACCTGGACACCAAGACCTGGGTGCAGGACGGATTCTTCCGTCCCGAGTCGAAGGGCGGCCTGCAGTGGATCGATCAGGACACGGTGTTCGTCTACACCGATTTCGGCGCCGGCTCGATGACCCAATCCGGCTACCCGCGCATCGTCAAGCAGTGGACCCGCGGCACGCCGCTCGAATCGGCCAAAGTGGTGTACGAAGGCAAGCCCGATGACATGTACATCGCCGCCTATCGCGATCTTTCGCCGGGCTTCGAACGCGATTTCGTCAGCCGCACGCTGGCGTTCTACAACGACGAACTGTATCTGCGCGGCAAGGACGGCAAGCTGGTCAAGATCGACGCGCCGAATTCCGCCAACAAGGCCGTGCACAACCAGTGGCTGACGATCGAGCTGCGCGACCCGTGGAAGGCGAAGGACCGCAGTTACGAAGCCGGATCGCTGCTGGTGATCGATTTCGACAAGTTCATGGCCGGCGATCGTGAATTCGATATCGCCTTCGCCCCGGACGAACACACCTCACTGTCCGGCTACACCTGGACCCAGCATCATCTCGTGCTGACCCTGCTCAACGATGTGAAGAGCAAGATCCGGATCATGACCCCGATCGGCCAGGGCAGCTGGCGCCAGAGTCTGCTCGTCGGCGCCCCGGCGGTGGGGACGGTCGAGGTGGGCGCCATCGACGCTGACAACGGCGATGCGCTGTGGATGACCACCACCGATTTCCTCACCCCGACCACGCTGTCGATGGTCGAGATCGGCCAGCAGCCGCAGAAGCTCAAGTCGATGCCGGCGTTCTTCGAAGCCGACGGCATGATCACCGAACAGCAGTTCGCCACCTCGAAGGATGGCACCCGGGTGCCGTACTTCATCGTGCGCTCGAAGTTCCTACCGCTGGACGGCAGCACGCCCACGCTGCTGTGGGGCTACGGTGGCTTCGAGGTGTCGTACACCGCTACCTACAACTCGATGGCCGGCCGCGGCTGGCTGCAGCAGGGCGGCGTGTTCGTACTGGCGAACATCCGCGGCGGCGGCGAGTACGGCCCGCGCTGGCACCAGGCCGCGCTCAAGGCGAACCGTCACAAGGCGTACGAGGATTTCGCGGTGGTCGCCGAAGATCTGTTCGCACGCAACATCACCTCGCCCGCGCGTCTCGGCGCGCAGGGCGGCAGTAACGGTGGTCTGCTGATGGGCAACATGATCGTGCAGTATCCGCAGCTGTTCGGCGCCGTCGTCTGCCAGGTGCCGCTGCTCGACATGAAACGCTACAGCCACCTGCTGGCCGGCGCCTCGTGGATGGCCGAATACGGCGACCCCGACACCAAGGACTGGGAATTCATCAAAACCTTCTCGCCGTACCACCTGCTGAAGGAAGACACCACTTACCCGCCGGTGCTGTTCACCACCTCCACCCGCGACGACCGCGTCCACCCCGGCCACGCCCGCAAGATGATGGCGAAGATGGAAGCGATGAACGCCGACGTGCGCTACTACGAAAACATCGAAGGCGGCCACGGCGGCGCCGCCAACAACGAACAGGAAGCGCATATGCGCGCGTTGGCCTATACCTTCCTGTGGCAGCAACTCAGGAAATGACGTAGGGCGGGCCCTGGCCCGCCATTGCGACGCACCACATCGCGACGCAGATCAAGCGAACAGACAAGGCGGCCACCGGTCGCCTTGTGCTTTTGTAGGAGCGACTTCAGTCGCGACGCTCTTCTCCTCCCCTTGCGCGTAGCGCAGGGGGAGGTTGGGAGGGGGTGCTCTTGCATGGATGTTCCCGGGGGAGACCCCAACCCTCCCCTTCGCTTTGCGAAAGGGAGGGAGCGACATACGGGCTGGTCAGGCTCTTCTATGCGGCCGACGCACACCTTTGGCGAGATGCGATCAAAATCCGCCGCCGGCATCCAGCCAGATCTGCTCTTCAGTTGTATTCGCCCGCGCCAACGCCCGATTACGATGGGGAAACCGCCCGAACCGGCGAATCACATCGCGATGCGCTTCTGCATACTTGAGGTAATTCGCATCGCCAAGCGCTTCGCACAGTGCAATCGTACGATCCTGATCGACGATGGCTTCGGAATGCTCGAACGGCAGATAGAAAAAGATCCGCAGTGCGGAATCGATATCGCGATCAAAGCCCGCAGCGATGGCGCGATCCGCGTACTCGCGCGCCAGCGGGTCGGTGGCGAAGGCGTGCGCGCTGTTGCGGAAGACATTGCGCGGCACTTGATCCAGCAACAGGATCAAGGCGAGCGCGCCGTTCGCATCGTCGAGCAGCGTTTCATGCTCGCGACGCGCGGCGGCGAAATGTTCGTCGAGGAATCGCACGCGCAGTTCGGCGTCGAACGCATCGTTGCGGGCGAACCACTTCGCCGGGCCGGCGTCACGCCAGAAGGCGACGATGTCGTGCGCCATCGCGCTCATTCGTCGAACCGCAGATGCCGCACCGATTTGCCATGACGGCGGATCAGGCGCAATGCTTCGATACCGATCTGGATGTGGCGTTCGACATACTCGGCGCTGACTCTCGCGTCGCTGGCTTCGGTCTTCACGCCTTCGGGAATCATCGGCTGGTCGCTGACCAGCAGCAGCGCGCCGGAGGGAATGCGGTTGGCGAAACCGGCGGCGAAGATGGTGGCGGTTTCCATGTCGATGGCCATGCAGCGCATCGCGCGGAGTTTTTCCTTGAAGTCTTCGTCGTGTTCCCAGACCCGGCGGTTGGTGGTGTAGACGGTGCCGGTCCAGTAGTCGTGGCCCAGGTCGCGGATCATCGTCGACACCGCGCGCTGCAGCGCGAACGCGGGCAGCGCCG
>CAZGBA010000162.1:0-5855 GCA_964523435.1 uncultured Xanthomonas sp.
ATGCGCATCTGCTGTCGCATCTGTTGCAGGGCGCGCAGACGACGCGGGCCGGTTGGCGCAGCATCGCCCCCGTGCTGGGGTGGACGCTGGCGATCCTGGCGCTGGCCGGACCGAGCTGGCGCGAACTGCCGCAGCCGCTGTGGCAGGACCGCAATCCGCTGGTGATCGCGCTGGATCTGTCCTACGCGACGATGACCGCCGATGTGCAGCCGACGCGCCTGTTGCAGGCGCGGGCCAAGATCGCGCACATCCTGAACACCCGCGGCGGCGGACAGATCGGGCTGGTGGCCTTCGCCGACGACGCCTACACCGTATCGCCGCTCACCGACGACGCCGACAACGTCGCGCTGTTTCTCGATGCGCTGAATCCGGATGTGATGCCGCGAGACGGCAGCCGCGCCGATCGCGCGATCGAAGAAGCCGTGCGTCTGCTGACGCGGACCGGTTTCAAACGCGGCGACATCCTGCTGATCACCGATCACGCTGGTGGCGCTGCGGGTTCCGCGGCGATCGATGCGCGGAAGATCGGATATCGCGTTTCGGTGCTGGGGATGGGGGCGCCTGCAGGCGGTGCGTATCGGGACGCGAAGGACCTTGTCCGCAGCGCGCGATTGGATGCCGATGCCTTGCGCAAGCTTGCCAGCGCCGGCGGCGGCGCTTATGCGACGGTGATGCCCGGCGACGACGATCTGCGTTCGCTGGGCGTGCTTGAGGCCGACCGCATCGACGCGGCGGCCGCACAGGGCAAACGCGGAAAGGCACCGTTGGACGAGGGGTTCTGGCTGTTGCCGGCGCTGATGTTGCTCGCGCTGCTGGCGTTTCGTCGCGGTGTGCTCGCGGTTGCGCTGTTGGCGCTGTATCTGCCGTGGCAACAACCGGCGTTCGCCGCCGAAAGCGGACTGTGGCAGCGCGAGGATCAGCGCCAATACGCGCAGATGCGACGCGGCGTCGAGGCCTACCGCAGCGGCGATTACGCCGCCGCCGAAGCGGCGCTGCGCGATCTGCCCGGCGCGGATGCGGCCTACAACCGCGGCAATGTGCTGGCGAAGCAGGGCCGCTACGAGGAAGCGATGGCCGAATACGATCGTGCGTTGACGCTGCAGCCGTCGATGCGCGATGCGCTGGAGAATCGGCGGCGGGTCGAAGATGCCGCGCGCAAACGCAAGCCGCCGCAGGATCCGTCGCAGAAGCCGCAACAAAAGCCCAAAGACAAACCGAAGGATCCTGCGCAGGACAAGCCCGGCGATTCGGCAAAGGACAAGCCCGAGGACAAGCCCGGGGATTCTGCGAAGGACAAGTCCCAGGACAAGCCCCAGGACAAGCCCGACGATTCGGCGAAGGACAAGCCCGAGGACAAGCCTGGGGATTCTGCGAAGGACAAGCCCGGCGATTCGGCAAAGGACAAGCCGAAGGATTCCGCGCAGGGCAAGCCCCAGGATCGACAGAACGGCGGGCAACCGAATCCGCCTCCGCCGCAGAAACCGCCGCAGCAGAAGCAGGATCCGGCCGATCGCAAGGCGCAGGAGCAGGCGCAGCAGAAGCCGTCGGAGCAGAAGGGGCCGGGCGAAGCGCCGAACAATCCGCCCCAGCCGCTGTACAAGGCATCGCCGGGTCCGGCGCCGGCCAATGAAAGCCCGCAGGCGCGCGAGCGCCGGATCGCCAACGAGGTATGGCTGCAGCGCGTTCCGGACGATCCGGGTGGGCTGCTGCGGGCCAAGTTCAAGCTCGAAAACCAGCGCCGCCGACGCGGGAAGGATCGCTGATGCGGCGCCCGTCCGCGCTGCTGGTCCGTGCGCTCGCGCTGCTGTGGGCGCTGTGTGCGCTCGCGGTCGCGTTGCCCGCATCGGCGCAGCCCCGCGTATGGCTGGACCGCGACCGCATCGCCTTCGACGAGACGGCTACGCTGAGCCTGGAGATCGACACCAAGAACATCAGCGCGATGCCGGACCTGGTTCAATTGGGCCACGATTTCCGGATCGTCGATCAACGCATGCAGCAGCAGGTCGCATGGATCAACGGTGTCTTGACCGCGCAGGTCACGATGGAGCTGACCTTGTCGCCGCTGCGGGAAGGCCAGATCGAGATTCGATCGCTGTGGCGCGGCAGGGATGCGACGCAGTCGCTGTATCTGACCGTGCTGCCGCCCCGCAATCCGCAGTTCGCCGCGAGGCCGCCGCCGGTGTCTGCGGCCCCGGAACAACCGGTGTTCATCGAGACGCTTGTCGACGACGAAGCGCCTTACGTCCAGCAGACGGTGGGTTTTGCGCTGCGGTTGTATTACCCGACAAGCGTCCAGATCGAAGGACGTCTGGATCAGGAGCCGCCTGCAGGCGCCAGCTTGCAGAAGGTCGGCGATGAAGTTCAATTGAGGGTAACGATCGGCAACGTCCAGTACACCGCCATCGAACGGCGGTATCTGTTGATTCCCGAACGCAGCGGGACGATCACATTGCCGCCGGCGCGGTTCCAGGGGCGGACGCTGGGGATGTTCGACAGCGTATTCGATACCAGTCGCAAGGAACTGACGGTCATCAGCAAGCCGCTCGCGCTGCAGGTGAAGCCCATTCCGGCGGCCGCATCGCAACCCTGGTTGCCATTGCGCGGCCTGCGCATGCGCTATGCCGAAATTCCGCAATCGCTGCAGGTCGGCAAGAGTGCGGCCGTGACTGTGGAAGTGGTGGCGGAGGGTGGGACTGCGGCGCAGATGCCTGCGGTGATGGTGCAGGCTGGCGATGACGCCCAGGTGTTCGCCGAACCGGCGCAGATCGACGATCGTTTCCTGCAGGGCCGCCCCCAGGCCACCATCGTCCGACGCTTCCTGATACTGCCCACGCGCGAGGGCAAGCTGCGCATCGTTGCCCCGCGCATCGTGTGGTGGGACACGCAAGCCGGCATCGCCCGTACGACATCGCTGCCGGATATCACCCTGCGCGCGGCGCCGGGAGCGGCGCGCAGCGCAGCACCCGCGGCGGACACGGCGAGTGCGAACGACGACGAAGTGCGCGGCTGGCGCCAGTGGATTCCGAAAAAACCCTGGCTGTGGGCCGGGATCGCACTGACGTTCCTGTGGTCGGGCGCGTTGGTCCTGGGATGGCGCCTGTGGTCGCGACGTACCGCATCGGGTGCGATCGCTTCGCCGCAGGGCGGACATCGAAGCGGGTCGGCGCCGTTGGCGAACGATCCGCAGCGGTTGGCGTCGGCGCTGGCGCGCGGCGATCTGGGCGCGATCATGCAGGCGCTGTGCGCCGCCGCCGGGACCGTGGCGAGCGATCTCGACGCTGTCCGCGCGCGCCTGGCCGATCCGGCGCAGCGCGCGGCGGTGGACGCCCTGCAGCGCGCGCGCTGGGGCGATGGCGACAATGCCGCCACGCTCGCGGCCCTGCGCAAGGCGTTCGCTTCCGGGCCGCGCTGGCGCACGTCGGCCGCGCGCGCCGAACCGGTCCTGCTGCCGCCGCTCTATCCGGAGCGTTGAGCCGCTGCGGCGGGCCGCCGCAACGCATGGTGTAACCTCTGGCCTTTGCCTTCGCGGAGTCCCACATGGCCCACGACATCGTTGCACCGTCCGCTTCGAAATCCGGCGGTCTGCCGCTGCACATCAAGGTCATGATCGGCTTCATGCTGGGCGCCCTGATCGGCCTCGCCGCCAACTATGCGTTGCCGTACATGCCCGGTCTGGGCGCGTGGGTGGACGGCAGCATCGCCTACGTCACCAAACCCTTCGGCCAGATCTTCCTCAATCTGCTGTTCATGATGGTGGTGCCGCTGATGTTCTCGGCGCTGGTGCTGGGCGTGGCCGAACTCGGCGATATCGCCAGCCTCGGACGACTCGGCTGGAAGACGCTGCTGTACACCGCCACCGTCACCGGCGCGGCGGTGATGATCGGTCTGGTGATGGTGAATCTGCTGCAACCCGGTCTGCACATGGATGCCGCGCTGGTGGAGCAGGCGATGAGCAGCAATCTCGCCAAGACCGGCGAGATCGTGACCAAGGGCAGCGAACTGAAGTTCATGGATCTGCTGGTCAACATCGTGCCGCACAACATCGTCGGCGCGATGGGCGACGACAGCAAGAAGCTCGGCATCGTGTTCTTCGCGCTGATGATGGGCATCGGTCTGGTGATGAAGCCCACGCCCGGCACCCAGGCGTTCAAGCACGCGCTGCACGGTCTGTTCGAGATCTGCATGCATCTGATCGGCATGTTCATCAAGCTCGCGCCCTACGCGGTGGCCTGCTTCATGTTCACGCTCTGTGCGCAGTTGGGCATCGATGTGCTCAAGAGTCTGGTGTGGTTCGTGGTCACGGTGGTGGCGGCGCTGGCGATCCATGGCTTTGTGGTGCTGCCGCTGTGGGTGCGGTTCATGGGCGGGATGTCGCCGCTGGTGTTCTTCCGCGGCAGCCAGGAGGCGCTGCTGACCGCGTTCGCCACCGCTTCGTCCACCGCGACCCTGCCGGTCACGCTGCGCGTGGCCGAAGAAAATCTGAAGCTGCCGCGCAAAGTGTCGCGTTTCGTGCTGACCGTCGGCGCGTCCGCGAACCATCACGGCACCGCGCTGTTTGAAGGCATCACCGTGCTGTTCCTCGCCCAGGTCTATGGCCTGAACCTTGGCTTCGGGCAGCAGTTGCTGGTGCTGCTGCTGTGCATCCTCGGCGGTATCGGCACGGCGGGCATTCCGTCCGGCTCGCTGCCGGTGATCGCGATGATCTGCGGCATCATCGGCATCAAGCCCGAAGGCATCGGCATCATCCTCGGCGTCAATACCTTCCTCGATATGTGCCGCACATCACTGAACGTGGGCGGAGACCTGGCGACCGCCGTGGTGGTGGCGAAGCGCAGCGGCGAACAGGACGCGCCGGGCGGGGTGATTTCCGACGCGTTGCTGCCCGACAATCTCGACGACATCGTGCGCTGAGTCGCACAGCCGCAACGCCGCGACCCCGCAACTTGTGGCGCGGCTTGTGGCAGTTTCCCGCCACTGGCAGAATCGATGCGATATCCGCCTATTCCGGGCGCGGCGCGATCAAGGAGAACCAACGATGCACAAGATGTTGACGATGGCGGTACTGCTGGCGATGGCAGGCACCGCGACAGCTGCGGATCCGGCCTGCAAGACCAATTTCAAGCAGGAAGGCAAATTCATGACCGGCCGCAGCTTCACCACATGGGATGTGGTGCCGGGCGTGAGCGTGTCCACCGCCTTCAAGCGCATCTACACCGAAGGCACCAAGTCCGGCCTGCGCGTGGCGTCCAGCGACGAGAAAGTGGGCGTGATTTCCTTCGAACAACCCAACGGCGGCGTCGATCTCGCCGGCGTCAAGGCGACGCTGCCGTGGAACGTGGTGATCGAGGCGCAGGGCAAGAAGGACGTGAAGATCACGGTCACCAAGACCACGCCCGGCGGCTATGCGACCAGTCAGGATTTCCAGATCACTTCGATGTGCGCGGTGATCGACGCGGCGCGTTGATCGCAGCCGCGATGCGCGACCTCGCCGGCCGTTCCGCCGGCGGGGCGTGCTGACAGGGAGCCCGTCGACGAGACATCGCGGGCTCCCGGATGGGACAATGGGCGGCCCGCACCCCGCCGGGCGCCGCAGAACGACTCCCGCCCCATGACGACGCCCAGCCGCCGCGACCTCGCCAACGCCATCCGTTTCCTCGCCATCGACGCGGTCCAGGCCGCCAACTCCGGCCATCCGGGCATGCCGATGGGCATGGCCGATATCGCCGAAGTGCTGTGGAACGATTATCTGCAGCACAACCCGGGCAATCCGCACTGGGCCAACCGCGACCGTTTCGTGCTCTCCAACGGCCACGGCTCGATGCTGATCTATGCGCTGCTGCACCTGACGGGCTACG
>CAZGBA010000163.1:0-5618 GCA_964523435.1 uncultured Xanthomonas sp.
CCGAGGTGCTGGGCGCGCACAGGTCGAAGCCGGAATACAGCTTCTTCATGTCGTCGAGCGTGGCGATGTTGACGCCGGAGTTGCCGATCTTGCCGTAGATGTCGGGGCGGATCGCCGGGTCTTCGCCGTACAGGGTGACGCTGTCGAACGCGGTGGACAGACGCGCGGCCGGCTGGCCGACGCTGAGGTAATGGAAGCGGCGGTTGGTGCGCTCCGGCGTGCCCTCGCCCGCGAACATGCGGATGGGGTCTTCGCCGGTGCGGCGGTACGGATACACGCCGCCGGTGTACGGGTAATAGCCGGGCAGGTTTTCCTTCTGCAGGAAGGTCAGCAGCTCGCCCCAGCTTTTGTAGGTGGGCGCGGCGATTTTCGGAATCTGCTGGTAGGACAGCGATTCGCGGTAGTTTTCGACGCGGATGGTCTTGTCGCGGACCTGGTATTCGGTGACGTCATCGACAATCGATTTCAGGCGTGTGGGCCATTCGCGCAGCAGCTTGAGGGCTTCGGAATCTAGCGATTGGACGGCGTCGTTGTAGCGTTGGCGGAGGGTGATGAGGGTCGGATCCGATTTTGTAGGAGCGGCGCGAGCCGCGATCTGATCGTCTGCATGCACGTCTATCGCGGCTTGCGCCGCTCCTACAGGAAGCAAGGCATCCGTCGCGTAGAGTTCCAATGACTTCGGCAACGCCACATCACCCAGATCACGCAGCGACTGCCAATACGACTGCGCGCGATCGGCGGTTTCGGCCTGCGATTCGATGCGGCGGTTGATGCCGCGGCCCTGTTCGGCGATCTCGGCGAGATAGCGCACGCGGTTGCCGGGGATCAGTACGGTGGCACGCGGCTCCTTCAGCGAAGTATCGATCTTCGGCTGCCAATCGCAGCGGGCCATCGCGGCTTCCGCCGCTCCCACAGACGCTGCCGAGCCTAGATTGAGTTTCCCGCGCATCAACCGGCACAGGTTCGCGAACATCCAGCTGATGCCGGGGTCGTTGAACTGCGAGGCGATGGTGGGATACACCGGCACATCCTCGTCGGCGGTCTGGAACGCGACGCGGTTGCGCTTCCACTGTTTGCGCACGTCGCGCAGCGCGTCTTCCGCGCCGCGTTTGTCGAACTTGTTCAGCACCACCAGCTCGGCGTAGTCGAGCATGTCGATCTTTTCCAGCTGGCTGGGCGCGCCGAAGTCGCTGGTCATCACGTACATCGGGAAATCGACGAGGTCGACGATCTCCGAATCGCTCTGGCCGATGCCGGCGGTTTCGACGATGACCAGATCGTAGCCCAGCGATTTGAGGAAGCTGATGCAGTCCTTGAGCACGATGTTGGTGGCCGCGTGCTGGCGGCGGGTCGCCATCGATCGCATGAACACGCGCATTGAGCGCAGCGAGTTCATGCGGATGCGGTCGCCGAGCAGCGCGCCGCCGGTGCGGCGACGCGTGGGGTCGACCGAGATCACCGCGATGCGCATCTCCGGAAAATTGGCGAGGAAGCGGTTGAGCAGTTCGTCGGTGACCGACGACTTGCCGGCGCCGCCGGTGCCGGTGATGCCGACCACCGGGGTCTTGCCGCCGGCGAGCTGCCACTCTTTGCGCAGATGCGCGAGTTCGGATTCGTCGATCGCGCCTTCTTCGATCGCGCTGAGCATGTGGCCGATGGTGATTTCATCCCGGCCATCGTCGTTGGCGATATCGACGCGATGCGGCTTTTCCACCGGCTGGCGCGCGGCGCCGGCGCGACGCACCACGTCCTCGATCATCGCGACGAGGCCCATGTGCATGCCGTCGTTCGGGTGGTAGATGCGTTCGACGCCGTAATCCTGCAGTTCGCGGATCTCTTCCGGGGTGATGGTGCCGCCGCCGCCGCCGAAGACGCGGATGTGGCCGGCGCCGCGTTCCTTCAGCATGTCGACCATGTATTTGAAGTATTCGACGTGCCCGCCCTGGTAGCTGGACAGCGCGATGGCGTCGGCGTCCTCCTGCAGCGCGGCGCGGACCACGTCTTCGACGCTGCGGTTGTGGCCGAGGTGGATCACCTCCGCGCCCTGCGCCTGGATCAGCCGGCGCATGATGTTGATGGCGGCGTCGTGGCCGTCGAACAGGCTGGCGGCGGTGACGAAACGCAGCGGCGAGGTTTCGCTCTGCAGCGACGGCGTGGTCTTGTTGTGAGCGGGTGCGGCTGGCGTGCTCATGGCGCGCTCCGTGCTGGAAAAGGCTGGTGCGTATTGTAGAGCGTGCGGCGCTCAGGCTGCGACCGGCCCGGATCCGCGTCCTTGCTCCGCGGCCTGTACCGCGTGGATACTGCTGCGGATGGGGTGATCGCCCCACGAGAGTCGGGCTTGAGGGGATGGTTTGATGCGTTCGATGACACGGTTCTGGCGGATCGCGCGGTGGGGGACGTTTTCGCTGGCCGCCCTGATCGGCAGCGGCCTGCTGCTGGCCAACCATTTCACCCCGCCGGCCAACGGCGACAAGAGCCATGCGATGGCGGTGCAGGCCGACGCGACCGCGCTGGATCGCGAACTCGGCCCGCTGCTGGCCGAACACCCGGGCAAGACAGGCGCCTTGCTGGTCAACGACGGCGTGGACGCTTTCGCCGCGCGCGCGCTGTCGGCGCAGAAGGCCGGGCGCAGTCTCGATCTGCAGTACTACATCTGGCACGACGATCTCACCGGGCGCCTGCTCGGCCGCGAGGCTTGGCGGGCCGCCGAGCGCGGCGTGCGCGTGCGCATGCTGCTGGACGACATGAATGCGGAGGGCATGGACTCGAAGCTGCTGTTGCTGGACAGCCATCCGAACATCGAGCTGCGGCTGTACAACCCGTTCCGCAACCGCACCGGCCCAGGCCGGATCGTCGAACTGATCCAGCGCATCTTCAGCGTCAACCATCGCATGCACAACAAGGCGTGGATCGCCGATGGCCGTGTGGCGGTGGTGGGCGGACGCAATATCGGCGTGGAATATTTCGGCGCAGGCGGCGAGGTGAATTTTCGCGATCTGGACGTGGTGCTGTTCGGGCCGGCGGTGGCCGAAACCAGTGCGATGTTCGACCGCTACTGGAACAGCGCGGCGGCGGTGCCACTGGCCGGTCTGAGCCGCGCGCCGGAGGGTGCGTTCGAGGACATCGCCGACGCGATCGAAATCGAAGCGAAGAGCGCCGAAGCGCAGCGCTATCTGCAGCGGGTCACCGCTTCGCCGAGAGTGCAGGATTACGCCGGCAAACGGCTCGAACCGTTCTGGAGCGACCGCATCCATCTGCTCGCCGATCCGCCGCTGAAATGGGAAGCGGACAGCCGCGACGAATGGCTGGTGCACCGGATCGAACGCGACCTGTCGGCGGCGAACGCGAAGGTGCTGCTGATCTCGCCGTACTTCGTGCCCGGGCCCGATGTCACCGCCGGCATGACCGGCCTGGCCCGTAAAGGCGTGACCGTGGGCATCGTCACCAACTCGCTGGCGGCGAACGATGTCGCTGCGGTCTACGGCGCATACCGGCCCTATCGCGATGCCCTGATCGGCGGTGGCGTGCATGTCCACGAACTGCGCGCGCAGGGACATCCCGACAGCAGTCTGTTCGGCAGCAGCGGCGCCAGCCTGCACACCAAGGCCTACAGCGTGGACGACGCGCGCGGTTTCATCGGCTCGTTCAACCTCGATGCACGTTCGGCCTATCTCAACACCGAGATGGGAGTGATGTTCGACGATGCCGATCTGGCCAAAGCCGTGCGCGACGAATACCTGCGTCTCTCCGGGCCCGAGCTGAGCTATTGGATGCACCTCGACAAGAATGGCAACCCGCGCTGGCTGGATCGCGCCGCGAAACCGCCGTCCATGCTGTCGACTGAGCCCGACACCGGCACCTGGCAGCGGATCAGCGCTACCGCCATTTCCTGGCTTCCCGTGGAATCGCAGCTGTGAATACGCCCATGTCGCTCGCCGAATTGCAGACTGCTGCCGAAGCCGGTTCGGCCGAACACGCCTTCGCGCTTGCGCTCGCGCTGGCCGACGCGCAGCGCATGGACGATGCGCAGCACTGGCATCTGCGCGCAGCGGAGGCGGGGCATGTCGAGGCGCAGGTGGAATACGCGCGGATGCGGCTGTACGGCATCGCCGGCGCGCCCGCGCCGCAGACCGCGACGCAGTGGCTGCTGCGTGCCGAACAGGCGGGTCATCCGCTGGCCAGCGATCTGCTGGTGCAGATCGCGCTGGGCGGCATGGCGCTGCCGCGCGATGGGCTCATCAACGAACGTCTGCATCGCGCGGTGCAGGCGAATTTTCCGCCGGCCCTGCTCACCGCCGCGATCCATTTCGGCCGCAAGGCGCATCCGGACGACCAGTCGCTGTGCATGCAGTTGCTGGAACGCGCCGCCGGTCGCGGTAGCGCGGTTGCGGCGATGCTGCTGGCGGAGCGTCTTGCGCACGGCGAAGGCTGCGAAGCGCAGCCCGACGCCGCCGAAGATCTGTGGGCGCAACTGACCGCGAACGGTGCGGTGCGGCTACCCGACTTCACACTGCCGCCGCCGGTGGATGACAACACCCCGCCGCGTCAGCTCTCGATCGAAGACGCACTGTCTCCGCCAACGATGCGGCCCCTGAGCGCGCAGCCGCGCATCTCGATGATCGACCGTTTCTTCTCCGCCGACGAATGCCGGCTGCTGATCGCCTGCGCACAGCCGCATCTGCACGACTCGCAGACCGCCGATCCGCTCACCGGCGTGCCTCACACCCTGCAGGTCCGCACCAGTAGCGAAACGAGCTTCGATCCGCTGCTGGAGAACACCGCGCTGCGCGTGGCGCAGCTGCGCATGGCCGCTGCTGCGGGCATCGATCTGCCCAATGCCGAACAGTTGACCGTGCTGCGCTATCTGCCGGGCCAGCAGTATCGACCGCATCGCGATTACCTGCCGTCGGGAACCCTGCAGATGGACCGCCCGCATGCCGGCAACCGCATCCGTACCGTCTGCGTTTATCTGAATGCGGTGGACGCGGGCGGCGCGACCGAATTTCCGGCGCCGGAACTGCGTGTGGAACCGCTTCCAGGGCGTGCGGTGATTTTCGACAATCTCATGCCCGACGGCAGTCTGGACCCGGATTCGCTGCATGCGGGCACGCCGGTGGAAGCCGGCGTGAAATGGCTGTCGACGCTGTGGATCCGCCAGGGGCGATACCGCAACTTCTGAAGGCATGGCGACCGCTGTCATTCAACGGCCAGACCCGCTGCATACGATTCCATTAGACTACGGCCCCTGCGGTCCGAACAGGCCGCAATACCAAGCCGCTGATTCAAAGAGATTCAACGACTTGCCACATACTCAGGCGTACCGGAAATGTCCGGCGCCAGCGCAAGGGAGCTTCCGATGATCTTCGAACACATCGAAAACAACGGCCACGAGCAAGTCGTGTTCTGCCACAACAAGGACGCGGGCCTGAAAGCCATCGTCGCGATCCACAACACCGTGCTCGGCCCCGCGCTGGGCGGCTTGCGGATGTGGCCTTACAAGACCGAACAGGACGCGCTGAAGGATGTGCTGCGGCTCTCGCGCGGTATGACCTACAAGAACGCGGTGGCCGGCCTGAACATCGGCGGCGGCAAGGCGGTGATCATCGGCAACCCGGCCA
>CAZGBA010000164.1:0-5600 GCA_964523435.1 uncultured Xanthomonas sp.
CACACCCGGACGCTCAAAGAGGCTTGTTCTGCGACATAGAATCTCCTACAAAAGCATGCCGCGCTGTCATGGCTTTGCGGCTTCCGGCATCTTCGGCGCACTGCCGAACCCGCCGTCCGCCGATGCGGCGAGATACGCGAATACTGCATACGCAGCAGCGTTCTGCGCCAGCGCTGCGGGATCGATCTTGTCGAGGGTGTCGTCTGGTGTGTGGTGCAGGTCGAAGTAGTCGGTGCCGTCCTGCCCCAGCCATGCCCAGGCCGCGCCTTCGGCGGCGATGGGGCCGACATCCGGACCGGCGCCGCCTTTGGCCATGGCGTCGATACCCAGCGGTTTCAGCGCTTCGGCGATCTGCGCGACAGCGGTGGCCGCGTGCGCTGCGGCGCCGGTGTTGAAGGCGTAGATGCGGCCGGCGCCGAAGTCGCTTTCGGCGACGAGCTGATGCTTCGCCACATCGGCCTTGTACTGCGCGGCGTAGGCTTTGCCACCGTACAGACCCTGTTCTTCGTTGGCGAATGCGATCACGCGGATCGTGCGCGCGGGGCGCTGCGCTTTCGGCAGTTGGCCGATGAGATGTCCGGCTGCCATCGTGATCGCCACGCCCGCGCCATCGTCGATCGCGCCGGTGCCGAGGTCCCAGGAATCGAGATGGCCGCCGATGACGACGACTTCCTCGCGCAGCTTGCGATGGCTGCCGGTGATTTCGCCGATCACGTTGAACGATTCCGCTGTGCCGTCCCAGCCGCAGTCGAGTGCGACGCGCAGGCGCACGGGCGGCCCCATCGCGATGAGTCGCGAAAGCTGTTCGGCATCGGGCACTGAGAGTGCAGCGGAGGGAATCGGCGTGAGGCCGTCGTCGAAACGGGTGATGCCGGTATGCGGGTTGCGGTGGCTGTCGGTGCCGGCGGAACGCATCACGAACGCGGCGGCGCCCGCGCGGATCGCGGCCGACGGTCCGCGCGTGCGCACTTTGCTGCCGATGCCGTAACCACTGCCGTCGCGGGCGCGTTCCATCCGGTAATCGACGAAGGCGATCTTGCCGGCGAGCGAACCCGCAGGCGCCGCTTCCAGCGCGGTCAGATCCGCGAAGCGCACCACCTCGCCCTCGACGATGCCGCCCGGGCTTCCACCGAGTGCGGTGAGCGTCAGCGGCTGCGCGTTTGCGTCGACGACTTCGCCGCGTTCGCTGCGACGCATCCACTTCGGAAAACTCACCGGCTGCAGCCAGACCTTGTCGTAGCCCAGTGCCTTGAATTTCGCTTCGGCCCAGCGCACCGCGCGCGCGTCGGCTTCGCTGCCGGCCAGGCGCGGGCCGACTTCGGTGGTCAGCGATTCCACCACCTGCCATGCGGTCGTGTCCTGCAGCGTGCGTTCGCGCAACTGCGCGGCGTTCGTCATGGCCTGGTCCGGGATGCGGGTTGCGTGTGGTTCCGCCGCCAGTGCGACGCCAGTGGCGAGCATGCCGGCGAGCGCGCCAGCGAGCAAAGCGAAGCGGGCAGGATTCGAACGCATGGTGGATTCACCGACCGGAAAAGCAGGAGGCCGCGAGCGTATCAGCCCGCGGCCTCCGCAGTCATGTCGCGATGTGGCTTTACTTCTTCAGCGAATCGCGGATCTCGCGCAGCAGCAGCACATCTTCGGCGGGCTCGGCCGGCGGTGCGGCGGCTTCGGCTTTCTTGAGCCGGTTCATGGCCTTGATCACCATGAACAGCACGAACGCGATGATGGTGAAGTCGATGATGGTCTGCAGGAATGCGCCGTACTTGATCGCCACCGCAGCGGCGGTTTCCTTGCCGTCCGGGCCGATGACGGCGTCCTGCAGAACGTAGGCGAGCTCGTTGAAGTTCACGCCGCCGACCAGCTTGCCGACGATCGGCATGATCACGCCATCGACCAGCGAGCTGACGATCTTGCCGAATGCGCCGCCGATGATGACGCCGACCGCGAGGTCGACGACGTTGCCCTTCATCGCGAACTCTTTGAACTCACTGATCATGCCCATGGAACCGCTCTCCCCGAAGTGGATGTGGGGCGAGTCTAGCTTCCGGAAGCGGCCTTGTGCAGGCAGCCGAAGCTATTTTTCAACGCGGCGGCGCGATCCGGCAGTCGAGGCGGATCAGATCGTCCAACCGGCCTTCGCAGACATCGCCCGGCTGCAGCGCGGCGACGCCTGCCGGGGTGCCCATGAAAATCAGATCGCCGGCACGCAGTGCGTAGAGCTTCGACAGCTCATGCAGGATGTCGGGGACGTCCCAGATCAGCTGATCGAGGCGCGATTCCTGGCGCAGCGTGCCGTTGACCCGCAGCGACAGCGTGCGCGGCGCGAGCTCGCCGACTTCGCTCGCGGGCAGCAGGGCGCTGATTGGCGCCGACTGGTCGAAGGACTTGGCGGTGTCCCAGGGCAGCCCTTTGGCCTTGGCGGCGGCCTGCAGATCGCGTCGGGTCAGATCGAGGCCGATGCCATAGCCGAAGATCAGCGCTTCGGCTTGCGTCGGATCCAGTACGCCGGCCGGCGCATCGCGACCCAGCGCGACGACCAGCTCGATTTCGTGGTGCAGATCCTGCGTGCCCGGCGGATAGGCGGCGACGCCATCGATGACCAGTGCATCGGTGGGCTTCAGGAAAAACACCGGTGTGCCGCGTTCCGCTTTCGAGGCCGGCGCGGTGGCGCCCATTTCTCGGGCGTGGTCGGCGAAATTGCGGCCGACGCAGTAGATGCGGCGGACCGGGAAGTCGCCCGAGACGGCGATGCCGCGTACGGGGACGCGCGCCGCTGCGGGCGCGGGGATGAGGTCGTGGATGTGATCGTTCATTGCTGCATGATCGCCCGCGCGATGGCGGTGAGTCGAGAGTGGCGGGACGGGCCGGCTCAGCGTCCGGCGGTCAGCGCCCGACAGTCAGCACTGGTTTGCGCAGCACGCGGTATTCGGCTTCGAGTGTCCGTGTCGGCTTCGCGACCGGTTTGCCGCGTTGCCGCCACAGCCGGTACAGCAGCCCGCCGCCGAGCATCGCCGCGCCGATCATCAGCCCGAACACCAGCAGCACCGCGAGCAGCGCCACGCCGAACAGTGCCAGTACCACGCGCAGCACACGATGGCGGGGCTTGCGCGGAGCGAAGAAATCACTGGCGCGGCGACGGCCGGAACGGAACGCGGGAATCGAGAAAAAGCGGTGAGCGCGCATGCGGATATTGTCGTGACACACTATGGGCCAGCGGCCGGTTGCCGCAGTATCGGACGCTCGATGACCGAAGGTGTGAGAACTTCGTTAAACCCCGAAGCCGACGTAGCCAAGCCTCGCTTGGCGCTGGACGATCTGCCCGACGGTGGGTTGCTGGAGATCGAGGCGGAGATCGACGGCGTGGCCGAATCTCTGATCCTGCATCGCAAGGGCGACAGCGTGCGCGCGTGGCTCAATATCTGTCCGCACGCGGGTCGCCGGCTCGATTGGGCGCCCGGCAAGTTCCTGACCTCCAAAGACGGTCTGCTGGTCTGCGCCGCGCACGGCGCCAGTTTCGAATTGGGCGCGGGCGCTTGCGTCGCCGGCCCGTGTCGCGGCGACTCGCTGCGCGCGGTGGAGGTGGCGCTGGTGGATGGCGCGGTATCGATTCGTGGTCTGGATCGACGACCTGCGTAAAGCGGTATCGAAGAGATCGCGATTCCGGTCACGATGCGGTTTCGTAGCGGCGGAAATTCTGGTCGGTGCCGGTGTCGCGTCCGTGGATGATAGAGTCCCGGCGAGTCTTCCCACCCCGGCATCGGCCGAACCACGGGCAACGCCATGACGAAATCCGCCGTATTCGCGCTGCTGCTGTCGTTCGCGCCTGCCGTGGGCTCGTCGGCCTCCGATGAGCAGGCGCCGCCGCCGGCACCGCACTGCTTCAGCGCGCGCGACGTGCGGGAAGTGCGACAGAGCGATCCGCAGACGCTGGCCATCCGCTTGGGCGATGGCGCCCGCTATCGGCTGGAGTTGGCCGATGCCTGTCCCGGCGCGATGCGCGCGGAGCATCTGCAGCTGAGCAGCCGGCAAGGCTGGATCTGCGGCAGCAACGAGGAGATCCTGCAGATGGGCGATCGTCGATGCGCGGTCGCCGGACTGGCGCGGATCGACGCACGCGAGTACGCCGAACATGCCCTGCGCAGTGATCGACAGGGCGGCAACGTTGCCGAGTTGGCTGCCCTCGAAGTGCGCGGTAAACGTCGGCGCGGTTTCGGGGGCACCACCGCCTACTGCCTGGATGCGCGTTACATGCGCGGGTGGAGCGAGGACAAAGGCGACCTCATCGTCGAAACCTCGGCCAGGCGCAACGGCGGCAACCGCTATTACCGGGTGGAACTGGGCGGCAGCTGCAGCGAGATGTCTTCATCCAACCATATGCAGTTGGTCTCGGGCGTGGGCACGAATGCGATCTGCGGCAACATCGGCGATCGGGCGCTGTTCACGCGCGACGAAAACATCGGTGGCGTCCTGCGGCCCCGGACAGAAGGTTCGCTGGCGGCGCAGTACGGATGCACGATCCGACAGGTCTACCCGCTGTTGCCGGGCGAAGATTCCGAAAAGCGCTGATCGTCGCGGGCGCGGCGTCCTGGCGACGCTCAATCCCGCATCAGCGTCGATTTGCCGAACAGGCTTTCGACCAGATCCACCGCGAGTTCGGCGGTGCCGTTGTGATTGTCCAGCGCTGGATTGAGTTCGACGATGTCCAGCGAACCCATGCGCCCGGTGTCGGCGATCATTTCCATCACCAGCTGCGCTTCTCGGTAGTTAGGGCCGCCGGGTACGGTGGTGCCGACGCCGGGGGCGATGCTGGGGTCGAGGAAATCGACATCGAAACTGACGTGCACATGGGTGTCGTCGTCGATGTCTTCCAGCGCTTCGGCCATCGCGCGCTTCATCCCGACTTCGTCGATGTAGCGCATGTCGTAGATGTCGAGACCGTAGTCTTTCACCAGCCGTTTTTCGCCGGCATCGACCGAGCGGATCCCGATCTGGCGGATTTCGTCGGGACGCATCGCCGGGGCGCTGCCGCCCAGGTGCACCAGCGGCTCGGGACCGATGCCGCAGAGACAGGCGACGGGCATGCCGTGGAGGTTGCCCGAGGGCGTGACATCGCTGGTGTTGAAATCGGCGTGGGCGTCCAGCCACAGCACGCGCAGTTTCTTGCCGGTGTCGCGACACCAGCGGGCGACGGCGGTGATCGAACCGACGCCGAGGCAATGGTCGCCGCCCAGCACGATCGGCATCCGGCCCGCGCGCAGCTCGGCGCCGACCGCGTCCATCAGCGATTTGTTCCAGGCGACGACCTCCTGCAGATGGCGGTAGCCGTCGGTGGGCGGCAGCCAGGGATTCGAGGGGCCGGGCAGATTGCCGCGATCGATCACATCCACGCCGCGCGCGGCGAGGGCCTCGCCGAGACCGGCGATGCGCAGCGCGTCCGGCCCCATCCGCGCGCCGCGATGGCCGGCGCCGATGTCGGTGGGTACGCCGATCAGTGACACGGGCGGGAAGCTGCGCATGGCGGGAATCCTGCAGGGACGGCGATAAGAGGGGATGGTGCCGACAGTCCGATTTGAACGGACGACCTACCGCTTACAAGGCGG
>CAZGBA010000165.1:0-5557 GCA_964523435.1 uncultured Xanthomonas sp.
CTTCGACGCGGCGGCGGGCGAAACGCGCGGCGCAGGCAGCGACCAGCGAGGAATCGAGTCCGCCCGACAGCAGCACGCCGTAGGGCACGTCGCTCATCAGCTGACGATGCACGGCGGCCTCGAAGGCCTCGCGCAGTTCGCGTGCCGAAACCTGCACGCCTGCGGTGGCGTCGTAGTCGCGCCACGCGCGTTCGTAGTAACGATGCAATTGGCCGTCGGCGCTGTCGAAGTAATGGCCCGGCGGGAACTGGGCGACATCGTCGCAGACCCGCACCAGCGCCTTCATTTCCGAGGCGACCCAGACCCGACCGTCGGCATCGTGTCCCCAGTACAGCGGACACACGCCGATGGGATCGCGGGCGATGATGAAGCGACCCGCAGCGCGATCCCACAGCACGAACGCGAAAATGCCGTTCAGGCGATCAAGCCATGCGCCGATATCGCCGCCATCGCGGGACTTGCATTCGGCATACAGCGCGTTGATGACTTCGCAATCCGAACCGGACTGGAAGGCGTACGGTTTGCGCAGTGCGCCTTCGAGCGCACGATGGTTGTAGATCTCGCCGTTGACCGCCAGCGTGAGATCGCCGTCCTCGGAATGCAGCGGCTGCGCGCCGCCGCTTGGATCGACGATGGCCAGACGCTCATGCACCAGCAGCGCGCGCGGTTCCACGTGCACGCCGGACCAGTCGGGACCGCGATGACGCTGACGCGCGGACAGCGACAGCGCGAGGGGGCGCAGCGGGCCGACATCGGCGCCGGGACGAAGATCGAAAACGCCGAGAATCGAACACATCGAAAAAACTCCTTTGCTGGTTTTCTTTGCCGGTTTTCTGGGCGCCGAAAGCACGAAACCCGCGCTTCCGGCGCGGGTTTCTGGGTTTCAGGCCTGTTCTGTCGCTTATGCCTGGTCGCCATCCCGCCGTGTGAGTGCACGGTTATTCGCGCAATTGTGATTGCTGCGGTTGGGATTGCGGGCGGCGGCGGAACGCGAGGTCATGGTTCAACCCTAACCCGGCCACCAGAGGTTTGGCAAGCTGCACTGTAAAGAATCCCGGCCACATGGGCGAAGATGCTCCGGCCATCGCAGCGGGGCAGGCGCTTGCCGATCGCAGTGGCGCGGCTCAGCGCGGACACAGCATACGTTCGATCAGCGTGAAATACAGATCCGGCAAGCGTTCGAGATCGGCGACCGATACGTGCTCGTCGACCTTGTGGATGCTGGCGTTGACCGGACCCATTTCGACGCAGTGCGCACCCAGCGGCGCGATGAAGCGCGCATCGGAAGTGCCGCCTGCGGTGCTTTCCTCGGGCAGCGCGCCCGAGAACTCGCGCAGCACTTCACGCGCCGTGGCACGCAATTGCCCTTCTGGCGTATAGAACGGTTCGCCGCCGCGATGCCAGCGGATCTCGTACTCCAATCCATGCGCGGTCAGCATCGCCTCGCACTCGCGTTCGAGCTGTTCGGCGCGCCAGTTCGGGTTGTAGCGCAGGTTGAACACCACCTGCAGTTCGCCGGGAATCACGTTGTTGGCGCCGGTGCCGGCATGCACGTTGCTGATCTGGAAACTGGTCGGCGGGAACGTCTCGTAGCCGGAGTCCCAGGTGCGGGTCGACAGCTCGACCAGCGCAGGCGCCGCCTGATGGATCGGATTGCGGGCTTTTTCTGGATAGGCGACATGGCCCTGAATGCCCTTGATCGTGAGTGTGGCCGACAGCGTGCCGCGACGGCCGACGCGCAACAGGTCGCCGAGCACCGCTTTCGACGACGGCTCGCCGGTGATGCACCAGTCGATGCGCTGACCGCGCTCGCGGAACAACTGCGCGACCTTCGGCACACCATCAAGCGCATCGCCCTCTTCGTCCGAGGTCAACAGCATCGCCACCGTGCCGCGATGGTCCGGATACGCGACCGCGAAGCGCTCCAGCGCGACCACGAACGCCGCCACGCTGCCCTTCATGTCGGCGGCGCCGCGACCGTACAGCACGCCGTCACGGATCTCGGGCGCGAACGGATCGCTTGTCCATGCATCGACCGGTCCCGGCGGCACCACATCGGTATGCCCCAACAGCACCAGCACCGGCCCCGCATCGTCGCCCGACCCTGCGCCATGCGTGGCCCAGAGATTGTCGGTCTCGCCGTAACGCAGATGCTCGCAGCGGAAGCCGACGCGCGTGAGTCGCTGCGCCAACAGTTGCTGGCAGCCCGCGTCGTCGGGGGTGACGGAACGGCGCGCGATCAGGTCGCGGGTCAGATCGAGCACGGTCATGTCCTGTCCTTCGATAAAGGCTTGCGCAAGCGTTTGTTCAATGCGATCAGTGCGATGGGCGTTGCGCAGAGCCCGAAGACCAGTGCGTAGTGGATGACAGCCCTGTCGTTGTCTTGGCCGCCGGGCAGCATCGCCGTCCCGAATGTCGAGAGCAGCAGAAACGCAACACCGCCAGCGAAAAGAAAAGTCGCCGGGCCCGCGAACAGCAACAGCAGAGCATGGCGAAGGCTCATGCGCTTGGACCGAAACGCTTCTTGAAGCCGTTGTCGCTGAAGCCCTGCGTGACCAGACCATCGTCGGTCACCACCACCGGCCGTCGGATCAGCTGCGGATATTCCTTCAGCAGCAGCTTCCATTCGGCGTCGGAGCCCGGCGATTTGCGATTGTCCGGCAGGGTGCGCCACGTGGTCGAGGATTTGTTGATCATCGCTTCCCAGCCGCCCAGCGCATCTTTCCACGCGAGCAAGGTCTCCGGCGACTGGCGATGGTCGCGATAGTCGACGAAGTCGTGCGCGATACCGAAGCGCTTCAGCCAGTTGCGGGCTTTCTTGCAGGTGTCGCAATTGTTCAGCCCATAGAATGTCGTCATCGCATGGCTTCCGTTTGTCGCGCCCGATCCACCAGCAGGATCAATTTCTCGGCGGTCTTGTTCCGGGCGAACGGGTTGAACTGGAATTCCGACTTCGGCGTGAACACGATTTCATCGCCGAGCCTGCAATTTTTCCGCAGTCGCAGTGCAATCCGCTTCGGATTGGTCATCTGGCTGACGCTGACATTCATGATGTCCGCCAAGCGTATCCGCTCTTCGATGCCGCCCTTGCGCACGATCAAGGTATCGCCGGCCAGGGAAACCTCATCGGCCAAATCCCATACCAGTTTCCTGAAAATGAAAATGCCGAATGCGGTCATGACCAACGGCATCAACAGAAAGGGCAGCGCATCGATTTTTTCGTGAGGACCGGTCGCGAACCCCATGATCACGAAAAGCGCCAGGAATCCGAGCCAGATCGCCGGAAAGATCCGCTTGAGGAAGAAGGTTGCGCCGGAAAGCTTTTCGCTGCTCATTCCGCCAAGCCTCGCAACAATTCGTTGATGGAAGTCTTGCTGCGGGTTTTCTCGTCCACCTGCTTCACGATCACCGCGCAGTACAGCGAATGCGAGCCATCGGCGGCGGGCAGCTGACCGGAAACAACGACGCTGCCCGGCGGGACGCTGCCGTAGCTGATTTCCTTCGTCGCGCGGTTGTAGACACGGGTGCTCTGACCGAGGAAGACGCCCATGCCGATCACGCTGTGGTGGCCGACGACGAATCCTTCGACCACTTCCGAGCGCGCACCGATGAAGCAATGGTCCTCGATGATGGTCGGCGATGCCTGCAGCGGTTCAAGCACGCCGCCGATGCCGGCGCCACCGGAGAGATGGCAGTGCTTGCCGATCTGCGCACAGCTGCCAACCGTGGCCCAGGTGTCGACCATCGTGCCTTCGCCCACGTACGCGCCGATGTTGACGAAGCTCGGCATCAGCACGACATCCTTCGCGATGTGCGCGCCGCGACGCGCGATCGCGCCCGGCACCACGCGCACGCCGAGCGCGCGGAAATCGGTTTCGGCGAAACCTTCGAACCGCGCCGGCACCTTGTCCCAGAACGGCGCAGGCTGCGCGTCGATGAGTTGCATCTCCTGAGTGCGGAAGAACAGCAGCACCGCTTTCTTCAGCCATTCGTTGACGGTCCAGTCGCCATCCGCGTCGGGTGCGGCGACGCGGAATTCGCCGGCTTCCAGACCCGCGATCACTCGATCGACAGCAGGACGCACATTGCAGGCGATCTCGTCGGCGCCGAGCTCGGTACGGCGGTCCCAGGCGCTGTCGATGATGGACTGCAGTTCGGTGGCGGAAACATTGTTCATGCGATGGGGGAATCTTCGTCGGTGGGAATCGGGTTCAAGCAGGGACCGCGCTGTCCAGCGATGCCTGCAGCGCCGCGCGCAGGGCTTCGGCCTGCGCTTCATCCAGCGGCTCGTCGTGTGCGTTGGCGATCAGGAACAGATCTTCGGCGCGCTCGCCGAAGGTCGCGATGCGCGCATCGTGTACGCGCACATGCTGCTGACGCATCACGTGGGTGACATCGGCGAGCAGCCCGGGGCGGTCGGTGCAGATCAGGCTCATCCGCGTGCTCCGACCGTTGGCCGCAGGTTCCAGGCCGATGCGTGGGGCGATCCGGAAATGTTTGAGATGGCGCGGCTGCGCGCGGCGCGACGGCAGCAGCCGGCCGAGATCGCCGGACAGCGCGCGGTGCAGACTCGTTTCGATCTGCTCGACCGACGGCGGGTGCTGCGGATCGCTCGGCAACACGTGAAACGTGTCGAAAATGAGTCCCTGCGGGCCATCGAGCGCACGCGCCTGCTGGATCGCCAGCCCCAGCCGGTCGAGGGTGATGACGATCGCCGCGAACAGACCGTCGCGGTCGGGCGCATGCACGAAAACCTCGTAACCGCCGCCGCGTCCGCGCAGCAGCCGGGTGCGCGCGACGAGATCGCCGGGCGCGCTGTCGTGCAGCACCGTCGCCTGCCAAACGATCTGATCCGGCCGGCTGCGCAGGAAATTCTCGCGCGGCATGCGCGCGAAGATTGCATCGACCGCAGCATCGTCGAAACCCTGTTCGATGAGCAGGCTGCCGGCGAGGTTCTGGTTCTCGACGATGCGTTCGTCGGCCGCGACCGGATGTTCCAGACCACGACGCAGCGCGAAGCGCGTGGCGGTATGCAGATCGGCCAGCAGCCGGTCTTTCCACGCATTCCACAGCTTCGGCGAGGTGCCGGCGATGTCGGCGCAGGTCAGCAGGTAGAGATGATCCAGTCGCTGGCGGTCGGCGACTTCGCCGGCGAAACGGTGGATCACGGCGGGATCGGTGATGTCCTGCTTCTGCGCGGTCACCGACATCAGCAGATGCTTGCGCACCAGCCACTCGATCAGCGCGGTATCGGCTTCCGACAAGCCATGGGCGAGGCAGAATTCGCGCGCATCGACCGCACCGAGTTCGGAATGATCGCCGCCGCGTCCTTTGCCGATGTCGTGGAACAGGCCCGCGATCAACAGCAGTTCCGGCTTGCGCAGCGAAGGCCATACTGTATGCGCAGTCGAAAAGCGCTCATCTGCGACGCCGCGCGAGAAGATCGCGAGATTGCGCAGTACCGCCAGCGTGTGCTGATCGACCGTATAGACGTGGAACAGATCGAACTGCATGCGCCCGGAGACCTGCGCGAACGCCGGAATCCAGCGCCCGAGCA
>CAZGBA010000166.1:0-5396 GCA_964523435.1 uncultured Xanthomonas sp.
GAGGTGTGGATGCGGCCCTGCGATTCGGTTTCCGGCACGCGCTGCACGCGATGGGTGCCGGATTCGAATTTCAGTTTTGAATACGCGCCGCGACCGTCGACGCGGGCGATGATTTCCTTGAAGCCGCCGTGTTCGCCTGGGCTGGCGGATTCCACTTCGACTTTCCAGCCCTGCCGCTCCGCGTAGCGCGAGTACATGCGGAACAGATCGCCTGCGAAGATCGCGGCTTCGTCGCCGCCGGTGCCGGCGCGCACTTCCAGATACAGGCCGCCATCGTCGCGCGGGTCCTTCGGTACCAGCTGCGACATCAGCGCGGCGTCGAGTTCGAGCAGTCGCGCGTGCGCGGCGGCGATTTCCTCTTCGGCCAGCTCCGCCAGTTCCGGGTCGCTGCGCATCGTTTCGGCGGCGGCGAGATCGGCGCGGGCATGACGCTCGGCGGCGAGGCCTTCGGCGATCGGTTCGAGCTGCGAGAACTCGCGCATCAGCCCGCGATAGCGCGCGGCGTCGTTGACCGTCGCCGGATCGGCGAGCAGTCGTTCGATTTCCTCGCGGCGCTCGGCCAGCGCTTCCAGCTTACGGCGCAGGGTCGGCGTCATCGTGGCCGTCGGGCGTGTGTTCGGGATGGAGCTGGTGATCGACCGCGTCGGCCAGCCGGTTGTGCGTGGGCGCGTGATGCGGGAACAGACGTTCCGCGGCGCGCACGATATCGACATCACCATTCAGCGCGGCTTCGCGCAGCGCGGCGGTGGGCGCATGCAGCAGGCGATTGGTCAGCGTATGCGCGAGCTGCTGCAGCACGTCGGCGGGGTCGTGGCCTGCGGCGAGCAGCTGATGCGCTTTCGCCAGCGATTCGTTGCGCGCGGCATCGCCGTGCGCACGCAGTTGTTTCAGCGAGCCGTGATGCGCGCTGGCGTTCATCGTTTCGACGTAGCGCGACACCTGCATCTCGACGATGGCTTCGGCGGCGTCTGCGGCTTCGCGACGACTGTTGCGGTTGTCTTCGATCACGCGCTCCAGATCGTCGACGGTGTACAGGAATACGTCGGACAGTTCCGCGACGTCCGGCGCGATGTCGCGCGGCACCGCCAGATCGAGCAGCAGCATCGGCCGATGCCGGCGTTTGCGCAGCGCGGCCTGGACCGCGTCGCGATGCAGGATCGGTTCACGGCTGGCGGTGGCCGAGAACACGATGTCGGCTTCGGCCAGATGGCGGTCGAGTTCGGTCAGCGGCAGGGCGACGCCGCCGTGGCGGGTGGCGAGTTCCTGGGCGTGGGCGAGGGTGCGGTTGGCGAACAGCAGGCGTTTGGCCTTCGCCTGCACCAGATGCAGGGCGGTGAGTTCGATGGTTTCGCCAGCGCCGATCAGCAGGATGGTGCAGTCGGCCGGCCGGGCGAAGGCTTCTTCGGCCATGCGCACCGCCGCCGAGGCCACCGAGACCGGATTCGCACCGATGCGGGTATCGGTGCGTGCGCGTTTGGCGGTGACGAAGGCGTGCTGGAACAGGCGATCGAGGCGGTTACCCAGCGTGCCGGCGCCGCGCGCGGCCGACCAGGCCTGTTTCACCTGGCCGAGAATCTGCGGTTCGCCCAGCACCAGCGAGTCCAGACCGGTGGCGACCCGGAACAGATGGCGAACGGCTTCGTCGTTGCGGTACCGGTACAGATATTCGTGCAGCGCCAGCGGCGTCCGGCCGGTTGAACCGCCGTCCTGGGGATGTGCCGCGAGCCATGCGACCAGGGCATCGCCGTCGCCGCCGGTCAGGGCATAGACCTCGGTGCGGTTGCAGGTGGAGAGCAGCGCCACTTCCTCCACCCCCGGCAGCGCGCGCAGCGCGGACAGGGTTGCAGGCAAGGCCTCTTCGGAGAACGCGACCCGCTCGCGCAGGGACACCGGCGCGGTCTGGTGGTTGATGCCGAGGGCGATGAGGTGGGGCATGACGACCGGCGGAGGTGCGTTCAGATGGTTGGGGTAAGCTGGCGACAATTCCATAGTTTACGGCCCATCACGCCGATGCCCGCATTTCCGATCATCTTTCGCCGGCTGTCGATGCTGTTCGGCCTGTCCCTGACGTGGTTGCTTGCGTCGTACGCGGGCGCGGCGCTGGCGGCTCCGCCTGCCGCGACGGCCCCCGATCCGCTGACGCCGACCATGGCCGCCGAATACGCGCTGCAGGCCGGCAAACTGGAGGACGCCGCGCGCTGGTATCTCGATGCCGCGAAGGCCGCCGACGGCGATGCGGTCCTGGCCGAGCGGGCGACACGGATCGCGCTGCTGGCCAAACAGGACGCCAGCGCCGCCGAGGCGCTGAAGCTCTGGCGCAGCCGCGCCAAGCGTTCGCCGTCGATGCGCAACGCCGAAGCGACGCTGGCTTTGCGTCGGAAGGATGAACGCACCGCGCGCCGCGAACTCCAGGCGCTGATGCGCGGCGGCGACAAGGACGGCTGGCGCTACGCCCTGGTGGCGCTCGATGCCGGTTCCGGCGATCCGAAACTCACCGGGCGGTTGGTGGGCCAGCTGATCGATTCGATTCCCGACCAGCTCGAGGCTTGGCTGGCGTTCGGCGAGTTCTCTCAGCAACTGCAGCGCAACGATCTGGCCGAAAAGATCGTCACCAGAGTCGTCGCCAAATTCCCCGACGAACCGGCGGTCGCGCTGCTGCATGCCAGTCAGCTGCGTGAAGCCGGCAAGACCGACGAGGCGCGCAAGGTGCTGAGCGAACTGGGTGAGCCGTCGCTGCTGTCGCCGGAGTTGGGTTTCGCCGTGGCCAACGAATACAGCGAGATGGGCGACAACGTCCAGGCGGCCGCCGTGCTGGCCCACGGCCCGCAGAGCGACCGCAGCTACATCCTCCGTGCCGCCTACCTGGCCCAGGCCGAAGACAAGGCCGGTGTGGCCAAGGTCTACGACGAGCTGAAACGCGACTCCGCCGCGCCGGATCCCGGCCGCCGCCTGCTGCTGGGTCAGATCGCCGAGTTCATCGAACGCCATGAGGAAGCGCTGGAGTGGTACGCAGGCGTGCCCGGCGGAGCACAGCGTTGGCAGGCGCGGCTGCGTTCGTCCACGGTCCTGCACAAGCTCAAGCGCGCGGACGAAGCCTACGCGCGACTGCACGAACTGCAGGCCGATGGCGATGCCGACGAAGAGACCCGGCGCGATGCGTACTTGTTGGAGGCCGAGCTGCGCAAGGACGACAGCAATCTCGACGGCGAACTCGACACCTACGCGCGCGCATTGGCCGCATTTCCCGACGAAAAGCAGCTGCTGTACGCCCGTGCCCTGATGTGGGAGCGTCGCGACGATATTCCGCGCGCCGAGGCCGATTTCCGCAAGATTCTGGCCATCGACGCCGAAGACGTGAACGCGCTCAACGCGCTCGGCTACACCCTGGCCGACCGCACCGACCGCCATCAGGAAGCGCTTGAACTGATCGCGCGCGCGATCGCCGCGCAGCCTGACAGCGCGGCGATCATCGACAGCTACGGCTGGGTGCTATATCGCCTCGGGCGCAAGGAAGAAGCGCTGACCGAATTGCGCCGCGCCTTCACCAAACAGAAGGATGCGGAGATCGCCGCGCATCTGGCCGAAGTGCTGTGGGTGCTCGGCGAGAAAGACGAATCGCGGAAGTATTTCGAGGAGTCGCGAAAGATCGATCCCGAGAACCGTTCGCTGCAGCGCGCGATCGACAAGACCGGCGTGGTCCTGCCGCCGCTGCCAGAGAAAGCGGGCGCATGAGTCTGCGTACGTTTGCGGCGGTGCTGGCGATCTTCGTTTCCCTCGCCGGTTGTGCGACGACCGCGCCGGCTCATCGTGCGCCCGCGCTGTCGGCCGAAGCGCTGGCGTCCCGACAGCAGGTGCGTCAGGAGTTTCTGGCGCAGTACGACGCGTGGTCCTTCAGCGGCCGCGCGGCGATCAGCAAGGGCGACAAGGGCGGCAGCGGTCGCATCGAATGGCAACAGCATGATCGGCGACGGTACGAGATCGCCCTGAGCGCGCCGGTCACTCGCCAGAGCTGGCGTCTGATCGGCGATCTGCATTCCGAAGCGGGCCGCATCGAAGGGCTGGAAGGCGGTCCGCGCGATGGCGAGTTCGCCGAAGACCTGTTGCTTGAAACCACAGGCTGGTCGGTGCCGCTGCAGCAGCTCGGCAGTTGGGTGCGCGGTGCGCCGGCGGTGGAGTACCCCGTGCAGGCGATCGTGTACGACGCAGAAGGCCGGCCGGAAAGCTTTCAGCAGGCGGGCTGGACCGTCCGTTACACCGCCTGGCGCCCCGGCCCGGCCGGCGCGCCGGATCTGCCGGCGAAGATCGAGGCGGAAGCCGGCGACGCCCGGGTCCGGCTGGCGATCGAAGACTGGACCTTCGCCTCGCCATGAGTCCGCCGGAGACCGGTGCCGGCTGGTCGGTCTGGCCCGCCCCGGCCAAGCTGAACCTGTTCCTGCGCATCGTCGGCCGCCGGGCCGACGGCTACCACCTGTTGCAGACTGTGTTCCGGATCCTCGACTGGGGCGACACGATTTCGATCCGTCTGCGCGACGATGGCCGCATCGTTCGTCACGGCGACTCGGCGCCGGGCGTTGCCGAAGCCGACGATCTGACCGTTCGTGCGGCCAAATTGTTGCAATCAACGGCCAATATCGCCCAAGGTGCGGATATCGCCATCGAAAAGCGGATTCCGTCCGGCGGCGGCCTCGGCGGCGGCTCCAGCGATGCCGCCACGGTGCTGCGTGCGCTGGACCGGCTCTGGGGCTGCGATCTCGGGGTGGAGGCCTTGGCCGAACTCGGTCTGCGCCTGGGCGCGGATGTCCCGGTTTTCGTGCGCGGTGAGAACGCCTGGGCCGAAGGACTGGGCGAGGAGCTGACTCCGATCGGCCTGCCGCCGGCCTGGTATCTGCTGGTCGCGCCTGGTATTCACGCCGCCACCGCTCAATTATTCCAAGCTGCTGAATTGACGCGAAATGCTGCAGCCGCGACAATGTCCGACTTCGTTTCGGACCCATTCCTGCAAGGGCAGGCGCTCGGCAACGCGTTCGAGCCGGTCCTGCGTCGCCGCGAACCCGCTGTTGAAGCGGTCTTCGCCGCGCTACGCAGCGCTGGCACCGCGCGACTGACCGGCTCGGGCAGCGTGTGTTTCGTCGAATTCGCGGACCGCGAATCGGCAGAACGCGCGCTCGACCAGCTGGACAAGTCGCTGCCTTCGGGTGTTATCGCCTGGATCGCCGCCGGTGCACCGCGCTCGCCGTTGCTGGATGCGCTCGAAACGAAGTGATGGACCGCGCGAGCGGACTGTCCGAGGCAGGTCAGTACGACGGACGTTGAAACAACGCGCCGCCGAACGAGCCGACCTCACCGAAGGGGCGTCGCCAAGTGGTTAAGGCACCGGGTTTTGATCCCGGCATTCG
>CAZGBA010000167.1:0-5276 GCA_964523435.1 uncultured Xanthomonas sp.
GCGCGGGTCATGATGATTTCGCGGTAGCGCTGCTGGTCCATCGTCTGCGCCAAGCCTGCGGCAAGCGCGAGCAGGGTCTTGCCGGTGCCGGCGGTGCCGAGAAGGGTGACGAAATCGATCTCCGGATCCATCAGCGCGTTCAGCGCGAAATTCTGTTCGCGGTTGCGCGCGGTGATACCCCAGACCGCGTGCTGATGGCTGCGGTAGTCGTCGGTGATCTGCAGTTCGACGAACGCGTCGTCGACTCTGGCGACGCGGAATTCGGCTTCGTCGTCGCCGGGCAGGTACACGAACTGGTTCGGATACCAGTCGTCGCCTTCGATGCGCGCGACCTTATAAAACGTACGTCCCTTCTCGGTCCACGACTTCAGTCCGTCGCTGTAACGCTGCCAGAAGTCTTCCGGCAGCGCCGTGGTGCCGGTGTACAGCAGGCTGAAATCGTCGAGCGCGCGGTCGTTTTCGTAGTCTTCGGACTGTATTCCGGCGATCGCGCCCTTGATCCGCAGGTTGATGTCCTTGGACACGAACACCACCGGCACTTCGGGTTCCGCGTCGCGAAGCGCGAGGATCGCGCCGAGGATCTGGTTGTCCGGCATCACCGCGCCGAAACGCTTGGCCGAATCGAAACTGCCGGTCTGGAAGCGCAGCTTGCCGATGCTGTCGGCGGCGCGCAGTTGCAGACCTTTCGGCCGGGACAGGGTCAGGCCCGAGGCGATCTTGTCGCTGCCGTGGGTTTCGATCAGTTCGTTGATGAAGCGGCTGACCTGACGCGCATTGCGGCTGGCTTCCGAGGTGCCTTTCTTGGCGTTGTCCAGTTCCTCGATCACCTGCATCGGCAGGAATACATCGTGTTCCTCGAATTTGAACAGTGCGGTCGGGTCGTGCATCAACACATTGGTGTCGAGGACGTAGATGCGCTTGCCTTTGGTCATCATGCGTGGGCGCTACCGGTTGCGGGAGTCGGAAGGGAAGGGATGCGGAACAGGATCGTCGGCCAGCCGGAAATCACCGCAGCCCGCGTTGCGGGGCGATGGCCGGCGTTGCGAAGACGTTGGATCACCGGGCTTGGGCAGCCTTCAGCGCGTCGAGCACGGCCTGGGCGTGCCCCGGGACTTTAACGCCGCGCCATTCGGCGGCGAGCTTGCCTTTGGGATCGATCAGGAAAGTACTGCGCACGATGCCCAGCACCTTCTTGCCGTACATGTTCTTTTCGTGGATCACGTCGAAGGCATGGCACAGCGCTTCGTCGGCATCGCTGACCAGCAGGAAGTCGAAGCCCTGTTTACCGCAGAAGTTCTGGTGCGATTTGATCGAGTCGCGCGACACGCCCAGCACGATGGCCCCGAGTTTCGCGAACTTCGGCAGCAATCCGTTGAAATCGATGCCCTCGGTGGTGCAGCCCGGCGTGGAATCCTTCGGATAGAAGTACAGCACCAGCCATTGACCAGCGTAGGCGGACAGCTTGGTGGCGCTGCCATCGGACAGGGCGAGGGGCAGGGAGAGAGTGGTTTTTGGGAGCGCTTTGCCGAGGACGGGAGGAGTAACGTCGGTCATCGTCAGAACTTCATCGGATCCATGATCGCGTCCAGATTCAGATGGTCGCAGAACTCGAGGAAATCGTCGCGCAGTCCGGCGATGTGCATGTCCGCCGGCACGCCGATGGTGACCTGCGCGGAAAACATGTCGGCGCCGGTCTGCATCGCACGATAGCGCGCGCAGTGCAGGCTCTCGATGGTGATGCCCTGGCGGTCGAAGAAATCGGCCAGCTGGTAAAGAATGCCCGGCTTGTCGGCGGCCACCACTTCGACCACGTACGGCAACAGATTCGATTGCAGCGGCTTCGGGCCGGTGCGGTACCAGATCAGCTTGAAGCCTTCCTCGCGCTCCAGCTTGGTGAGCATGGCTTCGAGTTTGGCGATGGCATCCCAGGGGCCGACCGCCAGTGCGGTGACCGAGACATCGCGGCCCACCGTGGACAGACGCGAGTCGACAAGGTTGCAGCCGCTGTCCGAGATCCGCCGGGTCACCGCCAACAGGGGAGACTGCGGATGCGTCGTATAGGCGTTGATCAGCAGGTAGTTCTCGTTCGGCGCAGGCCGGGCGGCGGTAGCAGAATCGGTCAAGGTGGCGTCCGCAGCGAAGGAAGTATTGCGAAGTGGTTCGATCGAGGTCGGTCGCGCCATGCGCGGTCCGGACGTCGCCAGCATACTTGGCGGTGGTTTCAGCCCGCAAGCGAAGTCTGACGATTGTGCGGACGGTGCGCGCGAACGCCTTCGCGCGGGCCACATACGATGGCGCAAGTGGTTGATTCTCATGCATGTCGATGGGCGGTTGTGGCAGTTTCCAGTGCGCTTTCCGGTCATGGAGGAGATTGGCGGAGGATGGAGTGTTCAGACCTTCCCAAGTAACATCGGACACTCAGGCGTCGGGCTCCCGCGCCGTCCCTCCAGGCACCCAAGGCATCCGCGTGTATCTGTCCGGCAGCATCACCGCGCTGGCGACGCCGTTCACGGCGTCCGGCGACCTCGATGGCGAACTCGACCTTCCGGCCTGGGACCGTCTGATCCAGGCGCAGATCGCGGCCGGAACCCAGGGCGTGGTGGTGGCCGGCTCGACCGGCGAGGCCAACGCCCTGTCCGAAGAGGAATACGAAACCCTGCTGCGCCGTGCCGTGGCCGTGGTCGCCGGACGCATTCCGGTACTGGCCGGCACCGGATTGCCGAATACCGCGAAAACCATCGAACTGACCCGCCGTGCCGCCGCCTTCGGCGCCGATGCCGCGCTGGTGGTCGCGCCGCCCTATGTGCGACCGACGCAGGCGGGCCTGATCGCGCATTACCGCGCGGTGGCCGACAACGGCGCATTGCCGGTGGTGCTGTACAACGTGCCCGGACGGACCGGCTGCGACCTGCTGCCGGCCGCCGTCGCCGAACTGGCCGCGCATCCGCGGATCGTGGCGATCAAGGAGGCTCGCGTCGAACCCGAGCGCATGACCGAACTCCTCGCGCTTCGTTCGCCATCGTTCGCGGTGCTGTCCGGCGACGATCCGACCGCGGCCCGCGCGATGCTCGCCGGAGCCGATGGCGTCATCTCCGTGGCCTCGAATGTCATCCCGGCGGCCATGCGCCGGCTCTGCGATCTCGCCCGTTCGGGTGCGCATGCGGACGCGTTGGCCCACGATGCCGAACTGCAGCCGATCTTCGATTTTCTGGGCGTCGAGCCCAATCCCATTCCGGTCAAGGCGATCCTGGCGCGTCAGGGGATCGGCCACGGCCTGCGCCTTCCATTGACCGGATTGTCGCCGGCCCACGCGACCGACGCCGATCTCGCCACCCGGCGGATCGCAGAGATCGAACGTGACGCATCCGCGGCGCTCGCGTCGCCTGCGGCCCGCTCTGCGCGGACAGGATGACCGCGATCGCGCAAGCTTCAACCCACCGCATTCCGGGCCCATCGCCCGTCCCGTTTTCCCGAGGAGTATCCATGTCATCGATTCGTCCGAACCACCGCATTGCCCTGTCCCATGCCGCGAAGATCGCGATAGTGATGGCGATGTCCGTCGCTGTGATCGGCGCCTCGGGTTGCAGTTGGTTCCGCAAGAAGGACGCGTACGCGATGGACGACGACAAGCGTCCGCTGGAGTTTCCGCCGGCATTCGACGCCGCCGAAGCCGAGCGCAGTCTGGCGACGAGCGCCAGCGGCTCGGTCACGCGCTCTTCGCTGTCGGGCGCCGGGCCGACGACGCGCGCGCTGGGCTTCAGCGTTCCCGGCGATCGCGCCACGGTGTTTGCACGGGTGGGTGAGCTGCTCGGCGCCACGCCCGGGCTGACCATCGCCAGCCGCGCGCAGCTGCTGGGCGCGTTCGATGTCGATTACGAAGGCCAGAAATTCCTGATCCGGGTCAGCGAAGGCAGCGGCGGCAGCAACGTCTCGGCGGTCGATCCGCGCGGGCAACCTGCGGACAATGCGGCGGCGTCGAAGGTGATCGCTGCGCTGCGCGCGGCGCTGGTCAAGAACTGAGCCGCCGCGAACGGCCGGAATGCGGAACGGGCGCCGAGAGGCGCCCGTTTCCGTTTCGATGAGTGCGAGGCCGAGTCGTCGGCTCAGCGCTCCAGCAACGGCAGCTTGCCCGGCTTGCCTTCCCATTCCTTGGCGTCGGGCAGGGGATCCTTGCGGGTGGTGATCACCGGCCACGCGGCCGACAGCTCTTTGTTCAGTGCGGCGTAGCCTTCCTGGCCTGCGGGGACATCGTCTTCGGGGTAGATCGCGTTGATCGGGCATTCCGGCTCGCAAAGCGTGCAATCGATGCATTCGTCCGGATCGATCACGAGGAAGTTCGGGCCTTCATGGAAGCAGTCCACGGGACAGACTTCGACGCAATCGGTGTACTTGCACTTGATGCAGTTTTCGGTGACGACGAAAGGCATGGTTGGATCCGGGGCAACGGGAGCGGACAGATGATCAGTGTAAAGCGATGCGCGCAGTACGCGAAGCCGTCGGGGCGGTTGCCCCAGACGACAGGGCCCGCACATCACTGCGCGGGCCCCGGAGTTGGCGCTCCCTACGGGATTCGAACCCGTGTTTTAGCCTTGAGAGGGCCACGTCCTGGGCCTCTAGACGAAGGGAGCAGTTGAACTGCACACCATCTGCAACGCCGGGTGTCATGCATTGACATGCGTTGCCCGGAATCGTCGCCTGGTTTCCGGCTCCTCGCCGCAGCGAGCGGTGGGGGACGGACAGGCTGCTAGTATAGCGGGTCAATCCGGAGGATGAACAAGGATCCGGCCCCAAGGGGTCGAGCCGACTCCGACCCGTCCGCGCTTTCGACCATGGTTTCAATGACCGATCCCACACTCCTGCCGACCGCGCCGCGCACCATTCCCCGTGAACAGCATGCGATTTCGCGCAAAGACATCAGTCCCAGCGCGCTGCGTGTGCTGTATCGCCTGCATGAGGCGGGTTACGGCGCGTATCTGGTGGGAGGCGCGGTGCGCGATCTGCTACTGGGCGAACACCCCAAAGATTTCGATATCGCCACCGACGCCACGCCCGAACAGGTCAAGCATCTGTTCCGGAACTGCAGGCTCATCGGCCGTCGCTTCCGTTTGGCGCATGTGGTCTACGGCCGCGAGATCATCGAAGTCGCCACGTTCCGCGCCAACAGCGACGACGGCAGCGGTGATCGCGAGCAGGACGAGGAAGGCCGGGTGCTGCGCGACAACGTCTACGGCAGCATCGAGGACGACGCGGTCCGCCGCGACTTCACCGCCAACGCG
>CAZGBA010000168.1:0-5230 GCA_964523435.1 uncultured Xanthomonas sp.
TGCTGTTCGAGTGGGGCGTGGCGATCCAGAGCCTGCGCATCGGCCGCTGGTTCGCGGGAAAAACCCGTTTCGCGAAAATGCGTGAACAGTTCCGCCCGGTCGGCCGCAAGATGGCGCGCCAGATATTGAAGGATTACGTGCTGTATCCGCTGTTGGCCGGTCCGTTCTTCCTGCCGGTGCTGCTGGGCAATGCAGTGGCCAACGTGATCCGCAATGTGTGGACCTACGTCATCATCTTCTGCGGACACTTCACCGCCGATGTGGAAACGTTCTCGAAGGAATCCGTCATCAAGGAATCGCGCGGCCGCTGGTACCTTCGCCAGTTGCGCGGTTCATCCAATCTCACCGGCGGCAAGTGGATGAATCTGATGTCCGGCAATCTGAGTCATCAGATCGAGCATCACTTCTATCCGGACGTGCCCGCGAACCGCTACGCCGCGATGGCTGTCGAAGTGCGCGCGATCTGCGCGCGCTACGGCCAGCACTACAACACCGGCTCGCTGCCGAAGCAGTTCGGGCAGGTGATGTGGCGGATTGTGCGGCATGCGTGGCCGAGCAGATCGAAGGCGCGTTTCGCGTATCGATTGCAGAGCGACTGAGCGCCGGACGCCGTCGCTGCCATGACCGGTCTGCCGGAGAGGTGAGTCGCTCAGCGCGAATGCTGCGCAGAAGAGTCTGCCTGCTCGACGCTTGATGGAACGGTGATCCTCCGGAGCCCGGACAGGTTCGATTTTTCGATTTTTGCGGCAACTCCGACGCTTCGACCCGCCAGATTCGCGACCACGTACTGGACCGAGCTGCCGAGTACTTGGGCGCTTTCGGAGAGCGTGAGGCCGTAATCCTGCTCCAGCCATTGGGTCAGCCCTGCGGTCGCCATGCGTAGCGCATCGTCCAGCGAGCCTGCTTGGCCCAGCGCCATGATGTGCGTCGGCGATTCCACGCGCGGCATGGCGATCGATCTGCCGCGCAGCACATCGACGGAGAACTCCACTTCCATCGACGTTTCCAGTGCGAATTGCGAAGTCTCGCCATCGCCCTGCAGCGCATGCGCGTCGCCGAAATACAGCAATGCGCCGGGTTGGTACACCGGAAGGTAGACGATGCTGCCTTCGACGATTTCGTTGAAGTCCATGTTGCCGCCGAAGCGGTTGGTGTCGCCGGTCGAAGGCGGCGCGAAACCGAATCCGGGTGCGACTGCCAGACCGCCCAGCATCGGGCGTAGTGGCACTTTGAAGTCTATCAATCGCTCGCCCGGTCGTTCGGGGTGTGCGAATCCCCGTTCAAGATCGAGTTTCCAACGCACCGGCCTGCCGAGTTCGGTGGCTTTTGCCGCAAGGCCGGTGCTTTGTGCGCGAGCAACGATGTCATCCAGACTGTCGGCATAGTCCCGGTTCAAACGCAGACGTTTGATCCGGACGACCAGCGTGTCGCCCGGAGAAGCGGTTGCGATGAAGAATGGCCCGGTTTGTGGATTTCCGTAGAGCGCACGGGTGATGCCGTTCTCATCGACGCCACCGGAATCGATGGTGGTCGTCTGCACGCTGTCGCCGGGCCAGATCGTCAGCACCGGCTTGCGGTGCTGTGAAAACTCGTTGGCGTAATCGGTTGGCTTGAAGACGTACCGCTTCGGCGGCCCTGCCGGTCTGGCGGGGATCAGGTTGGCGGTGAATGCATGTTCGACCCGGCGCTTGGCATCGTTGTGGTCGGGGAAGTCGGCCATGCCTTCGATGGCGTTGCCAGCACGCTTGCCGAGATAGGAATAGGTCGCGTTGTCCGAATCCGTGACGACGAAACGGATCGTATCTCCGGAGATATCGCCTTCGAGCTTGTCGCCATCGAGCATGCCCGTCAAACGACTGCCGTCGCTGCTCAGGTCGAGCTGCGAATACATCGGGTTGCCCCAAAGGTCGGTGTTGACGACCCAGCTTTCGCGCGTGCTCTCGTTGGCGAAGAGACTTGATGGTGCGAGACACATCAACAGCATGAACCGCTTCAACATGGATATGCCCGGTAGTCGAATCTCCATATGGATGCGCGGGAGCGGGAAAGCGTCGCAGACACGGAACTTCGCAATGCGGGCATATGGAAACGCTTACATCAACAACGTTTCCAGCACCGCCATCCGCACGGCGACCCCGTTCGCGACCTGTTTGAGGATCAGCGACTGCGGGCCGTCGGCGACGGCGTTGTCGATCTCCACGCCGCGATTGATCGGGCCGGGATGCATCACCACCGCATCGCCAGCGGCGCGCTTGAGCCGCGTCGCAGTGAGGCCGTAGTCGCGATGGTAGTCGTCCAGCGACGTGATCAGCCCCTGTTCCATGCGTTCGCGCTGCAGGCGCAGCATCATGACCACATCGGCGCCTTCGATGGCTTCGTCCAGATCCTGGGTGACGAGGCAGCCGTGCAGCGTGCCACCGCCGTCTTCCACGGGCGGCAGCAGCGCGGTGGGGCCGCAGACGCGGATGTCGGTGGCGCCGAGAATGCGCAACGCATGCAGGTCGGAGCGGGCGACGCGCGAGTGCAGCAGGTCACCGACGATCGCGACCTTCAGCGTCGAAAAATCCACGTGCTTGGCCTGACGCAGGGTCAGCATGTCGAGCAGGCCCTGGGTGGGATGCGCGCTGCGGCCGTCGCCGGCATTGATGATGCGGGTCTTGCTGTCGGCGGATGCCGCCAGCGCATTCAATGCGCCGTCCTCGTGATGGCGGATCACGAAGCCGCGCACGTCCATCGCTTCGATGTTCTTCAGCGTATCGCGCGCGGTTTCGCCTTTGGTCGTCGAGGATGTGGCGGCATCGAAATTCAGCACGTCCGCACCGAGTCGCTGCGCCGCGCGCTGGAAACTCAGGCGGGTCCGCGTCGAGGGCTCGAAGAACAGGGTGCAGATCGCGATGCCGTTCAGCGCATCAGGGGCTTCTTCGCCGTCGACGAACTGCTGTGCACGGTCCATCAGGCGGACCATCGTCGCGCGCGACAGACCGTCGAGCGTGAGCAGATGGTGCAGCACGCCCTGCGGGTCGGTCTGCAGTTCGGACTTGTATCCGGTCGTATCGGGGGGAGAGTTGTGCAGCGGGGTCATCATGGTGTCGGTCACTCCTCAAGTAAGGTGGCGTCCTGCGGTGCTGCAAACCAGCGTTCGAGAATCACGGCGGCGGCGACGGCATCCAGCAACTCGGCATCGCGGCGTTTTCGTTTTCCTTCGGCGCGGTCGTCGGCGAAGCGTCGCGCGGCTTCCTGCGAACTGTTGCGTTCGTCGATCATCGCGACGGGCAGCGAGAATTTCGTGCGCAGGGCGCGCGCGAAGCTGCGTGCGCGTTCGCGGATCGGCTGATCGCCGCCGTCGAGCGTCATCGGATCACCGACGACGAAGCCGGTCGGCCGCCACTCGCGGTAAAGGCGTTCGATCGCCGGCCAGTCGATCCTGTCGTTGTGCACATCGACCACTGCCAAGGCGCGCGCGCCGAGGCCGAAACCGCTGCCGACCGCGACCCCGATGCGGCGGGCGCCGACGTCGAAGCCGAGGAGGGTGCTGTCGTGGGGCATGCTCATGATCTGCGGCCCATCACGCTGGCGGTCGGACAGGATTCTCCGAACACGAACGGCAGCAGACGGGCGATGTTCCTGGCATCGTCGATGCCCCGATGATGGGTGCCTGCAAAATCCAGGCCGACTTTTCTGATCGCTTCGGCGAGACCGAGCTTTTTTCTGGCTGCGGATCGTTCGCTGAACAGTCGTTTGACGTTCAGATGCGCTGCGCCGATCGGATACGGAATGCCGTGGAATTCGCAATCCTGGTGCAATTGATGATAGTCGTAATCGCCCCATGAGCAGAACGCGAAATCATCGTAACCATGGAGCCATGGTTTGAATGCCGAAACGAACTGCGCGAATGACGGCGCCGAGTCGACATCCTGTTGCGTGATCGAAGTGAGTGAAGTGCAGAAGCCGGTCAGTACCGGGTGGCGCACCGGGCGCACGAAACTCTGGAACTCGTCTTCGATACGGAAGTCGGCGGCATCGACCATTACGGCGCCGATCTCGATGATTTCCATCTGGTGCCTCGGAACCGTTCCCCGGTCGCAACAGGTCGCTTCGAAGTCGATGACCAGATAGCGCGAGAACGGCCGTGCCGTCATCGGATCAGGCATGGCCGCTGTAATCCGTCATCCGCATCAGATCCACGCCGATGCGTCCGGCGGCGGCCTGCCAGCGCGCGTCCAGCGGCAGCGAGAACAGCACGTCCGGGTCGCTCTCGGCGGTGAGCCAGGCGTTGTCGACCAGCTCCTGTTCGAGTTGGCCCGCGCCCCAGCCGGCGCAGCCCAGCACCACGGTCGAATGCGCGGGGCCTGCGCCCTGCGCGAGAGCTTCGAGCACGTCGCGCGAGGTGGTGACGTACAGACCGGCGACGATCTCGAGCGTCGAATCCCAGCGCCGGTCGCCGTCGTGCAGCACGAAGCCGCGCTCCGGATGCACCGGCCCACCGGACAGCACCTGGCGTTCGCGCAGATCGGCGTCTTCAGTGACGATGCCCATCTGCTCGAGCACTTCGCCGAGCGTGTATTCGGATGGACGGTTGATCACCAGCCCCATCGCGCCGTCGGCATCGTGCTGGCAGATCAGCGACACGGTGCGGGAAAAGTTCGGGTCCGCCAGCGAGGGCAGTGCGATCAGCAGCTGATTGGCGAGGGGCGTGGGATCAGGGGGCATAGGGGCATTGTAAGGCCACCTTCCGTCATCCCGAACCCGGCGTCGCTGGGGAAGGACCTGCTTTTTGTTGTGGCTCAAATGCAGAAGCAGGTCCCTCGCCTTCGGCTCGGGATGACAGATCACTCACGCCGCGAATGGCACTCCGGTCTTTTCGCGGAGGTCTTCAAGGCTCACACCTGGCGCGCGCTCGGTGAGTTTCAGTCCGTCCGGGGTCACGTCGAACACCGCCAGATCGGTGATGATCCGGTCGACCACGCCCACGCCGGTCAGCGGCAGGGTGCATTCGGGCAGGATCTTGTGCTCGCCGCCTTTCGCGGTGTGTTCCATCAGCACCACCACGCGCTTGACGCCAGCGACGAGGTCCATCGCGCCGCCCATGCCCTTGACCATCTTGCCGGGCACCATCCAGTTCGCGAGGTCGCCTTTGTGGGTGACCTGCATCGCACCGAGGATGGCCAGATCGATATGGCCGCCGCGGATCATCGCGAACGAATCGTGGCTGCCGAAATAGCTGGCGCCG
>CAZGBA010000169.1:0-5210 GCA_964523435.1 uncultured Xanthomonas sp.
CCACCGCCTTGCCGGATTTGGCCAGCACGTTGGCCGACAGCGCGCGGTTCATGCCCGCGATGCCGATCGCCGGCAGCAGGCCGCCGATGGTGGTGGGAATCAGGCACACCAGCAACGCGATCAACAGCAGCGGCGCGACCTGCACGCCGACGAACGCGCCGATCGCCGGCAGCGTCGCAACGACGATGAGGAAGGTCAGCGTCATCGCCGCCAGCAGCATGGTCAACGCGATTTCGTTAGGGGTTTTCTGGCGATTGGCGCCTTCGACCAGCGCGATCATCCGGTCCAGAAAACTGTGGCCCGGTTCGGCGGTGATGCGGACGACGATTTCATCCGACAGCACCTTAGTACCGCCGATCACGCCGGAGCGATCGGTGCCGGCTTCGCGAAGCACCGGCGCGGATTCGCCGGTCACAGCGGATTCGTTGATGGTCGCAAGGCCACGAACGATTTCGCCATCGGCCGGAATCTGTTCCCCGGCGCTGACGACGACAAGATCGCCGGGCCGCAGATCGGCCGCTGGCACTCGCGTCTCGCTCCCGCCCTGCTCGCCGTCGACCTTGCGCGCCACCAGATCCTTGCGCGCGCGGCGCAGCGAAGCCGCCTGTCCGCGACCGCGCGCTTCGGCGATGGCTTCGGCGAAATTGCCGAACAGCACAGTGACGAACAGGATCGCGGTCACCGCGCCGCCGAAACCGGGCGATGCTTCCCCGGCCAATGTGATCACCGCCGACAGCACGGTGCCCGCCATCACGACCGCCATCACCGGGCTCTTGAGCAGATGGCGTGGCGACAGTTTCAGGAAGGCGTCGCGCAGCGCGCTACGCATCGCGGCGGCGTCGACAAGCGCGGGTTTGCGCGCAGGAGGATGCTGGTAAATGATCTCGCTCATGTGCGTGCTCTCAGTGCGCTGCCGCAGTCAGCGACAGGTGATCGGCGATCGGACCCAGCACCAGCGCCGGCATGAACTGCAGCACGGTGATGATCGCGACCACGGCGATCAGGGTCAGTACGAAGGTCGGGGTTTCGATCTGCAGGCTGCCTGCGGTTTCCGGCGACGGGCGCTTGCGCGCCATCAGCGCGGCGACCGCCAGCGGTACGATCAGCGCGGGATAACGCCCCAGCGCCAGGACCAGCGCGCAGCTCAGGTTCCACCAGTACGTGGCATCGCCCAACCCCTCGAATCCCGAGCCGTTGTTGGCGTACGCCGAGGTGTACTCGTAGAACACCTGGCTGATGCCGTGGAAACCAGGATTGGAATGTCCGGTGATCGATGGCATCGCCAGCGTCAATGCGGTGAAGCCCAATATCACCAGCGGCTGCAGCAGCACCATCAGCGCCAGCAGCTTCACCTCGGGCGCTTCGATCTTGCGGCCGAACAGTTCCGGCGTGCGGCCGGTCATCAGGCCGGCCAGAAACACGCTCAGCAACAGATACACCAGGAACTGCTGCAGTCCGCAGCCGATGCCGCCCCAGAGGGCGTTGACCAGCATGTTGAGCAACGCATCCAGCCCGGTCAGCGGCGCCAGCGAATCGTGCATCGCGTTGACCGAACCGTTCGAGGTCTGCGTGGTCAGCGACGCCCACAACGCAGAGGCTGCTGCACCGAAGCGCACTTCCTTGCCTTCCATCAGCGCACTGTCGGACGTGGTAGACGAATACGCCTCCGACCACACCGCAAGGCCCGTGGACGCCGCCGACATCAGCAGCATGCTGCCGAAGATCATCGCCGTGAGTTTGCGGCGACCGACCAGCGGCCCGACCATGAAAACGACGGACAGCGGGATGAGGATGATCGCGATCATTTCCAGAACATTCGAGAACGGCGTCGGGTTCTCCAGCGGCACCGCACTATTGGGGCCGTACCAGCCGCCGCCGTTGGTGCCCAACTGTTTCGCCGCCACCATCGCCGCGACCGGCCCCAGCGGGATTTTCTGCTCGGCCATCTGCGCGCTCGCGTCGATCGGCGCGACCGTGGGGCCTGCAGCCAGCGTCGAGGGCACGCCCTGCGCGGTCAGCAACACCGACCAGAGCAGACACAGCGGCAGCATGAAGCGGACGGTGGCGCGGGTGACATCGGCCCAGTAGTTGCCCATGTCGGCTTCGCCGGTGTCGTGCGCGTTCTTTTCACGTCCGCCGAACAGCGCGCGCAAGGTGGCCACCACCAGCGCGAGGCCCATCATCGGCGTCACGATCTGCAGACCGACGATGCCGACCATCTGCGACAGATACGACAGCTGCGCCTGGCCGGAATAGTGCTGCTGATTGGTGTTGGTGAGGAACGACACCATGGTGTGCAGCGCCAGGTCCCAGCGCATGTTGGGAATGGCATCGGGGTTGAGCGGCAGCCACGCCTGGGTCATGAACAGCACCCACACCAGCACGCCGACCACAAGATTGCTCAGCAGGAATGCTTTGGCATAGCCGCGCCAGCTCATGCCGCGCAGCGGATCGATGCCGAGCAATCCGTACACCGGCTTTTCGAGCCAGCCGAACATGCGGTCGGCACGCATCGGCGCGCCGCGCATCACCGCTGCGAGATAGCGACCCAAAGGCCAAGCCAAACCGATGGCCAGCGCGAAGACAAGCAGGATCTCGATCATGGTCGTCCTCCGCTCAGAATTTTTCCGGACGCAGGATCACCAGCAGCAGGTATACCGCCGCCACGATCACCACGATTCCGCACAACATCGACAGCCAGCCGGGCATCTGCGCATTCCTCATGCATTTCGATGCGCGCAGTCTCTGCCTGCCCGGCGTAAACGCGCTATGCGCGTCGAAGCGCTGGGCGTAAATTCTTCGTAACCGGATCCTCCACCCTGATCCGCTGCGACGAGCGGTTGATCGAGTCAGGTCGGGCTCGCCGGGTGTCCCCCCGCGAGCCCGCCTGTCGATCGTTGCGCATTCAGTTGCTGAGCTTGTAGTACCGGGTCGGTCCGCGGAGCCACAGGGGGGTGTACAAATAAAGCTCGCCGATGAGCGACGACTGGTCTGCAATGTCGAAATTCAGCAGCATCAAGCCGACAGCCGTCTGGGTGATGGCAGGAAATGTGCCCACGCAGGTCGGACAGAGTCCACCGGTGAGTCGATTGACCGTCATGGTGCCACCGTTGAAGAAAGGCTGCGCGGCAATCGACCACGTCGCCTGTCCGCCAGCATCGTAGTAGTAGATCGGTGCCATCAATTGCAGTGTGTTCTGCGCATCGAGGAAGGACAATGTGGTGATGCCCCAAGCAGAGTCATAGGGCTGGGCGGCGTCGAAATGGCCGCTGTAGTTGCCGCCGTTGGCCACCAGCAGCTCGAAGTTCTCGGCGCCGTCCCAACTGCCGACCGTGCCCTGATCGTTGAAATCGAACCGCATCACGCCAGCGCTTGCGCTACGCAATTTCAGTTCGCTGCGGCCGACAGTGGTGCAGGCGCCATTGCCGCTGCTGCGCGAGCAGCCATACAGCGGCACGTTCAATACGCCATTCACGAACGCGCCTTGCCCGGTGATGTACCAGGTCGGATTGCGCGCCTGGTCGTAGGTGAACCAGAGCGCATAGAACGTCCCGTCCGGTGCGCGGCGCAGATCCCAGCCCGAACCCGACCGCACCGGGTTGTACCAGTTGCCCTGTTGCGCATCGCCGTTGTACGAGGCGACCGGGGCATCGATGACTCGAACGCTGTCGACCCATGTTCCGAATCCACTGCCCGCCAGTGCGGAGGATCCGGCATAGAAACCGATCAGGACGTCCATCCCCGCGAAGCGTCCCAGGTCGATTTCGCTGTAGCGGATACCGTTGCCCTGGTCGATCGCATTCGGTCCGTACTGACTGAACAACAGAACATTCGTGCGCGCATCGAAGATTCCGATTTCGACCGGCAGCTGAAAAGTGTTCGGCGTGGTGCCCCACTGGAAAGCGAGTCGCTTGCCGGGTTCGATGTGGATTTTCTGTTCGATCCGTCCGAAGGAACTGCAGCCATTGGGAAACCCCGGGCCGATGGGCGGACAATGGGAAGCGATGTAAACGACGGGTTGACCGAGTCTGTTCTGAATGTCGAGGCCAGTGAAATAGCCGTAAGGACCGCTCTGCAACGCAAACCAGCCTGTGCTGGTGTTGAAGTCGCCGTTGGCGATTTGCGTGGGCAGGATGCCCGGTTCGACGGCGACTGTTTCCTCGCTGTTCGGCGCCGGAGACGCGGGAGGCAGGGCGTTCCAGTTGAAGCTGCCCCGATTGGGAGCCGCAAACTCGGGGAATGTCACGTAGTTGCCGCCCTTACCGGTATCGGCCGCTTGTGCGCTGGCAATGCCGGTGATGGCGAGCAACGCTGCATACATCGAAATGCGCATTCTGTTTTCCTGTCGTGGTTGAGTTCGCCGGCTGAGTTGCATTGCGGGTTTCGGCCAAACGTCATCGCTGTGGTCATGGCGGATGGGATCGTCGAAATCTCGTTGCCTCTCTTGAGATGCAGTCAGCGCAAAAAACGACCGGACAGGATCATCCCGCTCCCCACTCCCCCCGCTGCATGCGTACTAGACCCGGCGACGCAGGAACCAGAGGCCAGCCGGAACGCGATCGACTCGAGCGCGAACGGCTGTCGCCGCCTGTCTGACCGACCGGGCGCAATTCCGGGCAAGCCCGCCCCCCTGTTGCATCGCAACATCTAGGCAAGCCCCGCGCTGCGTGCTATTCAATGGGGCGAAGGGTCCGCCTTCCCTGCCCGGGGCCGCTGCATGACGCAACGATTCGACGAGATGCACGACGACGCTGGCGCGCCGCGCCCGCATTACCGCGTTTTCGACGAATGGCTGCGCAACACGCCCGAGCCGGTGATCGCCAGCAAGCGGCAGGAAGCCGAGATCGCCTTCCACCGGGTCGGCATCACCTTCTCGGTCTACGGCGAGGAATCCGGCAACGAGCGCCTGATCCCCTTCGACATGGTCCCCCGGATCGTGCCCGCCGCCGAATGGCGGATGCTGGAAGCCGGCCTGCGCCAGCGCGTGCATGCGCTGAACCTGTTCCTCGGCGATGTCTACGGCGAGCAACGCATCCTCCACGACGGCCGCGTGCCCACCGATCTGGTGCTGGGCAACGAGGAATTCCGCCGCGAAATGTGCGGCCTGCGCGTGCCGGGCGGGGTGTATTCGCACATCTCCGGCATCGATCTGGTCCGCGCCGGCGACGGCGAGTACTACGTGCTGGAAGACAATCTGCGGGTGCCGTCCG
>CAZGBA010000170.1:0-5144 GCA_964523435.1 uncultured Xanthomonas sp.
TCGCGAGGGTGGCCGTACGGTCGGCGCTGGCGTCGTCGCCAAAATCATCAAGTGATCCAAAGCTTCGCTCGGGAGTCGCGGGTTTCGCGGCTCCCGCCGCGAAGTCCAAAGCGGTGACGAACAGGCGAGTCGGTGACGGCTCGCCGTCGACGTATCAGAAAATCGATATTCCAGACGCACGTTTTTAAACACACGCCAGTAGCTCAATTGGCAGAGCAGCGGTCTCCAAAACCGCAGGTTGGGGGTTCGAGTCCCTCCTGGCGTGCCATCCGCGATTCGCACCTTCGGCGCGTGCGCCCACAGGGATCGATGTTTTGACCAGCAAGACGCTGCCTACCCAGTCCGCCTCCGCCGGGGACATCGTGAAGTACGCTCTGGCGCTGCTGTTGGCGGTTGCTGGCCTGTTCGCTTTCTACTGGTTCGACGGCCAGTGGCCGACCGGCATACGCATCCTCGCCGTGGTCGCGGGCCTGGTCGCCGGCGCATTCGTCTTCTCGCTGACCGCCAAGGGCGCGGAGACGCGCGAATTCCTGTCGGAGTCGCGCTTCGAGCTGCGCAAGGTGGTGTGGCCGACCCGCCAGGAAACCACGCGCACGATGTGGGTGGTGATCGCGGTGGTCATCCTGATCAGCCTGATGCTGGCCGGCATGGATCTGGTGATCCAGTGGGCGGTGAAGTGGCTGCTGGGCAACGGTTGAGGGTCGCAAGGTGACGGACGCACAAATGGACAAGCGCTGGTACGTGGTGCACGCCTATTCCGGCTTCGAGAAGTCGGTGGCGCAGGCGCTGCGCGACCGCATCGTGCGGATGGGCATGCAGGATCGCTTCGGCGAAGTGCTGGTGCCGACAGAGGAAGTGGTGGAGATGCGCTCCGGCCAGAAGCGCCGCTCCGAGCGCAAGTTCTTCCCGGGCTACGTGCTGGTGCAGATCGCCACCCACGACGAGGCCGGCATCCCGCGCATGGACAACGAGTCCTGGCACCTGGTCAAGGAAACCCCGAAGGTGATGGGCTTCATCGGCGGCACCGCCGACCGCCCGCTGCCGATCCGCGACACCGAGGCCGATGCGATCCTGCAGCGCGTGCAGGACGGCGTCGAGAAGCCGAAGCCGAAGGTGCTGTTCGAGCCGGGCCAGATGGTCCGAGTGGTCGACGGCCCGTTCAACGACTTCAACGGCGTGGTCGAAGAAGTGAATTACGAAAAAAGCCGCCTGCGCGTCTCGGTGCTGATCTTCGGTCGCGCCACGCCGGTGGAACTGGAATTCGGTCAGGTCGAGAAAGCCTAAGTCTTTCACGGCATGACCTTCACCCGCGCGCCGCATCCGCAGCGCGCAATAACGATGGAGGAGCCCCGCAGTCGCAAGGCGTGCAGGCGCTAAGACTCCAGGAGATATCCCATGGCAAAGAAAGTTGTCGGTTACATCAAGCTGCAGGTGAAGGCCGGTCAGGCCAACCCCTCGCCGCCGGTCGGTCCAGCGCTCGGTCAGCGCGGTCTGAACATTATGGAGTTCTGCAAGGCGTTCAACGCGGCGACCTCCAAATTGGAACCGGGTCTGCCGACGCCGGTCATCATCACCGCTTACTCCGACCGTACCTTCACCTTCGTCACAAAGAGCACGCCAGCATCGGTGCTGCTGAAGAAGGCTGCCGGTATCCAGTCCGGCTCGAAGCGTCCGAACACCGAAAAGGTGGGCAAGGTCACCCGCAAGCAGCTCGAAGACATCGCCAAGGCGAAAGAAGCGGATCTGACGGCGGCCGACCTTGATGCGGCAGTGAAGACCATCGCGGGCTCCGCCCGTTCGATGGGTCTCGTGGTGGAGGGCTGAGATCATGGCGATGAACAAGCGACAGAAAGCGATTCTCGGTGCCGTTGCGCCGGGTAAAACCTATCCCTTCGACGACGCGATCAAGATCGTGAAGACGACCACCAAGGCCAAGTTCGTCGAATCGATCGACGTGGCCGTGCGCCTCGGCGTCGATGCCAAGAAGTCCGATCAGCAGGTGCGCGGCTCCACCGTGCTGCCCGCCGGCACCGGCAAGTCGGTCCGCGTGGCCGTGTTCTGCCCGGCCGGCGCGAAGGCCGAGGAAGCTCTGGCCGCCGGTGCCGATATCGTCGGCATGGACGACCTGGCCGAGAAGATGCAGGCCGGCGATCTGAACTATGACGTTGTCATCGCGACCCCGGACGCGATGCGCGTCGTCGGCAAGCTGGGCACCGTGCTGGGCCCGCGCGGCCTGATGCCGAACCCGAAGGTCGGCACCGTGTCGCCGAACCCGGCCGAGGCGGTGAAGAACGCCAAGTCGGGCCAGGTGCGTTACCGCACCGACAAGGCCGGCATCATCCACTGCACCATCGGCAAGGCCGATTTCGACAGCGAGAAGCTGAAGGAAAACCTGCAGGCGCTGCTGCTCGACCTGATCAAGGCCAAGCCGGCGACCTCGAAGGGTACCTATCTGCAGAAGGTGTCGGTCAGCTCGACGATGGGCCCTGGTGTCACCGTCGACCAGTCGTCCTTGACGCTTAAATAATCAAAGGTCGCAGCTGAAGCCGCTCCTACAGTGTTGTGTAGGAGGGACTTCAGTCCCGACAACAAATTTTGAGGGCATCGCCGAGGAGTCCGCTCCGAAGCGATCGCCGTCAAAGACCGCAGGCGCGGTCAGCGCGCGATCACCACGGGCAAGGAAGCTCGTTCCGCTGGAGTCATCCGGCGGGCACGACACAGCACGGAATCGTGGTTTCGCAAGCGGGGTCGCTTAATCGCACTCGCCAAGAGTCGACCTGCGCAGATGGTGCCGCCCCCTCTGGATGTTTCGCGATTTGAAACTCTGTGAAGGGCCGCCACCGGGACGCATCCCGCGTCCCCGGCGTCGAAGGATCGATGCCGTCCGGGACCGCAAGCGGCAGGAGCCGTAAGCGGAGTTCACATGAGGAGTGCACATGGCTCTGAATCTCACCCAGAAGCAAGATGTAGTGGCCGAAGTGGCGGAAATCGCCGCGAAGGCGCATTCCTTGATCGCAGCCGAATACGCAGGCACCACGGTCTCGCAGATGACCGCGATGCGCAAGAAAGCTCGCGAAAGCGGCGTGTACTTGAAAGTCGTCAAGAACACGCTGGCCTCGCGCGCCGTGGCGGGAACCGAATACGAAGTTGTCCAGGACAAACTCGTCGGCCCGCTGCTGTATGCGTTTTCGATCGACGAGCCCGGCGCTGCCGGTCGTCTGATCAAGGAGTTCGCCAAGGGCAATGACAAGCTGCAGGCCAAGGTGGTCGCCGTCGGCGGTCAGCTTTATCCCGGCAGCCACGTCGAAGTGCTGGCATCGCTACCGACCCGTGATCAGGCGCTCGCCATGCTGGCCCGCGTACTGGCCGAGCCGGCGAGCATGTTTGCCCGCGCCATCAAGGCGGTTGCCGACAAGCAGGGTGGCGGCGACGCCGCCCCGGCCGAGGCTGCCCCTGAAGCGCCGGCTGCCGAAGCCCCGGCCGAAGCCTGAGTTCGATGTCCTGACGGTTCCGCAGCGCTGATGCTTGCGAAACCCAATACCGAAAATCAAATCCAGAGGTAATCAACAATGTCTCTTACCAACGAACAGATCGTCGACGCCGTTGCCGGCAAGACCCTGATGGAAGTGATGGAGCTGGTCAAGGCCATCGAAGAAAAGTTCGGCGTCACCGCTGCGGCCCCCGTCATGATGGCCGGTCCGGCCGCCGACGCGGCGCCGGTCGAAGAGCAGACCGAATTCACCGTCGTGCTGAAGGCCGCCGGCGAGAAGAAGGTCGAAGTCATCAAGGCCGTTCGCGCCATCACTGGCCTGGGCCTGAAGGAAGCGAAGGACCTCGTGGAAGGCGCCCCGCAGACCGTCAAGGATGCCGTGTCGAAGGACGATGCCGCGAAGTTCAAGAAAGACCTGGAAGCCGCTGGCGCGCAGGTCGAAGTCAAGTAAGCGTCACGCAGTCATTCCGGGCATCGCACGGACGTGCGGTGTCCCGGAGTCCAACGGCTTCGGAACGGAAGCTGTTGGATTTCCGCTTCGGCGGGAATGACCGCAGACCAAGGCTGGGGGCGAAAGCCCCCGGCCTTCGTCCGTTCCAACAGTTAGAAAGATTCAACCGCAACAAAAGCGAGTCGACAGTCGGAAGTAGCGGGAGAAGGCGTGCTGGTGCCGGCAATACCAGCGACTTCCCACTGGCGATTTAACCGGGACGATGGTTCCCACCGAACCTCGTCCCACCCGGCCGCAGTCGTGTGCAGTGCCGCACGCGCTACGCCGGAGACAACGACATTCAAGCTGAGAGGCCTTATCTCCCATGACCACAGCTCATTCGACGAACTACTCGTTCACCGAGAAGAAGCGCATCCGCAAGAACTTCGGCAAGCGCCGCTCGATTCTCGAGGTGCCGTTCCTGCTCGCCATCCAGGTGGATTCCTATCGCGAATTCCTCCAGGCCGATGCCGAGCCGACCCGACGTGAAGATCGCGGCCTGCATGCCGCGCTCAAGTCGGTGTTCCCCATCACCAGCTACAACGGCTATGCAGCGCTGGAATACGTCGGCTACAAGCTCGGCGATCCGGTGTTCGACGAGCGTGAGTGCCGCAACCGCGGTCTCAGCTACGGCGCCCCGCTGCGCGTGACCGTGCGCCTGGTGATCTACGACAAGGAATCGTCGAGCAAGGCCGTGAAGTACGTGAAGGAGCAGGAGGTCTACATGGGCGAGATTCCGCTCATGACCGACAACGGCACCTTCATCGTCAACGGCACCGAGCGCGTCATCGTCTCGCAGCTGCACCGTTCGCCGGGCGTGTTCTTCGACCACGACCGCGGCAAGACCCACAGCTCGGGCAAGCTGCTGTACAGCGCCCGCATCATTCCGTATCGCGGTTCCTGGCTGGACTTCGAGTTCGACCCGAAGGACGCGGTGTTCACGCGTATCGACCGCCGTCGCAAGCTGCCGGTCACGATCCTGCTGCGCGCACTGGGTTACTCGAACGAGGAAATCCTGCAGCAGTTCTTCGAGATCAACACCTTCCACATCCTGCCGGAAGGCGTGCAGCTTGAGCTGGTTCCGGAGCGTCTGCGCGGCGAAACCCTGGACTTCGACCTGGCCGACGGCGACAAGGTCATCGTCGAAGCCGGCAAGCGCATCAC
>CAZGBA010000171.1:0-5099 GCA_964523435.1 uncultured Xanthomonas sp.
CGCCGCGATTGGTGACGATGGCCGAGGCGCGCTTCATCACCGGCTCCCAGTCGGGATCGGTCATGTCGGCGATCAGCACGTCGCCGGGCTGCACGCGATTCATGTCCGCGAGCGAGCGCACCACGCGGGCGATGCCGCTGCCGATCTTGTGGCCGATCGCGCGGCCTTCGCAGACCACGTCGCCGCGATGGCCGAGGCTGTAGCGTTCGATCTGGGTGGCGTGCGCACGTGATTTCACGGTTTCAGGGCGCGCCTGCACCACGAAGAGCTTGCCGGTGATGCCGTCCTTCGCCCACTCGATATCCATCGGTCGGCCGTAATGTTCTTCGATGGTCAGCGCCTGGCGCGAGAGTTCCTGCACGTCTTCGTCGCTGATCGAGAACGCATTGCGCAGCTCGGTCGGCGTGTCTTCGTTGCGCACGCGCTCGCCGGGCTTGTCGGAATAGACCATGCGGATCTGTTTCGCGCCCATCGAACGGCGCAGGATCGCCGGCTTGCCCGCGCGCAGGGTCGGCTTGTAGACGTAGAACTCGTCGGGATTCACCGCGCCCTGGACCACGTTCTCGCCCAGACCATAGCTGGCGGTGACGAACACCACATCGCGGAAACCCGATTCGGTGTCGAGGGTGAACAGCACGCCGGACGATCCGACATCCGAACGCACCATCAACTGCACGCCTGCGGACAGGAATACGTCTTCGTGCTTGAAGCCGTGGTGGACACGGTAGGCGATGGCGCGGTCGTTGTAGAGGCTGGCGAAGACTTCCTTGACCTTGCGCACGACATCGTTGGCGCCGGTCACGTTGAGGAACGTTTCCTGCTGGCCGGCGAACGAGGCGTCGGGCAGGTCTTCGGCGGTGGCCGAGGAGCGCACTGCGACCGCGATCTCCGTGCCGCCGTTCTCGGCGCAGAGCTGCGCGTAGGCGGTGCGGATATCGGTGTCGAGCTGCGGCTGCAGCGGGGCGTCGATCACCCAGCTGCGGATTTCGGCGCCGGCCGCGTTCAGGGCCGGTACGTCTTCGACGTCGAGCTTGGCCAAGCGATCGAAGATCCGCTGATGCAGGGTGTTGTGGGCGATGAAGTCCTTGAACGCTTCAGCCGTGGTGGCGAAGCCGCCCGGCACCGACACCCCGAGCCCGGCCAGGTGGCCGATCATCTCGCCGAGCGAGGAATTCTTGCCGCCGACGCGGGCAAGGTCGGACAGCCGCAGCGCGTGCAGCCAGAGGATGTTGTCGTTCAAGGCGTGAAGTCTCCGAAGAAGACGCGGCGTGGGGCCGGGAAAGCGGATATTTTAAGCCATCGCCGGACGTTCACGGGCCTGTCCTGTGACCGCAATCGTAGTCGCGGGGCTGGATCTGCAGCTTTCCCGGCCGGAAAAATCTTTGCAAATCAATCGATTGATCGGAAAACAACGCGCATGTCATCCATTCGTCCAGTGTTCTATGTTTCAGACGGCACCGGCATCACCGCCGAGACCATCGGCCACAGTCTGCTGACCCAGTTCACGGGCACGGATTTCCGCACGGACCGCTTGCCGTTCGTGGACACTGCGGAGAAGGCAGTGGAAGCAGCGGCTCGCATCCGCGCCGCCGGAGAAGCCGCCGGTGGTCGTCCGATCGTCATCAACTCCTGCGTCGACGCCAGCCTCAGCGCGGTGTTGGCGGAGAGCGGGGCGCTGATGCTGGACGTGTTCGCGCCGTTCATCGCACCGCTGGAGCGCGAACTGGGCCAGCAGCGCCAGTCGCGGGTGGGGCAGGCGCACGGCATGGTCGATTTCGAGACCTATCACCGCCGCATCAACGCGATGAACTTCGCGCTGACCCACGACGATGGCATCGCCACCAATTACGACGAGGCGGACGTGATCCTGGTCGCGGTGTCGCGCGCCGGCAAGACGCCGACCTGCATCTACCTGGCGATGCATCACGGCGTGAAGGCGGCGAACTACCCGCTGACCGACGAGGATCTGGAGCACGACCGCCTGCCGCCGCGACTGCGCCAGCACCGCGCCAAACTGTTCGGGCTGACCATCGATCCGGTGCGGCTGCAGCAGATCCGCCAGGAGCGCCGCGCCAATTCGCGTTACGCCCAACTGGAAACCTGCAAGCGTGAGGTCGCTGCGGCGGAGGCGATGCTGCGCGCCGAGCGCATCGCCACGCTGAGCACCACGCACACCTCGATCGAGGAGATCGCGAGCAAAGTGATGTCGACTCTGGGGATCCAGCGCGAGATGTATTGAGCACGACCGACCGGAGATTCACGGTTCGGGGGCAGGACGCAGCGAGTTCCATCGTCCACGTGTTTCCGCGATCCGTCAATGCTGTTGCGGATCGCATGCGATGTGTACGATCCGGGTCATGTCCAAGGTCGTCTCCCGCCCGATCAACGCCGCGAAAATCAACCGGTTCTCATGGTTGATGGCGCTCTATGCCGAGAATCATCAGCGTCTGCATCGATTGTTCGTGCCGGAAGCGCTGGCTGAAGGTCATTACGTGTCTTCGGTCGGCGATGGCCTCGATCTGCGACTCGATATCCTCGCCCAGCATGCCTACACCACCGAACTGCGCCTGAGTTACGCGATGCTCGACCCGGTGACCGGCGAGCCCGATCCTTCCGCCTATCTGCGCCTGTACCGTGACGCCCGCCAAGTCGAAGCCACGCACTGCTACATCGGCCGCCGCTGGCAGGACGCCATTGGCATGTATCCGCCCGCAGCCGAAGTGCTCGATCACCGCCTGCGGATGAACACATTCCTCGGCAAATGGCTGCAGTATCTGGCTGAGCGTGGACACGGTTCCGACCGCTCTGGTTTCCGGGAACCGACGGTTGGCGCCTGAGCGGTTGCACGGCTCTCGCCGATGGGTGGATGCGAAAGCGCGATATTCGAAAGTGTGAAAATTGATTTTAAACAATGGCTTGCAGAAGCCATCGGCGGAGGGAAATCAAGCCAGGCCGACCGGATCTGATGTTTCAGGCGTGCGAGCGGCGTCCTGTCGCCCCCATGTTCCGCGTTTGATTCCGATATGTTTGCGCAGTAGGCTTCGCCGGGCGTGTACCACGCGCATCATGGGAGGATGCCGATGCGAGTTTTCTCCACTCCGTTCTCGCGTATCGGATGCTCGGCATTGCTGTGCGCAATCGCCGTTTCCGCTTGCGCCACCCAACACGATTCCCCTGCAAAGGCCAAGGAGAATGCCGATATGACCGCTGAATCACCCGTCGCTGCCGATCCGATCGCGCTCGACGCGAAAGAGCTTTCCAAACGCGTGCTTGCGCTGATCGTAGGCATCCGCGACATCCGCGACATCACGCCCGAATCCATCGCGAAGATGACCGGCCTGAAGATCGAGACCAACCCGCAGGACAGCAACGACTACGGCATCTCGGGCAAACTCACCGATACGTGGTACTACGGACTGCGGTCGATGTCGCCGGACGCCAGCGACAAACCTAATCGCGTGCTGTTCCAGCTGAACGACCAGACCGACAGCGATGCCGACATGAGTCCGGTGTGCGTGCCGATCGAGGACTACAGCCAGGCGTTGACCGCCGCCGGTTTCGTGTCCAGGAAAATGCGCAATCGTCTCGATACCCAGGATTACTGGGAATTCACGCGCGGCGACGTCGGCGCAACCGTGTACGTACGCGGCAAGAGCGATCCCCGGGACGCGCAGACCTGCGTATCCATGGTGATCATCGAAACCCAACTCTGACCCGGGAGCGTACGGACATGGCAACCCCCGAAGAAAAACTGGACAAGATGCTCAAGGATTTCGAGGCCGCCAACAAAACGGCAACGACCAATCCCGGCAAGAATTTCCGCGACCTGATCGAGAACACCCCCCAGCTCAAGGCGGATATCCTCGAATCGATCAAGAAAGGCAATCTCGACAAATTCGAAGCCATCAGCGGCACCCGTCCGCTGGGCTACTACGACGCCACGGGCAAGGCGCTCGCCGTCTCCGCCGACCAACTCAACGATGCGGCCAGAAACACCCAGACGGCGAACAGCATCCGCTTCACCCTCGGCCACGAGATCCAGCATGGCGTCAATCGCCAGGATATTCTCGATCAGGACAAGAAGCTGACCGATCAGGCGAAAGCCACTGCGAAGACGCCTTCGCCGCACGATTACACGGACGAGCTGAAGGCCTACAACCAGACTTCGCGCAAGATCGAGACCACCGCCGAGATCGCGGGTTTCAACACGCTGGCGTCCTACGTGACCTCGAAAAATCCCAAGGCGACGCTGAAGGATCTTTACGACGCTTCGCCCGACGATATGAAGATGTACATCAAGAGGGACATGAGCAAGACCCCAGAGACGTACACCGAGCGTGATCCTCTGAAGATCGGTGCCGACCTCAAGATCGCCTCGACGCCGGAAAATATCAAGGCCATGGGCAAGTTGTTCTACGACGCCAACGACTATCCGCGCGGCGAAGTCGGCCGCGCGCTGGGCATGATCCAGAAAGAGGAGGGGGATGCACTCGCAGCCGCACGCCGGACCGATCCGAAGCATGCAGCGCCGGAAATCAGGGTGGATCTGAAAGAGTTGGGATTGTCCGGCATGCGATTGCCCGGGGGATTCACCGACAGCAGCCGGCCTCGCCTGACATCGGAAGAGGGGCCGGGTTCGAACGACCCGCGGCAAGCCAGCCATCCGGACAATGCGTATTTCCAGTCGTTGCGCGACAAGCTGCCATCGTCGGTCCCGGACAATGCGGTCGCCAATGCGATGCTGATGGCCAAGAAGGACGGCCTGACCGACTTCTCGAAGGTGAACCCCGAAGAAGTGGGCGTTTCCAACGGCAAGATATGGATCGGCGGCAACATGCCCGGTTTCCGGGTGGGCGCCGATGCTTCGCAGGCGCCGCCGATGGAAGATGTCGGCAAGGATCTGCAGAAGCTGCAGCAGTCGCAGGTCCAGTCGACAGATCCGTCGCGCAACCTCGGCCAGAGCGAGCCACAGCCTGCACCGGTCAGCCGTTGAAGCTTCCGCTCCGGAGCGCTCAGCGGTCCGGAGCGTGGATGCAACACGAACGAAGGATCGCCCGAAAACGACGAAACCCGCCTGAGCGGGTTTCGTCGTTTTTACA
>CAZGBA010000172.1:0-5089 GCA_964523435.1 uncultured Xanthomonas sp.
CTTCCTGCGCGAGGGCGAGCGCCGGCTGTTCCGCGACGTGCAGAAGGTCAGCGGCATCGGCGCGAAGATCGCGCTGGCGGTGCTGTCGGGCGCGAGCGTCGACGAATTCGCGCGGCTGATCCAGACCGGCGATGTCACCGCGCTGACCCGCATTCCCGGCATCGGCAAGAAAACTGCCGAGCGCATGGTGGTGGAACTGCGCGACCGGGCGGCGGACTTCGTCACCGGCAGCGCTACCGCAAGTCTCGGTATCGGCGCCGATGCGCAATCCGAAGCCACCAGCGCGCTGCAGCAGCTCGGCTACAAACCCGTGGAGGCCGCGCGGATGGCGCGCGACGCCACTGCAGCCGGGGACGATGCCGCCACCATCATCCGAAAAGCACTGCAGTCCGCACTTCGCTGACGCATACATTCCGTTCCGTCCGAACCTCCACGGTAGATCCATCCGATGAGTCAATCGTCCAGTCATGACAATCCTTCCGTGCAGGCCGGCCACGGCCATGGCGGACACGGTTCCGCCGGCATGGCCGCGCTGGTCGCGGGCGCGGTCGGCGTGGTGTTCGGCGACATCGGCACCAGCCCGCTGTACACCATCAAGGAGATGTTCCACCCGCATTTCGGGCTGACCCCCGATGCGGAAACGGTCAAGGGATTGCTGTCGCTCGGTTTCTGGTCGCTGCTGCTGGTGGTCACATTGAAGTACGTGATCGTGATCATGCGCGCCGACAACGAAGGCGAGGGCGGGATCATGGCGCTCACCGCGCTTGCGCAGCGCAGTCTGAAGGCCGGTTCGCGCCTGAGCTATGCGGTCGGCATTCTCGGCATCTTCGGTGCGGCGCTGTTTTTCGGCGACGGCATGATCACCCCGCCGATCACCGTGCTCGGCGCGGTCGAAGGTCTGGAAGTGATCTCGCCGGTGTTCAAGCACTGGGTGGTGCCGATCAGTCTGGTGATCCTGTGCGGTCTGTTCGCGATGCAGCGCTTCGGAACGGAGAAGGTCGGCAAGGCGTTCGGCCCGGTGATGATCACCTGGTTCATCGTGCTGGCGGCGTTCGGCGCCTGGAACATCGCGCAGAATCCGATCGTGCTCAAGGCGATGAATCCCTACTGGGCGTGGAATTTCTTCGCCACCCACAACTGGCATGCGGTGCTGATTCTCGGCGCGGTGGTGCTGACCGTGACCGGCGGCGAGGCGCTGTACGCGGACATGGGTCATTTCGGCAAGAAACCGATCCGCTGGGGCTGGTTCGGTTTCGTGCTGCCGGCGCTGGTGCTGAATTATTACGGCCAGGGCGCGGTGCTGCTGGAGAATCCTGCGGCGGTCGCCAATCCGTTCTACATGTCGATCCCCGACTGGGCGCAGATCCCGATGCTGGTGCTGGCGACGGTGGCCGCTGCGGTGGCGTCGCAGGCGGTGATCACCGGCGCGTTCTCGGTCACCCGCCAGGCGATCCAACTCGGCTATCTGCCGCGACTGGCGATCCGCTACACGTCGAAGGACACGATCGGCCAGATCTACGTGCCGTCGATCAACTGGATGCTGCTCATCGCGGTGATCGTGCTGGTGCTGGCGTTCCGCAGTTCGACCGCGCTGGCCACGGCGTACGGGCTGTCGGTCACCGGCACGATGCTGATCGACACCCTGCTGCTGGCGATCGTCGCCTACACGCGCTGGCCGGATACCCGGCGCTGGGTCTTGCCGCTGTGCGGCCTGTTCCTGGTGATCGATCTGGCGTTCCTGTTCGCCAACGGCGCGAAGCTGATGAGCGGCATCGGCGCCTGGGTGCCGCTGTTCATCGGCATCACCGCATTCACGATGATGCGCACCTGGCGTCGCGGACGCGAGCTGCTGCACGCCGAAATCCGCAAGGAAGGCATCCAGCTCGACACCTTCCTGCCCGGCCTGATGCTGGCGCCGCCGGTGCGGGTGCCGGGCACGGCGGTGTTCATGACCGCCGACAAGACTGTGGTGCCGCATGCGCTGATGCATAACCTCAAGCACAACAAGGTGCTGCACGAGCGCAACGTGTTCCTGACCGTCGACACGCTCAACGTGCCGCTCGCGCCGCACGAAAAACGTCTGAATATCGAATCCATCGGCAACGATTTCTATCGCGTCATCATCCGTTTCGGTTTCATGGAAACGCCGGATGTACCGCTGGCGCTGATGCGCAGCTGCGACAAGGGCGGGATCTATTTCGATCCCATGGACACGACCTATTTCGCCAGCCGCGAGACCATCATCGCCAGCGCCAATCGCGGCATGCCGGTCTGGCGCGACAAGCTGTTCGCGCTGATGCACCGCAATGCCGCTTCGGCGACCGGCTTCTTCCGGATTCCGGGCAACCGTCTGGTCGAACTGGGTTCGCAGGTGCAGATCTGACGCGCATCTCCCTCCCTTTGCGCATCGCGCAAGGGGAGGGTCGGGGTGGGTTGCTGTTGTCCTGGATATGGCCGAATCACTGCGGCGTTGAAGTCTTCGTTGTTCGACCCCTCCCCAACCCTCCCCTTGCGCTGCGCGCAAAGGGAGGGAGTAAAGGCCGAAAGTGGAGGGAGTAAAACCCCGGCGTTCCAGCCATAATCCCGCAATGACCACAGACCGCATCATCGCCAGCGGCGCCAGCCGCGAGGACGACGTCGTCGACGCCACCATCCGCCCGAAACGGCTGAACGAGTATCTCGGCCAGCAGCCGGTGCGCGAGCAGATGTCGATCTACATCGAAGCGGCCAAGCGTCGCGGCGAAGCGCTGGACCATGTGCTGATCTTCGGCCCGCCGGGTCTGGGCAAGACCACGCTGAGCCACGTCATCGCCAACGAGCTGGGCGTCAATCTGCGCGTCACTTCGGGGCCGGTGATCGAAAAGGCCGGCGATCTCGCCGCGCTGCTCACCAATCTGCAGCCGCACGATGTGCTGTTCGTGGACGAAATCCACCGACTGTCGCCGATGGTCGAGGAAGTGCTGTATCCGGCGATGGAGGATTTCCAGCTCGACATCATGATCGGCGAGGGCCCTGCGGCGCGTTCGATCAAGCTCGATCTGCCGCCGTTCACGCTGATCGGCGCGACCACCCGCGCCGGGCTGCTGACCGCGCCGCTGCGCGACCGTTTCGGCATCGTCCAGCGGCTCGAGTTCTACAGCGCCGAAGAGCTGACCCGGATCGTGCGCCGCTCGGCGCAGATTCTCGGCATCGACTGCGCCCCCGAGGGTGCCGATGAAATCGCCCGGCGCTCGCGCGGCACCCCGCGCATCGCCAACCGTCTGCTGCGCCGGGTCCGCGACTTCGCCCAGGTCAAGGCGGCGGGGCACATCGACCACGACGTCGCCCGCGCCGCGATGCTGATGCTGAAGGTCGACCCTGAAGGTTTCGACGATCTCGACCGTCGCCTGCTCAACCTCATCATCGAGAATTTCGACGGCGGCCCGGTCGGCGTGGAATCGCTGGCGGCGGCGCTGTCCGAAGAGCGCGGCACGCTGGAAGACGTGATCGAGCCCTATCTGATCCAGCAGGGCTTTCTGGTGCGCACCGCACGTGGGCGCATGGCGTCGCAGAAGGCGTATCGGCACCTCGGTCTGAAGCCGAAACCGGGTACGGCGGGTCTGTTCGTGGATACGCCGGATGCATAGGAAACGCAGACCGGAGATCGGTATTCGCAGCGCTTCCGGGTTACGTTTGACCGTCGTTACAGCACGGTTTTCAACATGAACGCTGCATTCACCCACGCCGTCCGCGTTTACTGGGAAGATACCGACGCCGGTGGCGTTGTCTACCACGCGCAGTATCTGGCGTTTCTCGAGCGCGCCCGCACCGAATGGCTGCGCGCGCACGGATACGGTCAGGAACTTCTGCGTCTGCAGCACGATCTGGTGTTCGCGGTGCGGGCGATGTCGATCGACTTCCGTCTGCCCGCGCGTCTGGACGATGCCCTGCAGGTCGGCGTGGCGCTGCGTCAATGCCGGCATGCGAGTCTGGTGATCGCGCAGACCGTCGAACGCGATGGTCTGCGTCTGCTGGATGCGGAGGTGCGGATCGCGGCGCTGCGCGCGTCCGATTTCCGCCCCCGGCCGATTCCGGATGCGCTCTATCCTCAGCTGAAGGCGTTGCAGGAAGCCGCGTCGGAACACCTCAAACCATCGAACGCGGAGTAATCGAAAGATGTTTTCACAAGCGATGCTGCTGCAGGCCACCGCCATCGAGCCGTTGTCCGACGCAGCCGGCGCGGCCAGCGCACAGGGCGGCGGCTTGAATTACCTGCAACTGATCCTCGATGCCAGCCTGCCGGTGCAATGCGTGATGGCGCTGCTGCTGCTGGCCTCGGTGGCGTCCTGGGTCATCATCTTCCGCAAGAAGCGCGTACTCGACCGCGCACAGAACGAAGCCGACAGCTTTGAAGAACGTTTCTGGGCCGGCGCCGATCTCGGCCGGATCTACTCCGAAGCCAGCGGCCGCAAGCAGCAGATCAGCGGCCTCGAAGCGATCTTCGAGGGCGGCATGCGCGAATTCAATCGCGTGCGCCAGCGTCGCGGCATGGATGCGCGCACGCAGCTTGAAGGCGCGCAGCGTGCGATGCGCGCGACTGTCTCGCGCGAACTCGACGGCCTGGAACACAATCTCGAATTCCTCGCCAACGTCGGCTCGATCAGCCCTTACGTGGGTCTGTTCGGCACCGTGCTCGGCATCCTGATGTCGTTCCACGGCTTGGCCACGATGAAGGAAGCGACCATCGCCACCGTCGCGCCGGGCATCTCCGAAGCCTTGCTGGCGACCGCGATGGGTCTGTTCGCGGCGATTCCCGCCGTCTGGGCCTACAACCGGTTCGCCACGCGGGTGGAGCGCATCGCGGTGCGCTACGACACCTTCACCGAAGAGTTCTCGTCGATCCTGCAGCGCCAGGCGCATATCGAAGACACCTGAGCGCTCACCCCGCACGCAACATCGAACCGTTGAACCCGTCGTACTGACGTCAGCATATCGAGAGAAACCGAATGGCCGTCACCGCCTCCGGGCGCCGCATCCGCAAGCGCAAGCTCAAAGCCGAGATCAACGTCGTGCCGTACATCGACGTGATGCTGGTGCTGCTGATCATCTT
>CAZGBA010000173.1:0-4991 GCA_964523435.1 uncultured Xanthomonas sp.
GCAACGCCATGCGAGATGTAGTTGACGACATCGAGCCGGTGCACGTCCTGCTGGTTGAGGAAGTACACGGCGTGCGAATCCTTTTCGCCGAACACCGCGACCAGCACGTTGGCGCCGGTGACTTCCTTCTTGCCGGACGACTGCACATGGTAGACCGCACGCTGCAGCACGCGCTGGAAGCCCAGCGTGGGCTGGGTATCGCGACCGTCGTCTTCCGCCAGCCGGTTGACCGAGACCTCGATGGCCTCTTCCAGCTCGTGGCGCAGGCGCGGGATGTCGGCATTGACCGCCTTGAGCACGGCCTCCGCCGACGGATTGTCGAGCAATGCCAGCACCAGGTGCTCGACGGTCATGAATTCGTGGCGCGCATCGCGTGCGCGCTTGTAGCACTGGCCGATGCTGTGCTCGAGGTCCTTGCTGAACATGGGGGCGAAACCCTCCGGAACGACTGCTTCCTATGTAGGGGGCATTCGCCCGCGGTACAAGTGCCGTCGGCGCTTACGCCCGCTCCATCGTGCACAGCAACGGATGCTGGTTCAGCCTGGCGTATTCGTTCACCTGCGCCACCTTGGACTCGGCGATCTCGCGGGTGAACACCCCGCAGACCCCGCGGCCACGCGTATGCACGTGCAACATCACCTGTGTCGCGCGTTCCAGGTCGAGGGTGAAGAAGCGCATCAACACGTCGACCACGAAGTCCATCGGGGTGTAGTCGTCGTTCAGCAGGAAGACGGAATACAGCGGCGGCCGCGCGGTGTCCGGCTTGGCGGGCGCGACCACGACGCCATGGTCGTGCTCGTGATGGGGGTTGTCGGGCGTCTGGGGCATGGGCGAATTATACGGAGCCACGCCGGCGGCGGCGTGGACGCTGGCCTGCCGTGGCCGGCACAATGGCCCCGTCACCAGGAGCCCCGAGATGCACGTCACCCGTCTTGCCATTGCCGCATTCCTCGCGCTTGCGGCCCCCTGCGCGAATGCCGCCGATCCCGCCCTCGAGGCGCTGCTGAAGGCCGCGGATATCCCCTTCGAGATCGACGACGACGGCGATTACAAGGTCGTGTACGAATGGTCCAAGGACAAGCGCTCGCAACTGGTCTACATCTCCGGGACGCCCGAAGAACTGGACGGGGTGAAACTCTACGAAATCTTCTCGCCCGCGAAGGTGATCGACGACGCGACGATCGACCCTGCGCTCGCCAGGCGATTGCTTGGCGACAATGCCAAATACAAGTTCGGCGCCTGGGAACTCGCGGGGAAGAACCTGTATTTCGGCGGCAAGATCCCGGTCGGGATTTCCGCCGCCCACTTCGAAACCCTGGTGGACGTGATCGCCGGCACCGCCGACGACATGGAACACGAGCTGACCCCGGGCAAGGACGACCTCTGAGATGAGTTATCGCGAGGGTCGTTTCTGGCAGCCCGACGTGACCGTGGCCACGCTGGTGGTGCGCGACGGCCGCTTGTTGTGCGTGGAGGAGCGGGCCAACGGGCAACTGGTGATCAACCAGCCGGCCGGGCACCTGGAGCCGGACGAAAGTCTCATCGAAGCGGCGGTGCGCGAAACCCGCGAGGAAACCGGCTGGAACGTGCGGGTGACCCACCTGGTCGGGGCCTACCAATGGAAGGCGGAGACCGGGCGCCACTATCTGCGCTTCGCCTTCGGCGCCGAACCGATCGACGAAATCCCGGGCGCGAAGCTCGACGAGGGCATCGTGCGTGCGCTGTGGCTGGCACCCGCCGAATTGCAGGCATTGGCACCGCGCCATCGCAGTCCGCTGGTCTGGCGCTGCGTTGCCGACCACCTCGGCGGCAGCCGGCATCCGCTGGACCTGGTGCGGCAACTGGCATGAGTGCGGCCCGCATCGTCGTCGGCATATCGGGGGGCGTGGATTCGTCGGTCGCCGCCCTGCTCCTGCGCGATGCCGGCTTCGACGTCACTGGCTTGTTCATGCAGAACTGGGCGGATGACGGTTCGGGCGACTGCAGGGCCGAAGACGACCGCCGCGATGCGGTCGCGGTGAGCGGAAAGCTGGGCCTGCCGATCCGTTTCCGCGATTTCTCGAGTGAATACTGGGGCGGCGTGTTCCGGCATTTCCTCGACGAGTACGCCGCAGGCCGTACCCCCAACCCGGACGTGCTGTGCAACCGCGAGATCAAGTTCAAGCACTTCCTCGATGCCGCACATGACCTCGGCGCTGAGGCCATTGCGACCGGCCACTACGCCCGCGTCGACTGCGTGAACGGTCGTTACCGATTGCTCCGGGCCAGGGATCGCGGCAAGGACCAGAGCTATTTCCTGCACCAATTGGGGCAGCGGCAACTGGCCGCCACGCGCTTCCCGCTGGGCGAGCTGCACAAGGACGAGGTGCGCCGGATCGCCGCGGAACAGCAACTGCCGACCGCGACCAAGAAGGATTCGACGGGTATCTGCTTCATCGGCGAACGCGATTTCCGCGAGTTCCTTGGCCAATACCTGCCAGCCCGCAGCGGCGAGATCCGCGATCCTGCCGGCAACCGGGTCGGTGAACATCCGGGCGTCTTCTATTACACGCTCGGCCAGCGCGAAGGACTGCACATCGGTGGCGTGCGCGGCCGCGCGCAGGCACCGTGGTTCGTGGTCGGCAAGGATGTCGAGCGCAACCTGCTGTACGTCGACCAGGGCCACGACAGTCCGTGGTTGCAGTCGCGATCCTTGCGCACCGAGGCGATGCACTGGATCGCCGGCGATGCGCCGGCCACGCGCTTCGCCTGCACGGCACAGACACGCTACCGGCAACCGGACGAAGCCTGCGAGGTCGAGGTGCACGAGGACGGCAGCGTCGGCGTGCGATTCGCGCGCGCGCAACGCGCGGTCACGCCCGGGCAATCGCTGGTGCTCTACGACGGCGACGTTTGCCTGGGTGGCGCGGTCATCCTGCACACCGATGCACCTGCAGTTGCACACGAAATCACAAGGAACGACGCTGCATGAGTGACATGGAAGACCGCGTACTCGCCCTGGCCGGCGTGCTGCAGGCGCTGGCGCAAGTGCGCCGGATCGCCGAGACCGGACAGTCGGAGACCGCACAGGCGCGGGTCGCGATGGACAGCGTGTTCCGCATCGACGCCGCCACGACCCAGGCAGTCTATGGCGATGCCGGTGCGGTCAACGCCGGCCTGCGCCTGCTGCGCAATTACCTGGCCAACAACGAGCGCGACGAAACCCTGGCCAAGCTCGGGCTCTCGGTGCTGCAACTGGAACGTCGCTTCCAGGGCGATGCCGGCATCGTGCACAAGGTGCAGACCGGGATCAGCGCGTTGTCGGCGCCCGCCGAGCGACTGGGCAGCACGCATCCGGACGTGATCGCCGGCCTCGGCAGCCTGTATGCGGACACGGTCAGCACGCTGCGTCCGCGGGTGATGGTGCAAGGCAACCCGCATTACCTGGGGCAGGCTGGCGTGGTCGCCGAAGTCCGCGCGCTGTTGTTGGCTGCCTTGCGTTCCGCCGTGTTGTGGCGGCAGAACGGCGGCAGTTTGTGGGATTTCGCTTTTCAGCGTCGGCAGATGGCAGAGGCGATCGACGGGCTTTTGCGCTGAGGTTGTTGTTCATTGCATGCAGGTCGCTCGGCAGCGGGGCTATTTCGGCGAATGTCCCCCGGCAGCGATGGAGCTGCTGCCTCCTCCTTGATTTCGCCAAAATAGCCCCGCTGCCAAACGCCCTGCCCGACCATCAGAGACGAGTGATGGAAAGGCTCGCTCTGCCAGACCACAACACGACATGAAGATCGCCCGATGGCTGGCCTCCAACCGCGAAATCAAGGGGGAGCCAGCGGCTTCATCGCTGGCGGAGGACATTCGCGGTTGGAGGCCGGCCGTCGGGCGATACGCGATGACCAATTCTCCCGCGCAAATGAAAACGCCCGGCATTGCCGGGCGTTTTGCATGCATCGCAGATCTCGATCAGGCCGCGACGGTATCCGCCACGTCCTTGTACTCGCCGATCTGGTCGAAGTTCATGTAGCGATAGATCTTCTCCCCATTCGCGTTGACCACGCCGATATCGGCCATGTACTCCTCGCGCGTCGGGATGCGGCCCAGGCGCGAGCAGATCGCCGCGAGCTCCGCCGAGCCCAGGTACACATTGGTGTTGCGACCCAGGCGGTTCGGGAAGTTGCGGGTCGACGTGGACATCGCGGTGGCGCCTTCGCGGATCTGCGCCTGGTTGCCCATGCACAGCGAGCAGCCCGGCATCTCCATGCGCGCGCCGGCGGCACCAAAAGTGCCGTAATGGCCTTCCTTGGTCAGTTCGGCCGCGTCCATCTTGGTCGGCGGTGCCACCCACAGGCGCGTGGGGATGTCGCGCTTGCCTTCCAGCAGCTTCGCGGCGGCGCGGAAATGGCCGATGTTGGTCATGCACGAGCCGATGAACACCTCATCGATGGTCGCACCGGCCACGTCGGACAGCGTCTTGGCATCGTCCGGATCGTTGGGGCAGCACACGATCGGCTCGATCACTTCGTTGAGGTCGATCTCGATGACCGCGGCGTATTCGGCATCGGCATCCGGCTGCAGCAGCTGCGGTGCGGCCAGCCACGCTTCCATCTTGGCGATGCGGCGGGCCAGCGAGCGCGCGTCGGCATAGCCTTCGGCGATCATCCACTTCAGCAGGGTGATGTTGCTGGTCAGGTATTCGACGATCGGCGCTTCGTTGAGGCGCACCGTGCAACCGGCGGCCGAACGTTCCGCCGAGGCGTCGGCCAGCTCGAATGCCTGTTCGATCTTCAGGTCCGGCAGGCCTTCGATCTCGAGGATGCGGCCGGAGAAGATGTTCTTCTTGCCCTGCTTCGCCACGGTCAGCAGGCCGGACTTGATCGCGTACAGCGGGATCGCGTGGACCAGGTCGCGCAGGGTGACGCCCGGCTGCAGCGTACCCTTGAAGCGCACCAGCACCGATTCCGGCATGTCCAGCGGCATCACCCCGGTGGCCGCGGCGAACGCGACCAGGCCCGAGC
>CAZGBA010000174.1:0-4913 GCA_964523435.1 uncultured Xanthomonas sp.
GTTCTGGAACACGATGGCCGCGTTCGCGGCAAAACTTGCGGCGGCAAGCGCGAGCGCGCTCAGCGCCAATGCATAGTGGCGAGTCTTCATGGAAAGTCCCCTCAAGGCCGCCCGATGCGGCATGCCGCGACTTCAAACCAGAGCAAGCGCTGTGTGCAGGCCACGTTGGCAGTAGGCCATAAGGCCGGTGCGTCCCTCAATACGGCATGGACGGAGCGAGCGATGCGGGTTGGCATCGCCTATCCTCGCGCCACGCCCCCCGATCATCCCCGCATGCCCGCAGCCGACACCCGCCACGCCGACAGTGCCCCGGGCGACCTGCGCCGCTCGATCTCCAACACGCTGAAGGGTTCGGCCGGCAACCTGGTCGAGTGGTACGACGTCTACGTCTATTCGGTGTTCGCGACGTACTTCGAGGCGAAGTTCTTCTCGGCGGACGACAGGAACGCCACGCTGTACGTGTGGGCGATCTTCGCGATGACCTTCCTGATGCGACCGATCGGGGCCTGGTACTTCGGCCGCTTCGCCGACCGCCATGGGCGGCGCCTGGCGCTGACCGTGTCGGTGACGCTGATGGCGGTGTGCTCGCTGCTGATCGCGGTCACGCCGACGGCGGCGAGCATCGGCATCGCGGCACCCTTGCTGCTGTTGTTCGCGCGGCTGCTGCAGGGCTTCGCGACCGGCGGCGAATACGGTGCCAGCGCGACCTACATGTCCGAGGCCGCGATCCCCGGGCGTCGCGGATTCCTCTCCTCGTTCCACTACGTCACCCTGGTCGGCGGCCATGTGCTGGCGCAGGCGACCTTGCTGCTGATGCTGCACTGGCTCGAACCTGCGCAGATCTCAGATTGGGGCTGGCGCGTGGCGTTCGGGCTGGGCGGGATCGCGGCGGTCGTGGTGTTCTGGTTGCGGCGCTCGATGGACGAATCGCTGGATGCCGCAGCGATCGAAGCCGCGCGCACCGGCAAGGCAGCGAAGAGCGGCTCGTTACGCGAATTGTTCGTGCACCAGTGGCGACCGCTGCTGCTGTGCTTCCTGATCACCGCGGGCGGCACGCTGGCGTTCTACACGTATTCGGTGATCGGCCCGAAGATGGTGCAGGCGCAGTTCGCCGGCGGCGACGTGCTCACCGGCACCGTCATCAACTTGGTGGCACTGGCCGTGCTGATGCTGCTGCAGCCGCTGGGCGGCTGGCTGTCGGACATCGTGGGACGCAAGACGCTGCTGGTGTTCTTCGGCATCGGCGGGGTGCTCTACACCCGGTTCCTTGTCTTGCATCTTCCGCAGCAGGCCGGCTGGCTGCAGGCGTTCGGCGTGTTGACCCTGGGCTTCGTCATCCTCACCGGCTACACCTCGATCAACGCGGTGGTGAAGGCGGAATTGTTCCCGACGCATGTGCGCGCGCTGGGCGTGGGCCTGGGCTACGCGCTGGCGAATTCCGCGTTCGGCGGCACCGCGCCCTTGCTCTACCAGGCCAGCTTGCGCAGTGATCATGTCGAGACGTTCGTCCTCTATGCCACCGCGGTGATCGCGGTATCGCTGCTGGTGTACGTGTTCTTCCTGGAGAACAAGGGCCGCAACTGGCTGGACGATGCGGATGTGATGGATGTGCGTTGAAATGGGGTCAGAGTGAAGTTTCCCGTCTGGAACTCCGAACAATGGAAAGGTTCGACGGGAAATTCACTCTGACCCCATTTCAATTCACGGCGCACAATGCTCGCCTCCAGATCAACCGGGACATCCATGGACGCCGAAACCCTGATCAAGGCCGCGCTGCGCGAGGCCGGCTATGGCCCCGATGCCATCGGGTCGGCGTTGCCGCGGATCATGAAGATCCTGCAGGCGGAGGATGTGCGCATCGCGGTCGGCCGCACCCTGACCCGCAAGGAACGCGAATACGTGCGCGTGCAACTCGAGATCGGCCTGAACGTGTCGGAGATCGTGGCCAGCCTCAAGGCCTGATCGATCAGCAACGGGACCAGCGTCCACGACGCAGGGGCGGGCGACATCGCCCTCGTTGGGGGGACATGCCCGTGCGCCGCATTTCTGCTAGAAAGACCGCTGCCCAATCGCTGGAATGCCGATGCCTCGCCTGGTCGGGTTGTTGCTGCTGCTGTTCTCGGGGATCGCGTTCGCGCAACCGAGGGAGATCGCGGTGCCGGCGGGCCTGCAGGGCGATGGCGTGGATCGCGCGATGCCTGCCTTCGCGCGCGATGTCATTGCGGCGTATCGCGACGAGGATCGCGCGCGTCATCTCGACACCCTGTTCCGGCTGCAACTGGCGGCGGGTGAACATGCCAAGGCGCTGGAGAGCATCGACGCGCTGCGCGCCCTGCGCAACGACCCGCCCACGCAGCCGCCAGCGTTCCTGCAATACGAGGTCCTGGCGCGGGCGAAGTTGCTGCAGGCCAGTCGGAAGCTGACGTTCGCGCAGGCATGGCGAAGTGCGTTCGCGGAGCGTTTCGGCGCGCTGGACGACAAGCGTGCGTTGCGCGCCGAGTTCCCGTTCGGCGGCAGCCTGCCGCGCTGGCGCGGCAACCTGGATGCCGCCTTGGACAAGGCGAAGGGGCGCGACCGATTGCCGCTGGCGGAGGCCGTCGCGCTGGTGCGCGCCTGGCAGGTGCACGATGCCTACGCGGCCTTCATGCCCCTGTTCGGTGCCGCGCTGGCGGAGGACGATGCGCGTCGCTACGCCATCGACCACGACGTGCTGGTGCGCACACCGGACGGCGCGTTGATTTCGACGATCGTCGTGCGCCCGGCGGATGCCGCGCCATCGACCGCGCTGCTGTCCTTCACCATCTACGCCAACGACGATTGGGCCTGGATGGATGCCAAGACGATGGCGGCGCACGGCTATGCGGGCGTGGTCGCCTACACCCGCGGCAAGGGCCGCAGCCCCGATGCCATCGTGCCGTTCGAACACGATGGTGCGGACGCCGCGGCGGTGATCGACTGGATCGCCGCACAGCCGTGGAACGATGGCCGCGTGGGCATGTACGGCGGCAGCTACAACGGCTTCGCGCAGTGGGCGGCGCTGAAGCGCCGGCCGCGGGCATTGAAGGCGATCGCCACGTCGGCCACCGCCGCGCCCGGCATCGACACGCCGAAGGAAGGCGGGATCTACCTCAATTTCATGTATCCGTGGCCGTTCTACGCGGCCAGCAACCGTTCGCTGGACGATGCGCGCTACAACGACCGCGCGCGCTGGGCCGGGTTGGATGAGCGCTGGTATGCCAGTGGCCGCGCCTATCGCGACCTGCCGGCGATCGATGGCACATCCAACCCGATCTTCGCCCGGTGGCTGCAGCACCCGGACTACGATGGGTACTGGCAGGCGATGATCCCGCAGGGCGACGAATTCGCCGGCATCGACATCCCGGTGCTGGCGACCACGGGCTATTTCGACGGCGCGCAGATCGGCGCGCTGCATTATTTCCGCGAACACCTGCGGCATCGCCCGGATGCCGACCACACCCTGCTGGTCGGCCCTTACGAACACTTCACGATGCAGTCCGGCGTGCCGCCGGTGGTGCAAGGTTACGAAGTCGATCCGTCCGCACGGATCGACCTGCAGGCGCTGCGACTGGATTGGTTCGACCATGTGTTCAAGGGCGCGCCCAGGCCGGCAGTGCTCGCCGACCGGGTGAACTGGCAGGTGATGGGGGCCGATGCCTGGCGACACGCGCCGACGCTGGACGCGATGGCCACGCGCAGGCAACGGCTGTACCTGGTGCCCGGCGATTCGTCCGGGATGAACAGGCTGTCCGATGCGCCGCAGCCCGATGCGGGCGTGGCGCAGCGCGTCGATTTCGGCGACCGCAGCGATGCCGGCTGGACGCCATCGGAGACGGTCGTCAACCAATCGCTGGATCCGCACCTGGGCCTGGTGTTCGCCGGCGAAACGCTGCAACACGACACCGAACTGTCCGGCGCGTTTTCCGGCGTGCTCGAGTTCACCGTCAACAAGCGCGACGTCGACCTGGCCATCAGCGTCTTCGAGCACGATGCCAAGGGCGATTACACGGAACTCGCGTATTGGCGGCAACGCGCGAGCTACGGCGCGGACCGGGGCGAGCGCCGGTTGCTGCAAGCGGATGCGCCACAGCGGCTGGCGGTCAAGGACACGCGCCTGCTGGGCCGCAAGCTGGCGGCGGGCAGTCGCATCGTGGTGACCTTGGGCGTGATCAAGCAGCCCGACATGCAATTGAATCTTGGCAGCGGCAAACCCGTGGCCGAGGAAATCATCGCCGATGCCGGCGAACCGCTGGAGATCCGCTGGCGCGGCAACAGTTACCTCGACCTGCCCGTGCGGGAATGAGGCACGCGCATGCGGTGCCGGTGGGCGTGCCGGCATGCGCCTGGCGTTGATCCGGTCAACCCCGGGAGAAACGCATGGCCAAGCCCGATCGGATTCACCGTGTGGTCTTGCTGGTCGCGTTCATGTCGATCCCGACAACGGTCCTTGCGCAGGCCCCGGCAACATCGTCCCCTGCGCGGGTCGTGGCGACCGTGCAGGAGTGGGTGCTGCCCGGTACGTTCACGCAGGGCACCTCACTCGCGGACCTGGAAACCCGCTTCGGTGCCGACAACGTGCGCCGGGTGAAGCCGGATGCCGACACCTACGCCTGCGAGGCGATCCTGTTCCCGGATGACCCGACGCGCCGCGCGCATGTGTCCTTCCACGACTGCGAACAACTCGACCAGCTGCGCAGCATCGAGATCCGGGATCGCGCATCGCGCTGGCGCGGGAAGCATGGCGTGCATGTCGGCATGTCCTTCGAGGAAGTGCGCGCACGCAACGGCAAGGGGTTCGGCTTCAGCGGCTTCGGTCGGGACGGCATCGGCCGGGTGCACGATCAGTGGAGTCCGGCGGTTGGCGATGACGCCACGCTCGGCAAGCTGGACGTGGA
>CAZGBA010000175.1:0-4868 GCA_964523435.1 uncultured Xanthomonas sp.
GTAGATGCCCCACACGGTACCGAGCAGGCCGACGAACGGCGCGGTCGAACCGACGGTGGCGAGGACGGTGAGGCCGCCTTCGAGGCCCATCGATTCGCGGGTAACGGCCTGGCGCAGCGCGCGGTCGACGAACTCGGAACGGTTGAGGGACTCGACCAGACGCGAACCTTCATGACGCTGGTGATGCGCCGCAGCCTGGGCGGCGTCGAGCGCGATCTTCGAGAACGGTTCGCTCTTGGGCTGCTCTTCCATGAAGCGGATCGAGTCCTGCGCGTTCGGGGTTTCCCAGAACGTACTGGTCACCGAATCGCCGCGACGGCGGAGATTGATGTTCTTGATGAAGTTGACCACGATCCAGTACCAGGACATCGCGGACATGATGACCAGGGTGGCGGCAACTGCGAGCTGGACGACGTAGTCGCCAGGGTGGGACATCATCTCTGCAACCAGATGGTCGACACCCATCTGCTTCAGAGCGGCGGCGCTGTTGCCCCCGGTTGCGGCGGCGGTGGTTTCCTGCAGCATGACGCTTACCTTTCTTGTGTGTGGAAGGAACGATTCAACGGCTCAGAGCAACGGGTCAATCGGGTTACGGGAATATATGGTCGAGCGACTGATCGAAGTAACCGATCAATCGGGGAGCGTCAGGTCGAGCGGCAGAATGCCGACGCCTGCTGCACCCGGGCAGAGCTTCACTTTCTTGGCCCACGTCAGCGCGGCACGATCGAGATCGCGGTCGCGACTGCCGACTTCGATGGAGGCGTCGGTCACGCGACCGTCCGCTTCATAGTTGATCTTGATGCGCATCTTCGCACTGCGGCCCGCGCGCGAAATCGCGGCGGACAGCTGGCCATCCGGCGGCTTGGAGCAGATGCTGCCACGCAGATCGTTACTGTTGCGCGGGGGGCCGCTCGGCGCCGGAGGCGCGGGCGGAGCCGGGGGGGCCGGCGGCGGAGCCGGGGTATCGACCGGAGACGGTTCGTCGAAGGTGACCGGCGGCGGCTCTTCCGGCGGCGGCTCGATCACCGGACGCGGTGTTTCCTGCGGCGTCAGCTTGATTTCCTTCGGCGGCTCCGGCGGCGGCGGCGGTGGCGGCGGCGGCGGCGGTGGCGGCTCGATGATGACGACGCTGGTGTTCTGTTCTTCTTCCTGCTCGGCGCCCGGCGGAGTCACCGGGACCAGCAACAACATGAGCGCGGCGATATGCAGCGCAATGGCGAAGCTGATAGCGGCGATCCTCGACCAGTTCAGGCCGGGTTCTTCGCGGTCGCGCTTGTCGTGTGTCGGCAAGTGTTGGGTCATGCGCAGCAGGCTCGGTTTAGCGGACTCGTGGTACTGGCTCGGTATCGCGTTCGCGATCTATCCATAGAAGATGAACCCGACCCCAAACCACCATACCCCGGAATGGTCGAACCGCAACTCCCTCCCAATGAGAGCCAGTCGCGGGAATCTGTAAGCTTATACCAATCGCGGCCGGACTTACCAACACCCCCCGAGAACGTCGGGAGCACCCGACCGGGAACGGGATTGGCAAACCCCACCTCACTTTCCGCCGGGCAGAGCCAGAATGTCGTTGGCGTCTTTTGGCTTTTTCACACCCTTGGCCAGCGCTTCACGCGCCGCAGCTTTGGCTTCGCCCATGCGATTTTCGTTGCGCAGAACCTTGGCCAGATTCAACGACGCTTCGCCATCGGTCGCGACTTTGGCTGCACGCGAATAGAAGTCGATGGTCTGCGACACCTTGTCGTCGGCGTAATAACTCTGGGCGATGATCGAATAATCGTTGGCCAGCGTCTGCGATGGTTTGATCGCGCCTTTGGCCACGCCCTCTTCCAGCACTGCCTGCGCCTGCGCGTACTTGTCGGCGTTGATGTAACCAACGAACAGCGCGCGGTACTCGTTGCCATCGACCAGCAAGCCTTGTTTGCGGGCGTTTTCGAGCAACGCATTGGCCTTGTCGAAATTGTCCGCCTGTTGATACAGGGCCACGGCGTTCATGAGTACGGAACGATCTGCAGGATTGGCGGCCAGAATTTTCTCGTACAGGGCGGCGCCTTCTGCGGGACGATCCAGCTGGCTGAGAAGATAGGCCTTGAGCGCGATCGCTTCGGGTTTTTCGCTCTTGGTTTCGGTCAGGAAACGATCGATGGTAGCAAGTGCGTCCGCATAGCGATCCAGCTGGTTGAGCGTGATCGCATAGTTGAACATGATCTGGTAATGGCCGTTGTTGTCGAGGCCATTGGCATCGAGGGTCTTCTTGAAATATTCGACACCCTTGGCATTGTCTTCCATCGACGTGGCGGCGCTGGCGGCAAGCTGATACAGGTAGCTCTGCAGATAGGCGTTGCTCGAACCGGCCGCAATGAAGGCGTCGACTTTGCTCATCACTTCGGCGTACTTCTTGGCGTCGTAATCGGCCTGGATCGCGTTGGCCGTTTTCGCATCCTTTCCGGACACCGGCTGCTTGGCCGGCTCGACGCGCGTGGCCTGCGGGTACTGCGGAGGCTGCGTGTTGGCCTTGTTCGCGGCTTCGGCCTTGCGCTGACGCGCGCGTTCGGCGGCTGCCGAGGCGCTGCCGGTCATGGTGGTCGATTTGGGCTTGTCGTCGTAATCGTCGCCCGCTTCAGAGTCCTGCGCCAAGGCGCCGCCGGAGAAGGCGCTGCCGATCAGCAGCGCGATGGCGGCATTGAGGGCGGTTCTGGGAAGGACGCGGAAAGCGGAAGCGGTCATGGAAGTTCTCGGGTCGAGGTGACGTTGGAAACGGCGGAATCGGCAAAGCGGGGTTTGATCCGGAATGTTCGCGGCAGGGCGACGGATACGGACACGTTGCTGCAGGGCAAGAAAATGGTCAACCGCATTTCGGCTTGCGTCCGGCGGCGCGGGATTGTTCGTAGGCAGGCATCAGCGCATCGGCGCGCTTGCGCAGCTCGCCAATGCGGGATTTTGGGTCGGGGTGGGTGGACAGCCATTCCGGCGGGCGGCTGCCGCCGCTGGCGGCCAACATGTTCTGCCAGAGATCGACCGCCTGGCGCGGATCGAACCCGGCCTGGGCCATCAGGCGCTGGCCGACCACATCCGCTTCGGTTTCCTGCTCACGGGTGCCCGGCAGAAGAAAACCGCCCTGGGCGAGGATGCTGCCGCCTTGGGTCGCGATGTTCGAGCCGCTTTCGCCGTATTTGGCGCCGGCAAGCGCGCCGAGCAGCTGGACCGCACCGGCAGCGCCCATCTGCCGGGTGATGCGCTCGTTGTGGTGATTGTCGATGACATGGCCGATCTCATGCCCGATCACGGCGGCGAGCTGATCCTGGTTGCGGGCGACATCGAAAATACCGGTGTACACACCAACCTTGCCGCCCGGCAGCGCGAATGCATTGGGGCTCTTGTCGACGAATACCGCCTCTTCCCAGCCGCCCTGCTGCCACTGCGGCGGCAGCTCGTGGACGATGGCGTCGACAACGCAACGGACATAGGCCGATTGTTTGCCGTCCTGGGTCAGCGGCTTCTCGCCCTTGACCTGATCGAAGGCCTGCGCGCCCAGTTGGTTGAGCTGTTGCTGCGATACCGCGCCGACGTACTGCTTGCGGCCGGTCGATGATGTGGTGGTGGCGCAGGCGCTCAGTAGAAGCGTGCACGCGAAACCGAGTGCGGCGACGCGGACGGATGGCGTGATCTGTCGGTCGGTCATCACGGCGGCTCCGGTCGGCGGGGTGGATGTTGTAATCCGACGGGGATTAAGTTTTCGTCAATTGCGCAGTTCTTCGACGAAAAGCCCATCACACGCATCGGCTTGGCGTCTCCGATTATCCACACCCGCGCGGCGGGTCGAAAGCCACTCGCCGGCTTTTTTTCGGCTTCCGTGGCATCGATACCTGCCGCCTGAGTCGGTGGTGACTGGGCCTGGCCCGCGCCGAATCAAACGTCCAGATTCGCGACCTTCAGCGCGTTGTCCTCGATGAAGATCCGGCGCGGTTCGACCACATCGCCCATCAGCGTGCTGAAGATCTGGTCGGCGGCGACCGCGTCTTCGATCCGCACCTGCAGCAGGCGGCGGCTGTCGGGGTTCACGGTGGTTTCCCACAACTGTTCGGGATTCATTTCGCCGAGGCCTTTGAAGCGCTGGATCTGGCGGCCTTTCTTCGCTTCCTCCAGCAACCAGGCGTGGGCCTGGGCGAAACTGGCGACGGGTTCCTCACGATTGCCACGCACGATCTTCGCGCCCTCGCGCAGCAGACCGTGCAGCAGCGCTGCGGCGTCGCGCAGCGGGCGCAATTCGCCGTGCTCGAAGCTGGACAGCGGCAATACCTGGATCTGCGATTCGCCCATATGGATGCGGGTGACGAGCAACGCGCCGGACTGGGCGTCGTTCGCAGCTTGCACGTTGACGCGGTAACGCGGACGGCCAAGCCCGGTGCGATTGAGCCGCGCTTCCAATGCGTCGAGTTCGGCGCGTTCATCGGTGTTGCGCGCAAGCGAAACGGCATCCAGCGGCGTGAAGTCGATCAGGGCTTCCAGCAGCGCAGGATCGTAGCGGTAGGCGTTGCGCGCGATCGCGTCGCGCGCGCCAGCGTACGCAAGCAGCAGCTTTTCGAGGTGCACGCCTTCGATCGCAGGTTCGCCTTCGGCTGGAATCAGGCCAGCGTTCTCGACCGCGTTGTTGGCGAGATAGGCATCCAGCGCCGCATCGTCTTTCAGATACAGCTCGTTCTTGCCCTGCTTGATCTTGTACAGCGGCGGCAGACCGATGTAGATGTGGCCGCGCTCGATCAGCTCCGGCATCTGCCGGTAGAAGAACGTCAACAGCAGCGTGCGGATATGCGAACCGTCGACGTCGGCGTCGGTCATGATGATGATGCGGTGGTAGCGCAGCT
>CAZGBA010000176.1:0-4718 GCA_964523435.1 uncultured Xanthomonas sp.
CCGATCCGGCCAAGCTGCTGGCGGTGGTGGAAGTGGGCAAACAGCAGCTGATCACGCGCGGCGCATTGACCACGTTCTCGCTGGCCAACGACGTGTCCAAGTATTTCGCGATCCTGCCGGCGCTGTTCGCCGCTGCGATTCCGTCCATGGCCGCCTTGAACGTGATGCAGCTGTCCAGCCCGACCAATGCGGTGCTGGCGGCGCTGATCTTCAATGCGCTGATCATTCCGGCGCTGATTCCGCTGGCGCTGCGCGGCGTGCGCTTCAAGCCCGCCAGCGCCACCGCGCTTCTGCGCCGCAACATGCTGGTCTACGGCGGCGGCGGCGTGCTGTTGCCGTTCGTCGCGATCAAGCTCATCGACCTGGCGCTGGTCGCCACGCTTGGCGCATAAGGGAATCCACATGAACACCACTGCCCACAATCCATCCCTGCAGGCATCCTTGCAAGACCACGGCGCCCTGCGCGCTTCGCTGGTCTTCGCCCTGGTCATTCTTCTCGGCATGGGTCTGCTCTATTCGCTGACAGGCACGGCGATCGGAAATCTGCTGTTTCCGCAGCAGGCCACCGGCAGCATCGTGAATCGCGACGGCAAGCCGGTCGGTTCTCTGCTGGTCGCGCAGCCCTTCGCCGACGCGCGCTATTTTCAGCCGCGCCCTTCCGCCGCCGGCTACAACCCGATGTCCGCCGCCGGCAGCAATCAGGCGCGCAGCAATCCCGATCTGCGCAAGCGCATCGACGAAGCCCGCGCGGCGGCGGCCGCGCGTGAGGGCATCGCCGCTGAGAATGTGCCGGGCGAACTCATCACGCAATCGGGCGGCGGACTGGATCCCGACATCAGCCCCGACGGTGCGCGGGTACAGATCGCACGCGTGGCGCAGGCGAGGCATCTCGATCCCGCACAGGTCGAGCGACTCGTTGCCAAGCATGTGCGGGAGCCGCAGTTCGGACTCTTCGGCCAGCCGCGCGTCAACGTGCTCGAACTCAATCTGGCGCTGGATGCGGAAAAATGAAGGTCGCAGGGATGATGGCCGAACATCGAATTTTTTCTGGCGCACAATGACCGCATGATCGACGCCCGCACCCATCAGGCCGATGCGCTGATCGGCGAACTTCGCCGCGAAGGCAGCGGCCGGCTGACGATCTTTCTCGGCGCCGCGCCGGGCGTGGGCAAGACCTACGCCATGCTGTCGCGCGCGCGCGAGCTGCGCAAACAGAACGTCGACGTGGTGGTGGGCATCGTCGAGACCCACGGCCGCAGCGAAACCGCAGCGCTGACCGATGGTCTGGAGCTGATGCCGCGCGCGCGCCTGGAATACCGCGAGCGCATCTTCGAGGAAATGGATCTCGACGCGCTGCTGGCGCGCAAGCCGGCGATCGCACTGGTCGACGAGTTGGCGCATCGCAACGCGGCCGGCAGTCGTCACGAACGCCGCTGGCAGGATGTCGTCGAATTGCTGGACGCCGGCATCGACGTCTACACCACGGTCAATATCCAGCATCTGGAAAGTCTCAACGATGTGGTGTTCCGGATCACCGGCATCCGGGTCAGCGAAACCGTTCCGGATCTGGTCTTCGATCGCCTGCGCGACATCGTGCTGGTCGATCTGCCGCCGCGCGAACTGATCGAGCGCCTGCGCCAGGGCAAGGTCTATGTGCCCGATCAGGCCGCGCAGGCGCTGCAGACGTTCTTCTCGCCCTCCAACCTGATCGCGCTGCGCGAACTGGCGATGCAGACCGCTGCGGACCGCGTCGACAGCGATCTGCGCGAACTGCAGGCCGCGCGCGGCATGTCAGGTACGAACGTACGTCGCCGCGTGCTGGTCGCCATCGACGGTCTTGGCCAATCCGAATACATGGTCCGCGTGGCCCGACGCCTCGCCGAACGACGCGATGCGCCTTGGGCGGTGGTCACCGTGCAGACCGGGGTCATCGACGAGCCGCGTCAACAGGAACTCGACCAGGCCTTCGCGCTGGCGCGCAAGCTCGGCGCCGACACCGAAGTGCTGCGCGGCGCGAATGTCGCCGATGCGCTGCTGGATCACGCGGGCCGCACCGGCGTATCGGCCATCGTGCTCGGGCGCACGCGCGAACGGCCCGTCGCACGCATGTTCAACCGCACGCTCACCCAGCAGCTGCTGCAGCGGGGGGCGCACTACGAACTGACGATCGTCAACACGCCGGAGGCGCGCGCGCGTTCGCGCCGAGAGTCGCATGCGCCGCGCCTCTCGCTGACGCGCAACGATTCTGCCTTCGTATTGGTGGCGACCGTGCTGGCGGTCGCCATCGCATGGCTGGCCGAACGTTGGGTGGCCCTGGACGATCTGTCGATGATCTTCATCGTTGCGGTGGTGCTGGTGGCTTCGCGCACGCGCATGACCGCTGCGGTGATCACCGCCGTGCTGTGCTTCCTGGCCTACAACTACTTCTTCATCGAGCCGCGCTTCACCTTCAATATCGGCGCGCGTCAGGGCGTGACCACGGTCTTCCTGTTCCTGGTGGCTGCACTGGTCGCCGGACGGCTGGCCTCCCGGCTGCGCATGCAGGTCGTCGCGCTGCGCGCCGCGAACGCGCATGCCACCGCGCTGCAGGCGCTGGGACGGGACCTGGCCAGCGCTGCAGATCTGGGTCAGGTGCTCGCCGCCGGGCGTTCCGCACTGCAGGCGGCCTTCGGCGTGCAGGCGTGGGTGCGCATCGGCGACGACACGGTTGCGTCCGAAGGCGCGAAGCTCACCGATACCGATCTGGGTGCGGCCGAATGGGCGCAGCGCCACGGTCAGGCGACCGGTCGCTACACCGACACGCTGTCGGGTTCGTCATGGTGGTTCCTGCCATTGCGTCACGACCAGGGCACGCTGGGCGTGGCCGGCCTGCGATTCGCCGCAGAGCAGACGCGGCTGGCCTTCGAGCAGCGTCGTCTGGCCGAAGCCATGGCCGACGATATCGGCCAGGCCGCGCTGCGCACGCGGCTGGTGTCGGATCTGGAAACCGCGCGCGTCAGTGGCGAAACCGAACGCTTGCGTTCGGCGCTGCTGTCGTCGGTCTCGCACGATCTGCGTTCGCCGCTGGCGTCAATGATCGGCTCGGCCAGCAGCCTCGCCAGTTATTCCGAGGCGATGAGCGCCGAAGATCGCAGGAGCCTGCTCGAAACCATCCAACTGGAAGGCGAACGCCTGGATCGCTACATCCAGAATCTGCTCGATATGACCCGGCTCGGCCACACCGGACTGACCTTGAACCGCGACTGGATCGGCGTGGACGAACTCATCGGCTCGGCCACCGGCCGGCTGCTCCGCTATCAGCCGCAGGTCAAGCTGGAGATCCATGTCGAACCCGACATGCGGCCGATCTGGGTACACCCGGCGCTGGTCGAGCAGGCGCTGTTCAACGTGCTGGAAAACGCCGCCAAATTCTCGCCGCCCGGCGAACCGGTGGACGTCGACGCGCGTCTGGTCGAAGGCAAGCTGCGCATCGATGTGCGCGACCGTGGACCGGGCATTCCCGAAGACGAGCGCGCGCGGATCTTCGACATGTTCTACAGCGTCGAGCGCGGCGACCGTGGACGTCACGGGACCGGGTTGGGGCTGACGATCAGCCAGGGCATGGTGGGCGCGCACGGTGGCAGTGTCGAAGCCTTGCCCGGCCGGGATGGCCGAGGGACGACCATTCGCATTACTCTGCCGCTTATCGAACCGCTGCCGCAGAAGCGCGATGCCTGACCCGACCGATCCGATATCACCGACCTCCGCGCCGCCGGCGCGGGTGCTGGTGATCGACGACGAGCCGCAGATCCGCAAATTCCTGGACATCAGCCTGCGCGCGCAGGGTTACCGGGTCGCGCAGGCGGCGAACGGCCAGGAGGGTCTCGCTGCGCTTGCCAGCCAGGGCGCCGACCTGGTGATCCTCGACATCGGTCTTCCCGACAGGGATGGCCATGACGTCTTGAAGGAGTTGCGCCTGTGGTCGCAGGTGCCGGTGATCATACTGACGGTGCGGGCTGGCGAAGCGGAGAAAGTCGCTGCGTTGGATGAGGGCGCCAACGATTATGTGACCAAGCCGTTCGGCATCCAGGAATTGATGGCCCGGGTGCGGGCGATGCTGCGCGCGCGGGCCATATCGACGGATGCGCCAGCGATCTATGACGATGGTCGGCTGCGCGTGGATCTGGCGCAGCGCCAGGTGACGCTGGATGGTGAGCTGCTGGTGTTGTCGCGCAAGGAGTATGCGCTGTTGGCGCATCTGGTGGCGCACGCCGGCCGTGTGATCACCCAGCCGCAGCTGTTGCGTGAGTTGTGGGGGCCAACGCACCAGCAGGACACGCATTATCTGCGGATTCTGGTCGGGAAGTTGAGGCATAAGCTCGGCGATGATGCGTCTGCGCCGCGTTGGATCGCGACGGAGCCGGGGGTGGGGTTGCGGTTTATTGCGCCGCATTGAGGTTGCGGCGGCAGCGCGACTTCATTTTTTGTGGTGGCTTCGACTTTGCTCAAGCGCTTCCCGCACGATCGTCCAGTGATCTTGGCGGTTGGTTTGTGGCGTTGTCTGCGTCGGTGCTTCATGTGGTGTGGGTAAAGCCTGGCACCTTTTTCGCGCTGGTGCGCGAGTTACTTTCTTTGGCGCAAAGAAAGTAACCAAAGAAAACACCTCAAGTCCAATTCAAACCTACGATCTGAGGCGAAGCCGGGATTTTTCGATGAGGCGTCCTGCCTCATCGAAAAAC
>CAZGBA010000177.1:0-4698 GCA_964523435.1 uncultured Xanthomonas sp.
CCGATCGAACGCTTGCGGGTCGCGATGAACGGCGCGTTCGCGCGTTGGGACGATGTCCCGGGCGAGGGCGCCGAGATCGCCTTCATTCCGCCGGTCAGCGGTGGTTGAGATGACACCGCGCTTCGCCATCGCCGACACCCCCTTCGAGATCGCTCCGCTGCGTGCGCATCTGCTGCGCGCGGAAGCCGGCGCCTACGCGAGCTTCGAGGGCTGGGTGCGCAATCACAACGAGGGCCGCGCCGCGCTCGGGCTGCGCTACGAAGCCTATGTCGCGCTCGCCGAAGCCGAGGGCCTGAAGATCGTCGAGGAAGCGCTGGAACGGTTCGAGATCGCCGATGCCGCCTGCGTGCATCGCGTCGGCGATCTCGATATCGGCGATCTCGCGGTCTGGGTCGGCGTCAGCGCGGCGCATCGTGATGCCGTCTTCGCCGCCTGCCGCTGGATCATCGACGAAGTGAAGTCCCGGGTGCCGATCTGGAAGCACGAGCGCTACGCGGAAGGCGATGCCGCGTGGCTGCATCCGGAATGAGCCCGTCGAGACGGCTCAGCTCACGCTGTCGAGCAGCCGCTTCGCCGCCGCGCGCGCTTCCTTGCTGACTTCCACGCCGCCCAGCATCCGGGCGAGTTCTTCCTGACGCTCTTTCGGCCCCAGTCGCTGCACCGCGCTCTGCGTCATGCCGGCGGCTTCGGCCTTGCTGACGCGGTAGTGGGCGTGGCCCTGCGCAGCGACCTGCGGCTGGTGGGTCACGCACAGCACCTGCCGGGTTTCGCCCAGCGCGCGCAGTTTCTGGCCGACGATCTCGGCGACCGCGCCACCGATGCCGGAATCCACTTCGTCGAAGACCATGGTCGGCACCGCATCGAGGCCCAGCGCGGCGACTTCGATCGCCAGCGACACCCGCGACAATTCCCCACCCGAGGCGACCTTGCGCAGCGAGCGCGGTGGTTGCCCGGCGTTCGCCGAAACCAGGAATTCCACGCGCTCCGCACCGAGCGGGTCGGGGCGTTCGACGTCGTTGGGCTCCAGCGCGATCTCGAAACGGCCGCCGCCCATGCCGAGTTCGGTGATCAGTTCGGTGGTCGCCTTCGACAGCGTCGCGGCCGACGCGCGGCGTGCGGCGCTGAGCATTGCCGTAGCCTCACGCCAGCGATGCGTGGCGCCGACGATTTCGTCATCGAGACCGATCAGGCGGGTGCTGGCATTGCGCAGGGTTTCGAGTTCGCTCGCCAGCCGGCCGCGCACTTCGATCAGCGCCTCGGGCGCGACCCGGTGTTTGCGGCCGAGGTCGTGCAGGCGGGTGAGGCGGTCTTCCAGCGTCTCGAACTGGTCGGGATCGAGTTCCAGATCGTCGCGGATGCGCTGCAACTGCCGGGTGGCTTCGTCGATCTGGATCGCAGCGGCATCGAGCATGCCATCCACTTCGCCCAGGCGCGGCTCGTCGTTGCGGGCGCGGGCGATGTCGCCGCGCAGCTGTTGCAGGGTCTGCAGCAGGGAAGGCGCGTCGTCGCCTTCGAGCCGGGTCAGCGCGTGTTCGCAGGTTTCGATCAGGGTCGCGGCGTTGGCGTGACGACGATGGTTCGCGAACAGGTCCAGGATGGAGGCAGGCTCCAAGGTTTCGCGTTCGAGTTCGCGCCACTGGTGGTCGAGCAGGTCGATCCGGTCGGAGACATCGCCCGCGCGCGAGAGCGCATCGCGTTCGCGCAGCAGGGCGGACCATGATTCAGCGGCGTCGCGCACCGCCGCCAGCGGCGCGGCGTGGCGGCCGAAGGCATCCAGCAGATCGAGCTGGCTGGCTTTCGACAGCAGCGCCTGATGTTCGTGCTGGCCGTGGATTTCGACCAGCAGGCCGGCAAGCTGCGCCAACTGCGCCACCGTCACCGGCCGGCCGTTGATCCAGGCCCGCGAACCGCCATCGGAGCGCAGCGTGCGCCGCAGCTGGCAGCCGGTGTCGTCGTCCAGCTCCTGTTCGCACAGCCACGCCAGCGCTTCAGCGCGATCCGCCAGATCGAATTCGGCGTTGAGTTCTGCGCGCTCGGCGCCGTGGCGGACCATGCCGCTGTCGGCACGCAGACCGGACAGGAAGCCCAGCGCATCGACCAGCAGGGACTTGCCGGCGCCGGTTTCGCCCGAAATCACCGTCATGCCGGGGCCGAATTCGAGCTCGGTCGAGGAGACGACGGCGAAATCGCGGATGGAGAGATGAGTCAGCATGGGGCGGGATTGTGCCTGAACCCGTCTCAATGTCCGAGACGGCGTCGTGCGCCCGCATCGATTCGGGCCCATACCCGCGTCCGCGCCCGGATCGATAGGTATGATCGACGGGTATGCACCGTCCCACCGACCCCGGCTTCGATCCGCGCGCCCTCGATCCGCGCGCCCGCCTGCTGCTGCGGACGTTGATCGCACGCTATATCCGCGACGGCGAACCGGTGGGCTCGCAGACGCTGGCCCGGCACGCGGGTCTGGATGTCAGCTCGGCCACGATCCGCAACATCCTGTCCGAGCTGGAAGACGTGGGCCTGCTCTCGGCGCCGCATACCTCGGCCGGGCGGGTGCCGACCTCCCAGGGCTATCGGGTCTTCGTCGACAGTCTGCTGCAGATCCAGCCGCTCGCCGAGGGCGAAGTCGCGCGGCTGCGTTCCGAACTGGCGCCAGGCACAGGCACCAACAGCCTGCTCGGCAGCGCGTCCGAGCTGGTGTCGGCGATGACCCATTTCGTCGGCGTGGTGAGCGTGCCCAAGCGCGAGCAGTTCGCTTTCAAGCACGTCGATTTCGTGCCGATGGAAGGCCAGCGGGTGCTGGCGATCCTGGTGTTCGCCGACAACGATGTGCAGAACCGCATCCTGCATACCCGACGCAGCTACGACGCGGGCGAACTGGAACGCATCGCGAACCATCTCAACGCCCACTACGCCGGCCGGCCGCTGGCTGAGGCGCGGGCGCTGCTCTTGGCGGAACTGCGCAATGCCAGACAGGAAATGGAGGCGCTGATGGCGCAGGCATTGGAACTGGCCGATCAGGCGCTGGCGACCGACGCCGAGGACATGCTGGTGGCCGGGCAGACCCGGCTGATCGGCATGCAGGATATGTCCGACTTGGACCGCCTGCGCGAGCTGTTCGAGGCCTTCGCCAGCAAGCGCGAGATCCTGCAGGTGCTGGAACGGACGCTGCGCGCGCCGGGCGTGCGGATTTTCATCGGCGAGGAAACCGGGATGGCCCCGCTGGACGGCGTGTCGCTGGTCACCGCGCCCTACGGGGTCGGCGGACGGACGCTGGGCGTGCTCGGGGTGATCGGTCCGACCCGGATGGCCTACGATCGGGTGATTCCGGTGGTGCAGGCGGCGGCTTCTGTGTTGACCCAGGCATTGGGGTCCGAAGACGGCAGGTAGAGCGGCCTCTTCATGCGGCCTCTTGATTCCGCAGCGGTCGGGCCCCATCCCTCGGCGGTCGGCAGGGATCACTCCTTTCCCTGCCTCCGGACCGGACGCGAATCGAACGTATGAACCAGGAACAGCCCTCGCAGGACCAGACCCCACAGGATCCGCACACCTCACAGGAAGACCAGACTTCCGCCGCCGACGAATCTGTTGTCGAAGACGGCCCGCAGGCGGTCATCGAACAGCTGAGGGGCGAGATCGAACAGCTTCGCGCCGAGGCCCTGCGCGAGCGCGCCGACCTCGACAACCAGCGCAAGCGGCTCGCGCGGGAAGTCGAAATGGCCCGCAAATTCGCCAATGAACGCCTGTTGGGCGACCTGTTGCCCCTGTTCGACAGCATGGAGGCCGGTCTGGCTGCCGCCGCCGAGGGCGACCCCCTGCGCGCGGGCATGGAGCTGACGCTGCGCCAGCTGCACCGCATCGCCGAGGCCAACGGCCTGCTGGAAGTCTCGCCGGCGGCCGGCGACGTCTTCGACCCGGAACGCCATCAGGCGATGAGCATGATCGACGCCCCGGGCGTGGCTCCGGGCGCGGTCGCGCAGACGTTCCAGAAGGGTTACCTGCTCAACGAGCGCCTGCTGCGGCCGGCGCTGGTGGTGGTTGCCAAGCAGGATTGAGGCCAGCGCATTTTCTGTAGGAGCGGCGCAAGCCGCGATTGGGTGAGGAATGGTTTTCCGTAATTCATCGCGGCTCGCGCCGCTCCCACATCGGTTCCTACATGAATCTTCGGCTGGGCGGCGCTTGAAACATCCGCGCCGGCCCCCACAAACAGACCATCGGCGGCCGCGAGCCGCCACCAATCTCCAACGTTCCAGAGGACATCATCATGGGCAAGATCATCGGCATCGATCTGGGCACGACCAATTCGTGCGTCGCGATCATGGAAGGCGGCAAGGCCAAGGTCATCGAAAACAGCGAAGGCGACCGCACCACGCCGTCGATCGTGGCCTATACCAAGGATGGCGAAGTCCTGGTCGGCGCCAGCGCCAAGCGCCAGGCGGTCACCAATCCCAAGAACACCTTCTACGCGGTGAAGCGCCTCATCGGCCGCAAGTTCGGCGACGCCGAAGTGAAGAAGGATCTCGATCTGGTGTCCTACGCCATCGTCGAGCACAACAACGGCGACGCCTGGGTCGCGACCAGCGACGGCAAGAAACTGTCGGCGCAGGAAGTCTCCGCGCGCATCCTCGAAAAAATGAAGAAGACCGCCGAAGCCTATCTGGGCGAGACGGTGACCGAAGCGGTGATCACCGTGCCGGC
>CAZGBA010000178.1:0-4620 GCA_964523435.1 uncultured Xanthomonas sp.
CATAATGCCGTAACCCTGATTATGCCGCATGGCGTTGGCTAGGACTTGTTTTTCGGCCATCCGCCATGCGGCACCTCGGCATAATCAGAGCCCTTCGAGGAACGCGAGGAGCTGATCGTCGGGTTTGAACCGACCTGTCGGCACGTCCGGAGCAGCGACGCGCGCCAGTGCCTTTTCCTTTAAGCGCATGTCGGCGTGGATGTAGACCTGCGTGGTCTCGACCGATTCATGACCCAGCCACAGTGCGATCACGGCCTGATCGACACCATGGTGGAGCAAGTCCATCGCGGTGCTGTGGCGCAAGGTATGCGGCGTGACCCGCTTTGCGCCGATGCTCGGACAGGTGCGCGCTGCCGCCAGGCAATGCTTGCGTACCAAATGTTCGAGCGCATCGCGGCTTAGCCGTTCGCCACGGATCGACGGGAACAGTGGTCGATCGCTGTTGCCATGCTCCCCAATCCATACCTTCAGGATCTTGGCGGTTTCCCGCCTGATCGGTGTGGACCGTTCTTTTCGTCCCTTTCCTAAACATCGGACGTGGGCGCCGGTGCCGAGCACAACATCCCGGTATCGCAAGCTGATAAGCTCTGATGCCCTGAGGCCCGTTTGCAGCGCGAGCAGCAACAAGGCGTGATCGCGCTTTCCGGCCCATGTCGAGCGATCCGGCACGGCCAGCAGTGCCGCGATTTCGTCTGCGGTCAGGAACGTGACCGCGCGCTTAACATAGCGTTTGTTAGGCATCGCAAGAATGCGCTGGCAGTTCAGCATCCATGTTGGATCGGCCATCGCCACATAGCGGAAGAACGAACGGATCGCCGCGAGCCTGGTGTTACGGCTACGTGCACAGTTGCCCCGTGCTGTTTCGGTGTGGACCAGAAAGTCGGCAACCAGATCGACGTCGATATCTTCGACCGTGATAGCGACTGGTCGTTTGCCAAGGCGCGAACCGGCATAGCGCAGCAACAGGCGGAACGTGTCGCGATAGCTCGCGATGGTATGATGGCTCGCTTCCATCTGGACGCACAGTCTGTCGGTGAAGAAGCGTTGGATCAGCGCTGGCAAAGTCATGGAGGTCATCGCTGCGCCTCCCAAGCAATGCGCGTGGCGCGTGCCATCGCCAGCTCGAGCAGTTCGGGCACCGCCTCAATGTACCAGAACGTATGGTCGGGGCTGGCATGGCCAAGCCAGGTCGTCAGCCTGATCATCTCCCGCGCCGGATCCTTGCCCATGCGATACCAGTCGATCATGGTGCGAACCGCGAAGGTGTGGCGAAGGTCGTGGATGCGTGGTCCTTTGCCGTGTCGCTTGAACCGTGAGTATCCCCGCAACCCGATCGCTCGACTTACTCGTGCGAAGCTGGCTCTTGCCGACCATTCGCTGAGCCGGTCGCCATTACATCTGACAAAGAGGGGGGTGGATGCTCGACCAAGCAGCCGATTACGTTCTGTGGTGTAGGTGATCAACCGGTCTACGACAGTCGGGTCGAGTGGCAGCAGGCGCTCCTTTCCCAGCTTTCCGTGCCTGACACTCAGCACACCGGTTGCAACATCGAGGTCGCTCGTGTCGAGCGCCAGCGCTTCGCTGATCCTGAGCCCCGTTACCGCGATGAGGCCGAAGAAGGTCGAACACGTCAGCCCCCGCACTCCGTAGGTGGAAGGCAGTTCGCTGGCGGCTGCGATAATGTCACCGATTTCGACTTTGCTGTAGATGTATGGCCGTTTGCGGATTGTGCGATCCGGCAACAACCCACGCGGCGGCGCTTCATGCGCCGGGTTGACACTGCTCAACCAAAGAGCGAACAACCGTACCATACCGAGCCGAGCGGAACGGGTGGATGACCCGGCAGCAGGCTGACTTGCGTCCCAGCGCAGGAACAGGTCAGCATCGATATGCTGCGCACCCGCATCGTCGGCAAAGCGGATAAATCGGCGTAGCACCCTTTCGGAAGTCCTGAGATCATAGCCGAGGCTACGGCGAACGGCGAGATAGCGGTCAAGCTGGCTGGCGAGGCTCATTGTGCACCTCCCGCGACGGGCCAGGGCTGGGCAATGGATCGCAAGCCTTCGATCTCAAGCCGGGCGTAGATCATGGTGGAACCGCGCGACCGGTGGCGCAGCATGTCGCCGACCTCGTCGAGTGAAGCGCCACGATTTATGAGTTGCGTGGCAAGGCTGTGGCGTAGAACATGCGATCCCACATAGGGCGTAGCGGGCTTCTGACCGGTCGCATCGAGCGCATCCTTGATGATAGCGTTGACGATCTGGCTATCCTTGAATGGTCGATGCGGAGCGCGCTGGGTGACGAACAGGGTTCGGCAGTCAGTCGGTCCGCGCTCCTCCTTCAGATACCGGCTTAGGGCTTCACCGACCTCGGCGGTGATGGGCACACGGTCATGCACTTTGCCTTTGCCACGCACCGTCAGTTCGCCTGAACGCCAGTCGATATCGTCGAGTTCGATCCTGATGATTTCCGGAGCGCGAAGCCCAAGCCGCGCCATGATCAGGAGCATCGCATAATCGCGAAAGCCGTGCCGGGGATTTCGGCGAACCCAGTCAAGCACGGCTTCGACGCCTTCGGGCGACAGATGTCGGGGAAGGCGCTTGTCACGAGCCATCGCTGCTTTGGGCACGCTTAGGGCAAGGTTGGTCGCGGTGACGCCTCGTGCGAACAGGTACTGGAAGAACGTGCGCAGATGCGTCACTGCACTCTTGTCTCGGTATGGCCGCCCTCGCGACAGCAAGTGTTGAACGAACCCGACGGCGTCAACGGGTCGTAAACTGATCAGGTCGAACATGTCCGCACCAAAGCGGTGGTCCATGAAGCGGTTGGCAAAGCGGAGCGTATGGTGGATGCTGCGCGGACTGAGGCCGCGCTGTTTGATGAGATAGGTTTCGAAGTCGGCCAGCAGTTCGGCGCGGGCGACCTCAGCGGGAGTCGGTGCAACCGGCTTGGCAACGCCTATCTCGATCAGGTGCGCGGCGAATTTGCGTCCCAGGCTGTAAAGGCGGATCGTTCCTGTTCTCTGCGGCTCTGCCGCCCGGCCCAGCTTTTCCGCAAGATCGGGCGTCAATGCCGATGGTGCAATGCCAGCCTCATCGATTGCCAGTCCAAGTCTTCGGATCAGATTTCGGTATTGATTGATCGTGGCGGGCTTGTAGTTCGCCTCGGCAAAGCAGCGCGTGAAGCTGTCGATGTACGGCTCAATGCAGGTTTCGGTGATTATCGTCATGGGTTTCGTGCTCCATAGGGTTGGAGCGCGATCCGGGCCTTGTCGTCGCCCTGACTGCAAGATTATCAGAAGTATTGGTTTCAGATATGCGGAGTGGGCATGAAGCAGAAGACCAAGGTTTTGGGCGATGCAGCCGTAAAGGCGTTGATCGAGAAGTACGACTGCCCGGTGCCATTCCACGAAGTGCGCACCCGGCTTCTGGGCAATATCGCAACTCCGGAGCTATCGGCCTCGCCCCTGCAGATGATTCAGGATTTATGGGGCGGTGAGTTGCCCGTGTTCGACAGCATGGACGAAGCCAACGAACTGATTGGCGCTCTGATCGACGGCCTTTGGAATGGCCTGACCCGACACCAGAAGCGCAGTCAGCCATTCAGGCTGACCCGTGTGTCGATGGACCCTACTGCCGCAAATCTCGGACATTACGGACTGATCCGTCTTGAGGAGCTGGATGGCTTCATCGAAGGTCTTTTCAACGGTCATGATATCATCGATCTGCCCGAACGTGCTCATGGCGCGATCAGCCATCTTGCCGAGCTGCGTGCGATGATGGGCGGTATCTGCGAACTCGTGGAGCGTGACCCCAATGCGGATGATCGCACCCAGCTCGACACGACATTCAAGCACTTACGCGAGCTGACCAAGATCATGGAGACCGAGATCCACGAGACCGTGATGGCCTGCACCCGTGCACGGCGACAGATGCTTGAAGGCATTCTCACCGAGAAGCCGACGGTGCATTGATCCAATGTCCGAGGAACGTCTCCGCGAGAAGCTGCGCAAGATCGAAGCTCTCTATGCCGGCGCCACGACCGTCGGCGAGCAAGCCGCCGCAGGTGCCGCTGCGGAACGCATTCGCCGCCAGTTCGCAACGGCCAGCAAACAAGAACGTGCCGAGGAGTTCAAGTTTTCAATTTCTGACCCCTGGTCACGACAGCTCTTCATCGCTCTGTGCCGCCGCTATGGCATCAAGCCATTTCGCTATGCGCGCATGCATCGTCAGACGGTGATTGTTCGCGCGCCAGCGAGTTTCGTTCGGATGACGCTATGGCCAGAGTTCGAGGAACTGAGCCAAGCCCTGACCTGGCATCTGGATGAAATCACGCAGAAGATCATCAGAGAAGAAGTGCACGAAGCCACGCAGGATGCGGAAGAAGTGAGCGAACCGCGTCAGTTGCGCTGAACGCTCCCACATTCCAGCGGATTGCCTCCCAGGCACCGGGAATATGCCGAAGCGGCACGTCACCAAATCGCGGAAACACGAGATCCTACGATGCCATGCGGCATAATCCGGGTTACGGCATTATGGCCGTTATGCCGATATCGGCATAAGGGCCACTGGACTGGCCACCCCAACCGCCTTGACCGGGATTTGGCGCACCCGTTCGGTT
>CAZGBA010000179.1:0-4433 GCA_964523435.1 uncultured Xanthomonas sp.
CTTCCAGGCGGGCCAGACGGGCTTTGCCCTTGGTGCGGCCGCCCTTGGCGTTCTGCCGCGACCATTCCAGTTCGCGCTGGATCGCTTTCTGTCGCGACTTCTCCTGGTTGTCTTCCTGCTTCAGGCGCTCGTCCTTCTGCACCAGCCAGTCGGTGTAATTGCCTTTCCACGGAATGCCGCGGCCGCGGTCGAGTTCGAGAATCCACTCGGCGGCGTTGTCGAGGAAGTAGCGGTCATGGGTGACGGCGACCACGGTGCCGGTGTAGCGGGCGAGGAACTGTTCCAGCCATTCCACCGACTCGGCGTCGAGATGGTTGGTGGGTTCGTCCAGCAGCAGCATGTCGGGCTTCTGCAGCAGCAGGCGGCACAGCGCCACGCGGCGCTTCTCGCCGCCGGACAGCGGCCCGATCTTGGCGTCCCACGGCGGGATGCGCAGGGCATCGGCGGCGACTTCCAGCTGCTGCTCCAGCATATGGGCGTCATTGGTGGCGAGGATCGACTCCAGTCGCTGCTGTTCGGCGGCCAGCTTGTCGAAGTCCGCGCCTTCCTCTGCGTAGGCGGCGTAGACCGCGTCCAGTGCGGCCTGGGCCTGCAGCACTTCGCCGACGCCTTCTTCCACCGCCTCGCGGACGGTCTTGTTCGGGTCGAGTTCGGGCTCCTGGGCCAGATAGCCGACCTTGATGCCGGCCTGCGGGCGGGCTTCGCCCTGGAAGTCGGTGTCCACGCCGGCCATGATCTTGAGGACGGTCGACTTGCCGGCACCGTTCAGGCCGAGCAGGCCGATCTTGGCGCCCGGGAAAAAGGACAGCGAGATGTCCTTGATGATCTGGCGCTTCGGCGGCACGGTCTTGCTCACGCCGTTCATGGTGTAGATGTATTGCGACATGGAAAGCTCCGCAGGCGGGCAGCGGCGACCTGCGTGGGCAGGGGCCGCGAGTGGGGTCGGGTCAGCCGCGCATTATAGCGGGCGGACAGCGATCGGGCCTGCGTCATGGGGTGCGGATCGACGGCAGGCTGCGGTCGACTGAACGCTTGCTCATGGCGCGTGATCAGGGATGGAATACGTTCAGACAGGCCGGGGCATGCTCGCACCGTACCCACCCCAGACGCCTAGAGGAGCACCCGGATGAAGCGTTCGCACACCGCCCGCAGCTTGCCTGTACTGATGATCCTGGCGGTCGCCGCCGTCCTGGCCGCCCCCGCCGCGATGGCCCGCGACGGCCATCGCAGCCGCAGTAACCACAACGATGATTACAGCGATTACCGTGGCGACTATCGGAGCCAGTCCCGCGACCACGGTCGTTATGACGACCATGACGACGATCGCTACGACCGGCATGGCCGGGATGACGACCGGAATTACCGCCGCCATGGCCGGGACCGTGTCGTCTATGTCGCCCCTCGCTACGCACCCCCGCGCTATGTAGCGCCGCGCTATGAGGCCTACCCGCGCTGGTCGCGCGGCGCGCGCTACAACACGCGTGGTTATGCGCCGACCTATGTTGTGAACGACTACTACGGCTACGGCCTGCGCCAGCCGCCGCGCGGCTATCACTGGCGTCGCGACGACCGTGGCGATTTCCTGCTGGTCGCGATCGCGACCGGGATCATCGCCGAGGTGCTGTTCCACTGAGGCAGCCCGGACCAACGATTCCACGCAACGCAACGCGCCTTTCGGGGCGCGTTTTTCGTGGGCGGAAGTGCCTGCGGCGGTGGGCTACAATGACGCAATCACCCCGCCCCCCGGAGTTCCGATGTTTTCGCGCGATGCCCGTATTGAAGGTTTCGATCCCGAACTGGCCGCAGCGATCGCGGCTGAGAACCGTCGCCAGGAGGATCACGTCGAGCTGATCGCGTCCGAAAACTACGCCAGTCCGAGGGTGATGGAAGCGCAGGGCAGCCAGCTCACCAACAAGTACGCCGAGGGCTATGTCGGCAAGCGCTACTACGGCGGCTGCGAATACGTGGACATCGCCGAAACCCTGGCGATCGACCGTCTCAAGCAGTTGTATGGCGCAGACTACGCCAACGTCCAGCCGCATTCGGGCTCGCAGGCCAACCAGGCGGTGTACTTCGCACTGCTGAAGCCGGGCGACACCGTGCTGGGCATGTCGCTGGCGCACGGCGGCCATCTGACCCACGGCGCAAAGGCCAACATCTCCGGCAAGCTCTTCAACATCGTGTCCTACGGCGTGAACGATCAGGGCATGATCGATTACGACGAAGTCGAGCGCATCGCGCTGGAAAGCAAGCCGAAGATGATCATCGGCGGCTTCAGCGCCTACTCGCAGATCGTCGACTGGGCGCGGTTCCGCGCCATCGCCGACAAGGTCGGCGCCTATCTGTTTGTCGACATGGCGCACGTCGCAGGTCTCGTCGCCGCAGGCGTATACCCGAATCCGGTGCCGCATGCGCACGTCGTCACCTCGACCACGCACAAGACCCTGCGCGGCCCGCGCGGCGGCTTCATCATCTGCAAGGCCAACGAAGAACTGGAGAAGAAGTTCCAGTCGCTGGTGTTCCCGGGCTTGCAGGGTGGTCCGCTGATGCATGTCATCGCAGCGAAAGCCGTCGCCTTCAAGGAAGCGCTGGAGCCGGAGTTCAAGGACTACCAGCAACAGGTGGTGAAGAACGCGCAGGCGATGGCGAATACGATCATCTCGCGCGGCTACAAGATCGTCTCCGGCGGCACCCAAAACCACCTGATGCTGGTCGACATGATCGGCAAGGGCATCACCGGCAAGGACGCGGAAGAAGCGCTCGGTCGCGCGCATATCACCGTGAACAAGAATGCGGTGCCCAACGATCCGCAGAAGCCTGTCTACACCTCCGGCCTGCGCATCGGTACGCCAGCGGTCACTACGCGCGGCTACAAGGAGCCGGAGTGCGTGGCGCTGGCGCATTGGATCTGCGATGTGCTGGACAATCCGGCCGACGAGAACGTCATCGCCGGGGTGCGCGAGAACGTGACCCTGCAGTGCAGGCAGTTTCCGGTCTACGGTTGATTGCAGAGATTCCGTAGGGTGGGCTTGATGCCCACCATCGCGGCAACGAATTACAGCGTCATTGAAAGGAGCATGGTGGGCATCAAGCCCACCCTACGCCAGCCGTCATGCATTGTCCCTTCTGCCAGCACGACAACACCCGGGTCATCGATTCGCGCGTCAGCGAAGACGGTGCGACGATCCGTCGCCGCCGCGAATGCGAGGCCTGCGGTGAACGCTTCAGCACGCTGGAAACGGTGGAATTGAAGCTGCCGGCGATCATCAAGTCCGACGGCCGGCGCGAGCATTTCGACGCGCGCAAGCTGCGCCACAGTTTCGACCGCGCGCTGCACAAGCGGCCGGTGTCGGAAGAACAGATCGAATCGGCGGTGCGTGCGGTCGTGCATCAATTGCGGATGACCACCGAACGCGAACTGGCGTCGCGCCGCGTTGGTGAGTTCGTGATGGCCGAGCTGCGCAAGCTCGACCATGTCGCCTTCGTGCGTTTCGCCTCGGTGTATCGCGCGTTCGAGGATGTCGCCGACTTCCGCGAAGAACTCGATCGTCTGGAAAGAGAGTTGCCCGGCGAAGGTCAGTTGCCCCTGCTCGGTGGCGATGTCGTACGCTTCGACAAAGACAAGAAGAAGCGCTGAAGGCCGTGACGACTCCGGAATTTTCCGCGATCGATCACGCGCTGATGACGCGCGCGCTGCGCCTCGCCGAGCGCGGCGCGTACACCACGAAACCCAACCCGATGGTCGGCTGCGTCATCGCTCATGGCGACGAGGTGATCGCCGAAGGCTGGCATGCCGTCGCGGGTGGCCCGCACGCGGAAATCGTCGCGCTGCAGGCTGCGGGCGACCGCGCGCGCGGCGCCACCGTCTATGTGACTCTCGAACCCTGCGCGCACACCGGCAAGACCGGACCTTGCGCGGATGCATTGATCGCGGCGGGTGTCGGCCGCGTGGTCGCGGCGATGCGCGACCCGTTTCCGCAAGTCGACGGGGCGGGCTTCGATGCACTGCGCGCCGCCGGCATTGCGGTCGAACACGGCCTGATGGCTGCGGCGGCGCGGCGCTTGAATCATGGCTTCCTGTCGCGGATCGAGCGCAAACGGCCATGGGTGCGCGTGAAACTCGCGACCAGCCTCGACGGCCGCACGGCGCTGGCCAATGGCGACTCGAAATGGATCAGCGGCGAGGCTTCGCGCCGCGACGTGATGCACTGGCGCGCACGCGCCGGTGCGCTGCTCACCGGCGCGGGCACGGTGCTTGCCGATGATCCGCAGTTGACGGTGCGCTTCGAACAGGATGGATCCGACCAGAGCGTCGCGTTCGTGCCGCCGCTGCGCGTGGTGCTCGATCCGGGGCTCGCGACCGTCGGCCGGGGGCGGGTCCGCAATGGCGCTGCGCCGACGCTGTATCTGCATTCGGCCAACGCGAAACCGCC
>CAZGBA010000180.1:0-4409 GCA_964523435.1 uncultured Xanthomonas sp.
CACTGCGGGCGGGTTCGAATCCTGTCTCCCCGACCAATCTGCATGATCAAAAAGCTGACCGCCGTGTCGGTTTTTTTGTTGCCGGATCGGCGGCAAGTCCATCAGCCGCCCGCGCGGCGTCACTTCATCGGCGCCCTGATATCACTGGGGGCGGGTTCGAATCCTGTCTCCCCGACCAATCTGCATGATCAAAAAGCCGACCGCCGTGTCGGTTTTTTTGTTGCCGGATCGGCGGCAAGTCGTCAGCCGCACGCGCGGCATCACTTCATCGGCGCCCTGGTATCACTGGGGGCGGGTTCGAATCCTGTCTCCCCGACCAATTGCTCCAAACAACTAAAAGAAGCCGACCCTGGCGGGTTGGCTTTTTTTGCGTTTGCGATGCGTGCGGCGGCTGAGAGCAGGCCGCGGCTGAGCAACTGACTCCTCCCCTTGCGCAGCGCGCAGGGGGAGGTTGGGAGGGGGTAAGTCAGTTCGCTGCATCCCCGACCCCTCCCCAGCCCTCCCCTTCGCTGCGCGAAAGGGAGGGAGCGAAAGCTGCTTCGCTCAAACGGCATTCCGACGCAGATTCCGCGTCTGCCCTTCCCCACGCACCACGAAGCGTTCGATAGTCAGCGACTCCGCGCCCATCGGTCCGTAGGCGTGCAGGCGCGTCGTCGAGATGCCGATCTCGGCGCCCAAACCCAACTCGCCGCCGTCGGAGAACCGCGACGAGGCGTTGACCATCACCACCGCGCTGCGCAGGGCGTGCACGAAGTGCGCGGCAGCGGCTTCGTCTTCGGTGGCGATGACTTCGGTGTGATCGGAGCCGTGGCGGCGGATATGGGCGATGGCGTCGTCCAGCGAGTCGACCACGCGCACGGCGAGGATCAGATCGAGGAATTCGGCATCCCAGTCGTCTCCGGTCGCGGGTTTCGCATCGATCAATGCGCAGCTACGGGCGTCGCCGCGCAGTTCAACGCCGCGTTCACGCAGCATCGCGGCGGCACGCGGCAGGAAATCGGCGGCGACCTCCGCATGCACCAGCAGCGTTTCCAGCGCATTGCAGGCGCTGGGCCGCGCGACCTTGCCGTCGAGCAGCAGATCCAGCGCGAGATCGAGGTCGGCGGCGACATCCACGTACAGATGGCAGACGCCCTTGTAGTGCTTGATCACCGGCACCCGCGCATGCTCGGCGACGAAGCGGATCAGGCCTTCGCCGCCGCGCGGAATCGCCAGATCGATGATGTCGTTGAGCTGCAGCAGTTCCACCATCGCCTCGCGGCGCAGATCGTCGATCAACGTGATCGCCGCCGCCGGCACGCCATGCGCGCATAGGGCGCGCTCAAGCGCGCCGACGATCGCCATATTCGATCCGACAGCCTCCGACCCTCCACGCAGAATCACACCATTCCCCGCCTTCAGGCACAACGCCGCAGCATCGGCAGTCACATTCGGCCGCGCCTCGTAAATCATCGCGACAACACCCAGCGGCACGCGCACCCGTTCGATCGCGATGCCATTGGGCCGCACATCGCGACGGGTCACCAGACCGACCGGATCGGGCAGTTCCGCGACTTCACGCAGCGCGTCGGCGATACCCGCAAGCCGCTGCGGATCGAGCTTCAAACGGTCCAGCATCGCGCTGCCGATGCCCTTCGCTTCCGCCGCGCGCAGATCCTCGGCATTGGCGGCGAGGATCGCATCGGCATCGGCCTCCAGCGCATCAGCCATCGCCCGCAGCAGCGCGTTCTTGGCGTCGGTGGACAGCGCTGCGACCGTTTGCGCGGCATCACGGCAGGCGAGTGCCTGTTCGCGAATGGAGGAATCAGACATCGGTGGCCTCGTTCGCGTTCGTCGCGAGCAGCGACAGATCGTCGCGATGGACGATGCTGTCGCCGTAGTTGTAGCCGAGCACCGCCTCGATCTCGTGCGAACGTTTGCGCGCGATACGGCGGATATCGGCGGCGGAATACTGGGTGACGCCGCGAGCGACCGGCACTGCGGCGGGATCGGCGACAGCGATGGTTTCGATAAGGATGATCTCGACCAGGTCGCCACGGCGGAATTCGCCGCGCGCATCGGCCACGCCGATCGGCAGCAGCGATGCGCCCTTGTCGATCAGCGCGGTCGCGGCACCGGCGTCGATCAGGATCGCCGCACCCGCTTCAACCGGCGCATGCCGCAGCCAGTGCTTGCGCGCAGCGATGCGGCTGCGACCGGCGACCAGCCGCGTGCCGGTGAGCCGCCCCTCGCCCAACGCATGCGCCACCGCCGCGCGCGTACCGTTGAACAGCACGGTATCGATGCCGGCCGCCCCCGCGCGCTGCGCAGCGAGAATCTTGGTGCGCATGCCACCGGTGCCAGCGGCACTGCCCGCGCCACCGGCCATCGCGAGAATGTCGTCGCCGGGATCGGCGAGCGTTTCCAACGGCCGCGCATCGACATGCACGCGCGGGTCGCGATCGTAAAAACCGTCGATATCGGTCGCGATGAACAGCACATCGGCATCGATCAGCGCGGCCACGATCGCACCGAGGGTGTCGTTGTCGCCGAGCTTCAGTTCATCGACCGATACGGTGTCGTTCTCGTTGACGATCGGCAGCGCGCCGCAGCGCAGCAGTTCGCGCAGCGTCGCCTGCGCGTTGAGATAGCGGCGACGATTGCGCACATCGTCGTGGGTGAGCAACACCTGCGCCACCGGCTTGGCGAAAAAGCCCTGCCAGAACGCCATCAACTTCGCCTGCCCGAGCGCGGCCAGCGCCTGACGCTCGGCGATCGCGGCGCCCGGCTGCGGCGCCGCATGCAGTACCGCGCGTCCTGCCGCAACCGCGCCGGAAGAGACGATCACCACTTCCCGCCCCTGCGCATGACAGGCATGCACGAAGGCAGCGAGATGCACCGCGTGTCGTGGCGTCAGCCCACCATCGCCGGCCAGCAGGCTGCTGCCGACCTTCAGCACGGCGCGCTTCCACGCGGGCAAGGCTTGTTCGACGAAAACTGCGCGTGCGCCCATGTCGACCTCAGACCCCGCGCAGGCGCGCATGCAGCGCGTCGAGCCGCAGATCCGCCGCGGAGCCGGGCGAGACGCGCGCGTTCAAGCTCGCATCGGGATCGCCCTGCGCCCAGCGCGTCGGATCGGCGGCCTGTTTGTAGGCGTCGCGGAACGGCAGGCCCTGACGCGCGAGATCGACCGCGAGATCGGTCGCATACATCGACGGATCGAGCGCGGCGCGCATTGCGTCGGTGTTCCATTCGAGATTGCGCAGCAGATCCGGCAGCAGTTCCAGCGCGCCGAGTCCACGACCGAAGGCATGGAAAATCGCGCCCTTGCTGAACTGCAGATCGCGGTGATAGCCCGACGGCAGCGACAGCAGCTGTTCGATTTCGGTGCGCGCGGCAGCGACACTGGCGTAGGTCGCGCGCATCAGTTCGATGACGTCGGGATTGCGCTTGTTCGGCATGATCGAACTGCCGGTGGTGTACTGCGCCGGCAGCGCCACGAACGCGAACTCGGCGCTGGTGAACAGGCTTAGATCCCAGGCGAGGCGTCGCAGATCGAGCAGCGCAGAAGCCAGCGCTTCGATCGCCGCCATCTCGAACTTGCCGCGCGACAATTGCGCGTAGGCCGCCGACACCTGCAGCCGGCCGAAGCCGAGCGCGGTGGTGACGTGATCGCGATCCAGCGGCAGATTCACGCCGTAGCCGGCGGCGCTACCGAGCGGATTGGCATCCACCCACACCAGCGTGTCGCGCGCACGCTGCGCGTCGTCGATGAAACCTTCCGCCCACGCCGCCCACCACATGCCCAGCGACGACACCACCGCGCGCTGCAGATGCGTGTATCCCGGCAGCGCGACCGACGCCTCGGCTTCGGCGCGCGCCAACGCGACCTCCGCGCATTCGATGCACAGCGCGTGCAGGCGCGCGAGACGATCCTTCAGCCACAGTCGCGTTGCGACCAGGATCTGGTCGTTGCGGCTGCGGCCGGTGTGGATCTTGCGGCCGGCATCGCCGAGCCGTTCGATCAGCCGCGACTCGATCGCCGAATGACAGTCTTCATAACGTTCGTCCAGCACGAAGTCGCCGTTGCGGAAATCTTCGGCGAGCGTGGTCAGTTCCACCGTGATGCCGGCGAATTCGTCGGCGGCGAGAATCCCGATCCGCAACAGGCCTTCGGCGTGCGCGCGACTGGCGTCGATATCGAACAGGAAGAATTCGCGATCGAGGATCACGTCCTCGCCCGCCAGGAACGTCTGGATGCGCGCATCCACTTTCACGCCGGGTTTTTGCCAGAGCAGATCGGACATGGGGAAATTCCGTGAGCGGTGAGTGGTAAACGGTTGAAGTGTCTGTTATGTCGGATATCGATAGCACCACGCAAGCCTCCGTTCTCCCTCCCTTTCGCCAAAGGCGAAGGGGAGGGTTGGGGA
>CAZGBA010000181.1:0-4382 GCA_964523435.1 uncultured Xanthomonas sp.
TCTGCCGCGAGGCGCGCAAGCGCGGCATCGTCACCGTCGTCGACGGCTCGCAGGCCGCGCCGCACATGACCGTGGACATCCCCGCGATCGGCTGCGATTTCTACGCGATCACCGGCCACAAGATGTGCGGGCCGACCGGTACCGGCGCGCTGTGGGCGCGGCGCGAACACCTGCAGGCGATGCCGCCGTTCCTCGGCGGCGGCGAGATGATCCGGGAAGTCCGCTTCGACGGCACCGTGTTCAACGACGCACCGCACAAGTTCGAGGCCGGCACGCCCAACATCGCCGGCTTCGTCGGCCTGGGCGCGGCGGTCGATTACCTGTCCGCAATGGGCATGGACCATGTCGCGGCGCGCGAAGGCGAACTGCTGGCGCATGCCACCGAGGAACTGCACAAGGTCGATGGCCTGCGCATCTTCGGCGAGGCGAAGGACAAGGCGGCGGTGATCAGTTTCGTGGTCGAGGGCGCGCATGCGCATGACCTCGCCACCTTGCTCGACCTCGAAGGCGTTGCGGTGCGCTCCGGCCAGCATTGCGCGCATCCGCTGCTGCAGTGGTTCGGCGTAGCCGCGACCTGCCGCGCCTCGCTGGCGTTCTACAACACGCACGACGAGATCGACGCCTTCGTCGCCGCGCTGCGCAAGGTCCGCCGCCTGCTCGGCTAGACTCTGGCCGACACGGAGGCCGCGATGGACAACGACCCGCAGATCGCGCAACTGCTGCGCGAGATCCGCGACCAGCAACGCGAATCGCTGGCCCTGCAACGCGAGCACATCGCCGCGTTCAAGGCGCAGGTGGAACGCATCGAACGCCTGAACGACCGCACCGAATCGTTGCAGGGTCGCGCCGGCAAGGCGCTGAAGGCGTTGCTGTGGATCGTGCTCCCGCTGCTCGCGCTGGTCCTGCTGCTGATGGCCTGGCCCTATGCCCGCTACATGTTCGGATGAACCCACCCAATGACTGACCTGCACTTCCGCGCCGCCACCACTGCCGACCTCGACGCCATCGTCGCCTTGGTCACGTCCGCCTATCGCGGCGACAGCAGCCGCGCCGGCTGGACCACCGAAGCGGATTTCCTCGAGGGCAACCGCATCGACCCGGATGTCCTGCGTAGCGACATCGAACGGCCAGGCAGTCGCGTGCTGTTGGCGGAACAGGACGAGCAATTGCTGGCGTGCGCGCACGTGAGCGAAGAGGATGGTGCCGGCTACTTCGGCATGTTCTCGGTCGCACCCGGCCTGCAGGGCAGCGGCATCGGCAAGCAGGTGCTGGCCGAATGCGAACGCATCGCCCGCGAGGAATGGCGGCTGCCGGCGATGCGGATGACCGTGATCGATATCCGCGACAGCCTGATCGCGTTCTACGAGCGTCGTGGCTACCGCCGCACCGGCATCCTCAAGCCCTTCCCGTACGGCGACGAGCGCTTCGGCCAGCCGCAGCGCGACGACCTGCGTTTCGAGGTGCTGGAAAAGTCACTGCAGGAAGCGACGGCGTGAGCGAGACGGTCTGGACCTACGTCTGCACCACCGCCGAGCTGCTGCCCGGCGAGATGAAGGTCGTGTTCGATGAAGTCACGGCGGCGCCGATCGCGGTGTTCAACCTCGACGGCACGCTGTACGCACTCGAGGATCGCTGCTCGCACGAGGATTTCGAGTTGTCCGCCGGCCATTTCGATGCCGCCGAGGGCAGCGTGGAGTGCGTGCTGCATGGGGCCCGGTTCGATGTCCGCGACGGCCGCGCGCTATGCGCGCCGGCCTACGAGCCGGTGGCCAAGTTCCCGGTTCGCAGCGAGGACGGCATGGTTTTCACCCGGGACAATCGCGAAGACTCTTGATAACCGTTTGTATTTGACAATGATTCTCATTAAAATGGCGAACGAAGCGGACGACCAAGCGCCGCACGCCCTGCAACGAGGAACCCCATGTCGAATACCCGTTCGCGCGCCCTGCTCGCGGCCCGCTCGCCGCTGACACTGGCCTTGGCCCTGGCGCTGTCCAGCCCGGCCATCGCCGCAGACCCTCTTGCAACCGCAGAAGCCGGTCAACGCAAGCCAACCGATCTCGACGCCGTGCAGGTCGTGGGCAAGGTCGACTACGGTTACGTGCAAAAGCGCTCGAGCAGCGCAACCAAGACCGATACCGAGCTGCAGGACATCCCGCAGTCGATCACCGTGATCACCCGCGACCTGATCCGCGACCAGGCGATGCAGAACCTGGCCGATGTGGTCCGCTACATCCCGGGCGCCAGCATGGCGCAGGGCGAAGGCAACCGCGACACGCCGGTGCTGCGCGGCAGCGCTTCAACCGCCGACATGTACATCGATGGCATGCGCGACGACGTGCAGTACTTCCGCGATCTCTACAACATCGAGCGGGTCGAGGCATTGAAGGGCCCGAATGCGATGATGTTCGGGCGTGGCGGCAGCGGCGGCGTGCTCAATCGCGTCAGCAAGCAGGCCGACTGGACCAGCGTGCGTGAGCTCAACCTGCAGCTTGGCAGCTGGAACAAGCGCCGCATCGCCGGCGATGTTGGTCAGGCGATCAATGAGTCCGCCGCGTTCCGTGTCACCGCGATGTTCGAGGATTCGGAAAGTTATCGCGACGGTTATGAGGCTCAGCGCTGGGGCATCAATCCCACCTTCGCGTTGCGCATGGGCGAGGCCACCACACTGACCCTGGGCTATGAACACTTCCAGGATGAACGCGTGGCCGACCGCGGCATTCCCTCGAACCCCACCGCGACCAATGGCCGCCGTTTGCCAGTGGATACGCATCCTTCGACATTCTTCGGCGACCCGGAGCGAAGCCCCACCTCCTCAGATGTTGATGCCCTCAATGCCCTGGTCGAACACGACTTCGGTAACGGCCTGAGCCTACGCAACCGCACCCGCATCGCCGACTACGAGAAGTTCTATCAGAACGTGTTCGCTGGCGCCGTCAATCCGGCGGCAACCCAGGTGTCCATTTCGGCGTACAACAGTCCGTCGTCACGCAGGAATCTCCTCAATCAGACCGACTTCGTCTGGAGCCTCGACGGCACCATCCGGCAGACCGTGCTGGTGGGTGCCGAGTTCGGTCGGCAGACCTCCGATAACTTCCGCAATACCGGCTACTTCGGCGCACCTGGCTCCACCACCACATCGGTGCTGGTACCGCTGTCCAACCCTCGCTACACCGGGCCGCTTGAATTCCGCCAGAGCGCGACCGATGCCGATAATCATGTGGTGGCCAAGGTCGCCGCTGTGTACGTGCAGGACCAGATCGAGTTCTCGCCGCAGTGGCAGGCCATCCTTGGCGTGCGCTTCGACCGCTTCGCTATCGACTTCCGCAACAACCGCACCGGTGCGACCCTGACCGCGACCGACAACCTGGTCTCGCCGCGTGCAGGCCTGGTGTACAAGCCGATCGATGCGCTCTCGTTGTATGCCAGCTACAGCATCGCCCACTTGCCACGCTCGGGCGAACAGATGTCCTCGCTGAGCGCCAGCAACAAGTCGTTCGAGCCCGAGCAGTTCCGCAACCGCGAGCTCGGCGCCAAATGGGAGGTCGCGCCCGGCCTGGCGCTGACCGCAGCCGCATATCGGCTGGAGCGCACCAACGTGATCGCACCCGATCCGAACAACCCCACCCTGTCCATCCTGATCGACGGCCAGACCATTGACGGTGTCGAACTCGGCCTGGCCGGCAACATCACCGAGGCATGGAGCGTCATGGGTGGCTATGCATGGCAGGACGGCGATATTCCGCGCAGCACCGCCGAATTGCCGCAGCTGTCCGCGCGCACCGCGTCGCTGTGGAATCGCTACGATTTCAATGCTCGCTGGGGTGTGGGTCTTGGCGCGATCCATCGCAGCGCGTTCTATCCGTCAACCAGCAATGCAGTGACGGTACCTGGCTACACCCGTTACGACGCCGCCGTATTCTTCGACGTGAGCAAAACCCTCTCCCTGCAACTGAATGTCGAAAACCTGCTGGACAAGCGCTATTTCGCCTCCGCGCACAACGACAACAACATCACCCCCGGTGCGCCGCGCGCAGCCTGGCTGAGCATGAGCGTGAGATTCTGATTCTGCTGCGCACGGACATGAGGATCGTCCGCAGCAATGCGGATGATTCCGGATTCTGAGGGCACCATCGACGATGGCGTCCTGTCGCAAGCCCACACGCAGAAATTGCAGTGGTAGCGGGATCGCGATTTCGCATGCAGGGGCGTCGCGCCAAGAACTCTGACCCGCGTCGTGCTGGACGTTTGCATCTGTTTCTCAATTTCACCCTGATCCAGCCCGTCATCGCAGAGTCCGCCGTTGTCCCCAGCCCACGCCCAGTCCACCCAGCAGCAGCGCCGCGGCTACTGGCTGCGCATCCTGCACCAGTGGCACTGGA
>CAZGBA010000182.1:0-4358 GCA_964523435.1 uncultured Xanthomonas sp.
CTCGACGATCGCGGCCTGCGTCCGGGGCCGATGTTCGCCGACATCGAGCTGATCGGCATTCCGCACCGCGTGGTGGTGTCCGAACGCGGCCTCGCTGCGGGCACATTCGAATATCGCGCGCGCCGCGCCAGCGAAGCGGAATCCCTGGATCGCGATTCGCTGATGCAGCGGCTGAATACCCGCCGATAGGCCGGCATTATCGATAACAGCCTGCAAAGCAGAGACGACAATGCCACGGAATTCCCGTGGCATTGTCATTTTCAGCATTGAATTCAGCCCCGAATGCGTGGATTCGATTATCATCGGATGTCCCGCAACGTTGCGCGGATGATCCCCCCGTCCTACGGAGCACACATGGCAATCGATCTGAACAATCTTTCTTCAAAGGAGCTGAAGACTTTGGCTACTCAAATCAAAAAACAGCAGACGACGCTGTCCAAGCGCAAACCCATCACTGGCGTACGCAAGAAATTGATCGCGCAGGCCAAGGCCGCCGGTTACAGCATCGCCGAACTGTTCGGCAGCGCCAAATCGGCTGTGGCGAAGAAGGCAGGAAAGCCTGCCGCGAAGAAGGCCACTCGCAAGGTCGCTAAGAAAGCCGCCAAAAAGACCACCAAGAAGGCTGTCAAGAAAGCGGTGAAGAAAGCCGCCAAGAAGGCGCGGACCGGCGCCAAGGTCGCGCCGAAATACCGCAATCCCGCCGACCCGAAGGTCACCTGGACCGGTCGCGGAAGGCAGCCGCTGTGGTTCGCGGATCTGCTGAAGAAAGGCAAGAAAGCCGAAGAGCTGCTGATCAAGTAAGTCGGTCTCTGCGCTTCTGCAAAACACGACGCCGGCCCTGTGCCGGCGTTTTTTTGTTTGCGCAGCAACAGCGCATGGAAAAGATCATTGGGCCACCATCCCGGAGAAACCGGGAGCCGGCGCTCGATTCAATCGCCATGGCCTCGAAATATGAAGCTCGAAATATGAAGACTGGATCCCGGCTTGCGCCGGGACGGCGGTCTTCTGGATATTGTCCGTTGTCTGCGGCCTGCTCTTGGCCCATCGCTTGCGAATCAGAGATTGCGCCGCGTCGGAATCAGAATATTGCCGAACAGCAGACCCGCCACCAGCGCCAGCAGGATGTTCAGCGCCGCGATCATCGCCTCCTGTCCGGCTTCCATGCTCTGCTGCTGCACCACCACCAGCAATCCGCGCAGACTCGCGCTGCCGGGCACCAGCATGATGATGCCGGGCAAACGCACCAGTGCGCCCGGGCGATTGAACCAGCGCGCATAGGCATTGCCGGCAGCGGTCATCGCCAATGCGGCGAGGAAAATGCCGACGGTGTTGTCCCAGGCGTCGCCGGCGATCTTCGAGATCAGATAACCCGTCGCTGCGGACAGCATGACCAGCGGATAGTCGCGGCGGTCGGCACGGAACAGCACCGCGAACGCGTATGTGCCGAGCAGCAGCGCCATGGCTTCCACCCAATCGGGCTGCGGACGCAGCGCGCGGACCTCCGGCTGCATGCCGATCATGTCCGCTGCGGTCAGCGCCACCATCATGCCGATCGCGAGCTTGAGGATGGTGGTCATCGCACCGGCGAAACGCGCGATGCCCGAGACCAGATTCTGATTGGTCAATTCATTGACCGCATTGGTCAGCGACATGCCGGGCATCAGCACGATCAACGACGAAATGATGACGGTATTCAGATTCAAGGCGCCGATGTACGCGGCCACCAATACCGCGATCATGCCTGCGAACATCGCCGCGATGGCATCGCTGGCTTCCTTGAGCCGCGGCCGGTTCTGGGTGGCCCAGTTCAACACGCCCAGCAGCAGGCCGGTGACGCCGGCCGTGGCGATATCCAACCACGGCAAACGCCACAGACCCGCGACGGCAGCGGCCGACAGGCCGAACGCGAAGATCGCGATGGCGATGCCGCGCCAGCTGCCGGGGCGATCGAGCGCGCGCAACGCCGCGTGACCGGCTTCCAGATCCAGTTTGCCTGACATCACCGCCTCGGCCACGCGATCCACTTCGCAGAGTTTGTACAGATCGGTCTCGCCCGGCGACAGGCGCACCACGCGCACAGTGTCGCGACGGCCGTGCCCGACTTCGCCGAAAGACAGGATCATTCCGGTCGGATTCGACCACGCGCCGCACTCCAGCCCCAGCTTGGTTGCGACCGCCGTCACCGCGCCTTCCAGGCGGTGCGCGGTGGTGCCGTAGGCGTGCAGACGTCCGGCCAGTTCGACCACGAAATCGACCCGCGTCCCGTGATCGTGACGCTGCAGGGCTGCATTCACGACTGGCTCCGTTGCGCCAGCGCCAGCGTGATCGTGGCCGCGAAACGCTCGGCGGCCGCCGGCACGGAGGTCAGGAACAGCGAGGGCTCGGTCAGCTCCAGCTCCAGCAGTCGCGGCCGGCCATCGCTGTCGCGGATCAGATCGATGCGGGCATACAGCGGCGAGCCTTCGCCGCGCATTTGCAGCGCAGCGAGGATCGTTTCGGCCAGTTGCAGTTCGTCGGCCTCGGGCGCTCGCCCTGCGATGGCATCGGCGAGCTGCGTGTGATCGGCCGGCGCCTCGTTCGGTCGCAGCAGCGCGGCTTTGCGCAAGGCGTGGCTGAAACATCCGTCGAAATACAGCAGCGCGGTTTCGCCGCAGGTGTCCACCGCATCGAGATACGGCTGCAGCATCGCGCTGCGACCGGCGTCGAGGAGGCGGCCGATATGGTTGGCGGCGGCGAATTCCTGCTCGCGCCGGTAACGCTGGGTATCGCGCGAACCCGCACTCACCGTCGGCTTCACCACGAATTCCGCAGCTTCCGGAAATGCGTCGAGAAACGCCTGCAGTGCCGGCAAAGGCTCGGCGTCGGGTTCGACGAAACGCGTCGGCACCACCGGAATGCCCGCCGCTTCGAGATCGGCGAGATAGTGCTTGTCGGTGTTCCAGCGCAGGATCGGCAGCGGGTTGTGCAACCGGGCGACGCGATCGACCCGCTCGCACCAGCGCAGGAACTCCGCCAGCCGGGTGTGGTAGTCCCAGGGCGAACGCAATACGACCGCGTCGTAGCGGGCCCAGGACACCGTGAAGTCGTCCCAGGCACGGACTTCGGCAGACAAACCAAGACGTTCGCAGGCCGCGAGCAGCAGCGGCATGTCGTCGTCGAGCGCGACGGATGCGATGGCGGTGACGAAGGCGATACGGAGCATCCCGCCAGTTTAGCCGGCCACGGTCCATACGGTCGGGAATGCGGCCGGGTATGCCCCAAAGTACGGTGTCGCGACGGGGAGACGAGCCGGTAGACTTGTGGACTTCCACGGATCGCCCCCGCGTCAGGAGTGTCTCGCATGCATCGCACGGTGTCGGCATGAGCAGCAGCAAAGTCTTTCCGAATGCAGCCGAAGCGCTGCGCGGCCTCGTCGCCGACAACCAGACCCTCGCGGTCGGCGGTTTCGGCCTCTGCGGGATTCCCGAGGCGCTGATCGGCGCGCTCCGCGATTCCGGCGCCAAGGGTCTGACCGCGATCTCCAACAACGCCGGTGTCGACGGCTTCGGCCTGGGCATGCTGCTGGAGACCCGTCAGATCCGGAAAATGATTTCGTCCTACGTCGGCGAGAACAAGGAATTCGAGCGCCAGTTCCTGTCCGGCGAGTTGGAACTCGAATTCAACCCGCAGGGCACGCTGGCCGAGCGCCTGCGCGCGGGCGGCGCCGGCATTCCGGCGTTCTTCGTGCGCACCGGCTACGGCACGGTGGTGGCGGACGGCAAGGAAACCCGTCAGTTCGACGGCCACTGGTACGTGATGGAAACCGCGCTGAAGGCCGACGTTTCGCTGGTCAAGGCGTGGATGGCCGACAAGGCCGGCAATCTGGTGTTCCGCAAGACCGCGCGCAACTTCAACCCGGCGGTGGCGATGGCCGGCAAGGTCTGCGTGGCCGAGGTCGAGCATCTGGTGGAGGTGGGCGACATCGATCCCGACCATGTCCACCTACCCGGCATCTATGTGGACCGCATCGTGGTCAATCCGACCCCCGAGAAGCGCATCGAACAGCGCACCGTGCGCGCAGGAGAACACTGATGGCCTGGACCCGCGAACAGATGGCGCAGCGCGCAGCGCTGGAGCTTGGCGACGGCGCTTATGTCAACCTTGGCATCGGCCTGCCGACGCTGGTGGCCAACTACATTCCCGACGGCATGGACGTGTGGCTGCAGAGCGAGAACGGCCTGCTGGGCATCGGCCCGTTCCCGACCGAAGCCGAGGTCGACGCCGACCTGATCAACGCCGGCAAGCAGACCGTCACCGCACGGCACGGCGCCAGCTATTTCGGCAGCCACGATTCGTTCGCGATGATCCGCGGCGGCCAT
>CAZGBA010000183.1:0-4179 GCA_964523435.1 uncultured Xanthomonas sp.
GTGTCGCGCAAGCCGGAGGCGTTCGGCCGCACGGTGATCGAAGCGCTGTCCTGCGGGCGTCCGATCGTGGGCTGGGCGCATGGCGGCGTCGGCGAACTGTTGCGCGAACTCTTGCCTGCCGGTGCGGCGACGCCGTTCGATGCCGAGGCATTGCATCACGCCGCGCGCGATCTGCTTGCGCAGGCAGCACCGGTTCCCGTTACGATGCCGCAGCAGCTGCAGCGCTATTCGCTGGATGCGATGCAGGCCGCCACCCTCACTCTTTATCGCGAACTCGCCCCGGAATGACCCGCTCGCCTGCCACCGACGCTGCCCTCGCGCCCGCTGGTTGGCGATGGGCGCCGTTCTGGGTGCTCGCTTACGTCGTGCTGTGGCCGGTGCCCGGGATCGCCGAAGGTCTGCTGTCGCTGGGCTCGCTGGTCGCGATCGGCCGGTTGCTGTACGTGCGGTTTCGCGGTGGCGGCGCCCTGCTCAGTGCGCAGGCCTGGGCGTTGACCAGCGTTCTGTTCTTCGCGTACTGGCTGCCCGAACTGTTCGCTTCCGCGGATGCCGTCGATCGCGGACTCGCCTTCGGCGAAGTCGCGACCGATCTGCGCTATCTCCCGTTTCTCTGGCTGGCCGCGTCCGCAGTCGCGGATACGCACGGGCGTCGGATCACGTTCGGCGGTATCGCGGCCATTCTCGGCGTCTGGACCCTGGATGCGCTGGCGCAGGCGGTGAGCGGCACCAGCGTGCTGTTCTCCGCTCTGGATGCGGGAAAACTCGTGGTGAGCGGCCATCGCTTCTGCAACGCCAACGATTACGCACTGCTCGATCGTCTCAGCGGCGTGCTCGGGCCGTGCAATCTCAAACTTGGCGTGGTCTTTGCCAGTCTCTCGCCGTTCGTGCTGCACGCCGCCGGCCGCAGATTCGGCCAGTGGGGCTGGCTGCTCGCGGTGATCCTGGTCGGAAGCGTGATCGTGCTTGCGGGTTCGCGCGCGTCCTGGATCACGTTCGGTCTGGTGCTGCTGCTCTCGGGTTGGCGGTTGATCGGCTGGAAGCGGCTGTTCGGCGTGTTCGCACTGGGCGGCGTTCTGCTTGTGGCGCTGACGTTCGCGTCGACGCAGGTGCGCGAGCGGATCGAGCGCACCACACACGCACTCACGGCCGATCAGAGCGGCGTCGACAGCGCCTTGTCGGGACGTGGGCGGATCTGGAGCGCGGCACTGTGCATGGCGAAGCGGCACCCGATCAACGGCGTTGGTCCACGCGGTTTCCGCGAGGCTTTTCCGGCCTGCGATCCGGAGCACGGCGCGATCGCCGAGTGGGGCACCGGCCCGGCCTTCCATGCGCACCAGATCGTGCTGGAAATCCTCAGTGAAGCCGGTGCGATCGGCCTGCTGCTGTGGCTCGCCGCAGCGGCGATGGCGCGCCGCGCCTGGCGTTATGCCGAACCCGCCGCGCGTGAGGCGGCCTACCCGGCGATGCTGGCGCTGACGGTGACGGTCTTCCCGTTCAACACCCACCTCGCGTTCTATTCCACGTTCTGGGGCGGGGTGACGCTGCTGCTGGCCGCGCTGTACGCGGGCAGTCTGCTGGGGCGCGAGAGCGCGTCGACGCCTCAGTCGTAGATCTGCACGCCGTCCGGCCGGCGCTTGAAGCGACGGTGGATCCACAGATATTGCTCCGGCGCCTCGCGCGCCATGGTTTCGATCGCAGCGATCACGCGTGCGGTGTCGGCGTCTGCATCGTCCGAGGGAAAGTGCTCGAATGCCGGTTGGAAGCGCAGGGTGTAACCGCCGTCGGCGCGGCGGAAGTGCTGGAACATCACCACCGCCGCCCCCGAGAGCCGTGCGAGCTGATGGGTGGATTTGAGGCTTTTCGCAGGCTGCCCGAAGAACGGCACGAACGCGCTGTCGCCCTTGCTCGGATCCTGGTCCGGTGCGTACCACAGCAGACCGCCGCGCTTGAGATGTTTCGCCACGCCGCGGACATCGTCCTTGGCGAACATGCCGGCCGCGTAGCGCGAACGTCCGCGCAGCACCGCCCATTCCATCGCCGGCTGCGGATACGGCCGATACATGCCGGCCAGCGGCACGCTGTCGCAGGCGAGTCGCGCGCACATCTCCAGCGTCGTGAAGTGGCCGGAGACCACGATCACGCCGCGACCGCTCGCCTGCGCCGCTTCGATGTGCTCCACGCCTTCGATGATCAGCCCGCGTCGCTGCGGTGCGATCGAGCCCCACCAGGCACGACCGAACTCGAAGAGGGCGATGCCCAGCGCCGCGAAATGCCGTCGCAGCAGATCCGCTTGTGCGTGCGCGTCGAGTTCCGGAAAGCAAAGTTCGATGTTGCGTTGTGCGATCCGGCGGCGCTTGCCCAAAGTCCTCTGGAGCACGGCGCCGAGCGCGCGACCGATCGTCAGCTGCAGCCTCCAGGGCAAGCGCGCGAGCAGCGCCAATGCGCCGATGCCGAGCCACGTGGGCCAGTGTCGGGGCGCGCGCGGCGGCGGGTCGTCGAAAGCGAACGGCATACGGCCATTGTACGGGTCGAGGCCGTCGTCGGCCGTGTGCTGGCCGCCGCCTCCACCCGGTATCCTGTCGCCATGCGGGCCGACAGCTACCAACGCGTGATCGAGCACACCCTGCGCGGCCTGTATTCGGCTGCGTTGTATCTGCTGCTGCCCATCACCGTGTATCACCTGATCTGGCGCGGGTTCCGCCAGCGCGCCTATCTGTTGCGCTGGGATGAGCGTTACGCGCGTTATCGCGAAGTCCCGTCCGGCAACAAGCATCTCTGGATCCATGCGGTTTCGGTCGGCGAGGTGAACGCCGCCGCGCCGCTGGTCAATGCATTGCTCCGAGACCATCCGCAGCAGCGGATCCTGATCACCACCATCACGCCGACCGGCTCGGAGCGAGTCATTGCGCTTTGGGGCGATCGCGTTGCGCATGTCTATTTGCCCTATGACATCACCGGCGCGGTCGCGCGGTTCCTGCGTCATTTCCGGCCACGCATCGCGCTGATCGTCGAAACCGAGCTGTGGCCCAACCTGCTGTTCGCCTGCAGAGACCACGATGTACCGGCATATCTGGTCAACGCGCGATTGTCCGAGCGCTCGCTGCGCGGTTATCGCGCCCTGCGTCCGCTGGTCGGGCGCGCGTTGCGCACGATGCGTGCGGTCGCCGCGCAGTCCGATGCGGACGGTGCGCGTTTCCTGCGCCTGGGTGCTCGGGCGGATCAGGTCATCGTTTGCGGCAATCTCAAGTTCGACACACGCGTCGATCCTGCCATCGAAACCTTCGCGCAGGAATTCCGCGCGCGTGTCGCCGGCCGACCGGTGTGGATCGCTGCCAGCACCCATCCCGATGAAGAAGCGTTGGTGTTGGCCATCGACCGGCATCTGCGCACGCGTTGGCCCGATCTGCTGATGCTCTGGGCGCCGCGGCACCCGGAGCGTTTCCGGCCGGCGACGCAATTGGCGATCGACACCGGCCTGCAGGTGGCGACGCGCAGACTTACGCGGCTGCCCGATCGCGACGATGCGGTTTTCGTCATCGATACGCTGGGCGAGCTGATGAGTTTCTACGCCTGCGCCGATGTCGCGTTCGTCGGTGGCAGCCTGCAGCCGGTGGGCGGGCACAATCTGCTTGAACCCGCTGCAGTGGGCACCGCCATCGTGACCGGGCCGCATCTGCACAATTTCAGCGATATCGCCGATCAGCTCGGTCAGGTGCGTGCACTCAGGATCGGCAACGACGCCACCACCGTGGCGGAAGAGATCGATGCGCTGCTCGAAGATCCTGCCGAGCGCGATCGCATGGCGGCGGCAGGACGCAGGCTGGTCGAACAGGGTGGCGGCGCGTTGCGCAGGACGCTGGAGCTGATCGCGCCCGCACTCCCGACGGCTTGACCGCCGGCTCGCTCGAACGCCTGTCGATATGCGCAGCGCGCCGGAAAAACAAAAGCCGCATCGGCAACGATGCGGCTTTTGTGCGAAGCGGCGACCCGCGTCATTCGGCGGATCAGGGCGTCGTCTTCAGCGCGGCATCCACGGTGAGCAGACGGTTCACGTCCTGCAGATCGTCGATGTCCAGCGTGCCGGCCGCCTGCTCCAATTGCAGGCGGTTCTGCAGGAAGTTGTAGCGCGACAGCGCATATTCGCGTTCGGCGTTGAACAGCGTCTGTTGATTGTTCAAC
>CAZGBA010000184.1:0-4099 GCA_964523435.1 uncultured Xanthomonas sp.
CGGATCGAATCGCCGATCGTGCCCTTGCGGTCGAATTCCTGGAATTCGCGGATATCGGCGCCGGCGATGAAGCCCTTGTCCTTGCCCGAGCGCAGCACCAGCGCTTTCGGCGGTTCCAGCGCGATGCGTTCGAGCAGGCTGTTCAGTTCGATCAGCACCTCCTGGCCGAAGGTGTTGACCGATTCGCCCTCGCGGTCGAAGGACAGCACGAACACGCCGTCCGGTCGCAGTTCGGTCTTCCAGTGGCGCAGACGCAGGCCGTCGAGGCCGGGCAGGGCGGAGGTCATGAGGCTGAATCCATACGCTGGAGGATGGCCCTATGATCCGGACCATGATGGGATCGCGTCAAATCGGGCATTTCGAGACGCTGGACGATGTGATCTACAGGCCGGTGAGACGGATCGATGCGATCTGCCTGCCGCATGGCTTGTGGCAGTGGCCCGTGGCCCCCAGATGAATGCATGGTGCATGGGGCGGTTGTCGGGGGCGGGGAACTTTTTCCCGGCGTGTATTGTCGGAAGACCCGGCTAGCGCGCCGGCCAATTCACATCCAGGGAGAGCCGGCCGGATGGCCGAAGTGACGACAGAAAATCTGGACCTCGAACTGGTCCGACGGGTGCAGCGCGGCGACAGCGCGGCTTTCGACCTGCTGGTGCGCAAGCATCAGCATCGGGTCGTGGCGCTGATCGGGCGCTATATCCACGATTGGAGCGAGTGCCAGGACGTCGCCCAGGACACGTTCCTGCGCGCCTATCGGGCGATCGGGAACTTCCGTGGCGACGCACAGTTCTCAACATGGCTGCATCGCATCGCAGTGAACACCGCCAAGAACCATCTGGTGGCCCACAAACGTCGCCCGCCCGGCGACGACATCGACATCGACGACGCCGAGCAGTTCGAGTCGGCGTTGCGGATGCGCGACAACGACACCCCGGAGCGCGAATTGATGCGTCAGGAGATGGAACAAACGGTGATGCGCGCGGTCGAAGCCTTGCCCGAGGAACTTCGGGCGGCGATCACATTGCGTGAGGTGGATGGTTTGAGCTACGAGGAAATCGCGCAGCAGATGCAGTGCCCCATCGGCACGGTCCGTTCGCGCATCTTCCGGGCCCGCGATGCCATCGACACGCAGTTGCGCCCATTGCTGGATGCACCCAATCCCCGCGAACGCGCGACCCGCTGATTCGCAGACTTCCACGCCGGAATCCGACATCGACGCCCTATGACTGGATTGCCCGATTCTCCTGTGTCCTCCGTTTCCCGCGATACCGACGCCCGTGATTTCCATCGCGAACAGCTGTCCGCGATGATGGACGGCGCGCTGTCGGCCGATGAAACCAAATTCCTGCTCCGACGCATGGAGCACGACGATGCGCTAGCCGATTGCTGGGAACGCTGGCAGTTCGTCGGCGATGCGCTGCGCGGCCAGGCCAATCGCGCCTTGCCCGCGGATTTTTCCCGCCGCGTCGGTCGCGCCATTGCCGACGATCTTGCCGCTGTGGATGAGGCGCCGCTGGCGGTCGCCGCGCACGGCAATGCGCGCGGGTCGCTGCTGCGCTGGGGCGGTGGAGCTGCGCTGGCCGCATCGGTGGCGCTGGCCGCGCTGATCGGCAGCCGCATGCTGTCCGTACCGGACGGAAAATCGTCGACGCCCGCATCGACGGCGTCCGTGCCGGCACCGACGCTCTCGACATCCCCGGTGCCCTCGACCCCGACGCTGGCCCCGGCAGAAATGGTGCCGCCCGCGCAGCCCGGACCGCTGCTTGCAGAAGCGGCCACGGCTGTCGCCATGGCGGCAGTCGCCGGCAGCGACCGCCGCAGCGCGCGCCCGCGGATCCTCGCCCGCGAACAGGCCGTTCCGGTTGCCGCGACACAGACGGCACGCGCGGTCGCTTCGGCGGCGGCACAGTCGGCGGCCGTTGCGAGCGCCGCAGCCCAGGGCAGCAGCGCCGTGACCCCGACCGAAGTGATATCCAAGCCCTGGCCGCGTGCGCTGGTGCCCGGTGCCTCTGCGAACGGTGATGTCACCGCCGGCTTCGGGGGCTCTCCCGCTTTCCATCCGTTCCAGCCGCAGCTCGATCCGCAGGCTGCCCGGGTCGCGCATCCGGTCGAAGACACGGCATCGCCCCCCTGATGTATCCGATGCCGGCGGCAGGCGGGCTGTCCAACAGCAGTCCGCCATCGCCTGCCGGCATCGTCGAAACGCCTTTCCCCAACCCTTTATCGAGGACGCTTCCCCGATGAAACAGTCGTTCCGTACGCTCGCGCTCATCTCCACCACGGTCGCCGCCACCGCCGCCGCGACGGTCATCCTGCCGATCACCGCAAGTCAGTCCACTACACCACCGGTGGCGACGGCGTCCCATGCTGGCGTCGCCGCTGCCGCAGAAGCGATCAATGCGCCGATGGTGACCGGCCTGCCCGATTTCACCCAGCTGGTGGAGCGGGTTGGACCGGCGGTGGTCAATATCGAAGCCACCGGTTCGGGCCGGAGCAAGACCGCTGCGCGCGATCGCGATGCAGGGCCAGACCAGGACGACGAGGAAGTGCCGGAGTTCTTCCGTCGCTTCTTCGGTCCGGATGCGCCGTTTCCCGGCGGCCCGGGTGGTCCCGGAGGCCCGCAGGGCGGCCCGGACAGTCTCTCCATCGGCACCGGTTTCATCATCTCCGGCGACGGCTATCTGCTGACCAACCATCACGTGATCGATGGCGCCGACGAGGTCAAGGTGACCTTGTCCGATCGCCGCGAATTCAAGGCGAAGGTGGTGGGCAGCGATCCGCAGTCCGACGTTGCGGTGCTGAAGATCGCGGCCGACGACCTGCCGTATCTGCGCACCGGCGAGTCCAAATCGCTGAAGCCGGGGCAATGGGTGGTCGCGATCGGCTCGCCGTTCGGTCTCGATCACTCGGTCACCGCCGGCATCGTCAGCGCGGTCGGCCGCGCCGCCAATGTCGAGCAGCGCTATGTGCCCTTCATCCAGACCGACGTGGCGATCAATCGCGGCAATTCCGGCGGCCCGCTGCTGAACACCCGTGGCGAAGTGGTCGGCATCAATTCGCAGATCTTCAGTAACTCCGGCGGCTACATGGGCGTGAGCTTCGCCATCCCGATGGATGTGGCGATGAATGTCGCCCAGCAGATCAAGGCCAGCGGCAAGGTCAGCCGCGGCCAGATCGGCGTGCAGGTGGGCGCGGTCACCTCGGAGATGGTCAATGGCTTCGGTCTGCCCGACACCCGGGGTGCGCTGGTCAACGATGTCCGGATCGGCAGCCCGGCGGAGAAGGCCGGGATCGAGGCCGGCGACGTGATCCGCACGGTCGACGGCGCCCCGATCGACGACTTCAGCGATCTGCCGCCGCTGATCGGTGCGATGGCGCCCGGTGCGACCGCCAGGCTGGGCATTCTGCGCAACGGCAAGCCGATCGAGCGCAGCGTGACCCTGACCCGACTCGACGAATCGACCGCCGCCGGCAACCCGCAGCGCCCGTCGCCGCGCGAGCCGTCGGCGCAGGGCAAGGTCAATCGGCTGGGGTTGGTCGGTCAGGACATCGGCGCCGACGAGCGCCGCGAACTGGGGCTGCGCGATGGCGAGGGCGTGGCGATCGCCCGGGTCGAGGGCAATGCGGCGCGCAATGCCGGACTGCGCCCGGGCGATATCATCCTGCGGGTCGGCACAGTGCCGGTGGGTACCGCCTCGGCGCTCGATCGCGAAGTGGCCAGGACCGGCGTCGATCGGACCGTGATGCTGCTGGTCCGTCGCGGTGGCGCGACCCAGTTCATCGCGATCGCGCCCGGCCAGGGCGACAAGGAGTAATTCCGTACGCGTCGCCCCCGGCACACGGGGGGCGACGTTCCGGCGGGCGTGGATCTGATCCGCGCCGGGCCCGGGGTCGCGCTGTGCGATAATCCGACGTTTGACCTCAAGGCCCCGACGGCCCGCGCCGCTCCCCATGACTGATCCGATGCGGAACATCCGCAACTTCTCCATCATCGCCCACGTCGACCACGGCAAATCCACGCTTGCCGATCGCATCATCCAGCTCTGCGGCGGGCTGGAGGCGCGCGAGATGGAGGCGCAGGTGCTCGACTCGAATCCGA
>CAZGBA010000185.1:0-3928 GCA_964523435.1 uncultured Xanthomonas sp.
GGTAGTGCACGCGGCGGCGGCCTTCCAGCAGGCCGGGCAGGATGTCGTCGATGTCCGAGATCGGATACGCATCGTCCATGCCCAGCAGTTCGACCGCGCCATCCGGGCCGAGCCGCGGACCGTCCCAGCCTTCGCGTTCCGGATCGCGTTCGCGGCAGAACAGGATCGCCTCGCCGTGCTTGCGGCCAGGCACCAGCACCAGCACCGCGTCCGGCTCGGCGCAGCCGGTCAGGTACCAGAAATCGGAATCCTGCCGGTACGGGTAATGGGTGTCGCGGCTGCGGATGCGCTCGGGGGCCGAGGGAATCACCACGATCGCGTCGTCGCCGGCCATCCGCATCAGTTGGCGGCGGCGGCGGCTGTAGCCCTGTGCGGAAATGCCCGTTGCGGTCATGCCGGTCAAAGTGTCTTTGGGCGTCATGCGTTCAGTGCAGTTGTCGCCGGTGGCGTACGCCCATGGCGCAGTCGCCGTGGAGCAGCAGCGCGGCGACGCGGACGAATTCCTCGATCTCGATCAGCGCGGCTTCGTCGTCTTCGTCGCCTTCGTCCTGGGGCATGGCGGCGGCCAGTTTGGCGATGTCCGCAAGCGCTTCGCTGCTTTCCTCGGTAAGCGGCGGATGGGCGCCGGCGGCTAGGCCGAAACCGCCGAGAAAGCCGCGACACCAATCGAACAGACCGCTGCTGCGCTCCGCGAGCGACGCCTCGGGCTCCGGGACCAGCAGCTCGAAACCGAAATCGCGATCTTCGATCTGGGCGACGCTGACCCGGCGCAGGCGATCCAGCGCGCTGTCGGCGGCCGGAGCGGCGACGGCATCGTCGGCCAGCACCTGCGACAGCCAGCGGGGCGTGTCGTCCCCGCCACCGGCCAACCAGCCGCACAAGGCGCCATGCAGCTCGGACGCGCCCACCCCCAGCCCCTGCGCACGGACCGCATCCTCGATCTCGAACAGACTGGGCAGCGCCGGACTCGGCTGGGCGGACATCATCGTGCGGTGGTCGATGTTTTTGTCGGGTCGCGCAGTGTACAACGGCCGTCTCCGCAAGCGCTCCCGCAGCGCTTACACTGGCGTGTCGTCATGTGAGTTGGGGGACCACGTGCCAGATTCCTCGGAACTGCGGTTGCTCGCCGCGCTGGCGCTGGCCGGCGTGTTGGCGATCGTGCTGCTGCTGGTATGGACCCGTCGCGTCGGCGCCGACAAGCGCTATACCAACCAGCTGCGCGACCGCGAGGAGCGATTGAAACTCGCGCTGTGGGCGTCGTCCGAACAGTACTGGGACTACGACCTCAAGACCAAGCACATGCGCCGGATCTGGGTCGATTCGCGCAGCCATCGCACCGACCTGCAGGTGCTGTCCACCACCGACAGCGACCACCGCATCCATCCGGACGATCTGCCGCAGGTGGAGGCCAAGCTCCGCGACCACCTGAACGGGAAGTCCGAGCTGTTCATCTCCGAGCACCGGATCCTCGACCCCCGTGGCGAATGGCTGTGGGTGCGGTCGCGCGGCCGTGCAGTGGAAAGCGGCGCCGACGGCAAGGTCCGCCGGATCGCCGGAACTGCGCGCGACATCACCCTGGTGCGCCAGGCGGAGCGCGAACGCCGGATCGCGATCGCCGTGCTGCGCAGCATGAACGAGTCGGTGGCGGTGCTGGACCGCGACTTCAACTTCATTTCGATCAATCCCGCCTTCACCCGCACCACCGGCTACACCGAGCGCGAAGTCATCGGCCAGAGCGCCAGCCTGCTCGACAGCACCCAGCATGATGTCGTGTTCTACAACCGCATCCGCCAGAAGCTGGCGAACGAGGGCCACTGGGCCGGCGAGATGTGGCAGCGCCGCAAGAACGGCCAGGAATTCCTCTGCCAGATCGAATCGAGCGCCACCGAAAGCATCTACGGCGAGCATCGGGTCTACATCGCGGTGATCACCGACATCACCCAGCAGAAGCGCGCCGAACAGGAACTGCGCTACCTCGCCAATTTCGACACCCTGACCAATCTGCCGAACCGGGCGATGTTCTCGGAACGGCTGTCGCGGGCGATCGTGCGTGCGCGCCGGCAGAACCACCGGATCGCGGTGCTGTTCCTCGACCTCGACCGGTTCAAGGACATCAACGATTCCCTGGGCCACACCGCCGGCGACCGCATCCTGCGCGCGGCGGCGATGCGCCTGCAGGAAACCGTCGGCGAGCACCAGACCGTGGCGCGACTGGGCGGCGACGAGTTCACCGTGGTGCTGGAAAACCTCGACCAGCCCGAGGATGCAGACAAGGTCGCCCGCGAGATCATCATGGCCTTCGAAGCGCCGCTGGTGCTGGACGACCGCCAGGAAGTGGTGATCTCACCCTCGATCGGCATCAGCCTGTATCCGGACCACGGCCAGGTGCCGACCGAACTGCTGAAGCAGGCGGACACCGCGATGTACCAGGCCAAGGCGGCCGGGCGCCGCACCTTCGTGCGCTACGACGACAGCATGGAGATCGCCAATCGCCGTCGCGCGCAGTTGTCCAGCGCATTGCACAAGGTCTTGGATCGCGGCGAGCTGCGGCTGGTGTTCCAGCCGCGCCTGTCGCTCACCACGCGCCGGATCACCGGCGTGGAAGCGCTGCTGCGCTGGACCAGCGAGGAATACGGCGAGATCCCGCCGATCCAGTTCATCCCGCTGGCCGAAGAAAGCGGGCTGATCCTGGAAATCGGCGAATGGGTGCTGCGCGAAGCCTGCCTCACGCTGCAGCGCTGGCATCAGGCCGGGCTGACCGAATTGAACATGGCGGTGAACGTCTCGGTCCTGCAACTGCTGCGCGGCGACTTCTCCGAGATCGTGCGCCGCGCATTGGAAGACACCGGCATGCCGCCGCACGCGCTGGAGCTGGAACTGACCGAAAGCGTGCTGATGGCCAATGCCGAACAGACTTCGGCCAAGCTGCAGGCGCTGCGCGAAATGGGCGTGTCGCTGGCGATCGACGATTTCGGCACCGGCTATTCCTCGCTGGCCTATCTCAAGCGCCTGCCGATCACGACGCTGAAGATCGACAAGACCTTCATCACCGACCTGAACCGCGACCCGGACGACACCGCCATCACCACCACCATCATCACCATGGCGCACTCGCTGGGCCTGAACGTGGTCGCCGAGGGCGTGGAAACCGAGACCCAACTGCGCTTCCTCGACCATTTCCGCTGCGACGAGATCCAGGGCTACTGGCTGCAGCAGCCGGTCGATCCGGACACCTGCCTGCAGTTCATCCGCGACTGGACGCCGACCAGGGTCGGCGGCATCAGCCCCCGGGCGGTCCTGTCTCCCTCCACCCTCCCGCCTGCGGACCTGACGGCTTGACCCCCGGCGGGCGCCTGCCTATCGTGCAACCATGAACGACGCCGATGTCATCGCCCAGTTGCGCGCGCTTGCCGACCGCGTCGAGACCCTCGCGCAACGGGTCCAGCGCTTGTCCGAAGAAAACCGCAGCCTGCGCCAGCAGCAGGAGCAGTTGGCCAACGACCGTTCGCAGCTGCTCGCCAAGAACGAACAGGCACGCTCCCGCGTCGAAGCGATGATCGCGCGGCTGAAGTCGCTGGAACAGCACACGTGAGCGTCCCGTCATGACCCAGCCCGCCAGCGAGCCGTTCAACATCCGCATCCTCGATCGCGAGTACACCGTCGGCGTCGCTCCCGATGAACGCGACAGCCTGCTGTCGGCCGCGCGTCTGCTCGAAACCAAAATGCGCGAAGTGCGCGGCAGCAACCGCATGGCCGCAGTCGATCGCGTCGCAGTACTCGCCGCGCTGAATCTCGCGCATGAACTCGAACAACTGCGTAACGAAAACGCATCGCGCGATCGCGAGCTGGCGCGCACGCTGAGCGAACTCAATCGCAGGATCGACGCGCTCGCTTCCGACTGAACGCTGCGGAAATCTCACGATCGATC
>CAZGBA010000186.1:0-3926 GCA_964523435.1 uncultured Xanthomonas sp.
GCATCCCGGAACACATCCGCGGCTATGGCCACGTCAAGGAAGCGCACCTGCACAAGGCCAAGGCCCGCGAGGCGGAGTTGCTGAGGGAATGGGTCAACCCGTTGCGGGTGGTGCAGGCGGCTTGAATCTATTCAATATCTATTCTGTATCAGTCCGTATCAGTCCGTATCAGTCCGTATCAGTCCGTATCAGTCCGTATCAGTCCGCTGAAGCGGACTTGATTATCTATTCAATTATCTATTCAATCGGTGCATGGCGGATGCCCGAACCATGCAACTGGAAGACCTGCTCCACCGCAACGGCCCACTGACCGCTGCGGCCTTGGGGCAGGCGTTGGGCGTCAGCCAACCCAGCGTCTCCCGCCTGCTGGCGGCGGCGGGGGATCGCATCGTCCGCATCGGACGCGCGCGCGCCAGCCGCTATGCGCTGGGCCACGACATTGCTCGTGCCGGCAACCGATGGCCGCTCTACCGGATCGACGACGCAGGTCGCGGCGCACCGCTGGGCGAATTGCGCGCGCTGCATGGCGGCGATTTCCATTTCGAACCGGCCCATCCAATGCCCGCCTTCCTGCATGGGGCATTCACCGACGGACTGTTTCCCGGGCTGCCGTGGTTCCTCGACGACCAGCGCCCGCAGGGATTCCTGGGTCGCGCGTTCGTGCGTCGCGTCGCGCCCGACATCGGTGCGCCCGACGACCTGGTCCGCTGGCAGGCCGATGATGTGGTGCTAGCCCTGCTGCGCCATGGCGAAGACGAACCCGGCGACCTGGTGCTGGGCGAAGACGCATTGCAGCGCGCGCTGAAGGCGATGCTGTCGCCCGATGTGATCGCCCTGTCGGAACGCGCGACCCGTTATCCCGAATTCGCGGAAGTAGCGCTCGCAGGTGAAGACATCGGCTCGTCCGCCGGCGGCGAACAACCGAAGTTCACCGCGCTGCTGCGGGAGGCGTCCGGCGTCCGCGCGGTGATCGTCAAGTTCAGCGAACGCACCATCACGCCCGCCGGCGAGCGCTGGGCCGACCTGCTGCAATGCGAACACCTCGCGGGCGCAGTGCTGCGCGAACATGGCATCGCCGCCGCCGAGAGCGAAATCGTGCACGCCGATGGCCGCGTGTTCCTGCAATCCACCCGCTTCGACCGCACGCCTGCGCTCGGCCGACGCGGGCTGGTGTCGTTGGCGGCGCTGGATGCCGCGTATTACGGCCACGGCCGCATCGACTGGTGGAAGTTCGCACCGCAACTGCAGCGCGATGGCTGGCTGATGGCTGACGATGCGCGAAGCCTTGCGCTACGCGGCTGGTTCGGCGCGCTGATCGGCAACAACGACATGCACCTGGGCAACGCAAGCCTGGTGCTGACGAATGCGCGCCCGCTGGCGCTGGCACCCAGCTACGACATGCTGCCGATGGCGCTGCGTCCGGCATCGACCGGCGAAGTGGTGCCGCGCGTGCTCGACATCGTTCCACCCCTTCCCGATCAACACGACCGCTGGAATGAGGCGGCAGGATTGGCATCGCTGTTCTGGCAACGCGCGCAGGCAGACAACGCGATGTCCGCAACGATGCGCACGATTGCAGCCGGGCATACGCACAAGCTCAAGGCCGCGCTGGCGCGCTTCGGCTGAACTCAGGGCACGGCGATCGCGACCATCGCGCCGCCCGCGGGCAGCGCATCGCCACGCGCGGCGGCAAGGATCTGCCGCGCGCTGCGGCCATCGCAGGCGAAGCTGCGGGCGCTGCGCAACCAGTCGGCATCGTTGGCATAGGCGAACACCAGCTGGCGCTGCTTGAGTGCGTCGATCACCACCTTGGCCACCTGCCGGCGCACGGCCGGGCAACCATGGCTGCGTCCCAGCCGGCCGCGGCTGGCGGCGGCCTGCGGATTCACGTAGTCGGCACCGTGCATGACGATGGCACGCGCACGCGCATTGTCATTGAAGCCGGGATCCAGCCCGTCCATGCGCAGCGAGTAGCCATTGCCGCCCGTGTAGGTTTCCGCGGTGCGAAACAACCCGAGACTGGTGGCGTGGCTGCTGTGCCGATTGGAAAACCGGGTCGGCACGTTCTCGCCGCTGCCCTGGCCATGCGCCACATGTTCGCGGAACAGCAGGCGGTCGCGGGCGACATCGAACACCCACAAGCGCGGCCGGGTGGATGGCTGCGAGTAATCGATGACCGCCAGCCGGCTGTCATCGCCCACCTCGCCATTGCGCACGGCGCAACTGCGCGCCTCCAGCGCCAATGCCAGCACGCCGCGATCGAGGTCGGGTGCCAGCTGGCGCAGGCGTTCCGGCAGCGGCAACCGCGCGGAGGCCGCCGCGGCGGACACCGATGCGGGAGCGGGATCGACCACATGCCGGGGCTCGGGTCGGGAATGGGTGGCGGCAATGGCGACCGGCAGGCAGCAGGCCGCCATCGTCAGGAGCAGGGGCTGGATTCGCATGCCTGCCACCTTAGCGGCAGGATCGCGCGGTTGCCTGAATCGACCGCGCCGGCACCGAACCTGCGCAGTCCGTCAACGCCGGGGCGTGATCCTGGTCCGGTTTACTTGCGCGCAGTCAGGATCGGGGTCAGGTAATCCGGGGTGCCGGCGATGCGTTCCAGCGCCGGATAGCGCAGACCACCGTGGTAGTCGATGCTCACCGTGCGATAGCGGTTGAATTCCTTGAGCATCAGCCGGATCGGTGCCTTGTCGGTCTTCGCCGCCTTCACCGCATCCTTCAGCACCGCATCGGAATACTCGATGTCGTTGACCGCGGCGATGCTCATGCCGGCACCGATGCCGGCGTTGAAGGCCGGGCTGTCCCACAGCACGGTCGAGACCCTGCCGTCCTTGCCCAGGTTCAGGCCCAGCGAATAGGTGTAGTTGCCGTCGCTGCCGCCCTTCGACAGGCCATTCGGCTCGTCCTTGTAGACCAGCTTCCAGCCGCTGGCCTCGATGCCGCCGACGATGCCGGTCTTGCCGTCGAGGCGATCGCGCAGGAAGGTCTTCCAGTCATGCGCGTACACGCCGTTGAGGGTGGCGACCACATCGTCGAACGAGTACGTGTTCGGCGTGCGCCACTTGCCGTCATCGACGCCGAAGAATGCCTTGGCGAAATCGTCCAGCGACTTGCGGTTGCCTGTCTTGCTGCGGATCAGCACGTCCGCCTCCAGCCAGATCATCTGCCCGCCGCGGTAGTAGTCCTCGCTGAGCTGGTAGTTGGTGTAGGGCTTGGGCTTGCGCGAGGCGATCACCGGGTCGTAGGTGGTGTCCTGGATGCTGCGCCAGGCCAGCCCCGGGCGGCCCTGCGCATAGGTCGCGGCCACGTTGGAGAATTCATCGCGGCCACGCTCGGTCGAACGCAGGCCGGAACGCGCGGTGAGCACATTGCCCCAGTACTGGGTCTGGCCTTCGTAGACCCACATCAGGCTGTCGTCGAGCGGGGTGTTGAGGTCGGCCACGCCCTGCCCGTCGGGACGCCGGTATTTGCCGTTCCACGAATGGGTGAACTCGTGGCCGAGCAGGTCGTCGCTGCCCTTCTTCGCGTCCCACTCGCTGAAGTAACCCAATTCCTGACCGTTCTCGCTGGAGCGCTGATGCTCCAGCCCGTTGCCGGCCATCTGGCTGGAGAGCGACAACAGGAAATCGTAATGGTCGTAATGCTGCGCGCCGTACAGCTTGAGCGCCTGCCGCACCAGTTCGCGATGCTGCTCGACGTGTTCCGGCTTGGTTTCGAGGTACTTGGCCTCGTCGGCGACCACGTTCAAACGCACCGGTACCTTGGCACCGGGCGCGAGGTCGATCTGCTTGTAGTGCTTGCCCGCGTAAACCGGCGAGTCGGCGAGGATTTCCAGCGGCACGCGCTTGTACACGACGGTATCGCCCTCGCGGCGTTCGACATCCAGCGCAGTGCCCGCCTGCCAGCCGACCGGGTACTTCACC
>CAZGBA010000187.1:0-3920 GCA_964523435.1 uncultured Xanthomonas sp.
CGCGCCCGGCACCTGCGGGATCTGCAGGTAGCGCGAGAACTCGGCGTGGCCGGAGACGTAGGCGAACACGCCCAGCGCGCAGGCCACCAGCACGGTGGGCATGATGGCCAGGCCATCGAGGCCGTCGGTCAGGTTGACCGCGTTGGAGAAGCCGACGATCCAGAAGTAGGCGATGGTGACGAAGCCCACGCCCGCCAGCGGCAACGCGATCGACTTGAAGAACGGCACGTAGAAGGTGGTCGCCGCCGGCACGTCGGCGAAGGCGAACAGGTAGATGCCGGCAGCCAGGCCCAGCAGCGACTGCAGCGCGTACTTGGTGCGCGAGCGCATGCCGTTGGGATCGCGCTTGACGATCTTGATCCAGTCGTCCCACCACCCGATGCAGCCGTAGGCGACCATCACCGTGAGCACCAGCCACACATAGCGGTTGCGCAGGTCGCCCCAGAGCATCACCGACGCGATCACCGTCAGCAGGATCAAGGCGCCGCCCATCGTCGGCGTGCCGGCTTTGGAGAAATGCGACTGCGGGCCGTCCTTGCGGATCGGCTGACCGCCTTTGAGCTGCGCGAGACGCGCGATGATGGCAGGGCCCCACCACAAGGACAGCGCGAGCGAGGTCAGCGCCGCGAGAATGCCGCGGAACGTCAGATAGCCGAACAGACCGAACAGACTTTGCAGTTGTTCCAGCCAGCGGGTCAGTTCAAGCAACATTCGACTCTCCCTCGCCCGCGGCGTCCGCGTGCATTTCGTTCTTGGGCATTTCGTTCTTGTGCATGTCCTTTGCGAGCAGATCCTTTGCAAGCAACTCCTTCACGATCCGGTCCATCGCGCTTCCGCGCGAACCTTTGATCAATATCCGAAGCGCGGAAGCGGCTGCTGGAGCGGCTGTAGGAGCGGCTTCAGCCGCGATCTCCTTCCGCATCGCGCCCATCGCCGGAGCCCCTCCTGCATACGCAGCGATATCGGCGCGCAGCGCTTCCGCAACAGCGTCATGACTGTCGAACGTTCGCGCACCTGCGCCGAACGTTTCCGCTGCAGTCGCGCTGAGCGCGCCCAGGGCATAGAAGCGCGCGATGCCGGACGCTTTGGCGCGACGTCCCACTTCGGCGTGCAGCGACGCGGCGTCTTCGCCGAGTTCGCGCATGTCGCCGAGCACCAGCCAGCGCTCGCCGCCGCTCGACGCCAGCGTGTCGATCGCCGCTTTCAGCGAGCCGGGATTCGCGTTGTAGCTGTCGTCGATCAGCGTCGCGCCGCCGGCGAGCCGATGCGTGTTCAATCGGCCTGCGACCGGACGCGCCGCATTCAAACCTGCTGCGATGACCGGCAATACGATGCCCGCACCGAGCGCCAGCGCGGCGGCCGCGAGCGCGTTCGATACGTTGTGGCGACCCGGCATCGCCAGCGCGATCTGAGCCTCGCCTTCGGGCGCGACCAGCACGAAGCGCGAACCCTCGGCGTCGAGCACGATCTCGCGCGCGGTCACGTCGGCCGTCGCTTCAAGCCCGAAACGCACCAATCGATGACCGTGCGCACGCTCCGCGAAGTACCGTGCGAAGGCATCGTCGGCATTGATCGCGGCGACACCGGCTGCCGACAGATCGTCGTAGACCGCCGCTTTCGTATTCGCGATTTCCAGCAGACTGCCCATCCGCTCCAGATGCGCTGGCGCAACGTTGTTGACCAGGGCGATATCCGGCGGCGCGATGCGTGTGAGGTAGGCGATGTCGCCCGGCTTGCCGGTGCCCATTTCGTAGATCGCGAACTCGGTGTCTTCCGGCGCGTCGAGCACCGCGAGCGGCATCCCGATCTCGTTGTTGCGATTGCCCGGCGTCGCGTAGGTGCTGCCCGCGCGCTCGAAGATCGCCTGGGTCAGCGTCTTCACGCTGGTCTTGCCATTGCTGCCGGTGATCGCGATGACTTTGGTGCGGCGGCCGCGCTGCGCCGCGACCGCAAGATCGGCCAGTGCGCGCTCGGTGTCGGCGACCACGATCTGCGGAATCGGCACGTCGGCCTGCCGGGACACCAGCGCCGCACGCGCACCGCGCGCCGCAGCCTGGGCGACGTAATCGTTGCCGTCGAAGTTCTCGCCCTTGATCGCGACGAACAGCGCCGACGCCGACGTGTCCGCGTCGAGTTTGCGGGTATCGGTAACCAGCGCATCAACCGTCAGGTCGTCGCCATGGTCTCCGTTCAAGACCAGACGACCGTTCACGGCCTGTGCGATCCGCGCGAGCGTCATCGGCGTCATGCGCGCGCCTCCAGCGCCGCACGGGCGGTCGCGGTGTCGTCGAACGGATGCTGCACGCCGTCGATTTCCTGATACGGCTCATGACCCTTGCCGGCGATCAGCACGATGTCGTTCGCGCCCGCGGTGCCGATCGCCTGGGCGATGGCGGCGGCGCGATCGCGCTGGATCTCGATCGAGCCAGGATGCGCGAACCCGGCGAGGATGTCGGCAACGATGACATCGCCATTTTCGGTGCGCGGATTGTCGTCGGTGACGATCACCGCATCGGCGTTGCGCTCGGCAATGGCCGCCATCTGCGGACGCTTGCCGCGATCGCGGTCGCCGCCGCAGCCGAACACGCAGACCAGACGACCGGCCGCATGCGCGCGCAGACTGGCCAGCGCCTGCTCCAGCGCATCGGGCGTGTGCGCGTAGTCGATCACGACCAGCGGCAAGCGGCGGTCACCGCCGAGGCGATTCATGCGGCCGTTGACCGGCTGAAGTTTCGACAGCGTATCCGCGATCCGCATCGGCGCTTCGCCCAGCGCGCACAGCGCGCCGGCGACCGCAAGCAGATTGTCGACGTTGAAGCGGCCGAGCAGCGGCGAGCGCACCGGATGCGATTCGCCTTCGATATTCAGCTCGAACGACAGTCCGGCGAGATCGAGCACGATGTCGTCCGCGCGCAGATGCGCATCCGCCGCGCCGCGCGAACTGACGCCGATGACGCGTACCGGCGTACGGACGCCGGCATGCAGTTCACGGCCGAAGGCATCGTCCAGATTCAGCACTGCAGCTTCCAGACCCGGCCACACGAAGAGTCTGGCCTTCGCGGCGCCGTAGGCGTCCATCGTTTCGTGGTAATCCAGATGGTCGCGGGTCAGATTTGTGAACATGCCGACCTTGAAATGCACGCCATCGACGCGGCCCTGATCGAGCGCGTGCGAACTGACTTCCATCGCGACCGCATCGGCGCCGGCATCGCGCAACTGCGCAAGCAGCGCATGCAGCTGCAGCACCAGCGGCGTGGTGAAGCCGGTCGGCACGACATCACCGTACAGACCAGCGCCCAGCGTACCGATACTGCCGGCACGGCGGCCACGCAACGTCCACGCCTGCGCCAGCAGCTGCACGGTCGAGGTCTTGCCGTTGGTGCCGGTCACGCCGACCGTGGTCATGGTCCGCGATGGCGCGCCATGGAACGCATCCGCCATCGCGCCGAGACGCGCACGCAATCCATTCACGGCGATCATCGGCACCGCCGCATCGGCAACGATGTCGAATTCCGCAGGCATCGGCGGCTCGAACAGGATCACGGCAGCGCCCGCCTGTTTCGCCTGGGCAACGAATTTCAGACCGTGCGCGCCGAAACCCGCGATCGCGACGAACGCGTTGCCGGGCGCGATCGCGCGGCTGTCCTGCACGAGGCCGGTGATGTCGAGATCCACAGGAATGCCAGCGATATCCGGCAGCAAGTCGGCAAGACGCATGCGACGACTCATCGCGCACCTCCCGTAGCGGGCAGCGCATCGATCGCCTCGACCCATGCGGCGGGCGCCGGCTGGAGCGTCGGCTGCGGCGCCGGTACGACGCCCGCCTGACGGCTCCGCTTCGCATCGGCCGCGGCCTGCGCCGCCAGCCAGGTTTCGATATCGTCCGGCGGCACGTCCATCAGCCGCAGCGCGCCTTCCAT
>CAZGBA010000188.1:0-3865 GCA_964523435.1 uncultured Xanthomonas sp.
TTTCCTGGTCGGACTTGGTCTTCGGTTCGACCGCCATCGAGATGACGGGCTCCGGAAAGATCATGCGCTCGAGGGTGATGATATGGTCCTGCGAGCACAGCGTGTCGCCGGTGGTCACATCCTTCAGACCAACCGCTGCGGCGATATCGCCAGCGTTGACCTGCTTGATTTCTTCGCGATTGTTGGCGTGCATCTGCAGAATACGGCCGATGCGCTCTTTCTTCGACTTGACCGGGTTATAGACCTGGTCGCCGGAGTTGAGCGTGCCCGAATAGACGCGGAAGAAGGTCAGCGAACCGACGAATGGATCGGTCATGATCTTGAACGCCAACGCCGAGAACGGCGCCTTGTCGTCGGCCGCACGGGTATCTTCCTTGTCGTTTTCGTCGATGCCAGGCACCGGCGGACGATCAAGCGGGGACGGCAACAGTTGCACGACGGCGTCGAGCATCGCCTGCACGCCCTTGTTCTTGAACGCAGTACCGCACAACACGGGAACGATCTCCACGCGCAGCGTGCGCGTACGGATGCCGAAGATGATTTCCTCTTCAGTCAACTCGCCCTCATTGAGGTACTTGTCCATCAACTCTTCGTTGGCTTCGGCAGCGGCCTCAACCATGAAGTTGCGCGCCTCTTTGGCCCTGTCGACCAGATGCGCCGGAATCTCGCCGTAGGTGAAGGTGGCGCCTTTGTCTTCCATGTTCCAGATGATCGCTTTCATCTTGATGAGGTCGACTACGCCTTCAAAGCCTTCTTCCGCACCGATCGGCACCTGCATCGGCACCGCGTACGCGCCAAGACGCGACTTCAGCTGCTCGACGACCTTGTCGAAGTTGGCGCCGGTACGGTCCATCTTGTTGACGAAAGCCATGCGCGGCACAGCGTACTTGTTGGCCTGACGCCACACGGTCTCGGACTGCGGCTGGACGCCGCCGACCGCGCACAGCACGAACACCGCGCCATCGAGCACGCGCAACGAACGCTCGACTTCGATGGTGAAGTCGACGTGCCCGGGAGTGTCGATGATGTTGAAGCGATGCTCTTCAAAGGATTTGTCCATCCCCTTCCAGAACGCCGTGGTGGCGGCGGAAGTGATGGTGATGCCGCGCTCCTGTTCCTGCTCCATCCAGTCCATCGTCGCAGCACCTTCGTGCACTTCGCCGATCTTGTGGTTGACGCCCGTGTAGAACAGGATGCGTTCGGTCGTGGTCGTCTTGCCGGCATCGATGTGCGCCATGATGCCGAAGTTGCGGTAACGCTCGATGGGAGTGGTACGGGCCACGGTGATTCTCTCGTCTTGATGCCCGGCGTTCGGATTGGACGAATGCGCGGGCCTGAATGGCCGGGCGCCGCCTTGCGGCGGCTCCGGAGTCTTGATTGCCGATGCGCCGCGCTCGTTGACGGAGCGGACAGTATCGGAAGGCGTCTGCGTGCTGCGATGCAGGCGCCGCTCGGGGCGCCGTCACCGACACCCGCAGCGCGTGTTTGCGCGCTGCTACAGCACTGGCATCACCAGCGGTAGTGGGCGAACGCCTTGTTCGCTTCCGCCATGCGGTGGGTTTCTTCGCGCTTCTTGATCGCGCCGCCGCGGTTTTCCGAAGCGTCGATCAATTCCGCTGCGAGCTTGCGCGGCATCGAGTTCTCACCGCGCTTGCGCGCGGATTCGATCAGCCAACGCATGGCCAACGCCATGCGGCGGGACGAGCGCACTTCGACCGGCACCTGATAGGTGGCGCCGCCGACGCGACGCGACTTCACTTCGACCGACGGAGCGACATTGCCGAGGGCCTTTTCGACCAGTTCGAGCGAATTGGGATTCTTTTCGTTGATCACGTCCATCGCGCCATAGACGATTTTCTCAGCGATGGATTTCTTACCGCTCTGCATCACCATGTTGATGAAGCGGGCGATCGTTTCGCTGCCGTGCTTGGGGTCGGGCAGCACGGTGCGCTGGGGGGTGGAGCCTTTACGGGACATAGTCGATTACCGGTGTGTAGGGTGGGCGCTTGGCCCACCGTTATTGCGGTGCGGTGGACGAAAAGCCCACCTTACGGAATGCTTGCGAGCGTCGATTACGATTTCGGACGCTTGGCGCCGTACTTCGAACGGCTCTGGCGACGCTTGGCGACACCGGCGGCATCGAGCGCGCCGCGCACGGTGTGGTAGCGCACGCCCGGCAGGTCCTTGACGCGACCGCCGCGGATCAGGACCACCGAGTGCTCCTGAAGATTGTGGCCTTCGCCGCCGATATACGAAATGACTTCGTAGCCGTTCGTCAGGCGCACCTTGGCGACCTTGCGGAGTGCCGAGTTCGGCTTCTTCGGGGTCGTGGTGTACACGCGGGTGCAGACGCCGCGACGCTGCGGGCAGTTGGCGAGCGCCGGCGAGGTGCTCTTGTAGACTTCTGGATTGCGCGGCTTACGCACGAGCTGGTTGATCGTTGCCATCAGGGTATGGGTCGCTGGTTGGTCTATGAGCCGAGTCGCAGCACCCTGGCGGATACCGCAACGACAAAAAACGCCGGCAGACCGGAAACCCGACCTGCCGACACGCTTATGCTTTGCCCACACCGGTCTGGTGAACCGATATGGTCCCGGATTCGCACGTCACCTGGGCGACCGCGCTTCCGGACTTTCCCGCCCTCCTGGGCCGAATACGAGGCACATCCTGTAGCCTCATTTCGTGATCTGGGTAGCCTAGGCCACCTTGAGAGGCGCGCAGTCTACAGCAGACTGCGCGCCGATGCCAACTCAGGCTTCCGAGTCACCCTCGATCATGTCGGACACACCGCCGCCGATCGTCTCCGCTGCCACCACGACCGGCTCGACCGCGACAGCCGCCGGGGCCGGTGTCGATACCGCCGACAGCGCCGCCATTTCCGAATCGGTCAGACCCGTGGCGTTCTTGCGACGCAGGCTGTGATAAGTCAGACCGGTGCCGGCCGGGATCAGACGGCCGACGATCACGTTCTCCTTCAGGCCGCGCAGCGTGTCGCGGGTGCCGCGAACGGCCGCCTCGGTGAGCACGCGGGTGGTTTCCTGGAACGAAGCCGCCGAGATGAACGATTCGGTCGCCAGCGAGGCCTTGGTGATGCCGAGCAGCACCGGGTCGTACTTGGCGAGGATTTCGTTCTTGCCGGCCAGACGCGCATTCTCCTCGATCAGGCGCTGACGCTCGACCTGCTCGCCGTGCAGGAACTTGCTGTCGCCCTGGTCGGTGATTTCGACCTTGCGCAGCATCTGACGGACGATCACCTCGATGTGCTTGTCGTTGATCTTCACGCCCTGCAGACGGTACACGTCCTGGATTTCCTTGGTCAGGTACGAGGCCAGCGGCTCGACGCCGAGCAGACGCAGGATGTCCTGCGGGCTGGATTCGCCATCGACCACGGTTTCGCCCTTCTGCACGTGCTCGCCTTCGAACACGATGATCTGGCGATACTTCGGGATCAGCTCTTCGTGCTCGCTGCCATCGGTGTCCTTGATGATCAGGCGCTGCTTGCCCTTGGTGTCCTTGCCGAAGCTGATGATGCCCGAGCGCTCGGCCAGGATCGCGGGATCCTTCGGCTTGCGCGCTTCGAACAGGTCGGCCACGCGCGGCAGACCACCGGTGATGTCGCGGGTCTTCGAGGCTTCCTGCGGGATCTTGGCGACCACGTCGCCCACGCCGACCGGCGCGCCGTCCTGCAAGTTGACGATCGAGCGCGGCGGCAGCAGGTACTGGGCCGGCAGATCGGTACCCGGGATGGTCAGATCCTTGCCGGCCGCATCGACGATGCGGACCAGCGGACGCAGATCCTTGGCCTGGGTGCCGCGACGCTTCGGATCGGTGATCTCGCGCGAAGCGAGGCCGGTCAGATCGTCGG
>CAZGBA010000189.1:0-3856 GCA_964523435.1 uncultured Xanthomonas sp.
TTCACCACCTGCGGCAGGAACATCTTGCCTGCGCCGAACAGGTCGCCGACCACGTTCATGCCGGACATCAGCGGGCCTTCGATGACATCGAGCGGCCGCGAGGACTGCGCGCGCGCTTCCTCGGTGTCGGTATCGATGTACTGGTCGATGCCGTGGACCAGCGCGTGCGACAGACGCTCGCCCACCGGCTTGTCGCGCCAGCGCAGATCCTCGACGCGTTTTTCGCCTTTCTTGCCCTTGAAACGGTCGGCGATTTCGAGCAGGCGTTCGGTCGCATCCGCGCGCCGGTTGAGCACCACATCCTCCACTCGTTCGCGCAGATCGGCTTCCAGATCGTCGTACAGCGGCAGCGCGCCGGCGTTGACGATGCCCATGTCCATGCCGGCCTTGATGGCGTGATAGAGGAACACCACATGGATCGCCTGGCGCACCGCTTCGTTGCCGCGGAACGAGAACGAAACATTGGAAACGCCGCCGGAAATATGGCTCAAGGGAAACCGGCGCTTGAGTTCGCGCGCCGCTTCGATGAAAGCGACCGCGTAATCGTTGTGTTCCTCGATGCCGGTCGCGACCGCGAACACGTTGGGATCGAAGATGATGTCTTCCGGCGGAAAGCCAATCGTTCCGGTCAGCAGCGCGTAGGCGCGCGAGCAGATATCGATCTTGCGGGCGATGGTGTCGGCCTGACCCTGTTCGTCGAAGGCCATGACCACCACCGCCGCGCCGTAGCGGCGGACCAGCCGCGCCTGGCGCAGGAATTCGGCTTCGCCTTCCTTCATCGAGATCGAATTGACGATGCCCTTGCCCTGCAGGCATTTCAGGCCGGCCTCGATGACGCTGAACTTCGAGCTGTCCACCATCACCGGAATGCGTGCGATGTCGGGCTCGGCGGCGATCAGGTTCAGATAATCGACCATCGCCTTTTCGGAATCGAGCATGCCCTCGTCCATGTTGACGTCGAGCACCTGCGCGCCGTTCTCCACCTGCTGGCGGGCGACGACCACCGCTTCGTCGAAGCGGCCTTCCAGAATCAGTTTCTTGAACTGCGCCGAGCCGGTGACATTGGTGCGTTCGCCGACGTTGACGAAGTTGGTTTCCGGGGTGATGACCAGCGGCTCCAGACCGCTCAGCCGGGTGTAGCGGATCGCATGATCGGTGATCGCGCTGTCTGTCGTCGTGCTCATGCGGCTTCGGCTTCCATGTTCGAGGGCAACGTCCGCGGCGGCAGTCCTGCCACCGCATCGCAGATCGCGCGGATATGCGCCGGTGAGGTGCCGCAGCAGCCACCGACGATGTTGAGCAGCCCGGAGGCGGCGAACTCGTGCAGGATCGCGGCCATGTCTTCGGGGCTTTCGTCATAGCCGCCGAAGGCGTTGGGCAGGCCGGCGTTGGGATGCGCGCTGACCCGAGCGTCGGCGATCTGGGCGAGGATGTCGACGTGCGCGCGCAGATCCTTCGCGCCGAGTGCGCAGTTCAGGCCGATCGACAGCGGCCGCGCATGGCGCAACGAGTACCAGAAAGCCTCTGCGGTCTGACCGGACAGGGTGCGGCCGGAGGCATCGGTGATCGTGCCGGAAATCATGATCGGCAGACGCGCGCCGCGCGCGTCGAACGCTTCCTCGATCGCGAACAGCGCGGCTTTGGCGTTGAGCGTGTCGAAGATGGTTTCGACCATGATCGCATCGGCGCCGCCGTCGATCAGGCCGTCGGTGGCTTCGCGATAGGCCACGCGCAGCTCGTCGAAGGAAATCGCGCGGAATCCCGGGCGGTTCACGTCCGGGCTGATCGATGCGGTGCGGCTGGTCGGTCCCAGTACGCCGATCACGAAGCGGGGCTTGTCGGGCGTGATGGCTTCGACGGCATCGCAGGCTTCGCGCGCAAGCCGGGTGCCGGTTTCGTTCAATTCGCGCGCAAGATGCTCCAGGCCGTAGTCGGTCAGCGAGATCGTGGTCGAGTTGAAGGTGTTGGTTTCGATCAGATCGGCGCCGGCGTCGAGATATTCGCGATGGATGCCGCGGATGATGTCGGGACGGGTCAGGCTGAGCAGATCGTTGTTGCCTTTCTGGTCGTGCGCGCAGCCGCAGCCGGCGCCGTGCGCGTGATCGGCCGCTGCCTGGGCATCGAAGCCGGCAGCGAAGCGGGCGCCGCGATAGTCCTCTTCGCCGAGTTCGTGCTGCTGGATCATGGTGCCCATCGCGCCGTCGAGCACGAGGATCCTGGACGCCAGTGCGGCTTCGAGTCTGGCGACGCGCTCGGGCGCGAGCCACGGCAGATCCGCGATCCGCGGTTCGGTGATGGGCAGAGCAGTCATGGCTTTCGTCCGATGATGGAGATGACTTCGAAATGCGGCGGGCGCTTTTCGCGGGTGACGGTTTCCGATGTGGCGATTTCCAGGCCGGCCTGCACCACGAAGGCGCGCAGATCCTGGTCGGCGAAACCGAGGTTGACGTGCCCGTAGGCCTCGACGGCGGCGCGGTGCTGGTGTTCGGCGAGGCTGCTCAACAGCAGGCGGCCGCCCGGGCGCAGCACGCGCGCGGCTTCGGCGACCGCGACCGCAGGCCGCGTGGAGTAGGTCAGCGCATGCATCAGCACGACCAGATCGAAGTGATCGTCGGCGAACGGCAGTGCGTGCATGTCGCCTTCGCGGACCAGGACATTGGCGAAGCGACGGAGGCGTTCGCTGGCGGCGTTGACCACGCGCGCGCTCGCGTCGACGCAGACGTATTCGCGGGCATGCGGCGCCAGCAGTTCGGCCAGTACGCCGTCGCCGGAGGCGATATCCAGCACGTGCCCGGGGGCGAGCAGCGGCAGCGCCGAGCGCGCCAGCGCTTCCCAGGTGCGACCGGGCGAATAATGGCGTTCCATGTCGCCGGCCACGCTGTCGGCCCAGTTGGCGTCGGCGGCACGGGCGGCAAGCACGCCGGGGATGCGCTCGGCGTCCTGGCGCAGCAGCGGGTCGTCGCTGCCTTCGCGCAATGCACGCCAGAGGGCGCGCTGTGCGGAATCGAGCGCTTCCTCATCGAAGCGGTAGTAGGCGGAGACGCCGGCACGTCGGTCGCGGACCAGCCCGGCTTCCTTCAGACGCGCCAGATGCGTGGAGACGCGCGGCTGCGCGAGCCGGGTGATCGACGACAACTCGGCCACAGTCAGCTCTTCATGCTCCAGCAACGCCAGCAGACGGACGCGGGTGGCATCGGCAAGCACTTTCAGGCGTGCCGACCAGGCTTCGAGATCCATCATATCTTCCCATCGCGATATAAAGATAATTGTGTGCGCTGGGGCCGGGATGGTCAAGCGCGCTGGGGTTGGGAAGCGCGCGCGGCTACAATCATGGTTTCGATTTCATACCCCTTCAAACTCCGCCGAGGTGTGTCCGTGGACTTTCGCTTTACCGAAGAGCAGTTGATGATTCAGGACGTGGCCCGCCGCATCGCGCAGGAGAAGATCGCGCCCAGCGCCGAGCATCACGACCGGACCGGCGAATTCCCGCTCGACAACATCCGCACCCTCGGCGAGAACGGGCTGATGGCCATCGAGGTCCCTGCCGAATACGGCGGCGCTGGCATGGACCCGATCAGCTACGTACTGGCGATGATCGAGATCGCCGCCGGCGATGCCGCGCATTCGACCATCGTGTCGGTGAACAACTCGCTGTTCTGCAACGGCATCCTGAAGTTCGGCACCGAAGCGCAGAAGCAGCTGTACGTACGCGCGATCGCCGAAGGCCGCGAGATCGGCGCGTTCGCGCTGACCGAACCGCAGTCCGGCTCCGACGCCACCGCGATGCGCTGCCGCGCCGTCAAGCAGGCCGACGGCAGCTTCGTCGTCAACGGCAAGAAGAGCTGGATCACCTCCG
>CAZGBA010000190.1:0-3801 GCA_964523435.1 uncultured Xanthomonas sp.
GTGGTGTCGAGCACGCCGTAGTTGTGGGTGTCGGTGGTGCGGTACTTGCCGTTGGGGATCCAGCCGGGATTGGTGTTGAAAATCGTGTTCGGGGTGATCTTGCCCGCTTCCAGCGCAGCGGCCACGGTGAGCGGTTTCATCGTCGAACCCGGCTCGATCACATCGGTCACCGCGCGATTGCGATGTGCATCGCGATTGCCCAGGCCGACGGCGTTCGGGTTGAACGACGGCAGGTTCGCCATCGCCAGCACTTCGCCGCTGGCGACGTCCAGCACCACGACCGAACCGCTGGTGGCGCCGGTATCGAGCATCGCGCGCTTGAGTTCGCGATAGGCGAGAAACTGGATGCGGCGATCGATCGTGAGCGTGATGTCCTTGCCCGGCTCGGCCGGACGGACCAGATCCACTTCTTCGACGATCCGGCCGCGACGGTCGCGGATCACGCGCTTCATGCCCGGCGTGCCGCGCAGCTGATCCTCGAACGCAAGCTCCAATCCTTCCTGGCCGCGATCGTCGATATCGGTGAAACCGAGCACGTGTGCGATCGCTTCGCCCTGCGGATAGAAGCGGCGGTATTCGCGCTGCGAGGACACGCCGGGAACGTCCAGCGCGAGAATGCGGCGCGCTTCGGCGGGATTGATCCGGCGCTTGAGATAGACGAATTCCTTGTCCGCGCGCTGGGTCAGCTTGCGGGTCAGCGTATCGACATCCGTACCGAGCGCGACCGCGAGTTGCGGCAACCGCTCGGGTGCATCCAGCAATTCCTTGGGATTGGCCGAAATCGATTCGACCGGCGTCGACACCGCCAGCGGCTCGCCGTTGCGATCAGTGATCATGCCGCGAGAAGTCGGGATCGCCATTTCGCGCAGGAAGCGTTCGTCGCCCTGCTTCTGATAGAAATCGCTGCGCACCAGCTGAACATCGATCGCGCGCGCGACCAGCGCGAGCGCGCACACGCCCAGCGCACCGGTCACCAGCATCAATCGACCGCGCAGATTGAACTGGGCGCGACCGCGCGACGCCGGGCCGCGACGATCGCTGCGGCGCCGCAGCCGCTCGCGGAGGGACTCGAACCACGCGCTCATGGACGCACCACCACGATATCGGCCGGCTCGGGCGTCTTCATGCCGAGGCGGGTGCGGGCGATCTGATCGACGCGATTGCTCTCGGCCCAGGTCGCCTGTTCCAGCTGCAGCCGGCTGAATTCGATATTGAGTTCGTCGCGACTCTTCTCCAGTCGCGACAGTTCGACGAACAGCTGGCGATGGCGGTAACGCGCGTGCACCACGCCGATCGCCGAGACCAGGTTGGCGAGGATCAACACGACGACGATCACGCGCAGGCTCATGCGGCACCCCGGGCTTCGCGGGTGGCGCGCGCGTCGGCGGCTGGCGAATGCGGCGCATCGCCGGCGAGCTTTTCGGCCACCCGCAGCACCGCGCTGCGTGCGCGCGGATTCAGGGCGAGTTCGGCGTCAGTCGCCTTCTGCATGTCGCCGATGATCCGCAGGGTCGGCGTGAACGCGATCTCCACCGGCATCCGGCGGTTGGCGGGCGGCGCCTTCGCGTGTCTGAGGATGAAGCGCTTGACGATGCGATCTTCCAGCGAATGGAAGCTGATCACCGCCAACCTGCCGCCGGGCTTGAGCGCGGCGAGCGCGGCATCGAGACCCTGCTCGAGATCTTCGAGCTCGCGGTTGATGAAGATGCGGATCGCCTGGAAGCTGCGGGTCGCGGGATGGATTTTCTGCGCCCCGCGCGGGACGACCGAGGCGATCAGATCGGCCAGCTGTGCGGTCCGCGTCAGCGGCGTATCGCCGCGACGGGCGACGATGGTGCGGGCGATGCGGCGACTCTGCTTTTCTTCGCCATAGGTCCACAGCACATCGGCGATTTCACGCTCGTCGGCGCGCGCCAGCCACTGCGCCGCGCTTTCGCCGCTGTCGGGATCCATGCGCATATCCAGCGGACCGTCCTTGCCGAAGCTGAAGCCGCGCTCGGCGACGTCCAACTGCGGCGACGACACGCCCAGATCGAACAGCACGCCGTCGAGGCCCTGCTGTGCGGCCCCCCAGGCGGCCAGATCGATGAAGCTGCCGCGATGGATCGCGACGCGCGCGTCCGCACCGAACGCATGTTCGGCGACGCGGATCGCTTCGGGATCCTTGTCCATCAGCAGCAAACGCCCTCCAGCACCCAAACGTTGCAGCACGCCGCGCGCATGACCACCGCGCCCGAACGTGCCGTCCAGATAGGTTCCATCCTCCAGAATCCGCAGACCTTCCAGGACCTGCGCGTACATCACCGGCAAATGCAGCACAGGCGAATCCAGCGCCGGAAGGTGGGCGGGCACCGCGCCCGCGCCACCCGCGGTCACAGTTGCAAATCGAGCATCGCCTCGCCCAGATCCGCGTCGCTCAGCGTCGTGCGGATCTGCGCGTGGTGCGCCTGCTCGCTCCACAGCTCGAACTTGTCGCCCATGCCCAGCAGCACGGCGCGCTTTTCGATGCCCACCGCGCTGCGGTGGCTCGAAGGAATTCCGATACGGCCGCTGCCGTCGGGCTCGACGAACGTCGCCGCGCCGATCAGCTTCAGCTGCAGATTGCGGCTGACGCTCTTGGTGCGCGGCAACGCGTTGACCTGATCCCGCACCCGCTCCCAGACCGGCTGCGGGTAGAGGTAGAGCGAACCGGCCTCGAACGGGTTGTAGGTGATGACCAGCCGGCCTTCGGACGCGCGCGCGATCAGGTCCCGATAGCTGGTCGGAATCGCCAGCCGGCCCTTGTCGTCGATCGTGATGGCGGTCTCACCTTGGAACACGGATTCTGCCTGGTCGCGCCCGTCTCAAGCGGGCTTGGTCTACTCTGAAAAACCACTGATTACCCGGTTTTCCCACGAGTCGCCACATTAGGAGTCGTACACAGGGTTGTCAACAACTTTCTGAGACCGATTTCACTAAGTAGGTCAATGACTTGCAGCAATGTTCAGAGACTGGTTCAAGGTTTATCCACAACCCTATGTTTAGTCTCAAATTTTGAGATTTTTGCGTGCTCCCGGCAGTCTGAATGCAGAGGTTGAAGCTACCGCGCTGGCGATGTGACGAGGCCGATCTCAGCTACTCCTGCGACTGCGGTGCTGGTATTTCCATCTGCCCTGGTTGCGGGGGAGCAGGTGACCGAAGACCCGACCCCTGACTTGATGCGATGGCCGACAAGGGGCTGAAGAATCGGCAACGAAGTCAGAGCGGTTCGCACAACGCGCAATGGAGCCCTCCCAGGCACCATCCGGAAGAACCGCAACGACCCATGCCGGAACAGATAAGCCCCCCTGAGTCAGGGGGGCGGCTCGCGCGCAGCGCGAGCGGGGGTCTGGAAGTGCGCAGCGGGGCCCAAGGTTCGCGCAGCGAACTTTGGGATTCTTCTGGGCACAGCCCAGAAGAATGTGACGGAGCCGGCCGATAAGCCGGGTTTTGTCGTGGACAGTCATTCCTCTAGGCGCATCGTCACCGATACGCTCAAGCAACCTACCCGGAGCGCACGGGCCGCAGCATTGCCTTCCTGTAGCCTTGCACCCGTGAGGCCGTGCGTAGAAACCGCTTAGCCCCCTTAGTTAAGGGGGCGGCTCGCGCACAGCGCGAGCGGGGTATGGAAGTGCGCAGCGGGGCCCAAGGTTTGCATAGCAAACTTTGGGATTCTTCTGGGCACAGCCCAGAAGAAATGTGACGGAGCCGGCCGATAAGCCGGGTTTTGTCGTGGACAGTCATTCCTCTAGGCGCATCGTCACCGATACGCTCAAGCAACCT
>CAZGBA010000191.1:0-3732 GCA_964523435.1 uncultured Xanthomonas sp.
AAGCTGTCTTCCGGAAGCGCTTGGCCGCCGCCCGATTGGTCTTGATCTTGGGCATGGATGATCCTTGGGGTCTGTACGAGTACTGGCCTGGGCGGTGGCGTCAGCCACACTTTCCGTCCTGCCCTGCCGGTGATAGGCCTTTGATCCGGAAGCAAAAACTGCCGGGCCAGAGGCGGGTCCAATGGTGAAACATGCAGCGCCCCGGCGAACCGGGCCGGCCATTATGCCCAGAAGGCTTTTTCTTTGCAAACCAAGGAGATGCGCCTCAAATCACGGGAGCGAGTCTGGGGGTGTATCGGACTCGTGACTCGACTGCACCGGCAGGAGTCGCTGCTAACAGCGAAACTGACCCCGAAGAGGCAAGCCGCAAAGGTGCGGCGAGCCAAACGCACACGAAGTGCGTTTTTCGACACCCTGTCAGAGGCGGGAGCGGATCGCAGTGGCCTGCGGCTCCTGGCCGGGATCAGGCGACTGCGGCGCGTTGGTCTGCTGCTGCGGATTGGCTTGCTGCGGGCTGGGCTGCTGTTGCGCCGTGATGAGCCCCAACGACATCTTGCTGCTTTCCATCAGCGGAACCTGCATGCTGGTCTGCAGATCGACCTGGGCGTAGCGCTGGCTCTCGGGCTGCGCACCCTGCACCGCGAACACGCGCTCGCCGTTGGCCACGATGCGATCGGGCACGATACCGTTCCGCTGCGCTTCCAGCGCCAGAACTCCGGCCGCATTCTGCGACTCCCGGATACCGATGCCGCGCTGTTCCAACTGCGGCTGCAACTGGTCGAATACGCGCTGGTATTGCGGGTTGAAAGCATGATCGGGATGCGACATCAGGCCGTTTTCGCCGATGCCGTGACCGAACGCTTTTTCCTGGGCTCGGATCACCGAGTCCATCATGTGCATCTCGATACCGTGTTTGACCGACTTCACCGGATTGAGGTTTTGCCAGAAGCTCAGCGGATCCGGGTCCGGCAATGCGACCTTGTTGCCGATCGCATCGGGCAGCAGGTGCTTGGTCACGATGTTGCGTTCCTGCAATCCGGTCAGGATTTCGTTGTCGACCGCATAACGGCGCATCTGCCCGTTCTCAGCCTGATCTTTGACCGCAGATGCGTCCAAGCCGATGCGTTCGAGCGTCTTGTCCTTCACGCCGGCAGCATTGAAAGTGACGGCGGGCGTATCGGCGGCGGCCGCGCCCACCGCTGCAAGGCCACCACCCAGCGAATGTCCGGTGATGACGAGTTCGTCGCCGAACGCGACCTTGGCCTGTCGGGACAGCGCGATGGCCTGGTTGTACTGGGAGGTTTCCAGACCGATGCCCTGACCAAGATTGGTCGCCCAGTCCTTGCCTGCATCGGTACCACGGAAGGCCAGCGCGTAGCGGCCACGATCATCGGTATAGATGTCGGCGTCGAATCCGCTGGCATCGTTGCTGCGCAGCGACGGATCGATACCGACCTTGCGGAACTGCTCATCGGTCAGCGGCTTCCAGCCCGCGATCTCGCTGCGTTCGCGATCGTCCGAGCGATAAACATCCTTCGCCATCTGCGCCAAGGTGAGATCGATGTCTTTCGGTGCCGGGCCGCGGACTTCATCGGCGAACGACGACCGGACGTAGGTATTGCCGGTCAACGGGTCGACGGTCTGGCGCCCGCCCTGGAGGCTGTTTGGATCGATCTGCGCATTCATCCTTGCCACTCTCCCGATAAGCCGGAATCAATGATCGGTCGACCCGATCGTGGAATTGCGATTCGCGTGCGATGGATCAGCGCGCGCTTTCGAGGGGAATATCGTGTGCCTTGAGCCAAGCTTCGACCGCTTCGCGATGACTGCGGGTCTCGGCGTTCAGCAGCGCGACGCGGGTCATGAACAGATAGCGTTGGAACGTCACGCCCTGGGCATTGCGCGCCATCGGATCGGCGCCCGCATTGAGCAGATCGAGCGCACGTTGCGGTTCGTTGATCTGACCGGCGACATGCAGCGGTGTATTGCCCATGCGGTCGGCCAGATCCGGATCGGCGCCGGCAGCCAGCAACGCGCGGAACTGCTCGTCGCGCTCGCCCATGAGCGCAGCGCGCAGTGGGCCTGCACCGGACTCGGCATTGCGGATGTTCGGATCGACGCCACGCGCCAACAGCTCGGAGAGGTAAGCGGGATCGTTCGCCATCGCGGCCAGATGGACGACAGTGTCGTGGTCCATGCCCGCCTGGGTCGGATCCGCGCCCGCATCGAGCAGCGCCTTCATCCCGGCAAGGCTGCGATTGAGCACCGCCCATTGCAGCAGGGTGACGTTCTTGTCGCCCCGGGTGGAGAGATCCACCCCGGCGGCCAGAGTCCGGATGAGACCGGCATCGCCGTCGGCCACCGCTTCGGCCAATGCGGCCACACGCGGGTCGGCGAAAACGATACGGGCATCGACTACAGCATCGGTTGGCATTGCGTGCTTCTCCCTGGCGCAAGCTGAACAGATCGCACAGGCAGCGATCATAAGCGAAACGAGGACAACGGATGGACGCAGGCGGGTGCTTGGCATGGCGCTCCTGCACGAAATCGGCTCGGGGAGACAGGCGAAGGGCATCGATCGCATCGCCGATCCTACACCGGCACCGACGAAACAGATGGGTGGCGCTGACGACGAAGGGCGCCCCGAGGCGCCCTTCGATTTCCTTATGGCTACCCGAAAACGGGAACCTTATTTCTTCTTCGGCGCGATCATCATCACCATCTGCCGGCCTTCCAGGCGCGGACGCGATTCGATCACGATGTCTTCGCCGAGGTCGGCCTCGATCCGGTTGGCCATTTCCCGGCCCAACTCCATGTGGCTCATTTCGCGCCCGCGGAACCGGATGTTGACCTTGATCTTGTCGCCCTCTTCCAGGAACTCCCGCATCTTGCGCAGCTTGATCTGGTAGTCGCCTTCATCCGTGACCGGACGGAATTTGACTTCCTTGATCTCGACGACCTTCTGCTTCTTTTTCGCAGCAGCGGCCTTTTTCTGCGTTTCGAACTTGAACTTGCCGAAGTCCATGATGCGACAGACCGGCGGGTCCGCATTCGGCTGGATTTCGACAAGATCGAGACCTTCTTCCTCGGCTTTCGCCAGCGCTTCGTCGCGCGAAAGCACGCCGATCATTTCGCCGTCGCTGCCGATCACGCGAACGCGCGGAACGCGGATCTCGTTGTTCTTGCGGTTCTGCTTATCCTGAGGGGTGCTGATATCTGGATCTCCAAGGGGTATCGGACCATCCGGCAAGACGCCGGACGGCATTCACATCAAGCGGCAGCGTGTTCGCTCGCGACGCGCGCAAGAAAGTCGGCGATGGACATGGACCCCAAGTCCTCCCCGGCCCGCGTACGTACGGCGACGAGCCCGTTTTCCTTCTCGCGATCCCCGACCACGAGCAGGTACGGCACCCGCTGCAGCGTGTGCTCGCGAATCTTATAGCCGATTTTCTCGTTCCGCAAATCGGCCGCAACCCGGAACCCTTGATTCGTAAGGGTTTTCCGAATTCCGTCGACATAATCGGCTTGCGCATCCGTGATATTCATCACGACCGCCTGGATCGGGGCCAGCCAGGCGGGGAATTGGCCGGCGTGGTGCTCGATCAGAATCCCGATGAAACGCTCCATGGAACCGACGATGGCGCGGTGCAGCATGACCGGGTGGCGGCGCTGGCTGTGCTCGTCCACGTACTCGGCGCCGAGGCGGCCGGGCATCATGAAATCGACCTGCAT
>CAZGBA010000192.1:0-3704 GCA_964523435.1 uncultured Xanthomonas sp.
TCCACCGCAACATCGCCAGCGAGTTCATGGGCCTGATCCACGGCGTGTACGACGCGAAGGCCGATGGTTTCGCGCCCGGCGGCTGTTCGATCCACAACTGCATGACTGGTCACGGCCCGGATGCGGCGACGTTCGAGAAAGCGTCGAACATCGACACCTCGAAGCCCGACTACATCCGCGACACCATGGCCTTCATGTTCGAGACCCGCGCCACGATCCGCCCCACGCAGCAGGCGCTGGACGCAGCGCATCGCCAGCGTGATTACCAGCAGTGCTGGGCCGGGTTGAAAAAGCACTATCGCGGCGCCTGATCCGTTCGGCACGGACGGACACGCGCCGAATCCCGTGCCCCTGCGATGCCATCTGGCATAGAATCGGCCGGACCACTTCGAGGGAGACGGCGCGATGATCATGGCACTCGGCTGGTGCGTGCTGGCCTTGGTGATGCTGGCGCTGGGCGGCGATTCCGTGCTGAAAGGCGCCTCCGGTCTGTCGCGTCGCTTCGGCTGGTCGCCGTTCGTGACCGGGCTGCTGCTGGTCGCCTTCGGCACCTCGATCCCCGAGCTCGCGGTCAACGCGCGCGCGTTCATCACCGGCAGCCAGAGCCTCGCGCTCGGCAACGCCATCGGCAGCAATATCGTCAACTTCGGTCTCACCCTGGGTCTCGCGGCGATCGTCGCGCCGCTGGTGGTGCGCTGGCGCGCGCTGGCGCCGCTGCTGATCTGTCTGATCGTCGCCACCATCGCGCTGATCGTGCTCGGCTACGACGGTGTGCTGACCCGCATCGAAGGTCTGATCTTCGTCGCCGCGTTCCTGGTGGTCGTCACCATCGCAGTGATCCGCAGCCGTCGCGAAACGCCCGAATTGCAGGATGAAATTTCCGGTTATCTCAAGACCGGCGACGGTCTCGGCCTGAATCTGCTGCGTTTCGCCATCGGTGCCGCGCTGTTGTATTTCGGCGCGGCCTGGCTGGTGCAGCATGCGCCGATCGTCGGCACCGCCTGGGGCATGACCCCGCTGCTCACCGGCCTGATCGTGATCGCCATCGCCACCGCGCTACCCGAAGCCGTCGCTGCGATGTCCGCCGCGCGTCGCGGGCAGGGCGACATGGTGGTCGGCCACGTCATCGGTTCCAGTCTCTTCAATCTGCTGATTGTGGTCGGTGGCATGGCCGCGCTGCGCGATCTGCCGATTCCAGCGTCGTTCGTCGGTTTCGAATTGCCGGCGGCATTGGCCGTCTCGCTGCTGCTGTATCCGATGCTGCGTCGCGATCTGCAGATCAGCCGCCCGGAAGGCTGGGTGCTGTTCGTCAGCTTCATCGCCTGGGTGGTGTTCGAGCTGATGCTGTCGCGCTGAAACGCCGATGACCGACGTTCCGGGCGGCATCGTCCTTACATTGCCAAGTCGCGCCATGCGCGGCCTGCAGGAATTCTTCCGACTGGAAGCGGCCGGCGGCATTCTGCTGATCGCCGCCGCCGTGCTGGCGATGGTCTGCGCCAATTCGCCGCTGTCGTCGCTGTACGACGGCTTCCGCGAGCTGCCGGTGCAGGTGCGCGTCGGCCAATTGAATCTCGCCAAGCCGCTGCTGCTGTGGATCAACGACGGCCTGATGGCGATCTTCTTCCTGCTGGTGGCGCTGGAGATCAAGCGCGAAGTGCGCAGCGGGCAGCTGTCGAGCCGCGCGCAGCTGCTGCAGCCGCTGCTGTGCGCGTTCGCGGGCGTGGCGGTGCCGGCGCTGATCTACACCGCGATCAATCGCGACGACGCGCGGGCGATGCAGGGTTGGGCGATTCCCGCCGCCACCGACATCGCGTTCGCGCTCGGCATTCTCTCGCTGCTCGGTTCGCGCGCGCCGGTGGCGATGAAGCTGCTGCTGTCCACCATCGCGGTGCTCGACGATCTCGTCGCGATCATCATCATCGCGCTGTTCTACACCAGCGATCTGTCCGCAGCCGCGCTGATCGGCGCGGGCATCGCGATCGCGGCCATGTTCGCGTTGAACCGTCGCGGCGTGCGTTCGCTCACCCCGTATCTGCTGCTGGGCGTGGTGATGTGGGTGTGCGTGTTGAAGTCGGGCGTGCATGCGACGCTGGCGGGCGTGGTGACCGGGCTGATGATTCCGCACGTCGACAAGCACGATGCTGTCGACGATGAAGTGGAGCACTCGCCGCTGGAACATCTCGAACACGCACTGCATCCGTGGGTCGCCTACGGCATCCTGCCGCTGTTCGCGTTCGCCAACGCCGGGCTTGCGCTGGGCGGGGTCGCGCTCGGAGATGCACTCGCGCCGGTGCCGCTCGGCATCGCGCTGGGTCTGGTGCTGGGCAAACCGATCGGCGTGATCGCGGCAGCGACATTCGGCCACGTCACCCGGCTCGCACCGTTCGGCGAAGGGCTCGGCTTCAAGGCCATCGTCGGGCTCGGTCTGCTGTGCGGCATCGGCTTCACCATGAGCCTGTTCATCGCCTCGCTGGCGTTCGCCGACAACAGCGCCCTGTTCGAGGCGAGCGTCCTTGGCGTGCTGGTTGCGTCGGTGATCGCGGCCGTATCCGGCTATGCGTGGCTGCGCATGGTGTTGCCGGCACCGGCCGCCGAAGCGTAGGCCATCGTCGCAGCCGACGTTACACTGCCCGGATCAATGTCGTCGCGAGTGCCGCGCATGTTTCCGCTGTCACGCATGTCCTCCTTCCGCTGTGCGCTCGCGATCGCGATGCTGTCGATGCCCGTTGCCGCGTTCGCGTCCGCATCGGGTCTGGACTTCACCGCGCACTGGGCCGGGTATGCGGCCATCGCGGTGTTCGTCGGCGCCTATCTGCTGGTGATCGCGGAGGAATACACGCAGTTGCGCAAGTCACAGCCGGTGATGCTGGCGGCAGGCGCGATCTGGACGATTCTGGCCATCGCATCGGCGCAGCAGGGCCAGTCGGAGCTCGCCCACCATGCCGTGCGCGCCTATCTGCTCGAATTCGCGGAACTGCTGCTGTTCCTGCTCGCGGCGATGACCTACGTCAACGCGATGAGCGAGCGCCATCTGTTCGAGGCGCTGCGCGTGCGGCTGTTGCGGCGCGGGTTCGGCTATCGCGCATTGTTCTGGGTCACCGGCGGTCTGGCGTTCATGCTCTCGCCGCTGATCGACAACCTCACCACGGCATTGGTGATGTGCGCAGTGGTGCTGGCGGTGGGGCGCGACAGTCCGAAGTACGTGGCGATGGCCTGCATCAACATCGTCGTCGCCGCCAATGCTGGCGGCGCGTTCACGCCGTTCGGCGACATCACCACGCTGATGGTCTGGCAGAGCGGTCGGGTCGAATTCTGGACATTCTTCGCACTGTTCCTGCCGGCGCTGGTGAACTGGCTGGTGCCGGCGGTCTGCATGCACTTCGCGGTGCCGACCGGCGCGCCGGAAGCGACCACCGACGAAGTGTCGCCCAAACGCGGCGCGGGTGCGATCGTCGCGCTGTTCGCGGTCACCATCGCGCTGGCGGTCGGCTTCCACCAGTTCCTGCATCTGCCGCCGTTCATGGGCATGATGACCGGGTTGGCGCTGCTCAAACTCTATGGTTGGCGGCTCTCGCGCACCGCGCGCAAGGTCGAAGCCGACGAGTTCGACCGCCAGGGCGCGCCCGGCGATGTCGATGCCTTCGACAGTTACGAACAGGTCGCGCGCGCCGAATGGGACACGCTGCTGTTCTTCTTCGGCGTGA
>CAZGBA010000193.1:0-3694 GCA_964523435.1 uncultured Xanthomonas sp.
ACACGGTGGCCGCGCGGCCCAGCACCTGGCCGGATTTCTCGAGCGCGACGATGGTGTTGTCGAACGTGGCCGGCTCGGCGTTGCCGGCGATGGCCTCGACTTCCTTCAGCTGGTCCGCCATGCCGCGGTCGAACGCCGGGCCGAAGTCGCTGTCCTTGATCTTGTCGAACGAGGGGTATTTCAGCGGCAGCGTGCTTTCCGTGAAGAAGGGGTTGTCCTGGGCGGCGGGTGCGGGCATGGCGGTCTTTTCATTGTCGGCGTAGGCGGGCGGTGTAGTGGCACAGCCGGCGAGGCCGGTGGCGATAACCAGCGCGACAGCGCGGGCGAGCGGGCGATTCATGGGCGGTCCTCGGCGGGAGCGGGCGTGCGGAATTGCAGGGGGAAGGGTAGCGGATGGGACGCCTTCCGGCCCATGACGAAAGGCATGTTGCGAGAGCGATAGAGTGCCGAGCATGGCCTGTAACACACTGAATTGACGAATTGTTTACAATTTTCAGACGGCTTCCGGCGCCATCCGCCAAACCGCGCATCGTCCCCTCTCGTTCATCCCCACCCTCAGGATTCCATGTCATGACTCATTCCCATCGTCACGGCCGCCGTACGCTGCGCATCGGCGGACTGGCCGCCGCCGTTCTTTTCGCTTTGCCGGCCATGGCCCAGGACACTGCCGCCGAACCAGGCGCACCTGAACTCGATGCCATCACCGTGACCGCGCAGCGCCGTGCCGAGAACATCCAGGACGTGCCGATGGCGATCACCACCGTCGATCGCGAAAAGCTCGAAGTGCTGACCTCCGGTGGTGACGACATCCGACTGCTGTCGGGCCGTCTGCCGAGCCTCAATATCGAATCCTCGTTCGGCCGCGCCTTCCCGCGTTTCTACATCCGCGGCCTGGGCAATACCGACTTCGATCTCAACGCCTCGCAGCCGGTGTCGCTGGTGTACGACGGCGTGGTCCAGGAGAACCCGATCCTCAAGGGCTTCCCACTGTTCGATCTGGATCAGATCGAAATGGCCCGCGGTCCGCAGGGCACGCTGTTCGGCCGCAACTCGCCCGCCGGTGTGATCAAGTTCGAATCCGCGCGTCCGGAGCAGGAATTCGGTGGTCACGCCCGGATCGGCTACGGCAAATACAACACCATCAATGTCGAAGGCGCGGTCACCGGCGGCCTCAGCGAAACCGTCTCGGCGCGCCTTTCGGTGCTGCACGAACGTCGTGACGACTGGGTGGACAACGTCGCCAACGGCCCGGGCGACGATCTCGAAGGCTACAAGGAAACGGCGGCGCGCCTGCAGGTGCTGTTCCAGCCCAGCGACACCTTCGAGGCGCTGGCCAATGTGCACATGCGCAAGCTCGACGGCACCGCGCGTCTGTTCCGCGCCGGTCTCATCCGCCCCGGCAGCAACGAGCTGAACAGCGGCTTCTCGCGCGACCGCGTTTCGATCGATGGCCGCAACGAGCAGACCCTCGACCAGTTCGGCGCCAACCTGCGCATGCGCTGGGATCTCGGTCGCGTCAGCCTGTACTCGATCACCGGCTACGAAAGCGTTGAAACCTTCAGCCGTGGCGATATCGACGGCGGCTCGGTGTATGCCTTCCCGACCGGACCGATCGGCACATCATTGTTCCCGTCGGAATCCGCCGACGGACTGCCGGATCACCGTCAGCTCAGCCAGGAATTCCGCCTCGAATCCAACGAGTGGGGCCGTTTCGACTGGCAGGCGGGTCTGTTCTGGTTCGACGAATCGATCGATGTGGACAGCTTTTCCTACGACGGTTTCGGCGGCCCGCAGAATGGCTATGCCGTCCAGCGCCAGGACAACACCGCATGGGCGGTGTTCGCGTCCGGCGATTTCGACGTCACCGACAAGTTGAAGCTGCGCGGCGGCCTGCGTTACACCGACGACCAGAAGGAGTTCACCGCTGAGCGCGTCGTCGGCCCGTTCGGTCCGCCGATCGCGCCGATCAAGGTCAGCCCCAGCGACACCGACGTCAGCTGGGATCTCAGCGCGGTCTACGAAATCAACGACGACGTGAACGTCTATGGCCGCGTGGCCCGCGGGTTCCGCGCGCCGAGCGTGCAGGGCCGTTTGATGTTCGCCGACGCGACGTTGCCGTCCAACCAGTTGGTCACCGTCGCCGACACCGAAACCGTGCTGTCGTGGGAAGCCGGCGTGAAGGCGCAACTGTGGGACAACCGCCTGCGTCTGGGCTTCGCGCTGTTCCGCTACACCGTGAACGATCAGCAGCTCACCGCAGTCGGCGGCGCCAGCAACATCGCCACGCTGGTCAACGCCGACAAGACCATCGGCCAGGGCGCCGAGCTGGATGTGCAGGCGTGGCTGACCGACAATCTGTTCGTCACTTTCGGCGCCAGCTACAACGACACCGAGATCCAGGACAGCAATCTCACCGTGTTCGGCTGCGGCGGCGGCTGTCAGATCAACGACCCCGCAGGCACCGTGGCCGGGACGTTCCGCATCGACGGCAATGCGCTGCCGCAGGCCCCGAAGAACGTCTACAACGTCACCGCGCGCTATGGCATTCCGACCAGTCGCGGCGAATTCTTCGCCTACACCGACTGGGCGTATCGCAGCGACGTCAACTTCTTCCTCTACGAGTCGACCGAATTCACCGGCGCTTCCCTGCTGGAAGGCGGTCTGCGTCTGGGCTACGCCTGGAACAGCGGCGATTACGAAGTCGCGTTGTACGGTCGCAACATCACCAATGAAGAAGCCATCGTCGGTGGTATCGACTTCAACAACCTCACCGGCTTCCTCAACGAGCCGCGCACCTGGGGCGTGGAGTTCAAGGCGAAGTTCTGATTGGCGATCATGACGCCGACGATGGCGTCATCGCTTCGTACCGACAGCCGAACGGGTCACCGTTCGGCTGTCGCGTTTTCATCGGCTCGGATTGCGGCCCTCAGAACTTGAAATTGCCGTCATTGCGGGTCGTCGGCGTGCTGCAGTTCGCAGGTGTGGCGAATTCGCGATTGCCGGAAGCCGTGGTCTGATTGCTTTCCCACGCGGCGGTCGACCCGTTCCACTTCACGTACTTGTACTGGATCGCGGTGCCGGGTGGCAGCGTCACCGTGCCCGACCACGGCACATTCGCGCCGCTGCCCTGGATGGTCAGGGCGAAGCCCGCTCCCGGCGACCAGTTGCCCAGCGCGGAGACATTGCCGACCACGTAGAGGTTCTGGCCGACGACGGTGCTCGCGTTGGCGATGGTGAAGGTGACCTGGCAGGTGCTGGGTGCGGTCGTGGTCACGTTGCGTGTGGCGCTGCTCGCTGACACATTGCCGGCGGCATCGTAGGCGCGCACCGTGTACGCATAGGTGGTCGCGGCGGACAGTCCTGAATCGGTGTAGCTGGTGCCGGATGTGGTGCCGATCTGGTTGCCGCCACGGAAGATGCGATAACCGGCGACGCCGACATTGTCGGTGGACGCCGTCCACGACAGCGTCGCCGACGTCGCAGTCACATTGCTCGCGGTCAATCCGGCCGGCGTGCTGGGCGCGGTGCTGTCGTCGCTCAGGCACGGATCGGTGGTGCTGATCACGTTGTTCGTGATCGAGGACACGCCGGTGGCGACCGGATAGTTCGCGCCGTTGCGGCTGTCCCAGACGCCGCTGCCGTTGTTGAACGTGACCTGCGCGCCGGTCGCGGTGCCGAGATTGATGGCCTTCGT
>CAZGBA010000194.1:0-3692 GCA_964523435.1 uncultured Xanthomonas sp.
TGGTCTGCGTCGAACCATCGACCGCGCTGCCCTGGGTCACCGTCTTCACCCGGTACCCGCCGCTGCCGTCGGACTCGTAGGTGTACGCCACCGTCACCCCGTCGCTGGTGCTCACGCTGGCGATGCGCAGATCGCTCGCGGTCCCGCTGACGTAGGTGTAGCTGGTCCGGAAGCGCTTGCCGTCGTTGTTGGCGGCGGTGCCGGCGTCCCAGCCGTTGTCGCTGGTGAGCTCCGGGGTCAGGTCGGTCTGCACCCACGACAGCCGCCCCACCCCGTCGTAGCCATAGCTCACCTGCGTGCGCAGCGTCGCGCTGCCGTTCTCGCGCGTGCTGATCGACGTCAGTTGGGTCGTCGCCCCGTTGTACCCGAACACGATCGCGTCCGCAGACGCACCGCTGCCGTCGATCGAGCGTACCTCCGAAATCCGGTTGTTCGCGTCGTACACGATGTCGTACTGCGCCGGCGTCGTCCCGTCGCTCTTCAGATCACGGATCCGCAGCAAGCGACCCTTCAGCGTCGCGCTCGCGTGATCGGCATACAGCTCCTCGCGCCGTGTCGACCCCTCCACATACGTCCACTGCTTGGCTGTACCGTTCCAGGTGATGCTGTCGTGCGCACCATCACCACCGGTCGTCACGTACTTGTTGGCCGTCCCCGAATACGTGAACACCAGCGTCTGACCATCGCCCGTGGTCAGGCTCACCGTGCTGCCAGCGTTGTTCAGCGTCCCGCTCAGCGTCACGTTGCGCTCGAACCCCGTCACCCAGCCGTCCTGGCCTTGGCCGGTCACCGTCCCGCGACTGTTGTAGGTCCGCAGCAAGGTCGCGCTCAACCCCCGCACCAGCAGGCTCTCGTCCAGCTCCTGCAGCACCAGGTTGCCCGTCGACAGGTTCACCGACTGACCGCCACGCAACTGTCCCAACCCGCCGGACCCCCACGACGCTCCACCCAACTGCGTCATCGACGTGTTGAACAACCCAAGCCCGGTACCGGTGAAGACTGCAACCATGATCTGTTCCCTTCTGTCGCGATGGCCTCGGGCGCAATCGCCCGCATGACATCCCTATCCGCAGATCGGGGAGAAGGTTTAGGGGGGAACACATGTCTCTGAACGCAGCGTGCGTGCGTACCGGCGACATCCATCCGCCAGTCGGGTGCGACCGTTGCGCTATGCGACACCAGCCGCACACCGGCTTCCCCGGTGCGCGGATGACTGTTGTCGAATGCGGGGGCGGCCAGTGCGGTGGAATCGACGACGATGGAAGGCGATCGCCGCCGTCATCAGCACATCAGCGGCGGATCAATCCCCCAGCACATGCCTCGCCGATTCCGGCGGCAGCGCGGCGAGTGCGCGTCTGGCGACATTTTCGGCGCTCGCCTTTCCGGCCGCGCCGACCTGCACGCCCAGGAACGCGCCGACCACGGTGCCCAGGAAGGTCGTCAGCGAACCGATGAGGGTCATGATATCGGACACCTTCCAGTCGCCCCTGCCCGTGAGGAAGTACGCAAGACAGCCGATCATCATCAGTCCGAACAGCACGATCCACATCGCGCCACCGAATTTCAGTTCTTCCGAAACAGTCGATTCCGCCATGTCGCTTCTCCCTGTCGTTATGGAACGGGGACTCTGCCATGACGCATCGGATGCGCCGGCATCATTTCAGGCTCGGCACCCGGCCATCACGACACATTCGCAACACCCGATCACAGCGGCGGCGGATACGCCCGCCCCGCACGCACCGGCCGGAAGCATTCGGCCCCGGCGAAGAAATCGGCATCCTGCCCGGGATACCAGCCGGGGATGCCGGCCAACGGCAGCGGACGCAGTTCCTGCGGGTCGTTCAATGCGCGTCCTTCGGCGATCGCGCATGCGACGGCAGCGATGCAGGCTTCATCGTCGACATCGCCCTGCACCACCAGGCATTTCCCGACGAGCAACAACTCCGGCACCAGCGCATGCTCCAGCAGCGCATGGCCGATCACTGCGGCGATGCGCAGATCGCCCGATTGCCATGCGGACGCGTGCTGGTGGAACAGCGCCGACCAATCGTGCCGATCCCACAGCGCGAGCAACGAGGGATCGCGCACGCGCACGATGACGCCGGCTTCGTCGAACTGGGTCAGCGCATATTGCGCGCGGTTGCGCTGCGCAGTGCCCATCGTGGCGATATGCGCGAGCTGTCGCGCATTGAGCGCTTGTTTGATGGCCGGATAACGGCACCAGATCGTCGCGTTGAACAGATCGTGCCAATTCTCCGCGCGGGTCGCGATGGCATGGCGTTCGGCGATGCGGACTTCATAGTGCAGACCATCGTCGAGCAGATTCTGGTCCTGCTGTACGAATCTCTTGTGCGCGAATGGCATCGCAGCGTTCAACTGCGCCAAGGTCGGCCAATCCGGCGATGTCAGCCAATCATGGAAGCGCGACAGCCCCGCGAAGACCGGATGCGCGAAGACGCCGACATCCTGCCCGCTTCGCGATGGCGCGATGAACCGGCGTTTCGCCATGACCGTCGGAACCGGTCAATCGTCGATCAGGGCTTCGCCGTACAGATCGTGCTCGTCGTTGCCCATGATCTGCACATCGACGAACTGCCCGGGCCGCAGACCGGCTTCGAGGCCGTTCTGGATCTGCACAAGGCCGTCGATCTCCGGCGCGTCCGCCATCGAACGGGCAATGGCGAGATCGCCGTCGACCGCATCGACCAGACAGCGCTGCACGCTGCCGACCTTGTCGGCGAGCTTGGCTTCGGAAATGTCCGCCTGGCGTTCCATGAAACGCGCCAGACGCGCCTGCTTCACGTCTTCGGGCACCGGATCTGGCAACTCATTCGCGGCGGCTCCTTCCACCGGCGAATACGCGAACGCACCGACGCGGTCGAGCTGCGCTTCGTCGAGGAAATCCAGCAGTTCTTCGAATTCCGCTTCGGTCTCGCCCGGAAAGCCGACGATGAACGTGCTGCGGATGGTGATGTCCGGCGCGATGTCGCGCCAACGCTGGATGCGTTCGAGGGTCTTGTCGACCGCGCCCGGACGCTTCATCAGCTTGAGCACGCGCGGACTGGCGTGCTGGAACGGGATGTCGAGATAAGGCAGCAATTTTGGCGTGCCGTTTTGAGTCTGCGCCATCAGCGGAATGATGTCGTCGACATGCGGATACGGATAGACGTAGTGCAGGCGCGTCCACAGGCCGAGTTCGGACAGGCCTTCGCACAGCGCCTTCATCCGCGTCTGATACTGCTTGCCGCGCCACGTGCGTTCGGCGTATTTCACGTCGACGCCATAAGCGCTGGTGTCCTGCGAAATCACCAGCAGTTCCTTCACGCCGCCCATCGCCAGTTTCTCTGCTTCGCGCAGCACATCGTCGACCGGACGCGACACCAGATCGCCGCGCATCGACGGAATGATGCAGAAGCTGCAGCGGTGGTTGCAGCCTTCGGAAATCTTGAGATAGGCGTAATGCTTCGGCGTGAGCTTGATTCCGATGTCATTTTCATCCAAACGACGTGGCACCAGATCGGTGAACGGGTTGTGCTGCGGCGGCAGCGCCTTGTACACGGCCGCCATCACGCTCTGGTAATCCTGCGGACCGGTGATCGCCAATACACCCGGATGCACTCCACGGATATGCTCGGGTCGCTTGCCCAGGCAGCCGGTGACGATGACCTTGCCGTTCTCGGCCATCGCCTCGC
>CAZGBA010000195.1:0-3508 GCA_964523435.1 uncultured Xanthomonas sp.
GGCACCCGTTGTGCGGGATTGGCGTCACGTCGATGATGTTGATGATCTTGTAGCCCACGTTGTTCAACGAACGCACGGCCGACTCGCGCCCCGGGCCCGGGCCCTTGATGCGCACTTCCAGCGACTTCACGCCGTAATCGAGCGCGGCCTTGCCGGCCTTCTCGGCGGCGACCTGCGCGGCGAACGGGGTCGACTTGCGCGAACCGCGGAAACCCGCGCCGCCCGAAGTGGCCCACGACAGCGCGTTGCCCTGGCGATCGGTGATGGTGACGATGGTGTTGTTGAACGAAGCGTGGACGTGGGCGATGCCGTCGGTGACGACGCGCTTGATCTTCTTCTTGGTTTTGGCTGCAGCTGGCTTGGCCATGATGTCCGTCCCTTACTTCTTGATGGCCTTGCGCGGACCCTTGCGGGTACGTGCATTGGTCCGGGTACGCTGGCCGCGGAGCGGCAGGCCACGACGATGACGCAGGCCGCGGTAGCAGCCCAGATCCATCAGACGTTTGATTGCCATGCCGACTTCACGACGGAGGTCGCCCTCAACCGTGATCTTGCCGATCTCGGCGCGGAGACGCTCGACCTCGGATTCGGACAGGTCGCGGATCTTTGTGCTCGAAGCGACGCCTGCGGCTTCGCAGACCTGCTTGGAACGGGTACGGCCAATGCCGTAGATGCTTTGCAGCCCGACCCAGACATGTTTCTGGGCAGGCAGGTTGACACCTGCAATACGCGCCATGCGCGGATCTCCAACTGGTTTGGCGACCGGGTCACCCCGGCGGATAGGGCACTTGGATAAGTGAACTCGAAATTCTAACAGGGCCTCGGTCTTGAGGGAAGAGGTAGCAGCAAACAAAGCCGCCTAGCGGCACCCTCAAGAGGATGCCGCCGGATCTTCCGGCATGGGGAGAGTGCCCATGCTCCAGCGACGGATCGAGACTGGCATGATCAAGCCACTTCTTGTCGAAGCAGTTCAACCACACCGGCCGGCACTCCTCATGTGCCGGCACTGGCTTCAGTCCACCCGCGCTCGAGACCGCCGCGCGGGTCGCCCATCTTGCTTTCCCGTGAGAATGGGGAAGCGGAAATACTGTGATCCATCTTTGGCTCAGACCCGAAGATCCGAGGAATACCCGATCGCCGACACCAAGCGAGATGGCTCGCTCAACGTGCCCGCGACCCTCCTTTCAAATTCGCTTTTTTCAACAGGCTTTCATACTGATGCGACATCAGATGCGCCTGGATCTGGGCGATGAAGTCCATGACCACCACCACCACAATCAGCAGAGAAGTGCCGCCGAAATAGAACGATGTGCCAAGTTCGGTCTGCATGAATGTTGGCAAGAGACAGACGATCACCAGGTAAATCGCGCCCGCCATCGTCAATCGGGTCAGCACAGCGTCGATGTAATCGGCGGTCGCCTTGCCCGGACGAATACCGGGGATCAGCGCACCCGATTTCTTCAGGTTGTCGGCTGTTTCCTGAGAATTGAACACCAGCGCGGTATAGAAAAATGCAAAGCCAATAATCAACGCTGCGAACAGGATCATGTACAGCGGCTCGCCGGGCGACAGCGCCTGCGCAACTTTCTGCAGGATGCTGACGTTTCCGCTGGCACTGAACCAGGTCGAGGCTGTGGCCGGGAACATGATGATCGACGAAGCAAAGATCGCCGGGATGACGCCGGACATGTTCAGCTTGAGCGGCAGGAACGATGTCTGGTTCATATAGGCATTGCGGCCACCTTGGCGACGCGCATAGTTCACCGTGATGCGCCGCTGACCACGTTCGACAAACACCACGAAATACGTGAATGCCAGAACGATGACGATAATCGCGATGACCGTAAGCGGGCTCATGTCGCCTTTGCTGGCCTGATCAAGCGTGTTCAGCACAGCGCCAGGCAAGCCCGCAACGATACCTGCGAAGATGATCAGCGAAACACCATTGCCGATGCCCCGCTCGGTCACCTGCTCGCCGAGCCACATCAGGAACATCGTGCCGGCAGTCAAAGAAACGACTGCTGTCAGCACAAACCCCATGCCCGGCGAATAGACCACCGGAATTCCATTGTTGGCGCCTGATGCCTGTAACGCCGTAGCGATACCCGCAGCCTGGAACACAGCCAGGGGAATCGCACCGATGCGCGACCATTGGGTGATGCGACGACGACCGGACTCGCCTTCCTTCTGGATCGCTTTGAGACTGGGCACGATCTGCACCAGCAGCTGGACGATAATCGAGGCCGAAATATAAGGCACCACGTTCAGTGCGAATAGGCTGAAGCGTTCCAATGCACCGCCGGAAAACATGTTGAACATGTCGACGATGGTGCCCTTCTGAGACTCCATCAACTGCAGCATGGCTTCGGGATTCACACCCGGCACCGGGATGTAGCAGCCGACGCGGTAAACGATCAACGCCCCGACCACGAACATCAGGCGGGAGCGCAACTCGGTGAATTTACCGAGCCCGCCGCCGACGCCACCCATTGCATTCGCGCTTCGCGCCATGCCCGGATTACTCCTCGAAACTGCCGCCGGCGGCTTCAATCGCCGCGCGCGCGCCAGCCGTCGCCAGAATACCTTTGAGAACGAGCTTTTTGCTCAGCTCGCCCTTCTTCACGACCTTGACTTTCTTCACGCCGGCCGGGATTAGCTTGGCTGCTCGGAGCGCATCGATATCGATGGTGCCTTCCAGCTTGTCCAACTGGTAAAGCAGCACTTCGGCAATGTCTTTCGACATCTTCGAGCGGAAACCGATCTTCGGCAGGCGACGCTGCATGGGCATTTGACCGCCCTCGAAGCCAGCCTTGATCTTGCCTTTGCCGGCACGAGCGAACGAGCCTTTGTGGCCGCGACCAGCAGTTTTGCCGAGGCCGGAACCGATACCGCGACCGACACGAGTGCGCTCTTTGCGTGCACCATCGGCGGGCTTGAGTGTATTCATGCGCATACGATTATTCCTCTACGCGAACGAGGTAGTGCAGTTGCGTGATCAGGCCACGCACCTGCGGACTGTCCTTCAATTCGCGGACATCATTCAATTTGTTCAGGCCCAGCGCCTTCACCGAAAGACGGTGACGTGCCTGGGTGCCGCGCAGACCCTTGACCAGACGAACCTTGATCGTTCCGCCGCTGTTGGAATTAGCCATGCTGGATCTCCTCGGTCTTCTTGCCGCGCTTGGCCGCGATGCGGGTCGGCGACTGCATGGCCTCGAGGCCCTTGAGCGTGGCGCGCACCAGGTTGATCGGGTTGCGCGAACCAGTGGCCTTGGCCAGCACGTTCTTCACGCCGACCGCTTCGAGGACGGCGCGCATCGCGCCACCGGCGATGACGCCGGTACCTTCAGAAGCGGGTTGCATGAACACGTGGGCGGCGCCATGACCCGACTTGACGGCGTGCCACAGGGTGCCGTTGTTCAGGTCGACATTGCTCATGTTCTTGCGGGCGTATTCCATCGACTTCTGGATCGCGACCGGCACTTCGCGCGCCTTGCCGTAACCGAAG
>CAZGBA010000196.1:0-3443 GCA_964523435.1 uncultured Xanthomonas sp.
ATCGGCTACAACGTCGACAAAGTCAAGGCCGCTTTCGGCAACACCGACGTCACCAACAGTTGGGATCTGGTGTTCAAGCCGGAAAACATCGCCAAGCTCAAAGGCTGCGGCGTGACCCTCCTCGATACGCCTTCGGAACTCATTCCGATCACGCTGAACTATCTCGGCGAAGATCCCAACAGTCAGGATCCGGCGGTGATCGACAAGGCGGCCGCTTTGTTGAAGACGATCCGCCCTTACGTCACCAACTTCCATTCCTCGCAGTACATCGATTCGATGGCGACCGGCAATACCTGTCTGGTGGTCGGCTGGTCGGGCGACATCATCCAGGCGCGCGATCGCGCCGAAGAAGCGAAGAATGGCGTGAAGATCGCCTACTCCATTCCCAAGGAAGGCGCACCACTGTGGTTCGACATGCTGGCGATTCCGAAGGACGCCAAGCATGTCGAGAGCGCGAATGCCTTCATCAACCATCTGCTCGAACCGCAGGTGGCTGCCGACAACACGAATTTCGTCAGTTATCCGAACGCTGTTCCCAAATCGACGCCGCTGGTCGAGAAGGCCATCAGCGGCGATCCGACGATCTATCCGCCGCCTGATGTCGCCGCGAAGCTCTTCACCTACGCGATCATCCCGCCGGACGTGGATCGCCAGTACACGCGGATCTGGACCCAGCTCAAGACCGGTCGTTGATCGTCCCCGGGGCAGGCAGCGATGCCTGCCCCGCTGCATTCCGAGTTGCATATCGAGAGAACTCCATGGCCGCAGTCGCCAACGAAAAACCGCACAACGGCGCTTCCGGCGCCCCCAGGGCCACGGTCGAGGATTACCTCCGGATCGTCGATGTCCGCAAGGAGTTCGATGGTTTCGTCGCGGTCGACGATACCAATCTGTCGATCCGCAAGGGCGAGATCTTCGCGCTGCTCGGCGGCTCGGGTTGCGGCAAGTCGACGCTGCTGCGCTGCCTCGGCGGCTTTGAAAGGCCCAGCTCCGGCAAGATCTATCTCGACGGTCAGGTGATGAACGATCTGCCGCCGTACGAGCGTCCGATCAACATGATGTTCCAGTCGTACGCATTGTTCCCGCACATGACCGTCGAACAGAACATCGCGTTCGGGCTGAAGCAGGACGGTCTGGGCAAAGAGGCCATCACCAAGCGCGTCGAGGACATGCTCAATCTGGTGCAACTCGGCAAACTCGCCAAACGCAAGCCGCATCAACTTTCCGGCGGTCAGCAGCAGCGCGTCGCGCTCGCGCGGTCGCTGGCGAAAGGACCGAAGCTGCTGCTGCTCGACGAGCCGATGGGCGCTCTCGACAAGAAGCTGCGCTCGAAGATGCAGTTGGAACTGGTCGACATCATCGAGAAGTCGGGCGTGACCTGCGTGATGGTCACCCACGACCAGGAAGAAGCGATGACCATGGCCACGCGCATCGCGCTGATGGATGCCGGCCGGATCCGCCAGGTCGGTACACCCGACGAAATCTACGAATCGCCGACCAGCCGTTTCGCTGCAGAATTCATCGGCTCGATCAACATGTTCGACGGTCGCATCGACGAGGACAAGGCCGACTACATCACCATCCTGTCGCCGTCGCTGCCGGTGCCGATCTACGTCGGCCATGGTGTTTCCGGCTTCGAAGGACAGGAAGTGGGCTACGGCGTGCGTCCGGAAAAGCTGACGATCAGCAAGGACGAACCGGAGCAGCCGTACAACAAGGCGCAGGGCAAGATCGAGGATATCGCCTATTTCGGCAGTCACTCGGTCTTCCATGTCCGCTTGCCGACCGGCTACAAAGTCATGGCCAACTTCGCCAATCAGCAGCGCTGGGCCAGCGAAGGCATGACCTGGGGCGACAGTGTGTGGGTGTCGTGGGGCGACAACGAAGGCGTGGTGCTGACCTCATGAACCTCCGATCGCTGAAGAAATTCATGCCGGGTTCGCGTTGGGGCGTCATCGCCGTCCCGTACTTCTGGCTGCTGCTGTTCTTCGCGGTCCCGTTCCTGATCGTGCTGAAGATCTCCTTCGCCAAACTGGCGATCGCGCAGCCGCCGTACACGCCGATCCTGGAGTTCGTGCAGAACGAGGTGATGCTCAAGCTCAACCTCACCAACTACACGGTGCTGTTCTCCGACTCGCAGTATCTGCTGGCCTACGCCAGCTCGCTCAAGATCGCGGCGATCTCGACCCTGTTCACGCTGTTGATCGGTTATCCGATGGCCTACGTCATCTCGCGTCTGTCGCCGTCCGCGCGCAACATCGCGATGATGCTGGTGGTGCTGCCGTCGTGGACCTCGTTCCTGATCCGCGTCTACGCCTGGATCGGCATCCTCGACAGCAACGGCCTGCTCAACAGTCTGCTGATGAAGATCGGGCTGATCGACACGCCGCTGCATATCCTCAATACGCCGCTTGCAGCCTACATCGGCATCGTCTACTGCTATCTGCCGTTCATGATCCTGCCGCTGTACTCCAATCTGCTGAAATTCGACCATCGCCTGCTGGAAGCCGCCTACGATCTCGGCGCCAAGCCGTGGAAAGCGTTTCTCAAGATCACCCTGCCGATGTCGCGCTCGGGCATCATCGCCGGCTGCATGCTGGTGATGATTCCCGCCGTCGGTGAATTCGTCATCCCGGAAATGCTCGGTGGGCCCGACACATTGATGATCGGTCGCGTGCTGTGGAGTGAATTCTTCAACAACCGCGACTGGCCGGTGGCGTCGGCGGTGGCGATCGTGATGCTGGTCATGCTGCTGATCCCGATCCTGATCTTCAACCGCGTCCAGCAGAAAGAGCTGGAAGGACGGTTGGCATGAGCGCCGGCAGCATGCAGGGCAATGGTGCGATCCGCTGGGCGGTCCTCGGCTTGGGTTTCGCGTTCCTCTACATTCCGATCGTGATCCTGATCGTCTATTCCTTCAACGAATCGCGGCTGGCTTCGGTATGGTCCGGCTTTTCGTTCAAGTGGTACGGCGAACTGATGCGCGACCGTTCGATGCTCGACGCCGCGTGGGTCAGTCTGAAGGTGGCGTTCTGGACCGCGACCGCTGCAGTCGTGCTCGGCACGATGGCGGCGCTGGCGATGACCCGGATGCGCCATTTCCCGACCAAGACCCTGTTCGGCGCGATGATCACCGCGCCGCTGGTGATGCCGGAAGTCATCACCGGGCTGTCGATCCTGCTGATGCTGGTGTCGATGGGCGGCCTGATCGGGATCGCGCCGAAGGGCGTGGTCGCGATCTGGGTCGCGCACGTGACCTTCACTTTGGCGTTCGTGACCGTGGTGGTGTCGTCGCGTCTCGCCGAACTCGACAAGTCGCTGGAAGAGGCGGCGATGGATCTCGGCGCCAACCGGATCAAGGTGTTCTTCCTGATCACGTTGCCGATCATCGCGCCGGCGCTGGTCTCGGGCTGGCTGCTCGCGTTCACGCTGTCGCTGGACGA
>CAZGBA010000197.1:0-3404 GCA_964523435.1 uncultured Xanthomonas sp.
TGGTGGGTGCTGAGGGTTTCGAACCCCCGACCCTCTCCGTGTAAAGGAGACGCTCTACCGCTGAGCTAAGCACCCCAACGTGAAGAGCCGATTAGTTTACGGCATCCTTCAGGGCTTTGCCAGCCTTGAAGACCGGATTCTTCGATGCGGCGATCTTGATCTCTTCGCCGGTCTTCGGGTTGCGGCCCGTGCGCGCTGCGCGCTCGCGGACCACGAAGGAACCGAAGCCGATCACGGTCACGGTGTCGCCTTTCTGCAGCGCCTTGGAAATGGCGGCGACCGTGGCATCGAGCGCGCGGCCTGCATCTGCCTTGGAGAGTTCAGCGTTGGCGGCGATCGCGTCGATAAGCTCGGCTTTGTTCATGTTGAAACTCCCATTAAGGATTGAGAAGAAGAAGAGGCATGTCGACGAATCGCGACGGAACGCGACTTCGCGCGTCGGACCTCGGAAAGGATGCGGGAAATCCCGCACCAACAGGCGCTCGTTATACCAGCGAGGTACGCTGCGCGCAACCGAAAGCGTCGTAAAAATACGCAAAAACACGATAAAAATGCGGAAGGAGGCGCGAAGAGGACACCGCGTTCCGATGAACGCATCGTTCAGTGTTTACGTTCTTCACGACGATTCCCGGAACCAGACTTCCCCGCTTTATGCGCGACTGGACGTACCGTTTTCTTCGCATCTTTCGCGGCAGATGAAGGCGCGATCGGATGTTCCAACGCGAGATCGAGCACTTCATCGATCCAGCGTACCGGAATGATATCGATCTGATCGGTCACCGTCTTCGGAATATCGGCGAGATCCTTGCGGTTCTCTTCCGGTATCAGCACGGTGCGGATACCGCCGCGCAGCGCCGCCAGCAGCTTCTCTTTCAAGCCGCCAATCGCGGTGACCTTGCCGCGCAGGGTGATTTCGCCGGTCATGGCGATATCCGAACGCACCGGCACCTTGGTCAGTGCCGATACGAGCGCGGTGGTCATCGCAGCGCCTGCGCTGGGGCCGTCTTTCGGTGTCGCGCCGTCGGGCACGTGCAGATGGACGTCCAGCTTCTGCAGGAAGTCCACATCGATGCCGAGTCGCTCCGCGCGCGAGCGCACGACGGACAACGCCGCCGACGCCGACTCTTTCATCACATCACCGAGCTGGCCGGTCAGGATCAGCTGTCCCTTGCCAGGCATCAACGTCGATTCGATCTGCAGCAGATCGCCGCCGACTTCGGTCCAGGCCAAGCCGGTGACCATCCCGATCTCATTGTCGTTCTCGGCGCGGCCGAAATCAAAACGACGCACGCCGAGATATTTGTCGAGATTCTTCGATGCGACAGCAACCGCCTTGATGGCCTTGCCCGATTTCCGCGGGCCGGCCAGCGCAATCTCCTTCACCACCTTCCGGCAGATCTTGGAAATCTCGCGCTCGAGGTTGCGTACGCCGGATTCGCGCGTGTAATACCGCACGATGTCGCGGATGGCGTCTTCGGCAATCTTCAATTCGCTGGCTTTCAGGCCGTTCGCTTTCAGCTGTTTCGGAAAAAGATAGCGTTCGGCGATGTTGAGCTTTTCTTCCTCGGTGTAGCCGGGGATGCGGATCACCTCCATGCGATCGAGCAACGGACTTGGAATATTCAGCGAATTCGAGGTGGCCACGAACATCACTTCGGACAGATCGAGATCGACCTCCAGATAGTGATCGTTGAACGCATTGTTCTGCTCCGGATCCAGCACTTCCAGCAATGCCGCCGAGGGATCGCCGCGGAAGTCCATCGACATCTTGTCGATCTCGTCGAGGACGAACAGCGGGTTCTTGCTGCCGATCTTGTTGAGATTCTGGACGATGCGCCCCGGCATCGAACCGACATAGGTCCGCCGATGGCCACGAATCTCGGCTTCGTCGCGCACACCGCCGAGCGACATGCGCACGAATTTACGGTTGGTCGCTTTGGCGATGCTCTGACCGAGCGACGTCTTGCCCACGCCGGGCGGCCCGACCAGACACAGGATCGCGCCCTTCATCTGCTTGACCCGCGTCTGCACCGCGAGATATTCGAGGATCCGCTCTTTGACCTTTTCGAGACCATAGTGGTCGGCATCCAGGGTTTCCTGCGCGACTTTCAGATCCTTGCGGATCTTGGTGCGCTTCTTCCACGGCACGCCCAGGATCCAGTCGAGATAGTTGCGCACCACGGCCGCTTCGGCGGACATCGGCGACATCTGCTTGAGCTTGTTGAGCTCGGATTTGGCTTTGGTTTCGACCGGTTTGGGCATGCCGGCCTCGGCGATCTTGCGGGCTAGCTCTTCCATGTCGTTCGGCGCATCGTCGAGTTCGCCGAGCTCCTTCTGGATCGCCTTCATCTGTTCGTTGAGGTAGTACTCGCGCTGGCTCTTCTCCATCTGCGACTTCACGCGACCGCGGATGCGCTTTTCCAACTGCTGCACGTCGATCTCGCCGTCAACGAGGCCGACCAGCAATTCGAGCCGTCGCGCGACATCGACCGCTTCGAGCAGCCGCTGTTTTTCGGCAAGACGCACGCTGAGGTGCGCGGAAATGGTATCGGCAAGCCGATTGGGCTCGTCGATCCCCGACAGCGTCTGCATCAACTCCGGCGGCAGCTTGCGGTTGGTCTTGATGTATTGCTCGAACAGACCCATCAGCGAACGCACGATGGCTTCGATCTCACGTGGCTCGCGCGGTTGGTCGGCTTCGAGAAGCTCTGCCTGACCGGCCAGCGTGCCGTCGACTTCATGCACATGCTTGAGGCGCACGCGCGAAACGCCCTCTACCAGCACTTTGATCGTGCCGTCAGGCAATTTCAGCAATTGCAGCACCTGGGCGAGCGTGCCCACGTCGTACAGATCGCCAGCGGCGGGGTCGTCGGTTTCCGGCGATTTCTGTGCGACGAGCAGGATGCGCTTGTCCTGGTCCATCGCCAGATCGAGCGCCTTGATCGATTTCTCGCGACCGACGAACAATGGAATGACCATGTTCGGGAACACCACGACATCGCGCAGCGGCAGCACAGGCAATTCGGGAAGGGCGCTGGCGGGCAGTTCGGTGGTCATGGGGGCTCCGGTCGACGATTCGCGGCCATCGCCTCTGCGGGCTGACGGCCTTCGGCACCGTTATGGGGTCAGGCGCGCCCGGATGCAAGCACGGCCCGCCAAGTGGCGGGCCGTGCGATGGGAATCAATCGTTTGCGTCGTGGGCAACGCGGAAAAGCTATGCACTCACTCGGCGGATGCGACCTTGCTCGGCGGTGTCTGGTAGATCAGATACGGCTCGGATTTGTGTTCGATCACGGACTCATCGACCACCACCTTGCTGACGTTCTCCAGCGACGGCAGGTCGTACATCGTGTCGAGCAGCACCGATTCGACGATGGTGCGCAGACCACGCGCGCCGGTCTTGC
>CAZGBA010000198.1:0-3402 GCA_964523435.1 uncultured Xanthomonas sp.
CAGTTCCGCACCCCGCGCCACATCATCAAGCTGATGGTCGAGATGATGGCGCCCAAGCCCGAAGACAGCATCTGCGACCCCGCCTGCGGCACCGCCGGGTTTCTGGTCGCGGCGGCCGAATATCTGGACACCCATCACCGCGACGCCATCTACAAGGACGCCAAGTCCAAGCGTCGCTTCAATCACCACACCTTTCACGGCTTCGACTTCGACAGCACCATGCTGCGCGTCGGCTCGATGAACATGCTGCTGCACGGCATCGACAACCCGGCCATCGAAAACCGCGACTCGCTCAGCGAAAGCCATGCCGGCGTGGAAAGCCAGTTCAGCCTGATCCTCGCCAATCCACCCTTCGCCGGCTCGCTGGACTACGACAGCACCGCGAAAGACCTGCAGCGCATGGTCAAGACCAAGAAGACCGAGCTGCTGTTTCTCGCCCTGTTTCTGCGCCTGCTCACCACCGGCGGGCGTGCGGCCGTCATCGTGCCGGACGGCGTGCTGTTCGGTTCCAGCAACGCACATAAAACGCTGCGGAAAATGCTGGTGGAAGACCAGAAGCTGGACGGCATCGTCTCCATGCCCTCGGGCGTGTTCCGCCCGTATGCCGGCGTGTCGACCGCGATCCTGCTGTTCACCCGCACCGACTCCGGCGGCACCGACCAAGTCTGGTTCTACGACATGCAGGCCGACGGTTATTCGCTGGACGACAAGCGCAACCCGCTGGATGCCGACAAGCACGACACCAACAACCTCCCCGACATCCTGAAACGCTGGCGTGCCTTGCACCCCTCTCCCACCGGGAGAGGGGCCGGGGGTGAGGGGAAACGCGCCCGCACCGATCAAAGCTTCCTGGTGCCGAAAGCCGAGATCGTCGGCAACGACTACGACCTCTCCATCAACCGCTACAAGGAAGTGGTGCACGCGCAGGTGCAGTACGACCCGCCGCAGAAAATTCTGGCCGAGCTGAAAACGCTGGAGGCCGAGATCATGCGGGGGATGGAGGAGTTGGAGGGGATGTTGAAGTGAGCAGGGGGATGGTCAAATTTACCGATGTCGTCCGTGATGTCTCCGGCGGCAACGCCAAGTTGCCGCAATCTGAATTCCAGAAATCGGGCGCTCTGGCGGTGGTCGATCAAGGGCAAGATTTTATCGCGGGTTATACGGATGACCTGAGCTGTCAGTTTCAGAGCGAGTCCTTGCCGGTCATCGTATTCGGTGATCACACGCGAGCGATCAAATTCATCGACTTTCCTTTTGCGATGGGTGCAGATGGCGTCAAAGTGCTCAAGCCCACGTCGGATTGTGATGCGAAATATCTTTTTCATTGCCTAAAATATGCAGACATTCCAAGTGCAGGCTACAGCAGGCACTACAAGTTTCTGAAAGAGCTGTTGCTCTTTCTTCCGTCGTTGTCTGAGCAACGCCGCATCGCAGCGATTTTGGACAAGGCCGATTCGCTGCGTGCCAAGCGCCGCGAAGCCATCGCCAAGCTCGATCAGCTGTTGCAGTCTGTGTTTTTTGATGCGTTTGGTGACCCAGTTACAAATTCTAAAGGCTGGGTGCTTGCCGGCTTGGCAGATGTCACTGAATTCCAGGAGGGCCCTGGCATCTTGGCAAAGGATTTTCGAGAAAGCGGAATTCCGCTGATCCGAATGGCTGGACTCAACGCGGGTCGCGTTTCACTGAAAGGATGTAATTTTGTAGACAGTGAGATGGTTGCGCGGAAGTGGCAGCATTTCGAGCTGATTGAGGGCGATATTCTGGTGCTCACAAGCGCAAGTTTTGGAAATCCTGCGGTCGTCGATGCCGAAGCGGCCGGGGGGATTTTTTACACTGGAATAATTCGATTCAAACCAAGCACAGACAAGGTTGACGCGCATTTTCTGAAGAGTTTTCTCGCATCGATGTGGTTCTCACGGCAAGCGAATGCCATGGCATCTGGTGCGGTGATAAAGCATTTTGGCCCTACGCATCTTCGGCAGATGAAGATGCCCGTTCCGCCTCTTGCTCTACAAAATGAATATGTTCGATATGCGCAGCGCATTGAAGAAATGATTGCCTCATTTAAAGTCAGCTCTCAACTTGCAGAGCAATTGTTTGAATCTCTTCAAAAACGAGCCTTTGCCGGGATGCTATAGCTCATGACCAACTTCCAGTTCCTCCAATCCGAATTCAAACCGCTTTTCGAGCCGGCGAAAGGTGCGGAGCAACTGGTACATTCCGACCCGCGCGCCTGCTGCATGCGCACGCGGCACGCGCTGGAGCAGGCGGTGCATTGGCTGTATGCCAACGACCGCGACCTGCGCATGCCCTACGACAACGGCCTGGGCGTGCTGCTGACTCAGCCGGCGTTCGAAAAACTGCCGCCGCCGCATGTGCTGCAGAAGATGCGGCTGATCCAGAAACTGGGCAATCAGGCTGTGCACGGCAACCAGCGCATCGGCAGCGGCGACGCCCTGCGCCTGGTGCGCGAACTGTTCCATGTGCTGTTCTGGCTGGCGCGCACCTACACCCGCGCCAGCGACCCGAAAACCCTGGGCGCCACCTTCGACGAACGCAACGTGCCCCGGCTGGTGCGCGCGGACGAGGCCAACGCGCTCACCCGCGAACAGTTGGAGACACAGGAAGCGCAATTCCGCGAACGCATCGACGCGCAGCACGCGCAGATCGAAGCGCGCGAAGCCAGCATCGCCGAGGTCTCGGCATCGCTCGCCGAACGTGAGGCCGCGCTGGCGCAGGTGAATGCGGAACTCGCCGCGACGCGCGCCGAACTGGCGCAGGCCAAGGCCGCGAATATCGCCGTGCCCGACGCGCACGACTACGACGAAGCCGACACCCGCCGTTTCCTGGTCGATGTGCTGCTGCGCGAGGCGGGCTGGGAACTCGGCCGCAATGCCTCCGCCGAAGTGCCGGTGGTGGGCATGCCCAACGCGAAGGGCGAGGGCTTCGCCGACTACGTGCTGTGGGGCAACGACGGCCAGCCGCTGGCGGTGGTGGAAGCCAAGCGCAGCTTCACCGATCCCGACGTAGGCAAGCAGCAGGTGAAGCTCTACGCCGACTGCCTGGAAACGATGAAGGGCCAGCGCCCACTGATGTTCTACAGCAACGGCAACCAGACCTGGCTGTGGGACGACTGCCGCGCGCCGCCGCGCGAAGTGCAGGGCTTCTACACCCGCGAAGCCCTCGAACTCGCCGTGCAGCGCCGCGAGCTGCAGGCCGACCTGCGCAGTGTGTCCATCGACAACGCCATCGTCGAACGCGCGTACCAGCACCGCGCGATCCGCGCGATGACCGAATCGCTGACCCAGGGCCGCCGCGCCGGCCTGCTGACCATGGCCACCGGCAGCGGCAAGACCCGCGTCTCGATCGCGCTGATCGATGTGCTGATGCGCGCCAACTGGG
>CAZGBA010000199.1:0-3373 GCA_964523435.1 uncultured Xanthomonas sp.
CGAGCACCTTGAGGCGGCGACTGCGGGGCTCGATGCCCTTCGTCGCAAACTCGACGCGGCGCTCGACGAGACTTACGGCGAGCGTGTTCGCCGCGCGTGCGCGGAGGCGGGTCAGGACTCCGGCCTCGTCCACATTGATGCGGGCGAGGTGCGCGTTTGCGTCGAGACCGCCGAACGGGTGGCGTGGGATCAGACGCAGCTGGCCGCGATGGCCGCGCGCATCGCGAAAGGCGGCGAAAGCGTCGATGCGTATCTCGACATCACTTACCACATCCCCGAGACGCGATGGTCGCACTGGCCGCCCACGCTGCGTGCGTCGTTCGCACGCGCGCGTCTCGCGACGCCAGGCCCGCCGACGTATCGGCTGTGTCCACGCGAGTCCGCCTGACGCGCGAGAAAGCCCTCGCCGATGCAGTCGACTGCGCCTCGCCGTCGCGTCCATTCCCTTTTGCTTGACGACTGGTGCTGCTGACGGCACCGGCGCTGGAGATCCGCATGTCCCAAGACCCCATGCACACGCCTGCCGAGCCGATGGTCGATGCACGCACCGCGCATCAGGCGCTGTGCATTCCGCTGCAATGGCTCAACGACAAAGCCCAGCGCCGAGCGCGCGGGATCCCGGCGTACCGGATCGGCCATCTGCTCCGATTCCGGCTGAGTGAGCTGGAACGATGGCGCGATCACACCGCCACCGTGATCGCGCCTGGGCAGACGCTGCCTCCGGAGGCGGACGATGGCCGCGTCTGACAGGGCCGATCACCACGCTTTCGGTGCGGCCTCTGGTGGCGACGATACGACAAACGCGCTCCGCCTCGCGTTGCTCGAGCGCTTGGAGACGGTGCTCACGATCCTGTTTCCAGAAGGAAAGACACGTCGCGGCACATTCCTGATCGGCGACGTGCTGGGAAGCGTTGGCGACAGCCTAGAGGTCGTGCTCACGGGCGAGAAAGCGGGGCTGTGGATCGATCGCGCCGAAGGAACTGGCGGCGATATGTTCGATCTGATCGCCGCACACCACAGGCTCGATGCGCGGTCCGAATTCCCGCGTGTGTTGGAGGAGGCCCGTCGCCTGCTTGGACGCGCGCCGTCGCAGCCACTGCAGAGGAACAAACCGCAAAAACGACCGCCGGTGGAACCTCTCGGTCCAGCGACGGCGCAATGGGAGTATCGCGACATCGCCGGCCACGTCCTCGCGGTGGTGTATCGCTACGATCCGCCCGGCGGCAAGAAACAGTTCCGGCCGTGGGATGCGATGCGCCGCAAGTGGGCCGCGCCGGTGCCGCGGCCGCTGTATCACCAGGCGGGCATCGCGACCACGGACACCATCTTGCTGGTCGAAGGTGAGAAGTGCGCGCAAGCGCTGATCGAGGCGGGTTTCGTCGCCACCACGGCGATGCACGGCGCAAATGCGCCGGTCGAGAAGACCGACTGGTCGCCGTTGATCGGCAAGGCGCTGTTGATCTGGCCTGATCGCGATAGGCCCGGTTGGGAGTACGCGATGGCGGTGGCGCAGGCGGCGTTGGCCGTGGGCGCGACGGCCTGCGACGTGTTGCTGCCGCCGGAGGACAAGCCCGAGGGTTGGGACGCCGCCGACGCGCTGGCGGACGGATTCGATGTCGCCGGTTTCATCGCCAGCGGCCCGCGCATGAGCATCAAACCCGCGACCGCGACGCCGACGCAGGAAGCCTCGGTGTGGGCGACCGACGATGCGCTCGCGCTGTCGTTCACCACCCGCTACGCCGAGGACTGGCGCTACTGTGCCGCCTGGGGCAAGTGGCTGCTGTGGGACGGCCGCCGCTGGCAGGCCGACGAAACCCTCCTGGTCCAGCACCTCGTCCGGGCGGTGTGTCGCGAAGCGGCGCTGAAGGCCGATTCGCACCGCCTCGCGGCCAAACTCGCCGCCAGCGGCACGGTCGGCGGCGTGGAACGGCTCTCGCGGACCGACCGCCGGCACGCGGTGACGGCCGAGGTGTGGGATGCCAACCCCTACGCCCTCAACACCACCTGCGGCATCGTCGATCTGCGCAGCGGCCATGTCCGACCGCACGACCGCAGCGACCACCACACGCGACTGGCGACGGCGACACCACGCGGCGACTGCGCCCGCTGGCGCGCATTCCTCGGCGATGTCACCGGCGGCGACGTCGCACTGCAGGCGTATCTGCAACGCATGGCTGGCTACTGCCTCACCGGCGCGACGAGCGCACACGCGCTGTTCTTCCTCTACGGCACCGGCGCGAACGGCAAGTCGGTGTTCGTGAACGTGCTGGCGACGATCCTCGGCGATTACGCGACCAACGCACCGATGGACACGTTCATGGAAGCGCGCGGCGATCGCCACCCGACCGATCTTGCAGGACTACGCGGCGCGCGCTTCGTCGCTGCGATCGAAACCGAGCAGGGCCGGCGCTGGAACGAGTCGAAGGTCAAGGCGATCACGGGTGGCGACAAGGTCTCGGCGCGCTTCATGCGCCAAGATTTCTTCGAGTACATGCCGCAGTTCAAATTGGTGATCGCCGGCAACCACAAGCCCGCGATCCGCAACGTCGACGAAGCGATGAAACGGCGCATGCATCTGATCCCGTTCACGGTGACGATTCCACCCGAGCGTCGCGATACGAAGCTGACCGAGAAGCTGCTCGCCGAGCGTGACGGCATTCTCGCCTGGGCGTTGGCGGGTTGCCTGCTGTGGCAGCGCACAGGCCTGCAGCCACCCACGATCGTGGTCTCGGCGACCGAGGAGTATTTCGAGGCCGAAGATGCGCTCGGACGCTGGATCGACGAACGCTGCGTGCGCGAGGCCAACGCCAAGGCGCTGACCGGCGAGCTGTTCAACGATTGGAAGACCTGGGCCGAGGCTGCGGGCGAGTTCGTCGGCTCGCAGCGTCGCTTCTCCGATCTGCTGATCACCCGAGGCATCGAGAAGTGGCGCAATCCGCTCGGTGTACGGGGATTCCGGGGCATCGGACTCAAGGCCGCACCCCGGACCGGCTACACCCCCTATGCCGACGACTGAGCCCTTCACCGCACCCCGTCTGACGCAGACGCCACAGTCCATGATTAACCCCTACGCGTGCGCGCACGCACACATGGGAGATAACCACGCACTGTGGCGACTGCGTCAGGCCCGACTCCCACAGGACCGCACCATGACGCCCACCCTCCTCGCACGCGACCTCGGCACCAAGAATTGCTGGGCCTTGCTCGCCTCCAATCACCACGTAGTGGGCGACACTCAATCGTTCAAGCTCCAACGCCTCATGAGCGGCGGCATGCGCCTTCTGCACGCTGCCATCGGACAGGAGGGTGCGGCATGACCGTGTGGACGTTCGATGAGGTCGAGTACCGCTTCCACGAGGCGGCCGTGACCTCG
>CAZGBA010000200.1:0-3333 GCA_964523435.1 uncultured Xanthomonas sp.
GATCGGTGACCATCTGCTGGATCACCGCGAGCTGCTGGAAGTCCTTCTTGCCGAATGCGGCGACATCCGGCTGCACCTGATTGAAAAGGCGTGCGACCACCGTGCAGACCCCGTCGAAATGGCCGGGGCGATGCGCGCCTTCCAGCACGTCGGCGACACCCGGTACGCGCATGCGCACCGCGAGATCGACGCCGAAGGGATACATCGATTCCACCGTCGGCAGCCACAGCGCATCGCAGCCTGCGGCTTCGAGCCCGCTGGTGTCGGCTTCGGGCGTGCGCGGATAGCGGGTGAAATCCTCGTTCGGTCCGAACTGGGTCGGATTCACGAACACGCTGGAAATGATCCGGTCGGCATGCTGCCGCGCCAGCGCGACCAGCGAGTAATGGCCAGCATGCAGATTGCCCATGGTCGGCACGAAGCCGATCCGCAGACCTTCGCGGCGCCAGCCGAGAATCCGTTCGCGCAGGTGGCTCAGTTCGACGATGGTTTCGATCATGGGCTTCTTCGATGAGGTGAAGTGCAACGTGCCGTGCGTCAGCCGGCGAGAACCCGGACCCAGGCGGCATTGACCCATCCCGATGCGCAGGGCCCGCGATACTCGCGCGCCTTCGGAACCGCGCCGGAAACGCCGCAAACGTCGGAGGTCTGCCCCTTGCGTGGATAGACGATGGCCATCCATTTGCCATCGCGCGACATGTCGCAGACGAAAAATGCGTCACCCGCACGCAGGCGATCCCGCATCGGGTAATCCGCCCCCGGGCCACCGCGCACCGCAAGGAAACCGTCGCCCTTCGGATTCAACCCCGACACTTCGGCCCAACTGCCGCAGGCATCGAGTTCTTCTTCCTCGCCGACAATCACCGGAACATCCCGCTTCGCAGCTGCAGCGGCGAAGGTAAGCATCAACAGGCCAGCGGCGAGGCTCGTCATCGACGCACGCACAGGATTCATGAGTACGCATGCTCCGCGTCGGGGAACGATCCGTCGCGCACCGCTGCGCAATACGCCTGCACCGCGCCCGCGACCGAACCGCCTGCCGCAAGGAAATCCTTCACGAATTTCGGTCGGCGGTGGCCGCTGTCGAGACCCAGCATGTCGTGCAGCACCAGCACCTGACCGTCGCAGTGCGGGCCGGCGCCGATGCCGATAGTGGGAATGGCGCTGGCGGCGGTGATCGTTTGCGCCAACGCAGTCGGCACGCACTCCAGCACCAGCAGCGAAGCGCCCGCCTCTTCGACCGCGTGCGCGTCTTCGCGCAGTCTCGCAGCGGCAAGCGCCTCGCGGCCCTGCACCTTGAAACCGCCGAAACGCAGCACCGATTGCGGGGTGAGTCCGAGATGCGCGGACACCGGGATCTCGCGTTCGACCAGGAACCGGATCGCTTCGAGCTTGTGCGGCCCCGCGCCTTCGAGCTTGACCATCTGCGCGCCGGCCTGCAGCAGCCGGGTCGCGGCGTCGAGCGCGCGTTCGGGCGTGGCGTCCGCCTGGAACGGCAGATCGGCGATGAGCAGGGCGCGCTCAAGATGACTCGCGACCGCAGCGGTGTGATACGCGATGTCGTCGACCGTGACCGGCAGCGTCGAGGATTGACCTTTGACCACCATGCCGAGCGAATCGCCGACCAGAATCAGGTCCGCGCCGTTGCGATCGAACACGCGCGCGAAGACCGCGTCGTAGGCGGTGAGCATCGCCAGTTTGCGTCCGTCGCGCTTGGCATCGACCAATGCGGGGACGGTCCAGGGCTTGTCTTCTCGAATGGCCATATACGTCCAGAATGGGGCCGGGGGAAGAGGCCGGGGCGGTTAGCCTAGCAGTTCGGTGCGGACGCTTTCAGGCGTTTCAGCGTTCCACCAGCGACTCGATACCCGCCCCGCCGACCTGCGCCAGGGCGCGACGCGCACTGCCCCGGCCGGGAATCTCGATATCGGACACCAGATCGAGCAATGGGACCAGCGCGAACGCCCGCTCGTGCAGATAAGGGTGCGGCACGTGCAGGCCAGGCTCGTCGATCCGATGGCCGCCATACAGCAGGATGTCGAGATCGAGCACCCGGGGGCCCCAACGACCGCTGCCGTCGGCGACGCGCTCGCGGCCGAAGTCGCGTTCGATATGCAACAACTCGTTCAACAGCGCGCGCGCGGGCAGCGCAGTCTCGATGGCCACCACGGCATTGACGAAATCCGCCTGGTTCTCCTGACCCCAGGCGGGCGTCCGGTAGAAGCGCGAGGCCGAAACCAGCCGGCTGCGCGGCACGGTCATCAGCCGGTGCACGGCGGCGCGCAACGTGACAGCGGAATCGCCGACGTTGCCGCCGAGACCGACGAACGCCAACACCGGACTGCGGTCCAGCACCACCTCGGGCACGGGTTCGGACACGGTCAATGCCCGACCGCAGCCGGGCGCCGCCGACGGCGGCGGCGCGGGCCACGCGATTCGGCGGACTCGCCGTCTTCCTCCGATTGCGCGGTCAAGGTCGCGACCTCAAGCGCATGGTCGGGGTCGCGCTGCGCCTCGGCCCAGAACGCGATGTCTTCGGCATGGCTGTCGGACGCCGACTGGCGCAACTGCAGGAAATCGTAGGCGGCGCGGAAGCGCGGCTGCGACAGCAACCGGACCACGCGCTTGCGCTGACGCTGGGCGAACCGCGCCTGCAGCAGCCAGATCTCCTGCATCGGCAGCGAGAACCGGCGCGGCAGGGCCACGGTCGTGACCTGATGCAGCGTGACCCGATCGGCGGCGCGGCGCTCGGCTTCGGCCACGTGCACGCCCTGCGCCTGCAGCATCGCGAGCGTGCGGCAGTAGGCTGGCCACAGCAGCAGCGCGAACAGGAAAGCAGGCGAGACGGGTTCGTCTGCGGCGATGCGCGCGTCGGTCGCGCGCAGACCTGCGAGCAGCATCTTGCGCAGCGCGCCGCTGCGGTTGGAGGCCAGCGCAACCGCCGTTTCCGGCAGCAGACCGGCAAGCAGGCCATGCGTTTCCAGCCCGAGGAAACTCGCCTCCGCATGACCGGACAGGAACAGCTTCAGGCATTCCTCGAACAGCCGCGCCGCAGAGGCTTCCTGCAGCAGCGATGCGAGTTTCGGTATCTGCTCGGCGCTTTCGTGATCGATCCTGAAACGCAGCTTGGCCGCGAGCCGCACCGCGCGCAGCATCCGCACCGGATCTTCGCGGTAGCGGGTTTCGGGGTCGCCGATCAGCTTCATCACCCGGTTGTTCACGTCCTCGAAACCGCCGACGTAATCGCGCACCGAGAAATCGCTGATCGCGTAATACAACGCGTTGGCGGTGAAGTCGCGGCGGACCGCGTCGTCCTCGATGCTGCCGTAGACG
>CAZGBA010000201.1:0-3297 GCA_964523435.1 uncultured Xanthomonas sp.
AGCCAGTGCGCGAAGTAGTCGGCGAAGTTGTAGCCGCAGAAGGGCTTCATCGCCATCGGGTCGCGGCGCATCAAGCCCACCGCGCCGGTCGCGGCGGCGGTGGTTTCCGAGCCCATCGCCGCGCCGACCAGCACGCCGTGGGTCCAGTCGCGGGCCTCGAACACCAGCGGCACCAGCGATGCGCGTCGACCGCCGAAGACGATTGCGCTGATCGGGACGCCCTGCGGGTCTTCGGCCTTCGGCGAATACGACGGGCACTGCCGGGCGCTGACGGTGAAGCGCGAGTTGGGGTGCGCGGCCGGGCCGTGGGTCTTGTCGGTGGAATCGTATTCACGCCCGCGCCAATCGTAGGCGGGCACGTTGCCGTCATCCAGGCCTTCCCACCACGGCTGTCCGCCGGCGGTGAGCGCGACATTGGTGAAGATGGTGTCGTGCTGGATCGTCGCCAGCGCGTTGGGATTGGATCTGCTCGACGTGCCGGGCGCGACGCCGAAGAAGCCGGCTTCCGGATTGATCGCATACAGCCTGCCGTCGGCGCCGGGGCGCATCCAGCAGATGTCGTCGCCGATGGTGGTGACCTTCCAGCCGTCCTGGCGGTAGCCTTCCGGCGGAATCAGCATCGCCAGGTTGGTCTTGCCGCAGGCGGACGGGAACGCGGCCGCGATGTAGTGCGTTTCGCCCTGCGGGTTTTCCACGCCGAGGATCAGCATGTGTTCCGCCAGCCAGCCTTCGCTGCGCGCCTGGTACGAGGCGATGCGCAGCGCGTGGCATTTCTTGCCCAGCAATGCGTTGCCGCCGTAGCCGGAGCCGAACGACTTGATGGTCAGCTCTTCCGGGAAATGCATGATGAAGCGACGGTTCGGATCCAGTTCGCCGATCGAATGCAGGCCCTTGACGAACGAGCCTTCCCGCTCGATGCGGGCCAGCGCCGCAGCGCCCATGCGGGTCATGATCCGCATGTTGGCGACCACGTACGGCGAGTCGGTGATCTCCACGCCGCAGCGCGACAGCGGCGAATCGATCGGGCCCATGCAGTACGGGATCACATACATGGTCCGTCCGCGCATGCAGCCGTCGAACAGCGCGTCCATGGTGGCATGGCCTTCGTCGGGCGCCATCCAGTGGTTGTTCGGGCCGGCATCGTCGGCTTCCGGCGTGCACACGAAGGTGAGGTGCTCGACGCGCGCCACGTCGTCGGGATGCGAGCGGTGCAGCCAGCTGTTCGGATGGCTCTTTTCGTCGAGCGCGATCAGCGTGCCGTCGGCCTGCATCTTCGCGATCAGCGCGGCGTTTTCGGCGTCGCTGCCGTCGCACCAGTGGATCGCGTCGGGACGGGTCAGCCGGGCCACCTCCGCCACCCAATCGTTGAGACGCTGCAGGGCGGTGGGTGCGGGGTCGGTGACGGCGATCGCGTTCATGTAAGACGGGGTCTCAGGCTCGAAGGGCGGGGATTGTCGAAGCGGCAGGCGGGACGGTCGGCGGGATCAGCGTGTCCATGACGTGTTCGACGTAGGCTTCGAACTCGTCGTGCGCCAAGCGCGGGTGATGCAGCTGCAGGCGTAGCTGCAGGAAGCCGACGTAAGCGGCATAAGCCAAGCGCGCGCGGTGCTGCGCATCGGTACGCATCAGCCCGGTCTGGCGGAACGAGGCGGCGAGGTAGTCCAGACGCCGCTGCGACACGCGGCCGATCACCGGGCCCACCGCGGGATGATCCAGCGCCTTCAGCAGCTCGCTGTAGATCTTGTGCGGCTTCACTTCGTGCGCCACCAGTTGGAACAGGGCCCGCAGGCGGCTGCGCGGATCGCTGACCGCTTCGAGCTGGCCGAACACCGTCTCCTGCTCGTTCGACTCCCAGCGTTCCAGCGCTGCGGCAAGCAGGGCATCGCGCGAAGGGAAGTGCCAGTAGAAGCTGCCTTTGGTGACCCCGAGGCGCCTGGCCAGCGGCTCCACCGCCACGGCGGCGACGCCCTGTTCGGCGATCAGGTCCAGGGCGGCCTGCGCCCAGTCTTCGGCGCTCAATCGGCCGTTGCGTTCGGTTTTCGCGGCGACGTCGGTCATGTGGCTAGTGTAACCATACGGAACCGCTTGGAACAGTATCGATTGACTACGATTGCATTCAGGATTTCAGGCGGAATGCGGCACATTGACATCCGCCGATCCGTCTATCCATACTTTGGCGTATGGAGCGGCCGCCCGGCCGTTCCGGAACAGCACACCACACCCCACGCCGGGCCTCGGCCCGCCGGAGCGCATCATGAGCATCGTCCTCCCCTATCTCGCGCCTTTCCTCGCCCTGCTGCTCGGCAGCGCGTTCGCCGCCTACCACCGCCTGCGCCTGGCGGTCTGGGCCGCGATCACGGCCACCCTGCTGGTCGGCTGCTGGCTGCTGGGCGCGCACCACACCGCCACGCTGGTTGCGGCCGGCGTGCTGCTGTTGATCGCAGTGCCGCTGCTGATCCCCGTGCTGCGCAAGAACCTGATCACCGCGCCGCTGCTGAAGTTCTACACGAAGATCCTGCCGCCGCTGTCGGACACCGAGCGCACCGCGCTGGAGTCGGGCACGGTCGGCTTCGAAGGCGAGCTGTTCTCGGGCAAGCCCGACTGGGACAAGCTGCTGTCGCTGCCGAAGCCGCAGCTGAGCGCCGAAGAGCAGGCCTTCCTCGACGGCCCGTGCGAAGACCTCTGCCGGATGACCAACGACTGGGAGATCACCCACATCCGCGCCGATCTGCCGCCGCAGATCTGGGACTACGTCAAGCAGCACAAATTCTTCGGCCTCAACATCCCGAAGGAATACGGCGGCCTGGGCTTCTCGGCGCTGATGAACCACAAGGTCATCCAGAAGCTGGCGCCGTCCTCCACCGTGCTCAGCTCCACCGTCGGCGTGCCCAACTCGCTCGGCCCGGGCGAGCTGCTGATGCACTACGGCACCGAAGAGCAGAAGCGCCACTACCTGCCGCGCCTCGCCGACGGCCGTGAAGTGCCGTGCTTCGCGCTGACCGGTCCGTTCGCCGGCTCCGATGCCACCTCCATCCCCGACTACGGCATCGTCGGCATGGGCGAATGGAACGGCGCGAACGTGCTCGGCATCCGCCTCACGCTCAACAAGCGCTACATCACCCTCGCGCCGGTCGCCACGCTGATCGGCGTCGCGTTCCGCATGTACGATCCCGACGGCCTGCTGGGCGACAAGAAGGACATCGGCATTTCGCTGGCGCTGGTGCCGCGCGACACCGCCGGCCTGGAGATCGGCCGCCGCCACTTCCCGCTGAACTCGCCGTTCCAGAACGGCCCGAT
>CAZGBA010000202.1:0-3268 GCA_964523435.1 uncultured Xanthomonas sp.
CATGACGGCCAGGGCACCGCCGGCAGCGGCTACCACTACTACCAGAACAAGATCGTCGAACTCTCCGAAGCGCTGACCGCGTTCTACAACGACCTCAACACCGGCGGCGAAGCGGCGCGCGTCACCGTGATCGTGCAATCGGAGTTCGGACGTCGCGTGCGCCAGAACGGCAGCGGCGGCACCGACCACGGCTACGGCAATCCGATGCTGGTGCTGGGCGGGCCGGTGAACGGACGGAAGTTCTACGGCCAGTGGCTGGGGCTGGATCCGCAGGTCCTGTCGCCGTATTTCGGCGACGTGCCGGTGACCACCGATTTCCGCCGCGTGTTCTCCGAGCTGCTGATCCGGCGCATGGGCAACAACAAGCTCGGCACGGTCTTCCCCGGCTACACCGGCTATACGCCGATGGGCATTTTCCAGGGCACCGATCTCACGCCGCAGTACGTCGTGACGGGCGATGCCCAGAGCATGGCCAACCTGCCGGCCAACCCGCAGCCCGCGTATGGCGAATCGATGCGCGAAAGCTCGCGTGCGATCCGTGCGCGCGAGCGCGACGAAATCAGCTGGATCCGGCGGTTGCTCGCCGCCCTCGGCCTGAGCTGACTGCGGCGCAGGATTGCCGACCGGGGCGGCCTAGCGCCGCCCCGACCAGCCGATAGCGACGGTCGCGCTGCGGCCGATGCCGGGCTCGAAATAGCGGCCATTGGCCTCGTTGACGATCACCGAACCCGCATCGCGTCGATCGAACAGATTGTCGATCCGCAGGAACGCATACCAACCCCGTTCGCGCCGCGCGCGCCACTGCCCGCGCCATGCGAAACGCGCATGGCCCTGCGCAGCGTCGGTGTTGCGATCATCGACGGCGATCTCGCCGAGCCAACGCCCTTCCAGTGCGCTCGACCAGCGCTCATCGTCGGAGCGCCACGTCCATTCGGCGAACAGATCGGCGCGCGGAATCCCGGGAATGCGATTGCCGGCTTCGACGATCCGGGTTTCGATCAGCGACCCGTTGGCGACCGCGAACGTGAATCCGTCGACGAAGCGCGCATCGATCCAGCTCGCCGCCAGCGCATAGCCCCAGTTCGCGCCGACCTCGCCAGCCGCGCCGAACTCGATGCCCTCGCGACGCGTCGCGCCCGCATTGGCGAAACTGGCGCGGCCACCGCGATTGAGCGCCGGCACGATGTCGTCCTCGCCATCGACGCGATACAGCACCAGCGAGGCATCACCCCGATCGCCGCGCCAGCGCGCGCCGATTTCTAACGAGCGAAGATCGGCAGCGCGCAGGTCGCGATTGAAACCCGATGCACCATCCGGTCGATACGCCCGCTCGTTCAATGTCGGCGTCTCGAAACCATGGCCATAGCTCGCATGGATTTCGCCGTGCGGAAACGCACGCACCGCGCCGAACGACCAGGCGAGCCGTGCGTCGCGACGTCCGCCACTGTCGTCGCCGTTGGCGAGATAACGGTCGTCGCTCTCGAAGCGCAGCTCTGCGCGACGCGCGCCCAGCGATGCGGTCCAATCGTCGGCGAAACGGACATCGCCTGCGGCGTACAGGTCGAAGGCATCGACGCGATTGCGCTCGTCGCGACGCAGACGGCCGCGCACGCCCAGACGATCGCCGACGAAATTCTCGTAACCGCGACGGGTTTCGTCGAGACGCACGGCTTCGATGCCCAGCGCGATCGAGCCGTGCGCATTCGCCCAGCGCTGACCGGCATCGATGCCGGTCGAGCCACGGTCCAGATCGACAACGCCACCGGCGCTGCCCGGCGCGCGCTGCGCCGCGACCGGTACCGCAAGAAACTGTTCGATCGCGCGCTCGACGCGATACGCCGACGCCCAGCGTCCGCCGCCCGAAGCACCGTCGCGCTGCCAGCGCAGACCCAACTGATCCTCGCGCACGGTCTTGCGGGTGTCGAACAGCACTGCGGATGCATCGGTGCTTTCCGGATCATGCTCGAACGCGTCACGCGTCAACCCCAGCGGATCCTCGGCAAGCGGCTGACGCAGACCGTTGTAGACCACACGCAAACGCTCGCCTTCGCTGCGCGACCACTCGCCGATGGCGTTGAGTTGCATCCTTCGCGCCGCGCTGTGCGGGCGTGCACCATCGGTCGCGAACGCACTGCCGCCCGCACGCCAGCGCCAGGCTTCGTTCTCATCGCCACGATCGATACGAACGCTCGCGCGCCGGCTGCCGCGATCGTCCGCCCACGCTTCGACTGACGCGCCGGGTGTGCCGCCCAATTCGCTGAGGCCCAGCACCACGCCGCCCGCCGCATTGCCGAACTGCAGCGCCAGCGGCCCGCGCAGCACTTCGATGCGATCGAGCGACGACAGCGGAAACGCAGCCGCCTGCCCCTGCCCGTCCGCAGCGCTGGACGGAATGCCATCGACGATCAGACGGACACCGCGAATACCGAACGTCGAACGCGCGCCGAAACCGCGCGACTGGATCTGCAGATCCTGCGCGTAGTTCTGCCGGTCCAGCGCAGTGAATCCGGGCACGCGCTGCAGCGGCTCGGAGAGATTCACCTGGCGCTGGCCGTCGCGCAATGCGGTTGCATTGATGATCGAAACGCTGCCCGGCAGACGCCGCAGACTGCGCGCCGCACCGGTCACCGTCACCGTATCCAGGGTTTCGGCATCGTTCGATACCGATGCCCGGGGCGGTGGCGCCGCCTGCGCAAGGACATCGACGGACGGCAAACACGCCATGATCACGAGCAGACAGAATCGCATGCGCCGATTCTTGCACATGGGCCCAGCCACAAGCGGCGTTGCGAGGCCGTGCGTCGCGCCAACGAAAAAGGGTGGGCGCCATCGGGCGCACCCGACAACTCCCACCCTTCGCGGCCCGATGAACTCCGGACCGGTCGCGTCGCTATGCGACGGTCTTCAACTTAACCTTCGCCTTCCTCGACCGCCTTCATCGACAGGCGGATGCGGCCCTGCTTGTCGACTTCCAGCACCTTGACCTTGACCACGTCGCCTTCCTTCAGCGCGTCGCTGACCTTCTCGACGCGGTCGTTGGAGATCTGCGAGACGTGCACCAGGCCGTCCTTGCCCGGGGCGATGGTGACGAACGCACCGAAGTCCATCAGCTTGGCGACCTTGCCCTCGTAGATGCGGCCCGGCTCGACATCGCTGGTGATCTGCTCGATGCGCGCCTTGGCGGCCTGGCCGGCGGCGGCGTTCACGGATGCGATCGTGATGGTGCCGTCGTCCTGGATGTCGATCTGGGTGCCGGTTTCCTTGGTGA
>CAZGBA010000203.1:0-3210 GCA_964523435.1 uncultured Xanthomonas sp.
GTGCGCCAGGCGATGCGGATCATGGGCCACCAGTTCGTGATGGGCCGCACCATCGACGAAGCGCTCGCCCGCAGCCGCAAGGGCGACAGCGCGAATTACCGCTATTCCTTCGACATGCTCGGCGAGGGCGCACTCACCACCGCCGATGGCCTGCGCTACCTCGAAGCCTACCGGATGGCGATCCATGCCATCGGCAGGAGTGCTGGTGAACATCGCCAAGGCGATGTTCGGGGCGACTTCAGGAATGCCGATGTGTTCGCCGTGCCCAGCATCTCGGTGAAGCTGTCCGCGCTGCATCCGCGCTACGAACACGCCAAGCGCGCACGGGTGCTCGCCGAACTCGGCCCGCGCCTGCTGGAACTGGCGCAACTGGCGAAGCAGTACGGCATCGGCCTGACCATCGACGCCGAGGAAAGCGACCGGCTCGAACTCTCGCTCGACCTGATTTTCCAAGTCCTCGCGGACGAGTCGCTCAAGGGCTGGAACGGCTTCGGCATCGTCGTACAGGCGTACCAGAAGCGCGCGCCGTTCGTGATCGACTACATCGCCGATCAAGCTCGCGCGCTCGGCCGCATGATTCCGGTGCGGCTGGTCAAGGGCGCGTACTGGGACAGCGAAGTCAAACGCGCCCAGGTCGATGGCCAGGCCGGCTACCCGGTATTCACCCGCAAACCGAACACCGATGTGTCGTACCAGGCCTGCGCGCGCCGCCTGCTCGATGCGACCGACGCGGTCTATCCGATGTTCGCGACCCACAACGCGCAGACGATCGCGGCAATCCACCGCATGGCCGGCGACGCAGCCTACGAATTCCAGAAACTGCACGGCATGGGCGACGATCTGTATGCCGAAGTCATTCCCGCCGATCGCCTGAATGTGGCGTGCCGCGTGTATGCGCCAGTCGGCTCGCACGAAGACCTGCTGCCGTATCTCGTGCGCCGCCTGCTCGAAAACGGCGCCAATTCCAGCTTCGTCAACCGCATCACCGACGAGACGGTCTCGATCGACGATCTGATCCACGATCCGATCGACACCGTGTCGGCCTTCGACAGCATTCCGCATCCGCGCATTCCGCTGCCGGTCGACCTGTACCGCAGTTTCCTCGCGCTGGACACAAGCAACAACCGGGACAATTCCATGGGCATCAACCTCGCCAACGACGCGCAGCTGCAGACGCTCGCACAGCAGATCAACGCCGCAGTGACCGGCGACTGGCGCGCCGCGCCGCTGGTACCGGGCGCGAAGGCTGCGGGCGCATCGTTGCCGGTCGCCAATCCGGCCGATCACCGCCAGACCGTCGGCCAGTGGCAGCCAGCCGACAGCGCTACCGTCGAGATGGCCCTGCAGAACGCGGTCGCCGCGCAACCGGCATGGGACGCCATGCCCGCCGCCAGCCGCGCGAGCATCCTCGAACACGCCGCGAAACTGCTCGAAGACCGCATGCCGCAGTACATCGCGCTGTGCACCAAGGAAGCCGGCAAGACCATTCCAGACGGCATCGCCGAAGTGCGCGAAGCGGTCGATTTTCTGCGCTATTACGCCGGCCAGGCGCGCAAGATTTTTTCTGTTGAAGCCCTGCCCGGCCCGACCGGCGAATCCAACACCCTGCAGCTCGCCGGTCGCGGCGTGTTCGTGTGCATTTCGCCGTGGAATTTCCCGCTGGCGATCTTCATGGGCCAGGTCGCCGCCGCGCTCGCCGCCGGCAACAGCGTGATCGCGAAACCGGCCGAACAGACCAACCTTATCGGTTATGCCGCCGTGAAATTGATGCACGAAGCCGGCGTGCCGGAAGCCGTGCTGCAGTTCCTGCCGGGCGATGGCGCCACCGTCGGCGCGGCGCTGACCCGGGATTCGCGCGTGGCCGGCGTGGCCTTCACCGGCTCCAACGACACCGCGCGTGCGATCAACCGCGCGATGGCCGGCCGCGATGCCGCCATCGGCGTACTGATCGCCGAAACCGGCGGCCAGAACGCGCTGATCGGCGACTCCTCATCGCTGCCGGAGCAACTGGTGAAGGATGCCATCTCCTCGGCCTTCACCTCCGCCGGCCAGCGCTGTTCGGCCGCGCGCGTGCTCTTCGTGCAGGACGATATCGCCGACAAGGTCATCCACATGCTGTCCGGCGCGATGGCCGAACTGAAGGTCGGCGACCCCGGCCTGCTGTCCACCGACGTCGGCCCGGTGATCGACGCCGATGCGCTGAAGCTGCTGGAAGAGCACGCCGCGAAGATGACAGCCGGCGCCAAGCTCATCGCCACGGCCAGCACCGACGACAGCGTCACCCACGGCACCTTCTTCGCGCCGCGCGCGTGGGAGTTGCAGTCACTGTCGCAGCTCACCCGCGAAAACTTCGGCCCCGCGCTGCATGTGATCCGCTGGAAAGCCGATCAGCTCGACCAGATCATCGACACCATCAACGCCACCGGCTTCGGCCTGACGTTGGGCATCCACTCGCGCATCGACGAAACCATCGACCGCATCGTCGCGCGTGCGAAAGTCGGCAACATCTACGTCAACCGCAACCAGATCGGCGCAGTCGTCGGCGTACAGCCATTCGGCGGCCAGAACCTCTCCGGCACCGGCCCCAAGGCCGGCGGCCCACACTATCTGCCGCGCTTCACCACGGAGAAGACGGTGACGGTGAACACGACTGCTGCGGGGGGCAATGCTTCGTTGTTGACGTTGGGAGACTGACACGGCGCCATTGTCTTGCGACAAAGAAAAAGCCTCGCGATCGCGAGGCTTTATTCTTTGTGAGGGCCGATCCGTGCCGAGCTGAAACGATCGTCAGGGAATTGGATTCCCACCGCCGCCACCGCCCGGACAACCGACCATATTGCGGAAGCTACGCGTCGCACTCTGTCCGTCGGCGCTGCCGACAATCAGCGTCGCCAGGGCGCCGCTCGCAACTTCAGCCGAACGGCCGTCTGCCGATTGCCAAAGCACATTGCTCCAGGTGAACGAATACGGCGGCAGGCCGCCGCTGACCTGCGCGGTAACCATCGCTGTCTCGCCGCAACCCCGCACCGACGTTGGCATGATCACCGTCAACGTACGGACCGGCTCATAGGCCACTCGATCATCGTAGAGCTGCGTCCAGCGGCCGTCATAACCACCGTTCTGCGACAGGTGCCAACCGTTGAGCAGCCACAGCCCGGCCTCGTAGTAATCGCGCGTGTCGATACCGCCGGAATGGACCAGGAAATCGTG
>CAZGBA010000204.1:0-3196 GCA_964523435.1 uncultured Xanthomonas sp.
CACCGAAGGGGCGTCGCCAAGTGGTTAAGGCACCGGGTTTTGATCCCGGCATTCGTAGGTTCGAATCCTTCCGCCCCTGCCACACTCAACGGAATTCCGCTTCGCGGGGTTCCGCCACCCGCCACGGTCAGAGCGAAGCGGAGTCGATATGCAGGACGATCGTCAGTTGTTGATCTTCTCCGGCAACGCCAACCGGCCCCTGGCCGATGCGGTGTGCAGGGAGTTGGGGATCCGCCCGGGCAAAGCGCTGGTGTCCAAGTTCTCGGACGGCGAAGTCCAGGTCGAGATCGAAGAGAACGTGCGTCGTCAGGAAGTGTTCGTGGTCCAGCCGACCTGCGCGCCGAGCGGCGAGAACCTGATGGAGCTGCTGGTGATCATCGATGCGCTCAAGCGCGCGTCTGCCGCCAGCGTCACCGCAGTGGTGCCGTACTTCGGCTATGCCCGCCAGGATCGCCGCCCGCGTTCGTCGCGCGTGCCGATCACGGCGAAGGTTGCGGCCAAGATGTTCTCAGTCGCGGGCGCGGACGGCGTGTTGACGGTCGATCTGCACGCCGACCAGATCCAGGGCTTCTTCGATATTCCGGTCGACAACGTGTATTCGTCGCCGCTGCTGCTCGCCGACATCTGGCGGGCCTACGGCACCGACAACCTGATCGTGGTGTCGCCGGACGTGGGCGGCGTGGTCCGCGCCCGCGCCATCGCCAAGCGACTCGACGATGCCGAACTGGCGATCATCGACAAGCGTCGCCCGCGCGCCAACGTCGCCACGGTGATGAACATCATCGGCGACGTGTCGGGCAAGACCTGCGTGCTGGTGGACGACATCGTCGACACCGCCGGCACCCTCTGCGCCGCTGCGGCGGCGCTGAAGGCGCAGGGCGCGCAGCGGGTGATCGCCTACTGCACCCACCCGGTGCTGTCGGGTCCCGCGATCGATAACGTCAACAAATCGCAGCTCGACGAACTGGTGGTCACCGACACCATTCCGCTGTCGGAGGCTGCGCGCAATTGCAGTCGTATCCGTCAGCTCAGCGTCGCCGAATTGCTGGCCGAAACGATCCGAAGGGTCGCGTTCGGCGAATCCGTCAGTTCGCTGTACGTCGACTGATACCGAAATCCAGGCGTCCGGTTTTCGGGCGCCCACCGACTTCTCTGGTCGCGGAGAAGTCGCATCGCCGCCGCGAGGCGGTTCATTCGCAAGAAAGTGAGATATTGAAATGGCAAAAACCCACGAAATCAAGGTCGAACGCCGCACGGACGAAGGGAAGGGTGCGAGCCGCCGCCTTCGCCATGCCGCCAAGATCCCCGCCATCGTCTACGGTGGCAGCGAACTCAAGCCGGTCAGCATCCAGATTGAGCACGAAGCCATCTGGCTGGCCAGCCAGCACGAATGGTTCTATTCGTCGATCCTCGACCTGAGCCTCGGCGGCGACGTGCAGAAAGTGCTGCTGCGCGATATGCAGCGTCACCCGTTCAAGCAGCAGATCATGCACCTGGACTTCCAGCGCGTGAACGAGAACGAAGCGCTGCGCACCTCGGTGCCGCTGCACTTCATCAACGAAGACACTTCCCCGGCGGGCAAGTCGTCCGAGGTCGTGGTGACCCACGAACTCAACGAAATCGAAATCAGCTGCCTGCCGAAGGATCTGCCTGAATTCATCGAAGTCGATCTGTCCGAGCTGGACGTCGGCGTCATTCTGCACATGTCCGACATCAAGCTGCCGGCCGGCGTCTCCATCCCGGAACTGAAGCTGGGCAAGGAGCACGATCTGGCGGTGGTCATCGCCAAGCACGGCAAGGAAGAGGCCGAAGCGGCCGCTCCCGCCGCCGAAGTGCCGGCTGCCAAGGTCACCAAGAAGGACCAGAAGTAATCGCTCCGGTCCGGGGCGCTTTCCGGCGCTCCGGGTCGGCGATACGGTTCTCCTGCGATGGCTGGTTTGCGTCTCATCGTCGGGCTCGGAAATCCGGGGCCCGAACACGCCAGAACCCGGCACAACGCCGGGTTCTGGTTTGTGGACGCTTTGGCGGAACAGGCCGGCGCGCGTTTCGGCCTGGAAAGCAAATTGTTCGGCGAAACCGCGAAGGTCGACATCGCCGGGCAGACGGTCTGGCTGTTGAAGCCGGCCACATTCATGAACCTCAGCGGCAAGTCGGTCACCGCCGCGCTGCGTTACTGGAAGATCGAGCCGGAGGAAATGCTGGTCGCCCACGACGAGCTGGATCTCCCGCCCGGCGTCGCGCGTTTCAAGTTCGACGGCGGCCACGGCGGCCAGAACGGTCTGCGCGATATCGTCCGGCTGTTGGGCCACGGCCAGTTCCACCGTTTGCGGGTCGCCATCGGCCATCCCGGGCACAAGGACAAAGTCACGCCCTGGGTGTTGGGTCGCCCGGGCAAGGACGACGAGATCCTGATCCATCGCGCCATCGACGACGCGCTCGCGGCGCTGCCGCTGGCGGTCGCCGGCAACCACATGGATGCGATGACCAGGCTGCACACGCCGAAGTGAGGCGTCAAACGTCAAACGTTAAAGGTCAATCCAGACCTTTTGACCTTTGACCTTTGACCTTTGACAGGAAACACAATGGGCATCAAATGCGGCATCGTCGGTCTGCCGAACGTCGGCAAGTCGACTCTCTTCAACGCATTGACCAAGGCGGGTATCGCTGCGGCCAACTTTCCGTTCTGCACGATCGAACCCAACGTCGGCGTGGTGCCGGTGCCGGACCCGCGTCTGAACGCGCTGGCCGAGATCGTCAAACCGCAGAAGTGCATTCCGACGGCGGTTGAGTTCGTCGATATCGCCGGTCTGGTCGCCGGTGCTGCCAGCGGTGAGGGATTGGGCAACAAATTCCTCGCCCACATCCGTGAAGTGGATGCGATCACCCATGTGGTCCGCTGCTTCGAAAACCCGGACGTCATCCACGTCAACAACAAGGTCGATCCGATCGCCGATATCGAGACCATCGATACCGAACTGGCGCTGGCGGATCTGGAATCGGTCGAGAAAGCCTTTCAGCGCGCCGAGCGCTCCGCCAAGACCGGCGACAAGGACGCCAAGGTCCGCGCCGAGGTGTTGGGCCGGGTTCGCGCCGGTCTGGACTCGGGCACGCCGGCGCGTGCGCTGGGCCTGTCCGACGACGACAAGCTGGCGGTCCGCGATCTGTTCCTGCTCACGCTCAAGCCGGTGATGTACGT
>CAZGBA010000205.1:0-3163 GCA_964523435.1 uncultured Xanthomonas sp.
CCATGGCGTTGTCGAAGCTCCATGGCGCCTTGTACGGACGCGGCGAGATCAGCGCGTCGAATACATCGGCCACGGCGACGACGCGGGCTTCGATCGGGATCTGGGCGCCGCTGAGACCATCGGGATAGCCACTGCCGTCGTAACGTTCGTGATGACGCAGTGCGATGGTCGCACCGGCCTGAATGAAACGGTTCTGGCTGCCGCTCAGCAACTCATGACCGATCTGCGGGTGCCGGCGCATGATCGCCAGCTGTTGTTCGTCGAGCGGACCGGGCTTCAGCAACACGTCGTCCGGGATCGCGATCTTGCCGATATCGTGCAGCGGCGCAGCCAGTTCGATCAGCCGCACCTCGTCTTCCGACATGCCCAGGCCTTCGGCGATCAATCCGGCGATGTGGGCCATGCGCTCGAGATAGGCGCTGGTGCCGATGTCGCGGTATTCGATCGCACGCGCCAGACGCGACAGGGTTTCGCGTTCGCGTTCTTCCACTTCATGCATGCTGGAGAGCAGGCGCTGCTCCAGCGACAGCGCGCGCTGTTTGATGGATTCGGACTGCTGGCGCAGTTGCAGCAGGTTGCGGCACCGCGCCCGCAGTTCGCGGGGGCGGACGGGCTTTACCAGGAAATCGATGACGCCAGCGTCCAGCGCGGCCTGACGGATCGGTTCGTCGCCGACCACCGTCACCAGGACGATCGGCACGTCGCGGTTGGTCAGCGCGCGGCGGAAGCGACGCGCGAACTCCAGTCCGTCAATGACCGGCATCCGGTAGTCGAGCAGCAGCAGGTCGGGGCGATTGCTCTCGGACCAGCGCAGGGCCTCTTCGGAGTCCCCGAAGTCGAACACTTCGAGTTCGGGACTGATGTCCTCGAGAATATGCCGCAGCATCGTGCGTGCGGAAGTCTGGTCATCAACGATGACGATTTTCACGGAGTTTCCCCACATGCGAATACCGTGCGTCCTTGCCTGCGTGATGGAACGGAGTTTGATCTATGCCCAGAATCTAAAGCAAATTCTGTGCCTTGTCTCGCATGTCGCGTTCTGCGGCCCCATTTTAGGCCATGCGCAAGAACCGGGGGCGTTACTGTGCTGGTGGAACGGGCCAACCCGCTGGTCCAGTGAACAACTTCGCGCCCGCCGCAGTCAACGAAGCCGCGTCGAGCCTGTCTGGTCTCACAGATGCTCGGGACGCATGTAGGGGAACAGCAGCACATCGCGGATCGAAGTCGATCCGGTCAGCAGCATGACCAGACGATCGATCCCGACGCCAAGGCCGCCGGTCGGCGGCAGCCCGACCTCCAGCGCGCGGATGTAGTCGGCGTCGTAATGCATGGCTTCGTCGTCGCCGCCCTCTTTCGCCTCGACCTGAGCGCGAAACCGTGCAGCCTGGTCTTCGGGATCGTTGAGCTCGGAGAAGCCGTTGGCGATCTCCTTGCTGCCGATGAACAGCTCGAAACGGTCGGTGATGCCCGGTTCGGTGTCGGATTCGCGCGCCAGCGGCGAGACTTCGACCGGGTAATGGGTGATGAAGGTCGGCTGGACCAGATCGCCCTCGACGGTCTTCTCGAAGATTTCCAGCAACAGCTTGCCCCAGCCATAGCCGGGTTTGACGTGGATCTTCAGCCGCGCGCAGTGCGCCGCCAGGGCTTCACGGTCGCGGCAATCGGCGACGGAAATCTCCGGATTGCGCTCCCGCACCGCTTCTTCCAGCTTCCAGCGCCGGAAAGCAGGCCCGAGGTCGATGGTATTGCCGTCCCACTCGACCTCGTCGACGCCGATGGTGTCACGGGCAACGTCGCGGATCATGGTTTCGGTGAGGTCCATCACCTCGTGGTACGTGGCGTAGGCCTCGTACAGTTCGAGCATGGTGAATTCCGGGTTGTGGCGGGTACTGACGCCCTCGTTGCGGAAATTGCGATTGATCTCGTAGACCCGCTCCAGGCCGCCCACGACCAGCCGCTTCAGGTAAAGCTCGGGCGCGACCCGCAGATAGAGGTCCAGATCCAGTGCGTTGTGATGGGTGGTGAACGGTCGTGCAGTGGCGCCACCGGCGATGTAATGCATCATCGGCGTTTCCACTTCCAGGAAGCGCCGGGCATCGAGCCAACTGCGGATCGCCGAGACGATCCGCGAGCGCTTCAGGAACACTTCGCGCGACTCGGGGTTGACGATCAGATCGACGTAACGCTGGCGGTAGCGCTGCTCGACATCGCTCAAGCCATGCCATTTGTCCGGCAACGGACGCAACGATTTGGTGAGCAATCGCAGGGCGTCGACCTTGATCGACAGCTCGCCGGTCTTGGTGCGCATCAGACTGCCTTCGGCGCCGACGATGTCGCCGACATCCCAGCCCTTGAAGGCGTCGTATGTCTCGCCCAGCGTGTTCGACTGCAGGAACAGCTGCAGACCACCGGTCATGTCCTGGATCTGCGCGAACGCCGCCTTGCCCATCACCCGCTTGGCCATCAACCGGCCGGCGACGCTGATGCGGCGACCGGTGGCTTCGAGCGCTTCGCTGGTCCAGCGGTCGGCGTCTTCGTACTCGTCCTGCAGATCGCGGGCGTAGTGCTTGCGGACGCAGTCGTTCGGAAACGCCACGCCCTGCCCGCGCAGCGCCGCGAGTTTGCCGCGGCGTTCCGCGATCAATGCGTTCTCGTCGTGCTGTGGGGTCTGGTCGTCGGTCATGGCGGTATCTGCGGTTGATGCTTGGAGTGAGCGCTGTAGGAGCGGCGCAAGCCGCGATTGGAAAATGAAGGATCATCGCGGCTTGCGCCGCTCCTACAGAAACATGAAAATCAAACGGCGTCGGAGCGTTTTGAACCCGCTTCGAGTCCGGATTTCAGACTGGCTTCGATGAATTCGTCGAGATCGCCGTCCAGCACTTTCTGGGTATCGGTCCGCTCGATGCCGGTGCGCAGATCCTTGATCCGTGACTGATCCAGCACGTAGTTGCGGATCTGGCTGCCCCAGCCGATGTCGGATTTGGTGGCTTCCAGCGCATCGCGCTCGGCGTTGCGCTTCTGGATTTCCAGTTCGTAGAGTTTGGCCTTCAGCATCTGCATCGCCATGTCGCGGTTCTGATGCTGGCTGCGGCCGTTCTGGCAGGCGACGACCGTGTTCGTCGGCACATGCGTGATGCGGACGGCCGACTCGGTCTTGTTGACG
>CAZGBA010000206.1:0-3112 GCA_964523435.1 uncultured Xanthomonas sp.
CTCGAAGACGGCACCGTATTCGAGGGCGAATCCGCAGGCGCGCCCGGCCTGTCCGTCGGCGAGGTCGTGTTCAATACGGCCATGACCGGGTACCAGGAAATCCTGACCGACCCGTCCTACGCCCGTCAGCTGGTCACGCTGACCTATCCCCACATCGGCAACACCGGCTGCACCGACCTCGACGACGAGGCCGGCCAGGTCTGGGCTTCCGGCCTGATCGTCCGCAACGTGCCGCGCCGTCCCAGCAGTTGGCGCAGCCGGGTCGCGCTCCCTGAATGGCTGAAGGCGCGCGGCATCGTCGCCATCTCCGAAATCGACACCCGCAAGCTCACGCGCCTGCTGCGCGATCGCGGCAGTCAGAACGGTGCGGTGATGGCGGGTGAGATCGATATTGATAAAGCCCTCGAAGCCGCGCGCAAGTTCCCGGGCCTGAAGGGTATGGATCTGGCGAAGGTGGTCAGTACCGGCGAACGCTTCGCGTGGCGTGAAGGCCAGTACGATCTCGATCGCGATACCTTCGTCAGCACCGAACCGAAGTTCAAGGTCGTGGCCTACGACTTCGGCGTGAAACGCAACATCCTGCGCATGCTCGCCGAGCGCGGTTGCGACGTGACCGTGGTTCCGGCGCAGACCTCCGCCGCCGAGGCGCTGGCGCTGAATCCCGATGGCGTGTTCCTGTCGAACGGTCCCGGTGATCCGGCGCCATGCGATTACGCGATCACAGCGATCCGCACGTTCATCGATCGCAAAATCCCCACCTTCGGCATCTGCCTCGGTCACCAGTTGCTCGGTCTGGCCTCCGGCGCGCAGACGCTGAAGATGAAGTTCGGCCATCACGGCGCGAACCATCCGGTGATCGATCTCGACAGCGGCCGGGTGATGATCACCTCGCAGAATCACGGCTTCGCCATCGACGAATCCAGCTTGCCGGCGAACGTGCGCGTGACCCACCGCTCGCTGTTCGACGGCAGCAATCAGGGCATTGAGCTCACCGACGCGCCTGCCTTCAGCTTTCAGGGCCATCCGGAAGCCAGTCCCGGTCCGCACGATGTCTCGCCGCTGTTCGACCGGTTCGTGGCGATGATGGGTGCGGCGACGTGAGACGCCTGCGTGCCTTGGCGATACTTTCATGTATCGCTGCAAGCGCCATGATGTCCGCTGCGGCGGACGATGCTGCCGATTCGTTCGATGGCGAAATCGCCCGCATCGTCGAATTGTTCAGGGTTCGTGATCTGGTCCGTCTGGGTGTCGAGGATGCGCTGGCAACCCCGAGATTCCTTGCCTATTCCGAAGCGCGGCGTGCCTGCATCCGGCAGGTCGGCACAGATGACCGTGCGATTGCCACGCATTCCCGCGTGTTCCGGGAAGTTTTTTCGGATCCCACGCAACGCGAGTTGGCCATCCGCTTTCTTTCCAGCGATGCCGGTCGCAAAGTCGTCGATTGGGCCATGGTCCCCGATTCGTCTCTCGCCGATCTCAAATCGAACCTCACCGCCGAAGAACAGTCGGACATCATCGCATTCATCCAGAACGGCGGTGATCGCAGTTTCTTGGCCTTGCGACGGGTTTCGTCGGACACCTCGGCGATCACCCGCGCCGTCGAGCAGGAGTGTCTGTGAACCGCCTCGCGGCCCTCGGAAAGGAGGCGACCGCCATGCCGACACCATCGGTGCGCCGGCTGCGCTTCCGTCTCCGGCGTTGGCTGCTTGTGCCGGTTCTGCTCGCGCTGTATCCCGCCTTCGTGCTTGCGACGGTCTATGCAGCGACCGCGCAGTCCGATCTGCCCGGCGGTCGCCACGGCCCGCGCGACGCTTACCGTCACAGCCTCGCCAGCGCGACCGTGGCGTACACCGGTTCGCCGCGCTGGGTGCAATGGGTGACTGCGGTGATGGAAAACGGCGGACACGGCGACGACGCGCGCGCGATGGATGCGCACAACAACCTGCTGGGCGCGCGCATCGGCGCCCGGGCGAAGAGCTGGCGCGGGATGCGCACTGCTGTGCTGCTTGCGGTCGAAGCAGGCGGCGTAAATGCGCCGGACCCGAACCGCATCACCTGGTTGCCACCGGCCCGCTGGCAAGAGCGTGCGTACTGAAGCCTCATGATCCAGAGCCCCTCACGATTCCCGACCCGACCGGACACAGCACGATGAAAAGCCTTTCCTTCCTCGATCACATCCGCCTGTGCTGCGCCGCGCTGTTGGCTTTCGCTGCGCTCGGTACCGCGCAGGCTGCGGAAAGCAGCGCGCCGGCGGCTTCCACTGCGGCGCGCATGACCGATCTGCAGGTGCGGATGATGCCGTTCGGCGCGATCTTCGATTCGCTCGCCAGCGGAAACCCGCACTGGCCGATGCAGGAGAACCCGGATGCGGTCACCCCGAAGCAGCTGGCCTGCTTGCGCGATGAACTCTCCACGCCGGGATTCCGCCGCTACAAGCTTGCGCAGGTCGAGGCGTACATCGCGGCCAATCCGTCGCGCGTGGATGCGGAGATCGCGCTGCTGGAGCAGGGCGCGGCCGATCTCTTCGGCACGCTGGTGGCTGCGGGCGCCGAAAGCGAACGCACCGGTGTCGAGGCCGATCCTGCGGTCGTGCTCAAGGACGCCTCGCCGGAACAGATGCTGTCGTTCGTCACCTTCTTCAGCGATCCGAATTACGCCGAGCTGCGCAAGCTGTCCGGACTCGGCGATGCGCTCAGCATCGACAAATCGGCCGAGGAAAACGAATCTGCGGGCGAAAGAATCGGTTCGACGATGACGATGCAGATCATGCTGAGCGCGATGTCGACCTGCAGCGTGCCTACTGCGGTGCTTTTCGAAAAGTAATGCATTCCGCGATCCGCGGTCGCTCCACCATCCACGAGCAAGAAGATGCCAAAACGCACCGACATCCAGACCGTCCTGATCATCGGCGCTGGCCCGATCGTGATCGGCCAGGCCTGCGAGTTCGACTACTCCGGCGCGCAGGCCTGCAAGGCGCTGCGCGAGGAGGGCTATCGCGTGGTGCTGGTCAACAGCAACCCGGCGACGATCATGACCGACCCGGAGACGGCCGATGCCGTCTACATCGAGCCGATCAACTGGCAGACGGTCGAGAAGATCATCGCCAAGGAAA
>CAZGBA010000207.1:0-3050 GCA_964523435.1 uncultured Xanthomonas sp.
AGTTGCCGGTGCCCTTGAACTCTTCGTAGATCACCTTGTCCATCGCGCTGCCGGTGTCGACCAGGGCGGTGGCGATGATGGTCAGGCTGCCGCCTTCCTCGACGTTGCGCGCGGCGCCGAAGAAGCGCTTCGGGCGGTGCATGGCGTTGGCGTCGACGCCGCCGGTCAGCACCTTGCCGGAGCTGGGCACGACGTTGTTGTAGGCGCGGGCGAGGCGGGTGATGGAGTCGAGCAGGATCACGACGTCCTTCTTGTGCTCGACCAGACGCTTGGCGCGTTCGATCACCATTTCCGCGACCTGCACGTGGCGGGCGGCGGGTTCGTCGAAGGTGGAACTCACCACTTCGCCGCGCACGGTGCGCTGCATTTCGGTGACTTCTTCCGGACGCTCATCCACCAGCAGCACGATCATGTGCACGTCGGGATGGTTGTAGGTGATGGCGCTGGCGATCTGCTGCATCATCATCGTCTTGCCGGCCTTGGGCGGCGAGACGATCAGCGCGCGCTGGCCCTTGCCCTGCGGCGCGACGAGGTCGAGGATGCGGCCGGTGATGTCTTCGGTGCTGCCGTCGCCGCGTTCCAGCTTGAAGCGCTTGCGCGGGAACAGCGGGGTGAGATTTTCGAACAGCGCCTTGTTCTTGGACGCTTCCAGCGGTTCGCCGTTGATGGTGTCGACCACGGCCAGCGCGAAGTAGCGTTCACCGTCCTTCGGCCAGCGGATGCGGCCGGACAGATGGTCGCCGGTGCGCAGGTTGAAGCGGCGGATCTGGCTGGGCGAGATGTACACGTCGTCCGGGCCGGCGAGATAGCTGGCTTCGGCGGCGCGCAGGAAGCCGTAGCCGTCGGGCAGGATTTCCAGCACGCCGTCGGCGGCGACGCCTTCACCGTGGCGGGTGAGCACCTTGAGGACGGCGAAGATGACGTCCTGCTTGCGCGCGCGGGCGACGCCTTCCTGGATCTGCAGCTGCTCGGCGATGTCCAGCAGCTTGGGCATGGGCATGCGTTTGAGATCGCCCAGCGAGTACTGCGGGAAGCCTTCCGGGACGCTGGACACCTGTCGCGCCACGTACTGCGGCTGCTGGAAGCTGCCGGCGTCCTGGTTGCCGTCCTGGTCGCCGCTGTCGTCGCGATTGCGATAGCGGTTGTTGCTGTTGTTGTTGCGGTTGTTGCGGAAGCGGTCGCGGCGGTTGTTGTTGAAACGCTGCTGGTTGTCGCCCGGCTGGCCTTGGCCGCTGTCGCCCTGCATACCGCCGCCCTGCGCATTGCCGCCCTGCGGGTCGAACTGACCGCTGGGCTGGCTGTTGCCGCCTTCCTGCGAGGAGGGCTGCTGCGGCTGCGGTTGCTGTTGGGGTTGCTGGTGCGCCTGTTGCGGCGGGTGCTGCTGATGATGACGCGGCTGCTGTGGCCGGGCCTCGCGCGGCTGCGACTCGCTCGGAGGCGGTGCGGGCTGGGCAGGCGGCGGTGGCGCAACCGGCGGCGGTGCTGGCGGAGGCGGCGCGGCCATGGGCGCCGGCGCTTCGGGAAGCGGGATGCTGGTCTGGGCGGCGGATGCCTTGGGGGTGCGCGGCTTGCGCACGCGCTTCTCGGCGGTTTCGCCGGTTTCGGGGGTCTTGTCGGACAAACGGGAATTCCTCGCGGCTGCGAGCGTCCGCAGTGCGCGGACGGGATCTGGGGAGTGGGTGGTCGGTTAAGACGGAAGGTATGCGGCGCCTGGGGCGCGTCGTTTTCAGGAAACTAGCACCCGCAAGGCGCTGCGGCAAGTCTCGGAATGAAGATGGGTTCAGGCCTGCGACCGGCGGCAGGCTGCCCAACGATCGCGTTCGGCGCCGGAAACGGGCGCCGTGGCGGGACTGGCTTCAGAGCGCCTTGTCGATCAACTGGGCCAGATGCGGCTTGCCGACCGCACCGATCTGGGTGCCGTGGACCTGACCGTTCTTGAAGACCAGCAGCATCGGAATGCTGCGCGCATTGAAGCGGCGGCCGAGATTCGGGTGGTCCTGCACGTCGACCTTCACGATCTTCGCGCGGCCTTCGTATTCAACGGCCAACTGGTCGAGCAGCGGCGCGATCATCTTGCACGGGCCGCACCACGGGGCCCAGAAATCGACCAGCACCGGAACGTCGGACTGCAGGACGAGCGCATCGAAATCGGCGTCGGTGGCATGGGTGATCTTGTCGCTCACGGGGGTCTCCGGGGAGTACGGACGGCCGGATCGGCGCGTCGAAGGTGGGGTCGGCGGGGGTGAAGCCGGCCTGTTACACTGCGGGCTTCCGTCGCCGGCTTCAAGGGTCAGAGCCCGAACCGAGCGCCACGTCCCGGCAGTGCGCAGAAGCCTGCAGTCTGCTTCCCCACGCCCGCCCGCGCAAGCGCACACGCCTGCGCCAGCCCGCATTCAACGCCAGAGCATGAGCGATAAACCTTTAACCGACATCACTTTTTCCTCCTTCGAGCTGCATCCGGCGCTGTTGGCCGGGCTCGAAGCCGCGGGCTTCACCCGCTGCACTCCCATCCAGGCCCTGACCCTGCCGGTGACCTTGCCCGGCCGCGATGTCGCCGGCCAGGCCCAGACCGGTACCGGCAAGACCCTCGCCTTCCTGGTGACGGTCATCAACCGCCTGCTGTCGCGCCCGGCACTGGCCGAGCGCAAGCCCGAAGACCCCCGCGCGCTGATCCTCGCCCCGACCCGTGAACTGGCGATCCAGATTCACAAGGACGCCGTGAAGTTCGGCGCCGATCTGGGCCTGAAGTTCGCCCTGGTCTACGGCGGCGTGGACTACGACAAGCAGCGCGCCCTGCTGCAGGCCGGCGCCGATGTGATCATCGCCACGCCCGGCCGGCTGATCGACTACGTGAAACAGCACAAGGTCGTCAGCCTGCACGCTTGCGAAGTCTGCGTGCTGGACGAGGCCGACCGCATGTTCGACCTCGGCTTCATCAAGGACATCCGCTTCCTGCTGCGGCGCATGCCGGCCTGCACCGAGCGCCAGACCCTGTTGTTCTCGGCCACCCTCAGCCACCGCGTGCTGGAGCTGGCCTACGAGCACATGAA
>CAZGBA010000208.1:0-2997 GCA_964523435.1 uncultured Xanthomonas sp.
GCGGTGATGCCGTCGAACTGGATGCGCACCAGCGCCTGCGAGGCGAGGCCGCCGATGAAGCCATGGCCCTTGAAGTAGGGGAACAGGTTGCCGGAGTAGATGACGAAACCGGCGGGCGCGATGACCGGGTTCCACCAGGCTTCGGGTGGGTTGAATTCGGGGCGCGTCGGGTGGTCGGGAATCGGCGTGCCGTCGTAGTTGTCGCCGTTGGAGACGATGGGCCAGCCGTAGTTGCTGCCGCGTTCGATCAGATTGAGTTCGTCGCCGCCGGCGGGGCCCATTTCGTGGGTCCAGAGTCGTCCGGCGCCATCGAAGGCGATGCCGAGCAGATTGCGATGGCCCAGTGACCAGATCTGCGCGGTCACGCCGCCCTGGTTCACGAACGGATTGTCGGCGGGCACGCTGCCGTCGTCGTTGAGGCGGATGACCTTGCCGAGGTTCGTGGCCATGTCCTGCGCGGGCGTGCCCTGCTGGCGTTCGCCGGAGGTGATCCAGAGTTTGCCGTCGGCGCCGAAGGCGATGCGGTGGCTGTAATGCCCCTGGCCGCCGACCTTGGGCGATTGCCGCCACAGTACCTGCGAGGCGCCGAGACTGCCGCCGCCGTTCGCATCGAGCGTGAGCTGCGCGCGTGCGACGACAGCGCCATAAGTGCTGTTACTGCCGGCTTCGGCGTAGCTGTAATAGACGTAGCGGTTGTTGGCGTACTGCGGATGCAGCACGACATCGCCGAAACCGCCTTGTCCGCCGTAGGCCACGGCGGGCACGCCGGTGATGGTGCCGGTGGTTTTCGTCACCGTATTGAACAGCCGCAGCTGACCGGGCTTCTCGGTCACCAGCAGGCGGCCGTCGGGCAGGAAGGTCATCGCCCAGGGTTCGTTGAAGCTGCCGTACGAGGTGCTGACGAACGGCGGGTTGGGCAGCTGCGTCGCGCGATGCGGGCCGCTGGTGATTCTGGGTTTGACGGCGGCTTCGGCGGCGGTGGGCGCGGGCGGCGGCGACTGCCTGCGCGCGGCGGCGGTCTCGCGTTCCTTGCGGGAGGTCAGCTGGACGCCATCGCTGCCGACCGTCCCGCTGCATGCGGTGAGCAGCAGCGTGGCGCAGATCAGGGCGGGATATCGCAATGCGATGAAAGACGTGGGCATGGGGGAGTGCCTCGGTGTCGGATGACGGGGTGTTGTAGCGCAGGACAGGCGCTGCTGCCGTGACCGCGTTAACAGGGCGAAGTCGGCAGCGCGGCTGCATCGGCATCTTGCGCCGGATGGCGCGGGCTTGCCTGAACATGCCCGCCGGGCAAGCCGCCCATGACTTCCGGATGGTTGAAGCGGGCGTGAAGGGTCCACACTTCATCGAATTCGACCCCAACTCCCGGAGCGCTGCGCATGAACACCCACGGCTTTCTCGATCAACTGCTGAAAACCGCGCAACAGAGCGTGGGCGACCTCACCGGCGGCAAGGGCATCGGCGGCGATTTCGGCAAGGGCGCACTGGCCGGTGGAGCACTCGGGCTGCTGCTGGGCAACCGCAGGGTGCGGAAGATGGGCGGCAAGGTCGCGATGTATGGCGGCCTCGCGGCGGTCGGTGCGCTGGCTTACAAAGCCTACGGCGATTGGAAACAGCAGCAGGCCGGCGCCGGTGCCGCGTCCGCCGCGCCGCAGACCTTCGATGCGCTGCCGCCAGCGGAGATCGAATCGCACAGCCAGGCGATTCTCAAAGCACTGATCGCCGCAGCGAAAGCCGACGGCCATGTCGACGATCGCGAGCGTCAGGTGATCGAAGGCGAATTCAGCCGCCTCGAAGCCGCACCCGAAGTGCGCCAATGGCTGCAGGCCGAACTGCAGAAGCCGCTGGACCCCGCCGAAGTGGCGCGCGCCGCGAGCAGCCCGGAAATGGCCTCCGAAATGTATCTGGCCAGCCTGCTCGCCGTGGACGAACAGAACTTCATGGAACGCGCGTATCTCGACGAACTCGCGCGCCAGCTCAAACTCGACGACGGCCTGAAGGCGCGCCTTGAGCAGCAGATGAAGGAAGCCGGCGACGCCGTCTGAGCGCAGCGCCCCGATACCGAAAAAGCCGAAGCGTGAGCCTCGGCTTTTTCGCATCACCCCCCGTAGGAGCGGCGCAAGCCGCGATGCCCTGCCCCTGTAGGAGCGACGGAAGTCGCGATGCTCTTGCCTTCTGTAGGAGCGGCGCAAGCCGCGAAGCCCCTGCCCCTGCAGAAGCGGCAGCTTTCAACAACCGAATGGTTGGTCAAGCCGCGACACAACCCCCAGCCCCGGCATCCTCCCGATAGCCTGCAGCCCTGCCAGATCCGACAGCCCCCACCACCGCAAACCAGCGGCTCCGGTACCATCCCCGCATCGCACAGGGGAGCACCACATGGCAAAGGCCACCATCGCCGAGATGCGCAGCGCCAGCCCGCGCGCCCCGCGCCATCGTCCATTCGCAGTAGAGAAGCCATGATCACAGGCGCCATCAAAAGCCAGGTCGACCAGATCTGGAACGCATTCTGGAGCGGCGGCATTTCCAACCCGCTCGAAGTCATCGAACAGATGACCTATCTGCTCTTCATCCGCCGCCTCGACGAAATCGAAACCCGCAACGAGAAGAAAGCCGCACGCACCAAGCAGCCGCTGCAGAACCCGATCTTCAACAAACGCCAGCAGAAACTGCGCTGGTCGAAGTTCAAGACCCTGGGCGATGCCAAGACGCTGCACGCGCTCATCGCCGATGAGGTCTTTCCCTTCATCAAGGCGCTGGGCGGCAAGGGCGACGATTCCACCTACGCCTCGCACATGAAGGACGCGCGCTTCACCATCGACAAGCCGTCGCTGCTGGCCAAAGTGGTCGATCTGCTCGATGCCGTCCCGATGGAAGACCGCGACACCAAGGGCGATCTCTACGAATACATGCTCAGCAAGATCGCTTCCGCAGGGCAAAACGGGCAGTTCCGCACCCCGCGCCACATCATCAAGCTGATGGTCGAGATGATGGCGCCCA
>CAZGBA010000209.1:0-2962 GCA_964523435.1 uncultured Xanthomonas sp.
GGCGACCAGCGGTTGCCCTTCGGGCCCTTCTTGATCTCCACGCCGTCGGGGTTGTTCGAACCGACTTCGTGCAGGGCGAAGATGTGCAGCACCACCAGCAGCAGCAGCACCAGCGGCAGCGCGATGACGTGCAGGGCGAAGAAGCGGTTCAGCGTGGCGTCGCTGGGCAGGTAGTCGCCCATGATCCACTCGGTCAGGCCGTTGCCGATCACCGGAATGGCGCCGAACAGCGAGATGATCACCTTCGCGCCCCAGAACGACATCTGGCCCCACGGCAGCACGTAGCCCATGAAGGCCTCGGCCATCAGCACCAGGTAGATCAGCATGCCCAGGATCCACACCAGCTCGCGCGGCTTCTGGTACGAGCCGTACATCAGGCCGCGGAACATGTGCAGATACACGACGATGAAGAACATCGAAGCGCCCGTGCTGTGCATGTAGCGGATGTAATTTCCGCCTTCGACTTCGCGCATGATGTATTCGACCGAGGCGAAGGCCTCCGCCGCGCTCGGCTTGAAATGCATGGTCAGGAAGATGCCGGTCACGATCTGGTTGACCAGAACGACCGTAGCGAGAATGCCGAAGATGTACCAGAGATTGAAATTCTTCGGCGCGTAGTACTCGGACATGTGCTTGCGATAGAACGGCATCAACCCCGGCGCGCGGTAGTTGACCCACTCCATCACATTGTCGGCGGTACGCATGAGGATGTTCGACATGGCTTATGCGCTCCCTTCCGGATCAAGACCGATGACAAGCGTACTGTCGTTGTCGAACCGATACGGCGGGACCGGCAGATTGGCCGGGGCCGGCTGCGACTTGTAGACGCGACCGGACAGGTCGTAACGCGACTTGTGGCACGGGCAGAAGTAGCCGCCTTTCCAGTCGGCGTCGAATACCTGCGGTTTCACTTCCGGCATGAAATCGGGTGCGCAACCCAGATGGGTACAGACGCCGATCAGCACCAGGAACTCCGGCTTGATCGAACGGAATTCGTTCTGCGCGTATTTCGGCTGCTGGTCCGTGTTCTCCGAAGACGGATCGGCCACCAGCGCATTCATGGCGGGAAGGGCTTCCAGCATGGCCTTCGAGCGGTGCGACACGAAGACCGGCTGGCCCCGCCACTTGACGACGAGCTGCTGCCCAGGCGCCAGTGCGCTGATATCGACCGACACCGGGGCACCGGCCATTTTGGCGCGCGCGCTGGGCATCCAGGACTTGATGAACGGTACCGAGGCGCCTGCAACGCCGACGGCCCCCACCACGGCGGTGGACACGGTCAGGAAACGGCGGCGACCCGCGTCCACCGGTTGCGCGCCGTCACCTTGAGGGTGATCGGACCCGCTTACGACTTTAGTTGCCATCCGGCACTCCGCAAAACGTAGGCTACATTCGGACTGCAGGCCGGCCTCGTTCCCGAAGCCGGCCAGCAAAGACGACGAAGTGTAACGGAACGCTGAATCGGCCGACAATGTTTACCTGCCCCGCGCGTATCTGGCCTCGCATGCGGGACACGCGCCCTACCCGGGCCGAGGAGCGGAACAGAGGTTTTCTTTGGGGGAGAGGTAGGCCCCGGGGCGCTCAGCTGCGCCCGGCCAGCATGCCGCGATAGCGCTCGGCGAGCACCCGCACCCGCTCGACATAGCGTCGGGTTTCGCTGTAGGGCGGCACGCCCTTGTACTTGTCCACAGCACCTTCGCCCGCGTTGTAGCCGGCAGCGGCAAGGGTGAGGTCGCCTTTGTAGCGCTTGAGCAGCCAAGCCAGGTATTGCACCCCGCCGTGGATGTTCTGCGCGGGGTCGTAGGCGTTGCTCACGCCGAAGCGGCGCGCGGTGGGAGGCATCAACTGCATCAGACCTTGCGCCCCGACCCGCGACCGCGCATTCGGGTTGAACGAGGATTCGGCGTGGATGATCGCGCGGACGATGGCCTCGTCGACACCGTGTTGGGTCGCGGCGGTGCGGATCTCGGTCGCATAGGCGGCGACGTTCAACCGCAGGGTGCCGAAGTTGACCCCCGGCAGCGGCGCGCAGGCGTAACAGGTTTCGAGGAAGCTGTAGCGGATCGAACGGATCGCGGTCGCACCGGCCACGCCCTTGGGCTGTTTGCTGGTGTAGTTGCGGACACCGTCCTTGATGTACGAGTAGACCTGTCCCTCGACGCGCCGGGTCGTCCCCTGACGCGGGATGGCCGTCATCGCGACCGTCGGAGCCTCGGCCGCCGCGACCTGCGGCGTCGCCGGGACACCCGATACCGGTGTTGGCGCAACGGCTCCGCCAGCCGCTGGCGTCGCGGCTGGCGCTTCACTGGCCGAGCGGGCCGTGGTGGCGCTGACCGGCGCGCTGCGCACGGCGGCGGGCGACGGCGTGTAGCTGCTGATCACGCTGCACTTGGCGCCCTTGACCCGTTTGCTGCCATAGGTACGGCTGCCGTCGGGGCTCTCGCAGCGGTACACCGTGCCGGCATGCGCAGGCACCGCCAGCATCAACGCCAGCAGCAGGCCGCACCCCATGATTGCCTTGCCCGAAGTCATGCGCGGGAGTGTCCCCGGATTCCAAAGGTTTGCCAAGTGTTTGATTGTCAAACGGCTGACCCCACCTCTGGCGGCCGCCGCACGCCGCCCAGGACTGCTCGGGCTTACACTGGCGCCTCTTTCCACACTTTCCGGCCCGGAATCACCGCCGCGCCCCGGGACACCCCTCATGACCGACATGCTCGCCCCCGAAGCGGCCGTACCCGCCGCCGCGCCATCACCGGAACAGTCCACGCCAAGAAAGCTCTTCATCGAAACCCACGGTTGTCAGATGAACGAGTACGACTCTGCCAAGATGGCCGAAGTTCTCGGCGCCGAGGAAGGCATGGTGATCACGCAGAATGCCGAAGAAGCCGACGTGATCCTGATCAATACCTGCTCGATCCGCGAAAAAGCGCAGGAAAAGGTGTTCAGCCAGCTGGGCCGCTGG
>CAZGBA010000210.1:0-2937 GCA_964523435.1 uncultured Xanthomonas sp.
GCTCGAAGTGCTGGGCTGCGGCATGGTCCATCCCAACGTGCTGCGCAATGTCGGTATCGATCCGGAGCGCTACACCGGTTTCGCCTTCGGCCTGGGCGTCGAGCGCTTCGCGATGTTGCGTTACGGCGTGAGCGATCTGCGCGATTTCTTCGATAACGACGTGCGTTTCCTCAGGCAATTCGCGTGATTTGACTCGACCTGTGGGAGGGGCTTCAGCCCCGACTTCAGGTTCCGGCGTCGGGGCTGAAGCCCCTCCCACAAAGAGCTCGTTGCAACATGAAATTTTCAGAAAACTGGCTGCGCCAACACGTCAAGACCGATGCTTCGCGGGATGAACTCGCAGCGACGCTGACCGCGATCGGTCTGGAAGTCGAAAAGATGAGCGTGCTCGGCGCCGCGCTGGACGGCGTGGTCGTCGCACACATCGTCGAATGCGCCAAACATCCGGAAGCGGACCGTTTGCAGGTGTGCCAGGTCGATGCGGGGCAGGGCGGAATGCTGCAGATCGTGTGCGGCGCACCGAATGCTCGGCCGGGTCTGCTCGCGCCGCTCGCGACCATCGGCACGAAGGTCGGCGAACTCACGATCAAGGCCGCGAAACTGCGCAACGTCGAATCCAACGGCATGCTGTGCTCGGCGAAGGAACTCGGCATCGATGCCGATGCGTCCGGTCTGTTCGAGCTGCCGGCCGATGCGCCGGTCGGCAAGCCGCTCGCCGACTATCTTGGCTTGCCCGATGCTTCGATCGAACTGAAGCTCACCCCGAATCGCGCCGACTGCTTCGGCGTGCGCGGGATCGCGTTCGATGTGGCCGCAGCGCTCGGCAGCCAGGTCGAGCCGCTGGATGCAGCGCCGGTTGCCGCGCAAAGCGACGCGACGCTCGCGGTTGAGTTGAACGCGGGCGCAGACGCGCCGCGCTATGTCGGGCGTGTGATCGGGAATGTGAACACCACTGCGGCGACACCGCTGTGGATGGCCGAACGCCTGCGTCGCAGCGGCGTTCGCCCGATCAGTTTCTTGGTCGATGTCACGCAATACGTGATGCTCGAACTGGGCCAGCCGATGCACGCGTTCGATCGCGATCTGTTGAACGGCCCGGTCGGCGTACGGCGTGCGCGTGCGGGCGAGACGGTGAAGTTGCTCGATGGCCGCGATGCAGCGCTCGACGGCGAATTCCTGGTCATCACCGATGCAGACCGCGTGGTCGCCCTGGCGGGGATCATGGGTGGCCACGACACCCGCGTGACCGACACGACCCGCAATGTCTTTCTCGAAGCCGCGCACTTCGCGCCGGACGCGATCATCGGCCGCAGCCGCAGAATTGGTCTGCACACCGACGCTGGACATCGTTTCGAGCGCGGCGTCGATCCGGAACTGCCGCGTATTGCGGTCGAGTACGCAACGAAGCTCATTCTCGATGTCGCCGGTGGCGTGCCGGGCCCGGTGATCGAAGCGGTGCACGATGCCGATCTGCCCAGATCGAGGGTCGTGATTTTGCGTCGCGAACGTCTCGCGCGCGTGCTCGGCGTGCGGGTGGCCGATGCCGAAGTCGAGCGGATTCTGCGCGCGTTGGGACTGGGCGTCGAAGTCATTGCCGAGGGCTGGCGCGTGACCGCGCCGACCCGGCGCTTCGATATCGCAATCGAAGAAGATCTGATCGAAGAGATCGCCCGCATTCACGGTTACAACGCGATCCCGACCACGCTACCGGGTGGCGCGACGCGGGTGGTGTCTCCGGGTGAGACCTTGTTGGACGATGCCACGGTGCGCCGCCAACTGGTGGCGCGCGATTTTCTGGAGGCGATCAACTACGCCTTCGTCGACGGAGATCTGCTGGCGAAGTGGCAAGCCATCGATGGCGGCGTGCCGCTCGCCAATCCGCTCAGCGCCGAGCTCAGCACCATGCGGACCATGTTGCTTCCGGGGCTGGTCGCCGCACTCGGTCGCAACGCCGCGCGGCAGCAGTCGCGGGTGCGGATGTTCGAGATCGGCAAGGTCTTCGCGGCCCGTACCGGAGAAGCACCGTTGGAAACCCGCCGCCTCGCGGCCGTGGCTTGCGGCGATGCGCGGATCGAGCAGTGGGGAGCTGCGGCGCGTCCGGTCGATTTCCACGATATCAAGGGCGATCTCGACAGTCTGGCCGCCGCTGCCGGCGCGACACTTGAATACCGCCCGTCCCAATCGGCCTGGGGCCACCCCGGGCGCTCGGCCGATCTGTATCGGCTCGATGAAAACGGTGATGGCGCGTTCATCGGCTGGATCGGCCAGCTTCACCCGCGTCTGCAGCGGGCGCTCGATCTGGATGCCCTCGCTGTGGCTTTCGAGGTCGATCTGGCGGCGCTGCAGCACAGGCCGTTGGCCCGTTCGGCTGCACTGAGCCGCTTCCCGTCCGTCCGCCGGGACCTCGCGTTCGTCGTCCCGGAAAGCGTGTCCTGGGCCGCCTTGGCGGGCACCGTGAAACGCGCCGCAGGCCCGTCTTTGCAGGACCTGCGCCTATTCGACCGTTACGTCGGCAAGGGCGTCGAAAGCGGATGCAAGAGCCTCGCTATGGGCTTGATTCTCCAAGAGGAATCACGCACTCTCACAGACCGCGATATCGATCAGGTGGTGGCTCAGGTCATCGCTGCGCTGCGCGGGGAGCACGGCGCGGAAATCCGGTCGTGAACCGGGATGTGGCCCGCATTTGCCGGTCCGCTCCTGGGGTAATCTGGGCTCGTTTTGGGGGAAACGGATGGCATTGACCAAGGCTGAAATGGCCGAGCGACTGTTCGACGAAGTCGGACTGAACAAACGCGAGGCGAAGGAATTCGTCGACGCGTTTTTCGACGTGCTCCGCGAAGCGTTGGAGCAGGGCCGCCAGGTCAAGCTGTCAGGGTTCGGCAATTTCGATCTGCGCCGCAAGAACCAGCGCCCCGGCCGCAACCCCAAGACCGGCGA
>CAZGBA010000211.1:0-2840 GCA_964523435.1 uncultured Xanthomonas sp.
GCACGTCGTCGGGGAACTGCGAGCAGAAATACACGCCCACGCCCTTGGAGCGGATGATGCGCACGACCTGCTCGATGCGCTGCTGCAGCGCGGGCGGCGCGTCTTCGAACAGCAGATGCGCTTCGTCGAACACGAACACGAGTTTGGGCTTTTCCAGGTCGCCGACTTCCGGCAGGGTTTCGAACAGTTCCGACAGCAGCCACAGCAGGAAGCTCGAATACAGCTTCGGCTTCAGGATCAGCTGGTCGGCGGAGAGGATGTTGATGACGCCGCGACCATCGGTGTTGGTGCGCATCAGATCGTTGAGTTCGAGCGCCGGTTCGCCGAAGAACATCTCGGCGCCTTCCTGCTCCAACCGCAGCAGCGCACGCTGGATCGCGCCGATCGACTGGGTGCTGACGAGACCATAGCTGGTCGAGATGTCCTTGCGCTCCTCGGCGACCAGGCCGAGCAGGGCGCGCAGGTCTTCCAGATCCAGCAGCAGCAGGCCGCGGTCGTCGGCAAGCTTGAACACGATATCGAGCACGCCGGCCTGGGTATCGTTGAGTTCGAGGATGCGGCCGAGCAGGGTCGGGCCCATCTCGCTGACCGTGGTCCGCACCGGGTGGCCGAGCTTGCCGTAGAGATCCCAGAACACCACCGCGTTGGCCTCGTGGCGGTAGTCGGGGTTGCCCATCAGCGCGAGGCGCTGCTGGATCTTTTCGTTCATGGTGCCGGCGGCGGCCAGACCGGCCACATCGCCCTTCACATCGGCCAGGAACACCGGCACGCCGATCCGCGAGAAGCCCTCCGCCAGCGTCATCAGGGTCACGGTCTTGCCGGTGCCGGTGGCGCCGGCGATCAGACCATGGCGATTTCCGAACTTCGGCAGCAGATGCACATTGCCGCTGGTGTCGGTGGTGATGGCCTTGCCGACCAGAATGGGGTCCATGAAGGGTCCTCGGAGTGGATCGTGGAATTCTATTCGGGATCGGGCCGATGCGTGCGTGCGATCACATCGATCCGATACATGACCGGGCTGAACTTCTACACTGAATCTCGATGGAGGCCCTGACTTTGGCGGGTTGCCCGTATCGGCCCCGGGGGCTACCCTGCAGCTCCCCGTCGGTGTCGCTGTTGTTCATGTCCGAATCCGCTGCTGTTTCCGGGCCTTTGGCCCGTCTCGCCCCGTGCCTGCGTCTGGCCTGCCTGTTCGTATTGATGCTGCTGGCGGTGTTCCCCCATGGCGACGCGCAGGCGCAATCGCGCCGTGAGCGCGATCTGGACGCCATGAAGATGAAGATGGCGGCTGCCGAGGGCCGGTATCGCGACGCGCTGATCAAGATCGACAACAACGACCCCGCCGGTCTGCTCGAAAGCAATGCGGCGCTCGAGGACATGGAAGACGTGATCGTCGCCTGCGTCAAGGTCAAGAACTGTCCGATGTCGCAGTTGCTGACCAGCTACAAGCGGCTGTTGAAGACCGACGTCGATGCGCGGGTCGCCAGCGAAGACGGCGACGAGGACGGTCAAGCGCTCATCGATACCGAACTGACCACCGGCAACGTGCCGAGTTCGGCCGAGGCGGCCGCGCTGCTGAGTGCCGACGGTCAGCGCTTCGTGAACATGGTGCAGATGAATCCGGCGGTGCAGGCCGGCATCCGTCGCTGGCTCACCGACATGCGCGTGTCGCTGGTGCAGAGCCACGAGAACTACCAGTACCTGCGTCATCTGATGGCGCCATCGTTCCAGCGCAACGGTCTGCCCGAGGCGCTGCTGTTCGGGATCATGGCAAAGGAATCCACCGGGCGGGTCCACGTCGGTTCGCGCGTCGGCGCGGTCGGCCTGCTGCAGTTCATGCCGGCCACCGGGCGTCGCTTCGGTCTGGGCCCCGACGGCACCGGTTTCGACACCCGCTACGATCCACGCGCATCGGCCGATGCGGCCGCGTCGTATCTCAACGAGCGCTATTCCGAACTGGGCAACAACATCGAACTCTGGTTGGCCGCCTACAACGGAGGCGAGGGCCGCGCGCTGCGGGTGTTCCGCGCCTATCCGGACCGCAGTTTCTGGGACGAATCGGTCTACAACCAGTTCCCGGCCGAAACCAAGGACTACGTGCCGATGGTGATCGCCGCAGCCTGGCTGTATCTGCACCCGAAGGAATACGGCCTGAGCTTTCCGAAGGTCGACGCCAAGCCGGCGACGATCCGCCTCGTCCGCGCCAGTTCCATCTACGAGCTCACGATCTGTCTGGGCAACGGCGGCACCCGCGACGGCTATATGCGCGCGCTGCGCAACCTCAATCCGCGCTATGAGGCGGATGACTGGATCTCCAGCGGCACGACGCTCAATGCCACGGTGAAGATCGCAGGTCTCTACAGCCGCTACTGCGTCCAGGGCGAACGCGCCGAACTGGCGAAACGGCTGGTCGAAAGCGAAGTGAGCGCGGCCATCGTCAGGGTCGGGCCGCTCGAATCGGTCGTCGCGACCGCCACCGGTGTGGACGGCACGGTGGCTCCTGCCGTAGCGCCAGCGCAGGACAAGCCGAAACCGAAAGACACGCCGAAGCCCAAGGCTGCACGCCAGCACAAGGTCGAACGCGGCGATACGCTGGTGTCGATCGCGCGCAAGTATTCATGCGATCTGGGCGATCTTGCCAAGGCCAACAGCATCAAGGGCCCGCGCTATACGGTGCGACCGGGCCAGCGGCTGAAATTGCAGGGCTGCGGCGGCTGATCAGGACGCGAACTGGTAGCGCACCAACGCCATCGCCAGCGCGAACAGATAACCGTAGCCGAAGCGATCGATGCGCAGACGCGTATCGCCGCGACGCGCACGCCAGCGACCCATGGCCATCA
>CAZGBA010000212.1:0-2813 GCA_964523435.1 uncultured Xanthomonas sp.
TCGCCAAGATGGTCGGCGCGCCGGTGCTGCACGTGAACGGCGACGACCCGGAAGCGGTCGCGTTCTGCGCCGAACTGGCCTTCGATTTCCGCCAGAAATTCGCCAAGGACGTGGTCATCGACCTGGTCTGCTATCGCCGCCACGGCCACAACGAAGCCGACGAACCGGCGGCGACCCAGCCGCTGATGTACCAGAACATCCGCAAGCGCAAGACCACCCGCGAGCTGTACGCCGAACGTCTCGCCGCCAAGGGCACGCTGACCGCCGACGACGCCAAGGCGCTGGTAGACGGCTATCGCCAGAAGCTCGACGACGGCGTGGTCACCACCGAACTGGCAGCGGCGAATCCGGACGCCTATGCGATCGACTGGCGTCCGCTGCTGGAAGGCAAGTTGTCCGACACGGTGGATACCCGGGTGCCGCGCGCGAAGCTTGATGCGCTGGCGACGATCATCAACACGCTTCCGGAAGACGCCAGCCTGCATGCGCGCGTCGCCAAGATCTACGAAGACCGCCGCAAGATGGGCGCCGGCGAGCTGCCGGGCGACTGGGGCTTCGCCGAAAACCTCGCATACGCCACGCTGCTCGACGAAGGCTACAAACTGCGTCTGGTCGGCCAGGACTGCGGCCGCGGCACGTTCTTCCACCGCCACGCGATCCTGCACGACCAGAAAACCGACGTCGACCACATGCCGCTGCGGCAACTGGTGAAGAATCCGGAAGACGCGACTATCATCGATTCGCTGCTCAGCGAGGAAGCGGTGATGGCGTTCGAATACGGCTACGCCACCGCCGATCCCATGACCCTCGACATCTGGGAAGGCCAGTTCGGCGATTTCGCCAACGGCGCGCAGGTGGTGATCGACCAGTTCCTGTCCTCGGGCGAAGCCAAGTGGGGCCGGATCTGCGGTCTCGCGCTGTTTCTGCCGCACGGCTACGAAGGCCAGGGCCCCGAGCACAGCTCGGCGCGTCTGGAGCGCTTCCTGCAGTTGTGCGCACTGCAGAACATGATCGTCTGCACCCCGACCACACCGGCGCAGGCGTATCACATGATCCGCCGGCAGATGTGCATGAAGACGCGTAAACCGCTGGTGGTGATGACGCCGAAGTCGCTGCTGCGCCACAAGCTGGCGGTGTCGACGCTGGACGAACTGGCGAACGGCGAATTCCAGCACCTGATCCCCGATGCCAGCGCCGATCCGAACTCGGTCAAGCGCGTAGTCGTCTGCGGCGGCAAGGTCTATTACGACCTGCTGGAAGACGCGCAGAAGCGCGGGCAGACCGACGTGGCGATCGTGCGCATCGAACAGTTGTATCCGTTCCCGCGCGCCGAACTCACCGCCCAGCTCAAGCGCTACTCAAAAGCGACCCAGGTGGTGTGGTGCCAGGAAGAGCCGCAGAACCAGGGTGCGTGGTACCAGATCCAGCATCATCTGCTCACCTGCCTGCAGGACAAGCAGCAGCTCAGCTACACCGGCCGCAGCCGCTCGCCCTCGCCCGCCGCCGGTCATTTCAACGACCACGTCGAAGAGCAGCTGAAGCTGATCGCGGATGCACTGGTCAATCCACTCAACGGCGAGCACGCCGACGAATGACGCTTGCCGCCGGCGCGCGCATCGATGCGCCGGCATTTACTCACCCATTGAAATCCACGCTGTCAGGACGCCAATCATGGCCATCGAAATCAAGGTCCCCGTTCTTCCCGAATCCGTCTCCGACGCCGTCATCGCCACCTGGCACAAGAAAGCCGGCGATGCGGTCAAACGCGACGAGAACATCGTCGACCTCGAAACCGACAAGGTCGTGCTGGAAGTCCCCTCGACCGTCGATGGCGTGATCAGGGAACTGAAATTCGCCGAAGGCGCAACCGTGCTCAGCCAGCAGGTCATCGCCATCATCGAGGAAGGCGCCGCCGCACCGGCTCCTGCCGTGGGAGCGGCGGAAGCCGCGAAACCGGCCGCGTCGAATGCGCCTGTCGCGGCTCCCGCCGCTCCCACAACAGCGGCGCCTGCAACCGCCGCCGGACTGCCGCCAGGCGCGCGCTTCGCCGCAGCGACCAGCGGTGTGGATCCCGCCGATGTGGCCGGCACCGGCCGGCGCGGCGCGGTAACGAAGGAAGACATCGTCAACTACGCCAGCGGCAAGACCGCAGGCGTCGGCGGCGGCGCCCGTCCGGAAGAGCGCGTGCCGATGACCCGCATGCGCACCCGCATCGCAGAGCGGCTGATGCAGTCGAAGAACTCCATCGCGATGCTCACCTCGTTCAACGAAGTGAACCTCGCGAAAGTCATGCAGATGCGCAAGGAACTGGGCGAATCCTTCGAGAAGGCCAACGGCGTCAAACTCGGCTTTATGAGCTTCTTCGCCAAGGCCGCCGCGAACGCGCTGCAGCGCCATCCCATCGTCAACGCCTCGGTCGACGGCAACGACGTGATCTATCACGGATACGCCGATATCAGCATCGCGGTCGCCACCGACAAAGGTCTGGTCACGCCGGTGCTGCGCAATGTCGAACGCATGGGGTTCGCCGAGATCGAAGGCGCCATCGCCGGTTACGCCAAGGCGGCGCGCGAAGGCGGCCTGAAGCTGGAAGACCTGCAGGGCGGCACCTTCACCATCACCAACGGCGGCACCTTCGGTTCGCTGATGTCCACGCCGATCGTCAACCCGCCGCAGTCGGCGATCCTCGGCATGCACGCCATCAAGGAGCGCGCGATCGTCGAGAACGGCGTCGTGGTCGCCGCGCCGATGATGTACATCGCGATCAGCTACGACCACCGCATCATCGACGGCAAGGACGCGGTGCTGTTCCT
>CAZGBA010000213.1:0-2778 GCA_964523435.1 uncultured Xanthomonas sp.
CCTCGTCGCCAGCGACCGCCACGCCGACCGTGCGGCATACCGTCGGTCGCGCCGCTTCCCAGGCGGCTCCTGTCAGCAGGCCTTTGCGCGGGTCGGCGTAGCGAAGCGAGCGAACAGGAAAGACGTCGCGACGGCGAATGGCGCGGCGTAGCCGGTCGAGCGTACAAAGCCGGTATCCGGTCAGATCGAATGTACCGTCATCACTCTTCAACTGGCGCCCCCACCCCTTGGGGACGAACGATGTTGGTGCCGGTCCACGGCGCTTCTCGCCCCTGTGAACCCTTCGCAAGTGGTCGACCGCGTCGAGCAGCGGCTGTCCTGCGGGCGCGGCTGCAAGATCGAGCGCTGCCAGCATCTTCGGCAGATAGCGCATCGTCCCGGCCTGCCGGCGCAACTCGACAAAATAGCTCTCGTCGTTCGGCCGCGCGAGAAGGTTCACCTGTGCGACGGCGTCGGTCAGCGCTGTCCGATCGACGAGCGCGAACACGGCCGCGCGCACCTGCGCATCGCTGATGCTGTCATCGAGCAGCACAACGCCGGCATCGCGAAGCCGGAGCGATGCGGCATCGAGATCACGCAGCGAACGCATCCGGGCATCCCTGGCGTTGATGCGCGCGTTGGAAAACATTCGGGTCGACACGACGTCGAACAGGTCGATGACATCGTCGCTGGCCGACGCTTCGAGGGTGCGGATGAACGCGACGAGGGTGGCAGCGCGCCGATCGTCGGGGAGTCGGGCCACGGCCTGCGCCCGCGCCGCACCGGCAAATCGCGCCAATGCGACCGCCTTGCCGGGTGGCACCCGATCAAGTTCGGGCAAGCCCGCTGTGAACGTGCGGATTTCGGTAAGGCGATCAACGGCGCGGCTGATCTCGGGGCCGCTTTGCAGGTATGGACCGTCACGCAGTCGATCGAGCGGGCTTTGCCGCCCGTCGCCAATAACGGCGACCAGCGTGTCGAGCCGGGCGCGTTGCTCCGACGTCAGCCTGTCGATGAGACGGCGATGAACGTGCGTGGCGACCCGTGTGCGGACTCGTGCGATATCGCGCTCGAGGACGGACAGCCCTGGCAACAGCACCTTGCATTCAATCAGCCACGTCGCCGCTGCATCGAAGAGCGCCGATGGCCGATCGGTGCCCGTCCAACACAGCGCGTACAGGAAACGATGCAATCGGAACGCGATGCGTGGATCGGAGAAAACTTGGTAGCCATAATGGTCGCGGATGCGCGGGCCGTGCCGCCATCGTCCCTTGGTCGCGCAATATTGCGCCATCCGTTCGCACGGCTCGTCGATCGCCAACTGGCTGCCTGCGAACCGCGTGACCGACGCCGGTGTCTGTGCCGGATCTTCGAGAAAGGTGCCGAGCAGCCGCAAAGAGCCAAGCTGTACCGCTACGCCGAGCCTGTTGTGATCGCCGCGGTGCGCGCCGATGAACGTCCGGTCTGCATCGTCGAGATAAAAATGGCGCGCCAACTGCTCCGATGTAGGATCGCCGACGAAGCGACCATAGCGCAGGGCCTGCTCGTCCGAGAGAAAGCTGACCGGCACTGCTCGGCCTATGCTGCTATTTTAGGCTGAACCCCGCGCTTGCCCAGCAATTCGCTGGCCCGCTCTCGCGGCTGACCTTTCGCATCGACATAGGCATAAAGCGTCGACACTGATACGCCGAGTTGGACCGCAACATCGCGTGCGGCATTGTCGCGATCCGCCATCAGCGCCATCGCGGCCTTCAGCTTCTGCTTCGTCATGACCCGCGGCCGACCACCTGCACGGCCTCGCGCCCTGGCCGCGGCCAGCCCCGCCATTGTGCGCTCATGGGTCAGATCGCGCTCGAACTCGGCCAGGGTCGCGAAAATACCGAACACCAACCGGCCCGTAACGGTCGTCGTGTCGATATCGCCGGTCAGCACCTTAAGGCCGATCCCGCGCTTCTGCAGATCGCCGACCAGCCCAACGACGTGGGGTAGCGACCGTCCGATCCGGTCGAGCTTCCAGACTACGAGGGTGTCGCCATCACGCATGATGTCGAGTGCCTTGTCGAGCCCGGCCCGTTCGGTCGCACGGCCCGAGCACACGTCGTCGAACACCCGGCCGCATCCGGCACGATCCAGCGCATCGCGTTGCAGATCGAGATTTTGCTCGCCTGTCGACACCCGCATATATCCGATCAGCATCGACGTCCGCTCCTTCTTTCATTAATCTATCGAAGGATGGGTTTACCGGCTATAGGTTTCTGGATGGGTAGATGTGAGATTGAGGGTCATCCAGCGGTCCGATCGTAACCGCCGGCCCGCTTCGCATCAAACCGGGGTTTATTGGAAAAACCAGACGGCCGCTTCCGCCCCAATTGCGGACGTCGCGGAAAGCGATAGCTTCGAGCCCATGAGCGAGTATCGGGACAGCAGCACGCTAGGTGGAAAGATCGGCTGCGGTATGGCGGCCTTTGTCGGTGTTCCGCTCATCGGGGTCGTCTTCATCGTGAGTTCGCTCGGCGACTGTGCGCCAGATGCCGAATGCCACAGAGGCTTAGACTGGCCGCTGCTAGGTGGGGCAATCGCGATAGCCGCAGCGGTTGGTTTGGGTGTTCGGTCGCTAACAAATTGGATCAAGGGGCGTCGGAGGGACGGCAGCTAACCACCACTTCGCGCCCTTCCGGAATGGCCCGCGGCCTTGAGGCGTGCTGCCTTATGTAGGTTTTCTGTTCCGTTGCTACTCAACCCCCCAATATGGAGGATCAGGCCGGCAATGAGGGCCTTGGCTTCCTCATTCCAATGCGC
>CAZGBA010000214.1:0-2756 GCA_964523435.1 uncultured Xanthomonas sp.
GCGCTTGCGGGCACGCTGGCAGTCGGGTGCAGAGCAGAAGGCCTGGTCGGGAACCTGCGGACGGGGTTCGAAGGGTTGGCCGCAGTGCGCGCAGTGCTTGGTCATCGTCGTGGTCTCCATGCAAATTCCGCATGGAAACCGCGACAGCTCCGACGCCGGGCCCGAGCGCTGGCCGTGCGCCCCTATCTGGAAAGCCTGGGATGAGCCGGTGTCGGTGCCAGCTCGGCTCTCCTGGTGGAATATGTGTCGTAATTTTTAGCCTGGAGCGCCAACTTGATCGTCGTCGGCTTTCAGGGTCATGTACTCCAGTCGCCACTGCGTGAGCAGTCTTGCCTTGCTCACGGGTAGATCGTCCTCGGAGATGGAAATGCATCCCTTCAAGGCAATCCCGTTCCATTTGTCAGTGGCTTGGTCGAAGTGCTTTTCCGCGAAGAGAGTCGTGATCGCGGTTTCGATCTTTTCCACATCGTCGGCGGTCTGCTCCGGATCGTCACCCGGCGGGTATGCAAGAACGATTTTCAGGTCGTAGGGACTGCCATCGGAGTGATTGATTTCATTGCCACCGTCGACATCGAAATAGATGGCGGACAGCAGGTTACCGACTGGTTCGATGATTTTCGCGAGGCGTTTGTCGACTTTCGACTGGGATAGACGATTCACGAAAGGGTCGGGGAATGCCGCTCGGTTGTAGCGGACTCCCAGCCAAGAGCGCAGTGCCGACAACGACTTACCAGGAAAGACATGAGTGGTGTCGGGAGTAAATGCTGCGAGTGCCTGTTTCGGGATCAAGCGCTTGGCTGTGGCAACCAATTCGACAACGGCTGCGATGCCGTTTTGCAGCACATCGACGTGTAGCGTGCGGGGCGCTTTTGCCCAGTAATAGTTACCGTCCCCTTTCGGCACATAACGCCCAACGATGACTTCCACGTCGGGTTCGATCTGCAAGGCATCGTTGGCCAAATCACAATCGTGGCTGATGATGACCACACAGGTCGAGTCAGACGCCTCGGGATGGATCAGTCCCAGCGCCTGACTGGCGTCTGCCGTGAGGACGTGGCCTTGGCGCCACGGCGTATCTCGAGTCCAGCTTCCTGCCATGCCATCCATGTCGGTCAAACGTCTTCATTGAATGCGGGACGACCCATGTCGGATACGTCGGGACGCGAAGGCGTTCTGCCCCCAAGTAAGGCATCGAGTTTTGCTTTTGCGACTGTGCCCCGTTTTTCTATCCGAACGAGTCTTTCCGCCGTTTCCTTGCCGTCGGCACCTTGCCCAATCAGTTCGACGAATGACCTGCCTTGCGCAACGGTACGTTCGAGAGAAAGTGCTGAGGGTTTGAAGCCGGCCGCAGTGAACGCGCGAGCGGCAGCGGCTAACTGTACGAGCTTGTCCTGATGCTGCTCCTTGGGCGTTTCGCCGTTGAGCCAGTTATAGAGCGTCTGGCGCGATACCCCGAAAACCGCCGGCAGATGGGACATGGTGCGGCCGAAACCGGCCTTCACCTCTTTCATCAGGTTGGTGTAGGGGGCGAATGTTTCCTGTGCCGCTGCGAGTTCGACTTTCAGGATTGCGTAGGGGCTATAGCCTTGGCGCGACATGACAAAGTACACGCTCTCGACACCGCCGGTTCCACTTCCGCCAAAGCAAGGAAGCGGACCGCCTTCGCCAACGGTAGCCCGGTTGTAGATTGCGGGAGCGGGCCTGTAATGGGCGTGGACGTTGATATCGCTAACGGGAACTGCGAGTCCGAACATGATTACTTGTCCCAAGCGTCAAATGCATACCGCGTTGCCGTAATTTTGAACGCAGCTCCGATGACCTTGTGGATAGCGTCGAGATGGTCTGCAACGGCCTTCGCCGAAAACGCCTCACGTCCTTCCACGAAACCATCGTTGTCGAGAATGGCACTGATACCTATGTAGGACGTGAATCTTTCAGTAATCCGCATGCTCCCCGGCTGGATATCCGGAGGGAAGGCGAGAGGGCCTTCTTGTATGGCAACCCGACTCAGTAGCTTAATGTTCCCGATCTCGTTCATTGCCTCTGTAAAAGAGTACAGCGGGCGTCCTCCGAGGTGCGAACTCAGCCCTTGAACCTGTTCAACGAGGTATTGCTCAATGGATTCTCCGGGTTGCGGAATTACCCGGTCGAGATATCGAAGCCCGACGCGTTCGGTGAATGCGAGTTTTACCGCATCATTGACGATGCTCAATCCTTCCAAGAAACAAGCCGAGAAGGTTTCGAACTGCCCGTAATTGGTCGACTGAAGAGTGAGGCTCTGACCGTCGAGGATGAAGGTATGCGTTTTCTCGACGTTACCGAACAGGAACCTTTCCTGCTGGACAGGGGTCGGGGTCGGCGGTTGGCCTTCTTGGGCAGTCAACTGGATCGAGATGAGATGCTGGCGATCGAAATCGGGGTAGCCTGCCTGACGGAAGCTCTCCTGGATGCCTGGCAGGAAGTCGACCAGCTTCAGAATCGGGTTGAACCGCACCTGGGCCAAGGTCAGGTACACGGGCGGGTTCTTGAGCGGGGTTCCCATCTATTGATCATCTCCAAGTGACCGGCCCGAGTTTACACTTCGGTTGACACTTTGGCAAGTTTTCGTGTAGGCCGATCCCTGATCGACGGGTGATGCGGTGAACGAGTAGCTGTCGACGTCGGAAGAAGCTTCGCCGTACCCTGGGGCGTACAGCGTGACTCATGTTCTGGCACCAGAGGGCGAAAAACGCAGGCGACCCATCGAAGCGCTGAGG
>CAZGBA010000215.1:0-2695 GCA_964523435.1 uncultured Xanthomonas sp.
CCGCGATCAACGACGGCGGCATTCCCTACACCGGCACCACCGAACTGCTGGCCGCGCAGGCGCGCTGCGATGTGGTGATGATGCTGGCCAACGACATCGTCCGCGTCGCGCTCGCGACCACCCATCTGCCCTTGCGTGCGGTCGCCGACGCGATCACCGCCGACGGCCTGGAACGCACGCTGCGCATCGTGCACGCGGCGCTGCGCGACGATTTCGGCATCGCCGCCCCGCGCATCGCAGTGCTCGGCCTGAACCCGCATGCCGGCGAAGACGGGCATCTCGGCCACGAAGAACGCGACCTGATCATTCCGCTGCTCGATCGCCTGCGCGGCGATGGCTGGAACCTGATCGGGCCGCTGCCGGCCGACACCGCGTTTCTTGCCACGAAGCTTCCTGACTACGACGCGGTGCTCGCGATGTATCACGACCAGGGCCTGCCGGTGCTGAAATACAGCGATTTCGCGCATGCGGTGAACATCACCCTCGGCCTGCCCTATCCGCGGGTCGCGGTGGATCACGGCACCGCGCTCGAACTCGCGGGCCAAGGCACCGCCGATCCGTCGAGTCTGTTCGCCGCGATCGAAACCTGCACCCGACTCGCGCGCACGCGTGCTGTACACATGAGTGCCGCGCGCATGGGCGCCGCATGAGCCGCGACGACGCAAACAACGACGCCACATTCGGCAAGCCGGCGAAGAAATCGCTCGGCCAGCACTTCCTTCACGAACGCGGGATCGTCGACAAACTCGTGCTCGCGATCGACCCGCGTCCCGGCGACCGCATCGTCGAGATCGGCCCGGGTCAGGGCGCATTGACCTTTCCGCTGCTGGATAGACACGGCGCGCTGACCGCGATCGAATTCGATCGTGATCTGCTCGAACCGCTCACCGCAGCAGCCAAAGCGCACGGCGAACTGACGCTGATCCACGCCGACGTGATGAACGTCGACTTCAGCGCACTGGCCGGTAACTCGTCGGCGGACAACGGCCCTATCCGTCTGGTCGGCAACCTGCCCTACAACCTGTCGTCGCCGATTCTGTTCCATGCGCTCGACCATGCCGCCGCCGTGCGCGACATGCATTTCATGCTGCAGAAGGAAGTGGTCGACCGCATGGCCGCCGGGCCGGGCAGCAAGGTCTACGGCCGGCTCAGCGTGATGCTGCAGGCATATTGCACGGTGACCGCATTGTTCAAGGTTCCGCCTGGCGCATTCCGGCCACCGCCGAAAGTCGACTCCGCCGTGGTCCGGCTGGTGCCGCGCCCAGCCGCGCAGATCGGAATCGACGACCCGCGCCGCTTCGCCGATGTCGTGCGCGCGGCCTTCGGCCAGCGGCGCAAGACCCTGCGCAACGCCTTGGGCAACGTCTGCACCACGGAGCAGATCGTCGCCGCCGGCATCGATCCGCAGCGTCGCGCCGAGCAGCTCGAGGTCGCCGATTTCGTGCGCCTCGCCAATCTCGCCGCCGCGCCGGAAACCGCGGGCACTATCGGGTAATCGCTCGCAAAATCGCGCTTTCGCACTAAACTGTCGTTATGGACGACACCCCCAACCACACCATCGCGATCGACATCGCCACACGTTATCTCGACGAGCAATCCAAGCCCGACGAGGAGCTGTACTACTTCGCGTACACCATCGGCATCCGCAACACCGGCCGCGTGCCTGCGCAGTTGATCAGCCGGCGCTGGCTGATCGTCGATGCCGTGGGTTTCCCGCGCGAAGTGGTCGGCGATGGCGTGGTCGGCGAACAGCCGCGACTGCATCCCGGCGAACGCTTCGAATACACGTCCAGCACGTTCTTCAAGACGCCCTACGGCACGATGGAAGGCGCCTACGTGATGCGCGCCGACGACGGCGCTGAATTCGAAGCGCCGATCCCGCAATTCGTGCTGTGCATTCCGCGGATGCTGCATTGATCATGCGTCGCGACGCATTTTTCGCTGCGCGCATGGAGCGCCGCTGACATGGCGGTCTGGGCGATCGGCGACTTGCAGGGCTGCTATGGCCCGACCCAACGGCTGCTGGACAAGATCCGCTTCGATCCGGCGCAGGACCAACTGTGGTTCTGCGGCGATCTGGTCAACCGCGGCGGCGAATCGCTGGAAACCCTGCGTCTGGTGCATTCGCTGCGCGATCGCAGCATCGTCGTGCTGGGCAATCACGATCTGTCGCTACTGGCGATCGCCGACCGCAGCGAAGAAGACCAGCACAGGGTGAATCAGGATCTGCAGCGCATCCTCTTCGCGGAAGACCGCGACACCCTGATCGACTGGCTGCGGCTGCGCCCGCTGCTGCACAGCGACCGCACGCTCGGCTGGATGATGATCCACGCCGGACTGTCGCCGAAATGGACCACCATGCATGCCGAGAAGCATGCGCGCGAGGTCGAACGCCGGCTGCACGGCGAAGGTCGCCGCAAGCTGCTGCGCAACATGTACGGCGATTACCCCGCATGGTCGCCGGCTTTGCGCGGCGTGGAGCGCGAACGCGCGATCATCAACATCTTCACCCGGATGCGCTATTGCTCGACGCGCGGTCGCATCGCCTTCAACGAGAAAGGCGCGCCGGGCACGCAGGTGTCCGGACTGTATCCGTGGTACGCCGTGCCGGGCCGCGTCGAGCGCGACCTGAAAATCGTGTGCGGCCACTGGTCCACGCTCGGCCTGTTCATCGGTCACGGCGTGCACGCGATCG
>CAZGBA010000216.1:0-2680 GCA_964523435.1 uncultured Xanthomonas sp.
CCGGTGCCGCCGTACAGCAGCAGCGGATTGTGGGCGCGGTCGCCGGGTTTCAGCGCGGCCTGCCAGGCGGCGGCGCGGCCGAGCTGGTTGCTGCGACCTTCGACGAAGTTGTCGAAGGTGTAATGGTTGTCGAGGTTGCCGGCGAATTCGGCCACCGGCGCGCGCGCGGCCAGCGTCTGGGTTGGACTGGGTGCCGCCGAGGCCGTGCGCGTGATCGAACCGATCTCCAGCGACACCGTCGTGTTGCCGGCGTAGTGCCCCAGCAGCTGGCTGATCCGGTTCAGGTATTTGGCCTGCACGGCGTCGCGCACGAACGCATTCGGGGCGTACAGCACCATGACGTCGTCGTGCAGGCGGGCCTGCAGCGGTTTCAGCCAGGTCTGGACCTCTTCCACCGGCAATTCGGCTTCGAGACGTTCGAGACAGCGGGGCCAGGCATCCATCGGAATTCGCAGAGAGACTTCTTTGAGCGTACAGAGATCCGGTCGAACCGCGCGGCGAATCACCCATACGGATTCGAGGGCAGGGCACATGGGGATCGGAGGGGGGGCCAGACTACCACCGCCTTGCCCCCCCCGCACCCGCGACGACGCGGGAACGATGCCGGAGATCCCTGTTCCGGTCGATTTGACCGCCCCGCCCCCGCGCCGGCATAATCTCCGGTTCTTGCGGTCCCGGTGTTGCGCTTCGGCGCGGTTTCGCCGTCTCCGCGCCACAACAGCAACACGCAACGATCGAGCCCGACCATGGCCACCAAGCGCACCTACCAGCCCAGCAACCTCAAGCGTAAGCGCGACCACGGTTTCCGTGCCCGCATGAAGACCGCCGATGGCCGCAAGATTCTTGCCCGTCGCCGCGCAAAAGGCCGCGCGCGCCTCACGGCCTGATCGCTACGGTCCCGCGACCGGCCCGTACAGCAGGCCAGTCGCTTCCGAAACGATATTCCTCGCATGACACGTCCGGCATGAACGATCGCCGTTCATGAGCGCCGGGCACCACGTCGTCGAACGTACCGCCCGTTACCCGCGCAGCGCGCGGGTACGCGTGCGCTCGGAATTCGACGCCGTGTTCGCACGCGGCCATCGCGCCGCAACACCGATGTTCGCATTGCATTATTTGCCCGATGACCGTCCTGCGCGTCTCGGGTTTGCGGTTTCGCGCAAAGTCGACACCCGCGCGGTGATCCGCAATCGGATCAAGCGTGTGCTCCGCGACTATTTCCGCCGCCATCGCGCCACACTTGCCGGCGGCGCCTATGTTCTGGTCGCCCGCCCACCGGCGGCGCGCGCGTCTGGACCAGAGTTGATCTCCGCATTCGAACAGACACTGCGTCAGGCCTTGCGCCGCGCCGCGTTGCCCCCATCCCTCGCGAACGGCACAATGCCGCCCGCTTGCCCTCCATCCGAACAAGCGCCGGCTCCCAGCGGCGCGACGAGTCCGTCCGCCTCATGAACCAAATGCGCACTTTCCTGATTTTCGCCTGGCTGATGGTGGCGACCATCCTCTGGATGAACTGGAACAAGGAGCAGAACGCTCCGCCGCCGCCGCAAGTCGCGCAAGCGGCGGTGTCGGTCGCACCGAGCGATGGCTTGCCGCCTCCGGCCGTGCCGGGTACGGTTCCCGCCGCGGTGCCAGCGGCTACCGTTCCTGCCGCCAGCGGTCAACCTGTCGCTGCTGCCCGGATCGGCCCCGCGCCCGCCACCGCACCGCGGATCACGCTCAGCAATGATGTGCTGCGATTGAGCCTCGATGGCGGCAATGTCCGCCGCGCCGAACTGCTGAAATATCACGTCAGCCGTGCGCCGGATGCGCCGCTGGTGCGTCTGTTCGACGACAGCGCGGAGAATTTCTATATCGCCCAGAGCGGCTGGACCAGCGCGCAGGGCGCACCCAGCCATCAGACCGGCTTCGTCGCCGAGCAGTCCGCGACCGAACTCACGCTTGCCGATGGCGCCAAAACCGTCAGCGCGAGTTATGTGTGGACCGGCGCCGAAGGGGTCAGCATCCGCCGCACCTACACGCTTGCGCGCGGCGAATACGCGCTGAAAGTGCGCGACGAAGTCGTCAATCGCGGCGCCAAGCCCTGGACCGGCCACATCTATCGATACCTGTCGCGCGTGCCGCACGTACTCAAGCGCGGCATGACCAACCCGGAATCCTTCAGCTTCAACGGTGCAGTCTGGTACACGCCGAAAGAAAAATACGAGAAGCGCGCCTACGACGAATTCGTCGAGGACGGCCCGCTGAACATCACCACCGATGGCGGATGGATCGCGTTGCTGCAGCATTATTTCTTCGCCGGCTGGATCCCGCAGGCGGACCAGAAAGCGAACTTCGCGCTCGCCAGTGCCGGTAACCAGTCCGGAATCACCGCCACCGGCCCTGAATTCACGGTCGCACCGGGAACCCAGGCCAGCAGCGTCGCGACGCTGTGGATCGGGCCCAAGCTGCCGGAAATGCTCGCCAAACAGGCGCCGGGCTTCGAGCGTGCGCTCGACTACGGCATTTTCACGTTCCTCGCCGAGCCCATCCATTGGCTGCTGGCCAAGCTGCACCTGATCACCGGCAACTGGGGCTGGGCGATCATGTTCCTGGTGCTGCTGCTCAAGCTCGCGCTGTATCCGCTGTCGGCTGCGCAGTACAAGTCGATGGCGAAGATGCGCAAGTTCCAGCCGCGCAT
>CAZGBA010000217.1:0-2679 GCA_964523435.1 uncultured Xanthomonas sp.
ATTTCGATCTGCGCCGCAAGAACCAGCGCCCCGGCCGCAACCCCAAGACCGGCGAAGAGATTCCGATCTCCGCCCGTACCGTGGTGACCTTCCGTCCCGGCCAGAAACTGAAGGAACGCGTCGAAGCGTATTCCGGAGGCTTGGCTGATGCTTGACCCCGGCAGCAACCGCGAACTGCCCCCGATCCCGGCAAAGCGCTACTTCACCATCGGTGAGGTCAGCGAGCTGTGCGATGTGAAGCCGCATGTGCTGCGCTACTGGGAAACCGAATTCCCCAGCCTCAAACCGGTGAAGCGTCGCGGCAACCGTCGCTATTACCAACGCCACGATGTGCTCATGGTGCGGCAGATCCGCAGCCTCCTGTACGAGCAGGGCTACACCATCGGCGGCGCGCGACTGCGTCTTGACGGCGACGGCGCGAAGCAGGAGTCGGCGATGAGTTCGCAGATCATCCGCCAGGTGCGGATGGAGCTCGAAGAAGTCCTGCAACTGCTGAAGCGCTGATCGCTGGCCCAGCCCGTGTTCCAGCGGGTACAATGTTCGACCTACCCGGGGTATAGCGCAGCCTGGTAGCGCACCAGTCTGGGGGACTGGTGGTCGTCGGTTCGAATCCGGCTACCCCGACCAATTCCAACGCATGTCTTCAAGCTCACGCTTGGCTGAATGCGAACAACGAAGCCCGGCATCGCCGGGCTTTTTTGTTGGACACTCAGCACCGTTTTTCCCCCCACAGGATGTCCTTATGCGTCGTTTTGTTGCAGGAGCTTTTCTTTCCATTCCCTTCATATCGGTGATGCTGATGACCGCATTGTCCGGCAGCGCTTTTGCGCAGACTGCGCCCGCCGACGGCGCTGTTCCGGTCGATCCGACCAGCGTGCAGACCACGAGTACGCGCGATCTCGAAACCATCGTGATCGCAGGACGCTACCCCGGGCCGGGGCTGTGGAAAATACGCAAAGGGGACCACGTACTTTGGATTCTCGGTTCGCAGTCGCCATTGCCGAAGCGCATGGACTGGGATTCGGCCAACGTCGAACGCATCGTCGCCCGCTCGCAGGAAGTATTGATGCCGCCGTCTGTGGAGATGGACGCGGATGTCGGCTTTTTCCGCGGACTGACGCTGCTGCCGTCGCTGTTCAAGGCGTTGAAGAATCCGGATGGGAAAACCCTCAGCGATGTATTGCCGGCGGTGCAATACGCGCGCTGGCAGGTGCTCAAGCAGCGTTTCATCGGCAGCAATCGCAGCATCGAGGAATGGCGGCCGATCTTCGCCGCAGTGGAGCTGTACGAGAAGGCGGTCGAGCACTCGGGGATGACCGAGAAGGACATCGTCTCCGATGTGATACGCAGGGCCGCCAAGAAGCATCGGGTCCATATCACCACGCCGAAGGTCGCCATCAAGATCAAGGATCCGAAGGCAGCGCTCAAGGCGTTCTCGAATGAAGTCATCGACGATCAGGAGTGCTTCCGCAAGACTCTCGATCGTATCGAAAGCGATCTTGGCACCATGATCCAGCGCGCCAATGCCTGGGCGGAAGGCGATATCGAAACCCTTCGCGCATTGCGGTCCTCGGATCAGTTCAACGCGTGTTTCGCGGCGTTCAGCAGCAGCGCGATCGCACGCAAGGAAGGCATGCTGGATGTCGAAAAGCGGTTGACCGACATCTGGCTCGATGCCGCCGAAGCGGCATTGGCCAAGAATGCATCGTCGTTCGCGGTGTTGCCGGCCAACCAGCTGTTGCAGGCGGATGGTTATTTCGAGGCAATGGCGGCGAAAGGCTATGTGATCGAAGAACCGTGAATCCGGTCGGTCGCTGACTGCGACCGTCGCGCTCAACCCGCCGCGCGTGCGGCGGGTTGAGTCTTGATCGCAGGCCAGCGTGCGAGCACAGCGCTGCGGATGCCGTCGACATCGAGTCCGGCTTCGGCGAGCAGGTCTTCCCGGCTGGCGTGGTGCTGGAATGCATCGGGCAGACCGAGGTGCAGGATCGACATCGCGATATTCGCTTCGGCCAGCAGCTCGGCCACGCCTGAGCCTGCGCCGCCGGCGATCACATTGTCTTCCAGCGTGACGAAACCATCGTGGGTCTTCGCCAGTTCGAGAATCAGCGTGCGGTCGAGCGGGCGCACGAAGCGCATGTTGACGACGGTGAGTCCGTATTCTTCGCCGACCTTTTCCGCCGCTGGCACGATCGCGCCGAATGCGAGCAACGCGACCCGAGCACCGGTAAGACGAATGTCCGCTTTTCCGATCGGCAGCGTGTCGAGCGTCGGCTGGATCGCGACGCCGGGGCCGGTACCTCGCGGGTAACGCACTGCGGCCGGGCCCGCATATTTGTGGCCGGTGCTGAGCATCTGCCTGCACTCGTTTTCGTCGGCCGGCGCCATCACCACCATGTTCGGCACGCAGCGCAGAAAGCTCAAATCCAGATTGCCGGCGTGGGTCGCACCATCGGGGCCGACCACGCCGCCGCGATCGATCGCGAACAGCACGTCGAGATTCTGGATCGCGACATCGTGTACGAGTTGGTCGTAGCCGCGCTGCAGGAAGGTCGAGTAGATCGCGACCACCGGTTTGGCGCCTTCGCAGGCCATGCCTGCCGCCAACGTCACCGCGTGTTGTTCGGCGATGGCCACATCGAAATAACGATCCGGATATTCCTTGCTGAAACGCACCAG
>CAZGBA010000218.1:0-2674 GCA_964523435.1 uncultured Xanthomonas sp.
ACTGGGTGACTTCCATGCCGTTCAACCACACTTCCCAGCCCAGACCCCAGGCGCCGAGGGTCGGCGACTCCCAGTTGTCCTCGACCAGGCGCAGGTCGTGCACCAGCGGATCGACGCCCAGCGCCTTCAGCGAATCGAAGTACAGCTCGACGATGTTGTCGGGATTGGGCTTCATCACCACCTGGTACTGGTAGTAATGCTGCAGGCGGTTGGGGTTCTCGCCATAGCGGCCGTCGGTGGGGCGGCGGCTGGGCTGCACGTAGGCGGCGTTCCACGGCTCCGGGCCGAGGGCGCGCAGAAACGTGGCCGGATGGAAGGTGCCGGCGCCGACTTCGAGGTCGAGGGGCTGGATCAGCACGCAGCCCTGCCCCGCCCAGTACTCGTTGAGGCGCAGTATGAGGTTTTGGAATGTCGGTCCCTGCATGGAAAGGCGCTGGCGGTATGGGGACTGGGTAGTATAAGCGGCACTCCCCACCGACCTGCGACGCACCGCAGCGTTGCCCAGCCGCGAATCCCCCACCATGACCCGCCACCCCAACCGTCGTTTCCTGATCATCGAAACCGGGCAGCCGATCGACACGCTGCGCCGTCACGGCCGTTTCCCGCACTGGATCCGGGTGGCCGCAGGGCTGTCGGCGGACCAGGCCGATACGGTGAACGTCCAGGCGGGCGAGACGCTGCCGGCCGGAGGCCACACCTCGAAGGGCGAAGCGCTGACCGGCGTGATCGTGACCGGCTCCAGTTCGATGGTCACCGACCGCCATCCCTGGAGCGAGCGCACCGCCGACTGGCTGCGCGACCGGCTGGACGCGGGCATGCCGGTACTGGGCATCTGCTACGGCCACCAGCTGCTGGCGCACACGCTGGGCGGCGAGGTCGACTACAACCCGCAGGGGCGCGAGATGGGCACGGTCGCGGTGGATCTGCATCCGCACGCCGGCGAGGATCCGCTGTTCGGCCCGCTGCCGATGCGTTTCCCGGTGCAGGTCAGCCACCTGCAGAGCGTGCTGCGGCCACCCACGGGCGCCACGGTACTCGCCAAATCCGATCAGGACGCGTGTCAGGCCTTCCGCTGGCGCGATCACGCCTGGGGTCTGCAGTTCCACCCCGAATTCAGCGTCGATCACATGCGCGGCTATGTGCACGCGCGCCGCGAGGTGCTGCAGCGCGAAGGCCAGTGCCACAAACGCATGGCCAAGGACGTGAAACCGACGCCGCAGGCGCGCGGCGTGCTGCGCCGCTTCGTGCGCCACGCCGCTACACTGCGCGGCCACTGATCCACACGAACCACGGGAATGACGATGGAAATTCGCAAGCTGCCGGCGGCCGCCGGCGCGGAATGGTTGCTCGGCGCATTTCGCTTGCTGCGCAGATCGCCGGTCGGGTTCGGGCTGCTGGCGCTGGTCTATGCGGTCATGTCCTTCGCGCTGATCCTGGCCATGCAGTCCGCACCGGCGGTGGGCGGCGCGCTGCAGATCGTCTTTTTCATCATCGGCCCATTGCTGATCGCCGGGATGATCTTCGCCGCGCACGAAGTCGATGAAGGCCGCCAAGCCTCTCCCGCGCACCTGCTCGAAGCGATCCGCAGCGGCAGGGCCGGGCGCGTGATCAGCACGCTGCTGCCGCAGGTCGCCGTGCTGCTGTTCTGTCTGGCGCTGCTGTACGTGATCGTCGGCGAGGCGAACGTCGAAAAGCTGCTGGCGATGTCGGTGAAACTGCAGACCGAAGCGCAGACCAAAGGCGCGATCGATCCCGAGCTCATGGCCGGCCTGATCGAAGACCTGCCGCTGGGGCGTCTGTTCCTGTGGTTCGTCGCGGTGATGGCGATCGGCTTCGGCACCATTTTCTTCACGCTCACCGTGGTCCCGGACATGATGTTCACGGAAGTGCGGCTGATCGAAGCGATGAAACGCAGCTATCGCGCCTGCATGCGGAATCTGCCGGCGATGCTGGTGTTCCTGATCATGGGCTTCGTGGTGATGATGGCGTTCAGCGTCGCCCTCGGCATCCTCGGTGCGGTTGCCGGCATGATCGGCGGCGACAAGGCGATGCTGTTCGTCAATTCGCTGGGCAACGGGGTGTTCGTGGCGTTCATCGCGGGTGCGATGTATTTCGCGTGGAAGCAGATGCTGGGCGGTGGCCCGGTGGCGGCGGTGGTCGAGGAGACTTCTGGCGTTGCGATGTGAGGCGTTTGTTTCGGATATCGGTAGCCATGGTGTGAGGGTAAGGCCTGGCACCTTTTTCGCGCTGGGGCGCGAGTTACTTTCTTTGGCGCAAAGAAAGTAACCAAAGAAAACATTCCAAGTCCAATTCGAAACTACAAACTGAGGCGCAGCCGGGATTTTTCGATGAGGCGTCCTGCCTCATCGAAAAACGATGCACATCCTGTGCATCGCCCTCCGGGTCTCCGATCAGGGGACAGTGTGCCGCGTCTGCAAGTTCATCGGGACGTTACCCTGTATTGGCATCCAGACAGAAGTGTTCTCGCTCGCGTGGCCTTTCATTGGCCACAGCTGCAGGATGTCATGAAGTCGTTCGCTCGTTGCCTAAATTCAAACAATCTACATCGTCCCACCGATGCCCAAACTACGGTGTCGTCTGATTAGATTGCAGACCCGAAGGGCGGCGCACAGGACGTGCGCCGTTTTTCGATGAGGCAGGACGCCTCATCGAA
>CAZGBA010000219.1:0-2640 GCA_964523435.1 uncultured Xanthomonas sp.
TCTCATCGAAAAACGATGCACATCCTGTGCATCGCCCTACGGGTCTCCGATCAAGCGATGGCGTGCCGCGTCTGCAAGATCATCGGGACGTTCCCCTCTGTTGACATTCAAACAACAGCTCTGTCTATAGCCTTATCTTTCATGGAAAACAGTTTTACCATGCAATGATGTCATCCGTTCGTTGCCGAAATTCCAAAAATCCACATCGTCCTACCGATGTCCAGACGACGGTGTCGTCTGATTTGGTTGCAGACCCGGAGGGCGGCGCACAGGACGTGCGCCGTTTTTCGATGAGGCAGGACGCCTCATCGAAAAATCCCGGCTTCGCCTCAGATCGCAGTTTAGAATTGGACTTGAGTGTTTCTTTGGTTACTTTCTTTGCGCCAAAGAAAGTAACTCGCGCCCCAGCGCGAAAAAGGTGACCGGCTTTACCTGCACGCTATCACGCACCGAAAAAATTATTTTTTGGCGAGCTCGCCAAAGAGCAATGCAAGAAAAAAATTCTCCTCACTGCAAAGACGCGAGGTTCTCTCGTGCGCGGGAACGACGGCAAGAAAAGATTTCCGCCAGCCGACAAGTCGCAAAAAATCCGGCGCATCACGCGCCGGCTCGATACCTCGCAATGCATCAATCAAGACTCATCGCCATCCGGAAATTGAACGCATCATCGATGCGTTCAATCACGCGGGTTTTTCGCTATCCGACGAAAGTATCACCCCAGATCAAAACGATCATTGTTCATAACCTTTACCCAAGCAGCCACGAAATCGCCCACGAATTTCTCTTGCGCATCCGCAGACGCATAAACCTCAGCCAGCGAACGCAACTGCGAGTTCGACCCGAACACCAGATCCACCACTGTGCCCGTCCACTTCAACGCACCAGTCTTGCGATCGCGACCCTCCAATACATTTGTATCAGCAGAAGAACGCTGCCACGCGGTATTCATATCGAGAAGATTGACGAAGAAATCGTTGCTCAGCGTTTCCGCGCGCTGCGTGAACACACCGTGCGTTGCACCACCAGCATTGGCGCCGAGCACGCGCAGGCCACCGACCAGCGCGGTCATTTCCGGTGAGGTGAGCGTCAGCAGCTGCGCCTTGTCGAGCAACAGTTCAGCAGCGATGCCTTCCAGCCCTGGACGGGCGTAGTTGCGGAAGCCATCGGCCATCGGCTCCAGCACCGCGAAGGATTCGATATCGGTCTGTTCCTGCGAAGCATCGGTACGACCTGGTGAGAACGGGACGACCACATCGACGCCGACTTTCTTCGCGGCAGCTTCGATCGCAGCGCAGCCGCCGAGCACGATCAAATCCGCTAGAGAGACTCGCTTGCCGCCGGTCTGCGCGCCGTTGAATGCGGCTTGGATGCGTTCCAGCATCGCTAGCACATTCGCCAGTTCGGCGGGTCGATTGATTTCCCAATCCTTCTGCGGCGCGAGTCGGATGCGTGCGCCGTTGGCGCCGCCGCGTTTGTCGCTGCCTCGGAACGTGGACGCCGATGCCCATGCAGTCGTGACCAACTGCGAGATCGACAGACCGGCGCCGAGCAGCTTGGCCTTCAGATCGACGATATCCAGCGGGCTGATCAAGACATGATCAACCGCAGGCACCGGATCCTGCCAGATCATCACTTCCGCCGGCACGAGCTTGCCGAGGTAGCGGGCGCGCGGGCCCATGTCCCGATGGGTGAGCTTGAACCACGCGCGGGCGAAAGCATCGGCGAAGGCGGCGGGGTCGGCGTGGAAGCGGCGCGAGATCTTTTCGTAGGCCGGGTCCATGCGCATCGACAGATCGGCGGTGGTCATCATCGGCGGGTGCTTTTTCGACGGATCGTGCGCGTCGGGAATCATGTGCTCCGGCTTCGGATCCTTCGGCGTCCACTGGTGCGCGCCGGCCGGGCTTTTGCTCAGCACCCATTCGTTGCCGAACAGCACGTCGAAGTAGCCGTTGTCCCAGGTGGTGGGGTTGGGTTTCCACGCGCCTTCGATGCCGCTGGTGGTGGCATGCGCGCCGCGACCGCTGTCGAAGGCGTTGGCCCAGCCGAAGCCCTGCTGTTCGATCGAACCGCCCTCGGGTTCCGCACCGACCAGCTTCGGATCGCCTGCGCCGTGCGCCTTGCCGAAGGTGTGGCCACCGGCGACGAGGGCGACGGTTTCTTCGTCGTCCATCGCCATGCGCGCGAAGGTTTCGCGGACGTCGCGGCCGGAGCCGACCGGGTCCGGGTTGCCGTCCGGGCCTTCCGGGTTCACGTAGATCAGACCCATCTGCACCGCACCCAGCGGGTTCGCCAGCTGGCGATCGCCGGAGTAGCGGCTGTTGGCCTTGTCGCTGGTCGCCAGCCATTCGGCCTCGGCGCCCCAGTTGATGTCTTTTTCGGGTTCCCAGATGTCAGGGCGGCCACCGGCGAAGCCGAAGCTCTTGAAGCCCATCGATTCCAGCGCGACGTTGCCGGCCAGGATCATCAGGTCGGCCCAGCTCAGCTTGCGTCCGTATTTCTGCTTGATCGGCCACAACAGGCGGCGGGCTTTGTCGAGGTTGCCGTTGTCCGGCCAGCTGTTGATAGGGGCAAAGCGTTGGTTACCGGTGCCGGCGCCCCCTCGACCATCAGCGGTACGATAAGTACCAGCACTGTGCCACG
>CAZGBA010000220.1:0-2539 GCA_964523435.1 uncultured Xanthomonas sp.
TTCGTGCAGCAGGCGCTGGTAGTGGTCGGGTTCGATCAGCAGCAGGCCGTGCTGGCTGCCGTTCTGGGCGGCGTCGGCCACCGCGCTTTCCAGGGCATGCAGGAAGGTCGGGCGGTTGAGCAGGCCGGTGACCTGGTCGCGCTGACGCAGTTCCTCGACCTTGCGCGCCAGTTCGGGATCGGCGGTTTTTTCCTGGCGGCGGAAGATCACCTGCTGGCAGGCTTCGCCCTCGTACTGGGCCAGGGTGAATTCCATCACCGCCGGGAACGCGTTGCCTTCGATATCGCGCGCTTCCAGCTCGTAGCGCGGCGGCGGCAGCTCGCCCTTGCTCATGCTCTTGAGCAGTTGCTTGAAGTTCTCGACGTACTTCGGACCGACCAGGTCGAGCAGTGACATGCCCTCGATATCCTCGAACGATTCGTAGCCGAACATATCGAGGTAGGCGGCGTTGGCGCGGATGTGCATGCCTTCGTGGACGTAGGCGATGGGTTCGCGCGAGGATTCGATCAGCGCGTCGCAGCGGCGCTCGGTTTCGCGCACCTGCGCTTCGAGCCGGCGCTGCGCGCGGCGGGCTTCGAGGTCGGCCCATTCGCGGCGCACGGTCGCCAGCAGTTGCGGCGGCTTGTGGCGCAGCGCCAGCGAGCGGACGCTGCCGCCGAGCAGTTCGGAAAAGCTGTCGGTGTCGACATCTTCGACCACCGCGACCAGCGCCGTGTCCTTGCCGCTGGTGGCGACCTGCTGCTGCACTTCGGCGAGCGGAATCGAGCGGCAGGGGTGCGCGGCCAGGACCAGATCGACCGGCTGCGCCAGCAGCATGGTGGCGAGCTCGTTCGCCGTGGTCGGACGCAGTGGACGTACCGCGATGCCGGCGTTGCGCAGGCCGGTCACGATGCCTTCGGCTTCCTCGACACTGTCATCGACCAGCATCAGACGCAGTGCGGGGTCCTGGCTTCTCGACATGCGTGGGCTCTCCGTGGGGTGAGACTATGGTACGTGGTGACGGCGCTCGATGCCGCCTCGACTTTGCGACGACGGACCCGTTCCGGACAACTGCTCAGGCAGCGGGCGTTTGCCCGGATCGCCGGCCACTTCGCGCACCAGCTTCGGGACCAGATAGCCCGACAACCGTTCCATCAGCGCCGCATGCAGCGTCAGCGCAGTCCCGTCGTCGACCTCGAAATGCGCCGCGCCCGCGACCCGGTCCAGCTGATGCAGGTAGTAGGGCAGCGCGCCGGCCGCGAAGCCGCGTTCCGACAGTGCAGCAAGCGCATCGACGCTGTCGTTGACGCCGCGCAGCAGCACGGCTTGATTGAGGATGGCGGCCCCGGCGTTCCGCAGCCGCGCCAGTGCGGCGTCGACGGCGGTATCGAATTCGTTGGCGTGGTTGGCGTGGATCACCACCACGCTCGGCCAGGGCAGGGTGCGCAGCCACGCGATCAGTTCGGCGTCGACCCGCTCCGGCAGCACCACCGGCAGTCGGGTGTGGATGCGCAAACGGCGCAGATGCGGAACCGTCGCCAACTGTGTGGTCAGTTCGGCCAGTTTCGGTGTGGTCAGGGACAGCGGATCGCCGCCGGAGAGGATGACCTCTTCGATGCCGGCGTCGGCACGGATCGCGTCCACCGCCTCGCGCCATTGCCCGGCGGCGGCGGTTTCTTCGGCGTAGGGGAAATGGCGGCGGAAGCAGTAGCGGCAGTGCACCGCGCAGCTGCCGGTGGCGATCAGCAGCGCCCGGCCGCGATATTTGTGGATGACTCCGGTCGCGGCCTTCGCCTCCGCATCGCCGACCGGGTCCAGGCCGAAGCCGGGCATCGGCCGCAACTCTTCATCCAGCGGCAGGATCTGGCGCAGCAGCGGGTCGTGGGGGTCGCCCTGGCGCATCCGCGCGACGAACCCGCGCGGCACCCGCAGCGGGAATTGTGCTGCGGCTTCAGCGGACAACCCGGGCACCCGACCCTGCAGCCCGAGCAGGCCCAGCAGCTCCTGCGGGTCGCGGATCGCATCCCGCCACAGCCGCTTCCAGTCCGCGCCGGACAGGGTGGCGGCAGGGGTGGGCTGCAGGGCGGGGGAGGCTGCGGGTATCATTGGCGGTTCGGTGAGTGGCGTCATGCCGGAACGCAGCGGCGTTCCGGGGCCCAGCCTCCCATTCTAGCTGTCCACGGGTGCTGTCGACCCGGGGCGGACCCGCAGACCGCATCCACGCACATCTCAATCAGTCAGGAGCACCCATGGCCAGCCTGGGCATGAACGACGTCAAGAACGGCCAGAAAATCCTGGTCAACAACGATCCTTGCGTCATCACCGAGACCGAATACGTCAAGCCGGGCAAGGGCCAGGCCTTCACCCGCATCAAGTACCGCAACATCAAGTCGGGCCGCGTGGTCGAAATGACCATGAAGGCCACCGATTCGCTGGAAGTGGCCGACGTGGTCGACACCGACATGCAGTTCCTCTACGGCGACGGCGAGTACTGGCACTTCATGAACCCGGAAAGCTTCGAGCAGGTGCAGGCCGACAAGGCCGGCATGGGCGGCGCCGA
>CAZGBA010000221.1:0-2526 GCA_964523435.1 uncultured Xanthomonas sp.
TGGTGCGGCCCATCACGAACTGGTGGCCCATGATCCGCATCGCCTGGCGCACCGCGAGCCGGATCACCGGCTCGCCGACCCGGCCGATCAGACGTTTGAAGGCATTGTGGACATCGCGCTTGGTGTCGTCGGCCAGATCCACCAGCCGGCCGGTCAGCATCAGGCCCCAGGTCGAGGCATTGACCAGCACCGAGTCGGATTGGCCCATGTGCCGCTTCCAGTCGGCGTCGCCGAGCTTGTCGCGGATCAGCTTGTCGGCGGTCTCCTGGTCGGGGATGCGCAGCAGCGCCTCGGCCACGCACATCAGCAGCACGCCTTCCTCGCTGCCGAGGTCGTACTGGCGCATGAAGGCTTCGATCGCGCCCTGGTCCTGGGCGCGGGCGCGGACCCGGCGGACCAGATCGGCCGCAGTCGCCTGGATGGCGGCGCGGTCGGTGTCGGACTGGCGCGCAGCGGCCAGCAGTTCGCGCACATGCCCGGCTTCATCGCGGACCCACGCCGCAGTGATGGCGGCGCGCAGCGGTTCCGGGGCTGCCGGCAGTTCCGGCGACAGGATCGGGTCGACGGCGGGGTCGACTGTCTGGTGGGTGGCCTTGTCGACGATCACGTTCACGACGGTCCGGCAGGCGGAGAGGTCGCGAATTCTAGCAGTGCCCGCCGTCCCGGCTCGCGTGCCATCGAGAGGGTGTCGGGCCGGCGGCACGCAAGGTTTGCTTGCCGGTCTGGGGCGCGAAAGGCTACCATCCGGGTGTTTTCCGAGACCGATTCGCGGCCCGCACGGCACCCGAGCCTGCATCCGCCGCCCGGTCTTCTCGTACCTAAATAATCGAGTCAGTCACGACATTCTGGGGTGTTGGGCCATGGTGCAAGCGCGTGCGGGTTGGACAAACTGGGGCCGGGTATCGTTGGCGAAACCGTCCCTGGCGATAGCGGCGCTGTCGACGCCGGCCATGGCGATGGCCCATTCGGCCGACCCGGTACGGTGGCAGTTGAACATGGGTCAGGGCGTCACCCAGGCTTCGCAGAACGCCTACGATGCGCACATGCTGGCGCTGTGGATCTGCGTGGTTATCGGCGTGATCGTCTTCGGCGCAATGGCCTACGCCATGTTCAAGTTCCGCAAGTCCAAAGGCGCGGTGCCGGACACCACGCTGGTGCACAGCACCAAGCTCGAAATCATCTGGACCGTGGTTCCGGTCGCGCTGCTGGTGCTGATGGCGATTCCGGCCACCAGCAAAGTGATCGCGATGTACGACACCCGCGACGCCGGGATGACCGTCAAGATCACCGCCTACCAGTGGCTGTGGAAATACGAATACCCCGGCGAAAAGCCCGGAGACAGCGTGAGTTTCACCAGCCGCCTCGACCGCAAGAGCGACGAGATCCGCCAGAGCAAGGTCGATGCGCGCACTGCCAATCATCCGACCTATCTGCTCGATGTCGACAACGCGCTCGTCGTCCCCACCGACACGAAGATCCGCTTCCTCATCACCGCTGACGACGTCATCCACTCCTGGTGGGTGCCGGCGCTGGGCTGGAAGCAGGACGCCATCCCGGGCCTGATCAACGAAGGCTGGACCGAGATCAAGACGCCGGGTCTGTACCGCGGCCAGTGCGCAGAGCTGTGCGGCAAGGATCATGGCTTCATGCCGATCGTGGTGAAGGCGGTGCCGAAAGCCGAGTTCGACCAGTGGCTGGCGACCGAGCGCGCCAAGAACGCGCCGCCGGCACCGGCCGAGCCCGCCACGCCGGTCGAAGCTGCGCCGGTCGAGGCCGCTCCCGCTGCCGAAACCGCCGCGCCGGCCACCGCCGCTGCAGACCAGAACGCTCCCGAAGCCGCCGCCAACGCGGCCGGCTGATCGCATCACATTCGAGGTAAGTCATGGCCACCACGCACGCCGATCACATTTCCGCGACTGAAGATCACGCGCACGACCACAAGCAGAGCTTCGTCGAACGCTGGCTCTTCTCGACCAACCATAAAGACATCGGCACGCTGTATCTGGTGTTCAGCTTCGTGATGTTCATCGTCGGCGCGGCGATGTCGGTCGCGATCCGTACCGAGCTGATGACCCCGGGTCTGCAGCATCTGAATCCCGAGCAGTTCAATCAGATGACCACGATCCACGCGCTGGTCATGATCTTCGGCGGCGTGATGCCGGCCTTCGTCGGTCTGGCCAACTGGATGGTGCCGCTGCAGATCGGCGCGCCGGACATGGCGCTCCCGCGCATGAACAACTGGTCGTTCTGGATCATGCCGTTCGCCTTCGCGCTGCTGCTGATGACCTTCTTCATGGAAGGCGGCGCACCGGCCGGCGGCTGGACGCTGTATCCGCCGCTGTCGCTGCAGGGCGGCACCAACCTGTCGTTCGCGATCTTCGCCATCCACATGATGGGCATCAGTTCGATCATGGGCGCGATCAACATCATCGCCACCATCCTCAACATGCGTGCGCCCGGCATCGATCTGCTGAAGATGCCGATCTTCTGCTGGACCTGGCTGATCACCGCGTTCCTGCTGATCGC
>CAZGBA010000222.1:0-2500 GCA_964523435.1 uncultured Xanthomonas sp.
CGGGTCTGGTGGCCGAAATGGACGCCGGCTTCCAGCATCTGACGCATGGTGATCTGGGGCATTGCGAAACTCCGATAGTGGAACCGGCCGCCCGGATCGCGTTGCGATCGGATGAAGGCGGTGCGTCCGCAGCGAAGCGGAGCGCGTGGTTCCGGGGTTGGGCCTCCCCGCCGCGCCGTAGCCAGATCCCTCGCGATGGTTTGCGAAAGACACCCCGGTACGGAGATTTGCGGCGGGTGTGGATTCAACGGTGACGCCCGTTGTCGGCGGTGTGGCCGGCCTTGGCCGGTGCACAACCCGGCGATTCTAGCCGTAACAGAGGGTTACGGACAAGTCGAGAGGGGCGAAAATCGCTTCGATGGGCAATAATGCCGGCATGGCCATGACCATCAAAACCCCAGAAGACATCGAGCGCATGCGCGTCGCCGGCCGCTTGGCCGCCGAGGTGCTGCAGATCGTCGCCCCGCACGTGAAGCCCGGCGTCAGCACCGGCGAGCTGGACCGCATCTGCCACGACCACATCGTGAACGTGCAGCAGGCGATTCCCGCCAACGTCGGCTATCGCGGCTTCCCGGCCACCGTCTGCACCTCGGTCAACAACGTGATCTGCCACGGCATTCCCGGGCCGACCAAGGTGCTGAAAGAAGGCGACATCATCAATATCGATGTCACCGTCATCAAGGACGGCTGGCACGGCGACACCAGCCGCATGTATTACGTCGGTACGCCGTCGGTGATGGCCAAGCGGTTGGTCGAAGTGACCCGCGAGGCGATGTTCCGCGGCATCCGCACCGTGAAGCCGGGCGCCACGCTCGGCGACATCGGCCACGCCATCCAGACCTACGCCGAGGCCGAACGTTTCTCGGTAGTCCGCGAATACTGCGGTCACGGCATCGGCCGCGTGTATCACGAAGACCCGCAGGTGCTGCATTACGGCCGTCCCGGCGAAGGACTGGTGCTGAAGCCGGGCATGACCTTCACCATTGAACCGATGATCAACGAAGGCGCGCGCCACACCCGGCTGATGCCCGATGGCTGGACCGTGGTCACCAAGGACCGCACGCTCTCGGCGCAGTGGGAACACACGGTGACGGTGACCGAGACCGGCGTCGAAATCCTGACCCGTCTACCCGGCGACGACAACGACCTCTGAGCCGATGAGCATGGCCGCCCCCACGCATCCGGCCGGCAGTTCCATCCCTTCGACACCCGATGGCGACGCCGCGTGGACGGCTGCGGCCCGGGCGTCGCTTGCGCAGGCCGATACGCGGCTGGCCGCGCAGTTCGACCAGAGTGTCGATGTCGACCGGCTGGTCGAGCAGCGCGCCACCGCCGTCGACGCATTGATCCGCGCAACGTGGTCGCGCTGCGTGCCAGCCGATGCCGGTCTGGCGCTGTTCGCGATCGGCGGCTACGGACGCGGCGAACTGTTTCCGCAATCGGATATCGATCTGCTGGTGCTGGCGGACGACGCTGCGCAGCAGGCGCATCGCGATGCGCTGGCGCGGTTTCTCGCGCTGCTGTGGGATGCCGGCCTGCAGGCGAGTCAGGCGGTGCGCTCGCCAGCGCAGTGCACCGAAGCCTCCGTCGATCAGACCGTGTTGACCGCGATGATGGAGTGGCGCGCGCTGGTCACCGATGAGGCGGCGCATGAGGCATTGCGAAACGCGATTTCGCCGGATCGGGTCTGGCCGGCGGGCGAGTTCTTCCGCGCGAAGGTGCAGGAACAGGCGCAGCGGCACGCGCGCTTCGGCGACACGTCCGACAATCTCGAACCGAATCTGAAGGACGGCCCCGGCGGTCTGCGCGATATCCAGACCCTGCGCTGGATGGCGCAGCGGCTGCTGGGCAGCGGCAATCTCGAATCGATGCTGGCGTTCGGCCAGATCGGCGCGGTCGAATTCGACACGTTGGAGCGCGAACGCAAAGCGCTGTCGCGGCTGCGGTTCGGACTGCATCTGGTCGCGAAACGGCGTGAGGAGCGGCTGCGCTTCGATTACCAGAAGCTGCTCGCCGCACGCCTGGGGCATACCGACGATGCCGACAATCTGGCGGTCGAACAGATGATGCAGGGTTTCTACCGCAGCGCCGGTCGCGTGCTGCGCATCAACGATCGCCTGCTGCAGCGCTTCGAGGAACAGATCGAAGGCGAGGGCGAGATCGAAACGCTGGACGATCATTTCGAGCTGCGTCGCGGTTATCTCGCGGTGCGCGACCGCGCATGGCTGCTGCGCGGCACCGCGCAGGTATTCGCACTGTTCTCGGCCTGGGCATCGCACCCGCGGATCCGCGGCCTGCATTCGATGACCGCGTGGACGCTGGCCGAAACGCTGCAGAAGATTTCCCCTTATCAGGAGACCGATCACTTGCTGCGCCAGCAGTTCCTGGGTCTGCTGCGTGGCCCGCAGCCGGTGAAGGTGTTGGAACGCATGGCGCGGCTGGGCGTGCTCGGGCGCTGGATTCCGGCGTTCGCGCAGGTCTCCGGGCGCATGCAGTTCGA
>CAZGBA010000223.1:0-2457 GCA_964523435.1 uncultured Xanthomonas sp.
CGGGGCCGAGCACCACAAGGGCGACGATCGCGATCAGGAAGAGTTCGGAAAATCCGATGTCGAACATGATGTGCGTGAATTGAAGACATATCGCGGGGCCGGCCATGACGGCCGGCGCCCTGCGAACATCAGCGCGCGACGTTGTCGTCGTTGCGCTGCGACTCGCTCGAAGACTCGTTCTTCGACTGGTCGCTCAGCTGCGCCGGCTTTTCGTCGTCGCGCATGCCTTTCTTGAATTCTTTGACCGCACTGCCGATGTCCTTGGCACCGCTGGTCAGGCGCTTGGTGCCGAACACCAGCAGCACGATGATCAGCACGACGATCCAGTGACCGATACCCCAAGCGCCCATGACATTTCTCGCTGTCTGTGAAAAAGCAGGTCAAGGATACCGCAGTCGCCCGGACCGGACCTCGACAAGGGTCCGGATCATCCGCTGCGCCATCACGGCGTGGCCGGCAGCGCCTCGACCTTGGCGGGATTCTCCACCGGCTGGAACGGCTGTGGCTGCGGTTCGACGGTCGCGGGGGCGGTCGTGGTGGTCGTATCGATCGCCGGACTGGCCACGGCCGGCGCTGGTGCCGGCGGCGCGTCGTCGCCCACGCGCGCGGCGCGCGCCGAAGCGCTCGCTTCCGCCAGGCGGGTGCGGAAACCGGCGATGGCCGGCGAGGGTTCCTGCTGCGCGCGGCCTTCGAAGATCATCCGTGGCGTGGTGTCCTGGCCGTAGACGGCCTCGTTGGCCTTGTCGTCCATCGACAGCACCGCGCCATCGAGGGCGACGCCGGCGAACAGACCGCGGGCCCGCGACCATGACCAGATCTCGGCCTTCATCTGGCCGTCGGTGGCGGCGGCGGCATTGCGGCCCATCGGGCCTGCGGCGACGCCCGCATCGGCGCCGAGCGTGAATTTGCCGTTGACGATGGAATCCAGGCCGCGTTCGCTGCGGAACACCAGCACCACGTCGGCGGACTGCACGCCCACCTGCAGACCGATGCTGCCGCCGGTGAGGGTCACGAAGCCCGGGTTCGACCAGCCGCCGTCGGCGGTGCGCACCGACAGCACGCCGTGGCCGCGGCGGCCGCCCAGGACCAGTCCGGCCTTGATGGTGTCGGGCACGATCACGATCGCTTTGGCTTCGTCGAGCAGCTTGTCGGGAATCGAGGACTCGGGGATCGCCTGGATCTCCGCCAGCACGCGCACGGCGTTGTCGGCCTGGGCGTCTTCGCGGGGCCCGGCGTGCGCGGCGGCGGCGAAAACGAGCGACAGCGCGAGGGACAGGGCGGTGATCTGCGTGCGGTGCGACATGGACGGTGCGTCTCCAGCGGGGTTGCCGCGGAGCGTAGTCCGGAAGCGATGAACCGCGCCAGTCTATGTCGCCCGGCGCTGACGGCCACGGCTGCAGCTGTCATCCTATGCGCATGACCGATTCTTCACCTGCATCCACGCCCACACCCGCCATCCTGCTGGTCAATCTCGGTACGCCCGATGCGCCCACCGCTCCGGCGGTGCGCCGCTATCTGGCCGAATTCCTCCACGACTACCGCGTGGTGCCGCTCAACCGCTGGCTGTGGTGCCCGATCCTGCACTTCATCATCCTGCCGCTGCGTGGGCCGAAGGTCGCGAAGAAATACGCCGAGGTCTGGCTGCCCGGCGGTTCGCCGCTTGCGGTGCACACCGCGAATCTCGCCGCCGCGATGCAGGAACGGATGCCCGATCTGCGGGTGGCGTACGCGATGCGCTACGGCAATCCGTCGATGACGAACACGGTGGCCGCGCTGCGCGCCGACGGCGTGGACGAAATCGTGGTGCTGCCGCTGTATCCGCAATATTCGACCACCACCACCGCATCGGTCGCCGACAAGGTCGACACGCTGGAATGCGATTACGACGAAGACGAGCTGCGGTTCAAGGTCATCGACGAGTATCACCTCGATCCGGCCTGGGTCGCGGCGGTGGCCGATTCGATCCGCGCGCACTGGGCCGAGCACGGGCGCGGCGAGCGGCTGTTGTTCTCGTTCCACGGTATTCCGCAGCGTCTGGTCGATGCCGGCGACCCCTACCGGCAGCAATCGCAGGCCAGCGTCGATGCGATCGTCGCTGCGCTGGGCGACGTGCCGGGATTCGATCCCGGCAACACCATGCTCACGTTCCAGTCGCGCTTCGGCCGCGAACCGTGGCTGCAGCCTTACACCGACAAGACCCTCGAAGCTCTGGGTGCCGGGGGCGTGAAGAAGATCGATATCGTCTGTCCGGGTTTCGCCGTGGATTGCCTGGAAACGCTGGAAGAAATCACCGTCGAAAATGCGGCGCTGTTCCGCGCGGCCGGCGGCGAATCGCTCGACTACATTCCCTGTCTCAATGCCTCGCCCACGCACGCCGATGCGCTTGCGGCGCTGGCGCGGCGGCACCTTCGCGGAGCGGCGTGATGCGCGATATCGTTCTGGACACTGCGCGCGGCC
>CAZGBA010000224.1:0-2422 GCA_964523435.1 uncultured Xanthomonas sp.
TGGTTTCGTCGGAATACTTCACGCCCTTGCCCTTGTAGGGTTCCGGCGGACGGAAGGCGCGGATCTTCGCCGCGACTTCGCCGACGCGCTGTTTGTCGGCACCCGAGACCAGAATTTCGGTCTGGGTCGGCGTGGCGATGGTGATGCCTTCAGGCGCCGGGAACACGACAGGATGCGAGAAACCGAGCGACAGGTTCAGATCGCTACCCTGCATCGATGCGCGGTAACCGACACCGACCAGATCAAGCTTGCGAACGAAGCCCTCGCTGACGCCGTGCACCATGTTCGCTATGATCGCGCGCAGGGTACCGGTCAGCGGAATCAAAGCCTCTTCGTTGGCCGAAAGCTGGGCAGTGCCATCTTCGATCTTGACTTCGATACCGGCAGGTTTCGCGATCGACAAGGTGCCCTTGGGGCCCTTGACGCTCACGCTGTCGGACTGAATGTTGAATTCGATGCCTTTCGGGAAGGCGATCGGTTTTTTGGCGACACGAGACATGGGCGAGCTCTCCTTACGCCACGAAGCACAGAACTTCACCGCCGACGCCCTGTTGGCGTGCCTGCGTGTCGGTCATGATGCCCTTGGAGGTGGAAATGATGGCAACGCCGAGACCGCCGAGCACTTTCGGCAGCGCGTCCTTGCCGCGATACTGGCGCAGGCCAGAACGCGACACGCGGTGCAGTCGCTCGATGACCGGCTTGCCTTCGTAATATTTCAGTGCGATTTCGAGAGTCGCCTTGGCGCCTTCTTCGGTCACGCGGATATCGCCGATGTAGCCTTCCGCCTTGAGGACGTTGGCGATCGCGATTTTCGTCTTCGACGACGGCATTTTCACCGTCTGCTTGCCGACTGCGGCCGCATTTCTGATGCGGACCAGCATGTCGGCGATGGGATCAGTCATGCTCATTGAGAGTCACCTTATGAGTAGCACCGATATCCGCTTTCGCGAAATCTGTATGTTTTGAGCGGCAGTGTTGAACCCTGCCAGGGAAAGCCGGTTGCCCGGGACGGAGCATTTGAAGCCTGCCGTCGGAGACGGCTGCAGGCCGGACGAACCGGCCTGCGGAATTACTTTGATCTAACAGCCGCCTAGTCTAACAGCCCGGAAGGGTTGCTTACCAGCTGGCTTTGCGCAGGCCCGGCACGTCGCCGCGCATGGTGGCCTCGCGCAGCTTGTTGCGGCCCAGGCCGAACTTGCTGTACACGGCGCGCGGGCGGCCGGTCAGGACGCAACGCGTGGTCTGGCGGCTCGGCGAGGAGTCGCGCGGCAGCTTCTGCAGCTTGACCGCCGCATCCATCTTCTCCTCGTAGGACGCGTCCTGGCTGGAGATGATCTTCTTCAGCGCGTCGCGCTTGGCGCCGTGCTGCTTGGCAAGCTTGGCGCGCTTGGCCTCGCGGTTCACCATCGAAGTCTTGGCCATCTGTCTTGCCTCAGTTGCGGAACGGGAAGCGGAAGGCCTCGAGCAGCGCCTTGGCCTCTGCGTCGGTCTTCGCGGTGGTGGTGATGGCGATGTCCATGCCGCGCATCGCGTCGACCTGGTCGAAATCGATCTCCGGGAAGATGATCTGTTCCTTCACGCCCATGTTGTAGTTGCCGCGGCCGTCGAACGAACGGCCGGACACGCCGCGGAAGTCGCGCACGCGCGGCAGCGAGACGCTGATCAGGCGGTCCAGGAACTCGAACATCTGGTGGCGGCGCAGGGTGACCTTGCAGCCGATCGGCCAGCCGTCGCGGATCTTGAACGAGGCCACCGAGACGCGGGCCTTGGTCGTCACCGGCTTCTGGCCGGTGATCTTGGCCAGGTCGGCGACGGCGTTCTCGAGCACCTTCTTGTTGGCAGCCGCTTCGCCCACGCCCATGTTGAGCGTGATCTTGACGAGCTTGGGAACTTCCATCGGATTGGTGTAGCCGAACTTCTCCATGAGAGCCGGCACAACCTCTTCCTTGTAGATCTTTTCGAGACGCGTGGTCATTGCTTCATCCTCAGGCGTCGAGCGCCTCACCACTGGAGCGGAACACACGCAGTTTGCGTCCATCCTCCAGGACCTTGAATCCGATGCGCTCACCCTTGCCAGTGGCAGGGTTGACCGGCATCACGTTTGAGATGTGGATCGAGCTCTCGCGCTCGACCACGCCGCCGGCGACGCCCGCCTGCGGGTTCGGCTTGGTGTGCCGCTTGACCAGGTTGATGTTGGAGACGACAACACGGTCGCCCTCGACACGCACAACCTCGCCCTGCTTGCCCTTGTCCTTGCCGGTGGTGACCAGGACCTGGTCACCCTTCTTGATACGGTTTGCCATGTCTGCTTCCTCCGCTCAGAGCACTTCAGGCGCGAGCGAGACGATCTTCATGAACTTCTCGGTGCGCAGCTCGCGGGTCACGGGCCCGAAGATGCGCGTGCCGATCGGCTCTTGCTTGT
>CAZGBA010000225.1:0-2414 GCA_964523435.1 uncultured Xanthomonas sp.
ATTCGATCAGTTGGGTGGTGGCGGCGACGCCGACATCGGCGGTGAGCAGGGCGGTTTCGATTTCGTCGAGCAGATCGTCGTCGAGCTTGGGGTTGCGCGAGAACAGGCCGCCGAAGCTGCGCGCGAAGGCGCTGTTGCGCAGGCGGTCGCGCCAACCGGGTTTGCCGGGCGCGGCCGGTGCGGCGTCCGCCGGTGCTGCGGTCGACGCTTCCGCCGCCGCGTCGGCGGTCGCGGCTTCCGCGACCGCATCCGCTGGCGCTTCGACGATCTGGTCCGTGGACTGGTCAGCGGACGGTGCACCGTCGATGGCAGTGTCGGCCTGCGGTGCTTTGGCCGTGGGCGTCGTATCGGAGGCGGCAGGCGGTTTCTTTCGGCGGAAGAAAGGAATCATCGAGAGTCGAAGAGTAGGCGATGCGAATCGCGGAGATGGGCGGCACAATGCGTGGCATGTTACCACCCATGCTTTTATCGCCTGAGCGCCGACACTCCCGATGAACCGCCGCATCATGAAACCGGCATCGACCCGTGCGCCGGGTGTCGTCCGCATCATCGGCGGCGATTGGCGCGGTACCCGGCTGCCGGTGGCCGACCGCGAGGGCCTGCGTCCCACCGCCGACCGTGTCCGCGAAACCCTGTTCAACTGGCTGCAACCGATGCTGCCCGGGGCCCGGGTGCTCGATCTGTTCGCAGGTACCGGTGCGCTCGGGCTGGAGGCGGTCTCGCGCGGCGCGCGCGAGGCGGTCCTGGTCGAACGCGACCCGCAGCTTGCGGAGGGCCTGCGCCAGCTCGCAGCCAGGCTGCCGGGCGGCGAGCGCGTGCAGGTGGTCTGCGCCGATGCCCTGGCCTGGTTGCGGACCGCGCCGGACCCCTTCGATCTGGCCTTCGTCGATCCTCCGTTCGCCGGTGACCTCTGGGATCCGGCGCTGGCGGCGTTGGACAGCCGGATGCCTGAAGAGGCCTGGCTGTATGTCGAATCGCCGGTAGACGTTTCCCCCATGCCGGCGCCCATTTGGCGACCGCATCGCGAGGGCCGCACGCGTGAAGTGCGTTATGCCCTGTACCGGCGCGGCAGGGCTTGAGCCGCTGCTACACTGGGGCCCGTCTTCGCCAGCGCTGATTCCCACGACGCCATGACCACGGCTGCCCCTCGAATTCCCGCTGCACGAACAGCGGTCTATCCCGGCACTTTCGATCCGATCACCAATGGGCATCTGGATCTGGTCGAACGCGCCGCGCCGCTGTTCGAGCGGCTGATCGTCGGCGTCGCCGAGAGCCCCGGCAAGCGGCCGGCGCTGCCGCTGGCGCTGCGGGTGGAACTGGCCCGCGACTCGCTGGCGCGGTATCCCAACGTCGAGGTGCGCGGCTTCGACTCGCTGCTGGCGCATTTCGTCAGCGAAGTCGGCGGTGGCGTGCTGCTGCGCGGTCTGCGCGCGGTGTCCGATTTTGAATACGAATTCCAGCTGGCCAGCATGAACCGCCATCTGATTCCGGATGTGGAAACGCTGTTCCTGACGCCGGCCGAGCAATACGGCTTCATTTCCTCCTCGCTGGTTCGCGAAGTCTCCCGCCTCGGCGGGGATGTCTCGGGCTTCGTGCCATCGGCGGTCAATGCGGCGCTGCTGGCCGAATGGCGGCGTAACCCTGTTTGATTCCAGTCCGCCCGGTTTCAGCCCGCCTGATGCCGGTTCCGTCGTACCGTCCTTCCGCTTCGTGCTCACACTCGGGATTTTCGACTTATGAACATCATCGTCCGTCTGCTGTTGATCGCCGCGCTCACCGTGCCGTTCGCGGCCTGCAATAAAGAAGCGGATGCGCCGAAGGCTGCCGACAAGGCACCGTTGACCGCACCCACCAACGAAGACTCCGCCGCATGGAAGGCCTATGTGATCGATGTCGTCGGCCGCAACATGGAGGGCGTCACCAACCAGCCGTTCCTCTATCTGCTGCCCGCCGAAAGCTCTGCGGATTTCCAGGGCAGCTACGACCGTCTGCTCGACAAGGCCAAGTCCGACATTTCGCGCGGCATCCTCGCCGGCAACCTGCTGGCGTATTCCTCGGCCTCGCTGTCTTCGGCCAAGGCTGCGGACATGGTGGTGGCCGCGTTCGATGGCGTGAAACCAGGCAAGCTGAAGGGCGTGAAACTGCTGTTCATCGGCAAACCCGAAGACAGCGATCGGGTGGAGGCTGCGGTCGCGCCGTCCGGCGTGAACTACGTCTTCGTCGAGACGAAGTGATCCGCGACATTCCGTTTCTTCAGTCGTACGCCATTCGTCTTCGCAGCGCCCGCGTTGCGAAGACGGCCTGAGCCGCTGATGTCGCTCAAGATCAACGCGGTGTGCATCAATTGCGATGTCTGCGAGCCGGCGTGCCCGAACCAGGCGATTTCGCAGGGCGAAACGATTTATGTGATCGAT
>CAZGBA010000226.1:0-2377 GCA_964523435.1 uncultured Xanthomonas sp.
TTCGGCAAGAAGGACTTCCAGCAGCTCGCGGTGATCCAGCAGATGGTCACCGATCTGGCCTATCCGCTGACCCTGCTGCGCGGCGAGATCGTGCGCGAGGAAGACGGATTGGCGATGAGTTCGCGCAACCAGTATCTGTCGCCCCAGGATCGAGTGACCGCCGCCGAAATCAACCGGACGCTGTTGGAGATGCGCGCTCAGCTGCAGGCGGGCGTATCGCGGGCTTCGGTCGAAGCGGGCGCGGCCCTGCGTCTGGGCGCGGCCGGATTTTCGGTGGATTACGCCGCGATCCGCACGCCGGATCTGGTCGAGCCCGACATCGAACCTGCACGCTACGCCACGCCCGGTCCGCGCGTCGCGCTGATCGCGGCCCGTCTCGGCCGGACGCGGCTGATCGACAACCTCGAATTCCAGCTCGGCTGAATCTCTCGCCGCGCTGTCGCGCTGGTTTCGTTTGCATGCCGGCGTCCACCGTCGGCACGGCGACGATCTGGCAGAATCCGCGCATCGCACGCGCGCCGCCCGATGAGCCCGACATGTCAAACCCGCACGACACTGTGTTCGATTCGCTGCAGCCTCACGCCGAGCGTCTGCGACAGGTCCCGATCGCGCACTTGATCGCCGACGATTCGGCAAGGCCGAAGGATTTCGCGCTACGCGTCGGTCCGCTTTATGCCAGTTTCGCGCGCCAGCATTACGACCGGCCGGCGCTCGATGCGCTGTTCGAGATCGCCGAGAGCGTTGATCTGATGTCGGCGGTGCGCCGGCTGTTCGATGGCCATCTCGTCAACGTCACCGAAGGCCGTGCGGCGTTGCATACCGCGCTGCGCAGCGATCTTTCGGATATCGCCCACGTGCGCGATGCCTCGGCGCAGGCGCGCGCCGCGCGCGCGCAGATGGCGGCGATGGTCGAAGAACTGCTCGCTTCGGGCGTGACCGACGTGGTTAGCGTCGGCATCGGCGGTTCCGACCTGGGCCCGCGTCTGGTCGCCGACGCGCTGAGCGACGCCGTGGGCGGTCCGCGCCTTCGCGTGCATTTCGTGTCCAACGTCGATGGCAATGCGGTGCGCCGAACGCTGGCCAAGCTTGATCCCGCGCACACAGCAGCGATCCTGATTTCCAAGACTTTCGGAACCCAGGAGACGCTGCTCAACGGCACCGTGGTCCGCGACTGGCTGCAGAACGACAGCCGCGTGTATGCGGTCAGCGCGAACGTGCAGCGCGCTGCGGACTTCGGCATCGACGAGGCCCGGATCCTGCCGATGTGGGATTGGGTCGGTGGCCGTTATTCGCTGTGGTCGGCGGTGGGGTTTCCGATCGCGCTGGCGATCGGCATGGACGGGTTCGAGCGACTGCTCGCCGGCGCCGCGGACATGGACGCGCACGTGCTGGCGACGCCGCTGCGCGATAACGTCGCGGTCTGGCATGCGTTGACCGCGATCTGGAATCGCAACGCCATGCACGCCGGTTCGCAGGCGGTATTACCGTACGACGAACGCCTGCGTCTGTTGCCGAATTATCTGCAGCAGCTGGTGATGGAAAGCCTCGGCAAGTCCGCGCGTCTCGACGGCGCCGCGCTTGCCGGACATACCGTGCCGGTATGGTGGGGCGGGGCGGGCACCGATACCCAGCACAGCTTCTTCCAGGCGCTGCATCAGGGCACGCAGATCGTGCCTGCGGATTTCATCGGCGTGATCCGAGCCGATCACGCCCACGAACACAATCACGCAGCCTTGCTCGCGAATCTGTTGGCGCAGACCGAAGCCTTCGCCAACGGCCAGGCCAGCGACGATCCGCACCGCGCCTATGCCGGCAATCGCCCGAGCACCTTGCTGCTGCTCGATGTGCTGACGCCGGAGTCGCTGGGCGCCCTGATCGCGCTGTACGAGCACAGCGTCTATCTGCAGTCGGTGCTGTGGGGCATCAACGCGTTCGACCAGTTCGGCGTGGAACTCGGCAAGCAGGTCGCGAATAAACTGTTGCCCGCGCTGCAGGGGGATGTCGAGGCGGACGATCCGGTGACACGCGCGCTCTTGTCGGAAATCCACAGACAGTCTGCCTGACGGTATCCCGGTAGAGCGGTCGTTTTTGTGGGAGGGCCATCAGGCCCGATGTTCGGGGCTGAAGCCCCTCCCACAGCAGCGGACTGGCTTCAACAGCCGAACGGCTGGTCCGTCCGCTTTACCGGCTGTGTTGCACCAAAGCCCACTCGACATGCTCGCGCACCATCGCATCGTCGATCTCTCTTTTTGATTGCAGCGCTGCGATGACATCCGGCGTCGTCGGCGCATTGCCCAGCGCGATCGCGAGATTGCGCAGCCAGCGCGCGTAGCCGCTGCGGCGGATCGGCGAACCTTCGGTGCGCTGCAGGAATTCG
>CAZGBA010000227.1:0-2317 GCA_964523435.1 uncultured Xanthomonas sp.
CCAGCCTTGGCGTTCTTGACGGCGGTGGCGACGTCCGGGGTCACGGTGCCGACCTTCGGGTTCGGCATCAGGCCGCGCGGGCCCAGGATCTGGCCCAGCTGACCGACCACGCGCATCGCGTCCGGCGAGGCGATGACCACGTCGAAGTTGATGTTGCCGGCCTTGACTTCAGCCGCCAGGTCGTCCATGCCGACCACGTCCGCGCCAGCAGCACGGGCTTCGTCCGCCTTGGCGCCTTGCGTGAACACGGCCACGCGCTTGGTCTTGCCGGTGCCGTTGGGCATCACGACAGCGCCACGCACGACCTGGTCGGATTTCTTGGCGTCGACGCCCAGTTGCACGGCCACGTCGATGGATTCATCGAACTTGGCAGTGGCATGCTCCTTCACCAGCGCCAGCGCATCGGCCAGCGGGTACAGCTTGGTCGAGTCGACCTTGCCTTCCTGGGCTTTCTGTTTCTTGGTCAGCTTGGCCATTTACACGCCCTCCACGGTGACGCCCATCGAACGGGCCGAGCCGGCGATCGTGCGCACGGCGGCGTCCAGATCGGCGGCGGTCATGTCCTTCATCTTGGTCTTGGCGATTTCCTCGAGCTGGGCCCGGGTGATCTTGCCGACCTTGTCGGTGTTCGGCTTGGCCGAACCCTTGTCGAGCTTGATGGCCTTCTTGATCAGCACGTTCGCCGGCGGCGTCTTGATGATGAAGGTGAAGCTCTTGTCCGCGAAGGCGGTGATCACCACCGGCAGCGGCAGACCGGGCTCGACGCCCTGGGTCTGGGCGTTGAACGCCTTGCAGAACTCCATGATGTTCAGGCCGCGCTGGCCGAGCGCCGGACCGATCGGGGGCGAAGGATTGGCCTTGCCCGCCGGAACTTGCAGCTTGATGAAGCCGACGATCTTCTTTGCCATGATGGCTCCTCGAGTTCTAGCGCCCGCCTCGCGGCAGGCTCCTCGTCACTGGATGAAGCGGAAGGTGCTGATGCGCCTGTCCGCAACGGATGAGTCCGGACCTTTCGGCCTCAGACCTTCTCGACCTGATGGAAGTCGAGTTCCACCGGCGTCGCACGACCGAAGATCGTGACCGACACCCGCAGCTTGTTCTTGTCGTAGTTGACTTCCTCGATGACGCCGTTGAAGTCGGTGAACGGACCGTCCTTCACGCGCACCACCTCGCCCACTTCCCACTCGACCTTGGGCCGCGGCTTCTCGATGCCTTCCTGCATCTGGTTGACGATCTTCATGACCTCGTCTTCCGAGATGGGCACCGGGCGGTTCTTGGCGCCACCGACGAAGCCGGTGACCTTGCTGGTGTTCTTGACCAGATGCCAGGACTCGTCGTCCATGACCATCTCGACCAGCACATAGCCGGGGAAGAAGCGGCGCTCGGTCACGGCCTTCTTGCCGTTGCGCATCTCGACCACTTCCTCGGTCGGAACCAGGATGCGGCCGAACTTGGCTTGCATGCCCGAACGCTCGATGCGTTCGCGCAGGTTGCGCTCCACCGCCTTTTCCATGCCGGAGTAGGCGTGGACCACATACCAGCGCATCGGCGTGGCAGCGGGGGAAGTCGTGATGTCGCTCATCTTGTCAGTCACCTTGCTCGTTACCGCGTCGTGCCGGAATTCAGCGCTTCCAGCCCAGGATCAGGTCGTACAGCACCCATTCCAGGGTCTTGTCGGTGAACCACAGGAAAAGCGCCATCACCACGACGAAGGCGAAGACATAACCGGTCATCTGGCCCGCTTCCTTGCGGGTCGGCCAGACCACCTTCTGGAATTCGCGCACCGACTCGCGCCCGTAGGCGGTCAGTGCCTTGCCCTGCTCGGACGTGAAGAACACCGCCACCGCCCCGCCCAGCAAGACCAGCAGCGCGGCCCACTGCGCCAGCGCACCCTGGGCCGCCAGCAGATAGAAGGCCACCAGACCGCCCAGCAGCAGCAGCGCCGCAGCGATCAGCCGAGACTTGTCGGCCTGGGTGATCACGGTTTCGACTTGGGGAGTGGTCATCAGTTTCACTTTGCCCTCGATCGAAACCGATCGGGACCCATGAGCAGGAAAGCCCGCCGGGGCGTCTATACGTCCCGCGGGCTGGAAGTCAGGCTTGGTGTGCCGTCTGCCGTTCAGCTTCTGGCGGTGGCAGGGGCAGAGGGAATCGAACCCCCAACCTTCGGTTTTGGAGACCGACGCTCTGCCAGTTGAGCTATGCCCCTGCAGCGACTTGCCCTATTCGATGATCTTGGCCACGACGCCGGCGCCGACGGTCCGTCCGCCCTCGCGGATGGCGAAGCGCAGGCCTTCTTCCATGGCGATCGGGGCGA
>CAZGBA010000228.1:0-2274 GCA_964523435.1 uncultured Xanthomonas sp.
AGCGCGGTGTCGGCGGAATCGTTGCCGCCGTTGTAGAGGAACCAGCGCACGTCGTGGGCCTGGAGCACCTGCAGCAGTCGCTCGTATTTCGCGCGGTCCTGCTCCACCGACTTGAGCTTGAACCGGCAGGAACCGAAGGCGCCGCCCGGGGTGTGGGCCAGGGCGCGGATGGCGGCTGCCGACTCCTTGGACGTATCGATCAATTCCTCGCGCAGCGCGCCGAGGATGCCGTTGCGGGCGGCCAGCACCTTGACCTTGCGGGCGCGGGCTTCGGTGATGACGGCCGAGGCCGAGGCGTTGATGACGGCGGTGACGCCGCCGGACTGGGCGTAGAGCAGGGTTCCGGATGCCATGGGTGGTGGACTCAGCGATTGGTCGTAGACGGGTTGGGGCGCGGGCCGCGAGCGGTTAAGCTGGGGAGGACGCGCCGGGCGGACGAGTGTAGCGCCGCGGCCTTAAGTTTCTCTTCTTCAGGAGCATGCGATGCGATTGGTCCTCCTCGGCGCCCCGGGATCGGGCAAAGGTACTCAAGCGACAAGACTGAAGGAACACCTGCAGGTGCCGCACATCTCGACCGGCGACCTGCTGCGTGCCGAGGTCGCGGCCGGCTCGGCGCTCGGACTGCAGGCCAAGGCGGTCATGGCCCGTGGCGATCTGGTCTCGGACGAGATCCTGCTGGGCATGCTCGAAGACCGGCTGTCGCGCGCCGATGTCGCCAGCGGTTTCATCCTCGACGGCTACCCGCGCAACCTCGCCCAGGCCGACGCGCTGGGCAAGCTGCTTGCCCGCATCGGCCAGCCGATGGACCACGCGGTGCAGCTCGAAGTCGATACCGACAAACTGGTCGACCGTCTCGCCGGCCGCGCCCAGGCCGAAGGCCGCGCCGACGACAATCCGGAATCGGTCCGTAACCGCCTCAACATCTACAACGATCAGACCGCGCCGGTCATCGACTTCTATCGCCAGCACGGCGTGCTGAAAGCCGTCGACGGCGAAGGCTCGATGGACGAGGTGTTCACGCGGATCGTGGAGGCGATTTCGGTGGGCATTGATGTCGGTTGAACGGCTTCTACGGCCGCTGGCCGTACTGTTGCCATGCGCCCTGTTGCTGAACTGGGTTGCGGCTGCACATGCCAGCGATCCTCCGGCGGATGCGTTCGACTTCGACAGTGCCGGATCCGCCGCCGCGATCACTCCGATTTTTCGCGACAGCTTGAAGCGAATCGCCGAACACTGCAGCGGCATCGTCCCGGACAGCGCGGCGCAGTGGCGCAAGGAAACCGTCGATTGGGAGTCCCGCAATGCGCCATGGTCGGAAGCCAGCGCAAAGATGATGAGCATCGTTCTGCAGGAATCCCGTGCGCGCGGCGTGGACGCCGATGCGGTCACCGCGCAGCTCGAAGCCCAGATAGCGGATTACGCGGCGAAAGTGTTTGAAGGCATGCAGCAGCGAGCCGCCGCCGAAAGTCTTGTCGAGCTCTGTGCGACTGCGCGGCAGCGGGTCTCTGCAGGGCTTTTCGACGTGACGAAGAACACGCACGCGTATGCGGCGTCCGTGGACGCGATGCTGCGTGAGCACCTGCCGGCGGCGACCGAAGCGGAGCCGATCAAACCTTGAGCCTGCAAGCCTCGACTCTGTCCAGGCGGCGAGCTTGTGCTCGGCGAAGAAACGCGTGAGGCATCCTGTTTTCGCATCATCGGCATTCGCCGCACGCCGCAGCCCCGAGCCTCGTGTCGCGAAGGACCCGCTTCGACGCATGCATCGACATCCTTCATCGACATCCTTGAGAGCGAGCTTATTTTGAAACTTCATATCCTGGGCATCGCGGGCACCTTCATGGGCGGCGTCGCCGCGCTTGCGCGCGAGCACGGCCATACGGTCGAAGGCAGCGATCAGGCGGTGTATCCGCCGATGTCCACCCAGTTGGAAAACCTCGGCATCGCGCTGAGTCAGGGCTACAGGCCGGAGAACATTTCCGCCGACTGCGATGAGATCGTGATCGGCAATGCGCTGTCGCGCGGCAATCCCGCGGTCGAATATGTGCTCGATCGCGGCCTGCACTACACCTCGGGCGCCGCATGGCTGCGCGAACATGTCCTGCCCGGTCGCGACACGCTGGCGGTCGCCGGCACCCACGGCAAGACCACGACGACCACCATCCTCAGTTTCCTGCTGGATCGCGCCGGACGCGATCCGGGGTTTCTGATCGGCGGCGTCGCCGAGGATTTCGGCATCTCCGCGCGCGTCGGCACCGGCCGCGAATTCGTGGTCGA
>CAZGBA010000229.1:0-2266 GCA_964523435.1 uncultured Xanthomonas sp.
CCGGTGGCCAGCATCTGCGCGGTGCCGTTGTTCAGCGCCAGGCCTTCCTTGTACGACAAGGTGATGGGTGTGAGGCCCGCGCGCTTCAGCGCTTCATCGCCGCGCAAGCGCTCGCCTTCGTAGAACGCTTCGCCGCCACCCAGCAGCACGATGGCCAGATGCGACAGCGGCGCGAGGTCGCCGGACGCACCGACCGAACCCAACTGCGGCACCACCGGCACGATGCCGGCGTTGAGCATCGCGGTCATCGCCTGCAGGGTTTCCACGCGGATACCGGAATGCCCGCGCAGCAGCGTGTTGATGCGGATGCACAGCATCGCGCGCACGACATCGGCGGAGAACGGTTCGCCCACGCAGACCGCGTGCGAAATGATCAGATTGCGCTGCAGTTCTTCGTGCAGCGAGCGGCCCGACGGCGTTGCACCCGGCAGCTCGTCCCGCAGCGGATGCGCGCCGAGCAGCTTGTCGGCGTTGCTGCCGAAGCCGGTCGACACGCCGTAGATGGGCTCTTCGCGGCGCACCTGTTCGGCCAGGAATGCGGCGGCGTGCGCGACGTTGCGCAGCGCGCCTTCGTCCAGCATCACCTGCGCGCCGTAAGCGACTTCGACCAGACGGTCGCGGGTCAGCGAGCGGCCGTCGAGACGGATCGGCTTCATGCCTTCACCTCGGGCGGCTTCGCACCGGCGGGCGGCAACGCGCGCCACTGCTCGCGTTCGACCAGCAGCGTGCGCGCGAGATCGGCCTCGGCCACTTCGAACTGTTCGCCGCGACGCAGATCCTTCACCGCGACCGTGCCGCGAGCGACTTCGTCTTCGCCGCGGATCACCACGAAGCGGATGCCGGCGCGGTCGGCATACTGCATCTGTTTCGCGAGCTTGCGCGGTTCCAACTGGGTTTCGACGTTCAGGCCGGCCGCGCGCAGTTTCTGCGACAGCGACAGCGCGGCTTCAAGACCGCTATCGTCCATCAGCGATACCAGCGCATCCACCGAGCTGTCGGCGGTCGCCACCAGCCCGGCTTCGCGCAACTGCCAGAACAGCCGGGTCAGGCCGATGGAAATACCCACGCCCGGCAGCTTCGATTTGGTGTAGTGGCTGGCGAGATTTTCGTAACGGCCGCCGGAGCAGATCGAACCGATCTCCGGATTCGCGTTCAGGGTGGTCTCGTAGACGATACCAGTGTAGTAATCGAGGCCGCGCGCGATCGACAGATTCAGCGCGAAACGATTGTCGGCGACGCCCAGCGCGCGCAGCTGGCGCAGGACTTCGCGCAGATCGTCGCGGCCTTCCTCGAACATCGCCGTGCCCGCGCCCAGCGCATCCAGTGCGGCCTGCGCGGCATCGTGTCCGGTGGCGCGTACGCGCGAGAACGCGAGCAACGTGTCAGCGACGTCGGGCGTGAGTTCGAAACCCTCGCCGATCAGCGTCTCGCGCACCGCCGGTTCGCCGCGCTTGTCCAGCTTGTCGATCTCGCGCAGCACCGACGCCTGGCGTTCGCCTTCGGCGATGCCCTGGCCTTCGAAAAAGCCGCGCAGCAGTTTGCGGTGGTTGAACTGGATGGTGAATTCGCCGATCGCCAGCGACTCGAACACCGAGGCGATCACCGCCGGAATTTCGGCATCGTGGCGGGTGCTCAGCGCGTCCTTGCCGATCACGTCGATATCGCACTGGTAGAACTCGCGGAACCGGCCGCGCTGCGCGCGCTCCCCGCGGTACACGCGCTGCATCTGGTAGCGGCGGAACGGGAACGCGAGATCGTGTTCATGTTCGGCCACGTAGCGGGCCAGCGGCACGGTGAGGTCGAAGCGCAGGGCCATTTCGGGCAGGCCTTCGCCGCCCTTTTCAAGAGATCCAGTGGACTGCACGAAATACACCTGACGCTCGGTTTCGCCGCCGGACTTGGTCAGCAGCACCTCGGACAGCTCCATCACCGGGGTTTCGATCGGCAGGAAACCGAAGCGCTCGAAGGTGCGGCGGATGGTGTCCAGCATCCGCTGGAACGCGATCTGGTCGCGCGGCAGCAGTTCGAGGACGCCAGGCGGGGTACGCGGCTTGATCAAGGGAAGCTCCGGGGCATGCAGCAGAATGCGGACAAGTTTAGCGGTTGGCCGGCCCGGAGGCGGCACCCGGCAGGTCCGGAGGCTGCGGAGGCCGGGGTCGCAGCCCGGGCTTGCCCAAACGGGATGCGGCTCTTAGAATGACCGGCTGCAATGTCGGGGTGTAGCTCAGTCTGGTAGAGCGCTACGTTCGGGACGTAGAGGTCGCAG
>CAZGBA010000230.1:0-2146 GCA_964523435.1 uncultured Xanthomonas sp.
CCCATCGCGTGCAGCGCGTGCCGGAAACCGAATCGCAGGGCCGCATCCACACCTCCGCCGCGACGGTCGCGATCATCGGCGAAGACAGCGGCGAGATCGACATCGAGATCAATCCCGCCGATCTGCGCGTCGACACCTTCCGCTCCAGCGGCGCCGGCGGCCAGCACGTCAACAAGACCGAATCCGCAATCCGCATCACCCACATGCCCAGCGGCGTGGTGGTGGAATCGCAGACCGAACGCAGCCAGCACGCCAACCGCGACAAGGCGATGAAGCGACTGAAGGCCATGCTGGTCGAAGCCGAAACCGCCAAACGCGAAGCCGCGCAGGCGGAGGAACGCAAACTCCAGGTCGGCAGCGGCGACCGCAGCCAGCGCATCCGCACCTACAATTTCCCGCAGGGTCGGATCACCGACCATCGCGTCGAAGGCCTGACCCTCTACGATCTGCCGAACATCATCCAGGGCAATATCGACGATCTCATCGAACGTCTGGCCCGCGAGCATCAGGCCGATGAGCTCGCACGGTTGACACAAGGCGGTTGAATCAATCGAAACGACGCGCAGAAGCGACCTGCAGGAGCGAATTGTAGGAGCGACTTGTAGGAGCGACTTCAGTCGCGAAACCCGCACCTTTTCCAACACCGCAAAAAAACCAATCCCCAAAACCAACATTCAAGCCTGCTTCTTCCCTATCCACCGGGAACCGACAAACGGATAGTCCCCAATATCAGCAACCAAACCCGTACGCAGGGGATTGGCCTCGATATAACCCGCCACCGCCGCAACCCCTTCTTCACTTCGCAATGCACGATCGTGGAATCCCGGCGCCCAGACCGTTTCGATTTCCGGATGCAAAAGCCGCAAACCGCGCGCACTTCCGCCTTTCAAGCGCGCCACACACGACGACACGGAGATATCGTCACCAAGCGCGATCAGACCATGCCAATGGTCCGGCATCAGCACCCAATGCATCAACGCCGACGACCGCCATGAGGACGATTGCAGCATGCATTCCACCGCACTGCTCGCGATCTTGTGATCGGCAAAGATCGGGTTTCGGCCTTTGGTGGTGAATGTCACCAGATAGACCTGGCCCGGGCAGGAATGCCTGCCGATACGCAGCGCGTGATGTCCGGGTTTTTTCATGCGGTCAGGATCCGACGCGCTGGTTGGTGGCGCTATCGGGATTTGCGGCGATTCGGCGTCGGAAATGTCTGATGTCATGTTGGCGGAATTTGAGATTTTGGGATGGCGGATACCATTTCGGCGGCGAGTGCGTTGGTTTCGCGACTGAAGTCGCTCCTACGCAAGGCTCATGCGAAGGGCGCGATTGTTCGCGCTAAGATCGACGAATCCTTTCTGGATCGCCCCCATGCCCGTCACCACCCGCCGCGCCACCCTCGACGATCTCGGCGAACTCGTGCCGCTGTTTTCGGACTACCGCAGTTTTTACGCGCAGCGGCAGGATCCGGAAACCGCGCGCCGGTTTCTCTACGAACGCTTGAGCCGGAACGAATCCACGATTCTGCTCGCGCATTTCGACGGGCTGCACGATGTCGCGCCGGTCGGCTTCACACAGCTATACCCGATGTTCTCGTCGGTGCGCGCGGCGCGGGTGTTCGTGCTCAACGATCTGTTCGTGGCCGAGCACGCGCGCCGCAAGGGTGTCGCGCTGGCGCTGCTGTCGGCGGCGTCGGAGTACGGGCAGGCGGAAGGAGCGATCCGGCTGGAGCTGGAGACCATGCCCGACAACCACGCCGCGCAGGCGCTGTACCGCTCGCAGGGCTGGCGCCAGAACGATGAGACGCTGCGTTTCCAGCTGCCGCTGGCGACGCGCTGACCGGCTCGCCGGGCGCAGGCGAAAGCGTTACCCTGCGGCCCATGACCGCAGCCCACGATTTCATTCCCCTCTCGCTGTGCGTGCTGACCGTGTCCGACACGCGCAGCCTCGCCGACGACAGCTCCGGCGACTATCTCGCCACCGCATTGGCCGACGCCGGCCACCGGCTTCATGACCGCGCCGTACTGCCGGACGACCGCTACAAGCTCCGCGCGCAGGTGTCGCAGTGGATCGCCGATCCGGCGGTGGACGGCATCCTCGTCACCGGCGGCACCGGCTTCACCGGCCGCGATTCCACGCCCGA
>CAZGBA010000231.1:0-2112 GCA_964523435.1 uncultured Xanthomonas sp.
CGCTGCAGGACCGCATTCCGCTGATCGCCGACGGCGGCATCCGCTATTCGGGCGATATCGGCAAGGCGATCGTCGCAGGCGCTTCGACGATCATGATCGGCGGCCTGTTTGCGGGTACCGAGGAAGCCCCGGGCGAGACCGAACTGTTCCAGGGCCGCAGCTACAAGAGCTATCGCGGCATGGGTTCGCTGGGCGCGATGGAGAAGGGCTCGAAAGACCGCTATTTCCAGGACGCCAGCGAGGCCGACAAGCTTGTGCCCGAAGGCATCGAAGGCCGCGTACCGTATCGCGGCCCGCTCGCGAACGTGGTGCATCAGCTTGCCGGCGGCCTGCGCGCGACGATGGGCTACGTCGGCTGCGCCAGTATCGAAGAGATGCGCAAGAAGCCGTCGTTCGTGAAGGTCACGGGCGCCGGACAGCGCGAAAGCCATGTGCATGATGTGCAGATCACCAAGGAACCGCCGAATTACCGGATGAGCTGATCGCCATGCAAGGTAAATGGAGAGTAGAGAATTCGAAATTCGAAATCGAAACTCTGTGATAGATCAGCCGGTCCACATTGTCATCCCGAGCGTAGCAAGGGACCTGCTGCAGCCATTTCGCGATTCAACAATCAGGTCCCTCGCTACGCTCGGGATGACAGCGACCTCCATGCCTGAATCACCATCTCGAATCCCGGCCATATGACCGACACCCACAGCGACGACATCCACGCGCACCGCATCCTGATCCTCGACTTCGGCGCGCAATACACGCAGCTGATCGCGCGGCGCATCCGCGAGATCGGCGTGTACTGCGAAATCTGGGCGTGGGACCACGATCCTGCTGATATCGCGAAGTTCGCGCCGAAGGGCATCATCCTGTCGGGCGGGCCGGAGTCGACGACCGAAGACGGCTCGCCGCGCGCGCCGCAGGCCGTGTTCGACAGCGGCGTGCCGCTGCTCGGCATCTGCTACGGCATGCAGACGATGGCGATGCAACTCGGGGGCGCGGTCGAAGGTGGGCATCATCGCGAATTCGGCTATGCCGAAGTCGAAGTGCTCGGCCACGACAAGCTGCTCGGTGCGCTGACCGATCATCCGGGTCGTGCGGGCCTCGATGTGTGGATGAGTCACGGCGACCGCGTCACGAAGATTCCCGACGGTTTCAGCGTTACCGGCCGCACCGACAGCGTGCCGATCATCGCGATGGCTGACGAGGCGCGGCGCTGGTACGGCGTGCAGTTCCATCCCGAAGTCACCCACACGAAGCAGGGCGAGACGCTGCTGCGTCGTTTCGTGCTGGACATCTGCGGCTGTCAGGCGCTGTGGACGGCGGCGAACATCATTGATGACCAGATCGCGCGCGTGCGCGCGCAGGTCGGCAGCGATGAAGTGATCCTCGGACTATCCGGCGGTGTCGATTCGTCGGTGGTCGCGGCGCTGCTTCATCGTGCGATCGGCGAACAGCTGACCTGCGTCTTCGTCGATACCGGCCTGCTGCGCTGGAAGGAAGGCGATCAGGTGATGGCGATGTTCGCAGAGCATATGGGCGTGAAGGTCGTGCGCGTGAATGCCGCCGACCGATACTTCAACGCGCTGGCCGGCGTGACCGACCCGGAAGCCAAGCGCAAGATCATCGGCGGTCTGTTCGTCGATATCTTCGAGGAAGAATCGCACAAGCTCGCGAACGCCAAGTGGCTGGCGCAGGGCACGATCTATCCGGACGTGATCGAATCCGCCGGCAGCAGGACCGGCAAGGCGCATGTAATCAAGAGTCATCACAACGTCGGCGGTCTGCCCGAGCACATGAAGCTCGGTCTGGTCGAGCCGCTGCGCGAACTGTTCAAGGACGAAGTGCGCCGCCTCGGCGTCGAGCTCGGCCTGCCGCGCGAGATGGTTTATCGCCATCCGTTCCCGGGCCCGGGCCTCGGTGTGCGCATCCTCGGCGAAGTGAAGCGCGAATACGCCGAACTGCTGGCGCAGGCCGACGCGATCTTCATCGAGGAACTGCGTAGGGCCGACTGGTACGACAGAACCTCGCAGGCGTTCGCGGTGTTCCTGCCGGTGAAGTCGGTGGGCGTGGTCGGCGATGCGCGTGCCTATGAATGGGTGATCGCGCTGCGCGCGGTCG
>CAZGBA010000232.1:0-2087 GCA_964523435.1 uncultured Xanthomonas sp.
CGCCGGGCTTGCGGTTGGCGCGGACCACCATGGCCATGGCGTTCCAGCGGATGATCGAGCGGATCCGCCATTCCATGTGCTGGTCGCCGGTCATGCGCGGCTCCAGATGCGAGGGAATGGTGTTGATGTATTCGGTGGTGGGCGCGAACGGCAGATGCGCGCCAGCGCGGCGGGTCAGTTCGACCATGCCCTCCAGCAGCTGGTGCGCGCGGCCGGGGCCGTCGGCATCGATCACCGCCTTCAGCGACTCGACCCATTCGCGGGTCTCGGTGGGGTCGGGGTCGTTCTGCAGCAATTCTTTCAGCCAGCTCATGCCTTGGGCTCCGCAGCGGCCGGGGGGCCGCGTCCAGTGGGTGTCGTCGGTTTTTAGAGCCCCGATTCTAGCAGCGGGTGCGCGGGCTGCCCCGTACGGCGGGGTGTGGTGGGGGGTGTTGGGGGAAGAATTCGATTTCTTGGGGGCGTGGTGTGATCGCCTTCCGTGTATGGACGGGCTGATCGCGGCTTGCGCCGCTCCTACAGGTGCTCTTGCGTTTGTAGGAGCGGCGCAAGCCGCGAAGGGAGCCTGATGCGGCAATTGCCGACACGAGAATCGGATTTTCCCGATATCGCTGGCGATGGATGGCCCGGATGATCCGTTCCATGAATACACCCTTTTTTCACAATCAGAAAAGCCTTCGAAAAGGCCGTGTTTCCATCGCCGGTCAAAGCTATGCGATCACCATCGTCTGCCACCGACGCGAGCGACGTTTCCTGTCTTGGGAGACCGCTGCAGCCGTGGCCTCAAAGCTCCATGATCAAAGCCTGTGGCTTGGTTCATCCGTTCACTGTTGGGTTCTGATGCCAGACCATATGCATCTGCTGGTTGAACTTGGGCATGCGGAAAATTTGTCCAGCCTTGTCCGCCGTGTGAAATGCGTGACAGCGAACGTGGCGAATCGGATCGATGGACGCAGCGAGGCTGTCTGGATGCGAGGCTTCCATGATCGTGCCTTGCGGTCGGAAGAAGGTGTAATGACCGTTGCCCGTTACATCATCGCCAACCCGATTCGATCGGGATTGGTCGATGACGTCGGTCGATATCCTTTTTGGAATGCGGTCTGGCTGGAGAATTCAGGGCAACCATTCCAGTAATCGAAGGCAAATGTCGGAGCTATAGAGCTATCGCGGCTTGCGCCGCTCCTACAAAGGCACTTGCTCTTGTAGGAGCGGCGCAAGCCGCGATCAAACAACTGCCGATCAGCCCCCGCGCAGCGCCTTGCGATGGGCGGTTTCGGCTTCGCGCTGCTGCTGGCGGATCTGTGCGTCCACAGCCGCTATAGCGGTCATGTTGACCACGCGGCGCGGGCTGGAGGCTGGGGTGAGGATGTGCGCGGACTGGTCGAGGCCCATCAGGATCGGGCCGATGGCGACGCCGTCGGTCATCACCCGGACCATGTTGTAGGTGATGTTGGCGGCGTCGAGATTCGGCAGCACGAACAGGTTGGGGCGGCCGTGCAGGGTGGTGTTGGGGAACATGCGCTTGCGCAGGCTCTCGTCCCAGGCGGTGTCGCCCTGCATTTCGCCGTCGACCTGCAGTTTCGGCGCGCGCGCGCGGATGAGTTTGTAGGCCTGGCGCATCTTCGCGGCGCTGGCATTGTTGTGGCTGCCGTAGTTGGAGTGCGACAGCAGCGCGACCCGGGGTTCCACGCCGAACAGCTTCAGGCGGTACGTGGCCTGCAGGGTGGCTTCGGCGATCTGCTCGGCGCTGGGATCCACCTGCACGTGGGTGTCGAGGAAGAACCACACGCCGTGGTCGTTGATGACGCCGGTCATCGCGGCGGTGCCGCTCACGCCGCGGTCGAAGTTGAAGACGCTCAGCAGGTAGCCGAGTTTCTTGTGGAAGCGGCCGACCAGGCCGCAGATCATCGCGTCGGCTTCGCCGCGCTCGACCATCAGCGAGGCGATCAGCGCCGGACGCGAGCGCAGCAGGTTCTTTGCGGCCGCCGGAGTCACGCCGCGACGTTCGGTCAGCGCGTGGTACTGCTGCCAGTATTCGTTGAAGCGCGGGTCGTCGTTGATGTTGGTGAGGTCGAAATCGACGCCGGCCT
>CAZGBA010000233.1:0-2087 GCA_964523435.1 uncultured Xanthomonas sp.
TAGATGCCGAACTCACCCTTGGGGTGTTCAACGGCGGCGTAGGCCTCGCCTTCGGGCACATGGAAGCCTTCAGTGAACAGCTTGAAGTGGTGAATCAGCTGTTCCATCGAGGTCTTCATCTCGACGCGCGACGGCGGCGCCACCTTGTGGTTGTCGGTGATGACCGGACCTGGGTTGGCACGCAGCCAATCCACGCACTGCTTGATGATGCGGTTGGACTGACGCAGCTCTTCGACGCGGACCACATAGCGGTCATAGCAGTCGCCATTGGTGCCAACAGGGATGTCGAAGTCGACCTTGTCGTAGACGTCGTAGGGCTGGTGCTTGCGCAGGTCCCAGGCCACGCCGGAGCCGCGCAGCATCGCGCCGGTCAGGCCCATCTGCATGGCACGCTCGGGCGTCACGACGCCGATGCCCACGGTACGCTGCTTCCAGATGCGGTTATCTGTCAGCAAGGTCTCGTACTCGTCGACCATCTTCGGGAAACGCTGCGTGAAGTCGTCGATGAAGTCCAGCAAGGAGCCCTGACGGTTCTCGTTCATGCGAGCGATCGTCTTGGCGTTCTTGATCTTGCTGACCTTGTACTGCGGCATGGTGTCCGGCAGGTCGCGGTACACGCCACCCGGACGGAAGTAGGCCGCGTGCATGCGCGCACCCGACACCGCTTCGTACATGTCGAAGAGGTCTTCGCGCTCGCGGAAGCAATAAATCAGGATGTTCATGGCGCCACAGTCGAAACCGTGGGCGCCCAGCCACAAGAGGTGGTTCAGAACGCGGGTGATCTCGGCGAACATCACGCGGATGTACTGCGCACGGACCGGCACCTCGATGCCCATCATCTTTTCGATGGCCAGGCAGTAGGCGTGCTCGTTGCACATCATCGAGACGTAATCCAGGCGGTCCATGTAGGGCAGCGACTGGATGAAGGTCTTGGATTCGGCCAGCTTCTCGGTGGCGCGGTGCAGCAGACCGATGTGCGGGTCAGCACGCTGGATGACTTCGCCGTCCAACTCGAGGATCAGACGCAGCACGCCGTGCGCGGCCGGGTGCTGCGGACCGAAGTTCAGGGTGTAGTTCTTGATTTCTGACATGACTCAGGCCTTGTGCATCAGTGGAGACCACCGTAGTTGTCTTCGCGGATGATGCGCGGGGTGATCTCGCGCGGCTCGATGGTGACGGGCTGGTAGACCACGCGCTTTTGCACTTCGTCGTAGGTCATCTCCACGTAGCCGGTCGTCGGGAAGTCCTTGCGGAAAGGATGGCCGATGAAACCGTAGTCCGTCAGGATGCGACGCAGGTCGTTGTGACCGTCGAAGATGATGCCGTAGAGGTCAAAGGCTTCACGCTCGAACCAGTTGGCGCTGCTCCACACGTCGGTGACGGAGGCCAGCACCGGGAAGTCGTCGTCCAGCGCAAAGACCTTCAGGCGCAGACGCCAGTTCTTGTTGACCGACAGCAGGTGGGTGATGGCGCAAAAGCGTGGGCCGTCGGCGTAGATGCTGGGGCCGCCGTCCTTGTAGGCCGAGTAATCCATGCCACACAGGTCGACCAGCATCTCGAACTTCAGCTCGGCGTGGTCGCGCAGGGTCAGGCAGATGTCGTGGTAATCGGCGGCGGACACGGTCAAGGTCAATTCGCCCTTGATGTTGTCCAAGCGCTTGATCTTGTCGCCGAGGATGCGCTCAAGGGCGGCTTGCAGGTTGGCGAGTTTCTGGCTCATGCAATGGCTCCTGATCAGCGGGCAATGGTGTTTTCGCGGCGGATCTTGGCCTGCAGTTGCAGGATGCCGTAAAGCAGCGCTTCAGCCGTCGGGGGGCAACCGGGCACGTACACGTCCACCGGCACGATGCGGTCACAACCGCGCACCACCGAATAGCTGTAGTGGTAGTAGCCTCCGCCGTTGGCACACGAGCCCATGGACAGCACCCAACGGGGTTCGGCCATCTGGTCGTACACCTTGCGCAGCGCGGGCGCCATCTTGTTGCACAGCGTGCCGGCCACGATCATCAGATCGGACTGACGGGGGCTGGGTCGGAACAACATGCCAAAGCGGTCGATGTCGTAGCGCGCCGCACCGGCGTGCATCA
>CAZGBA010000234.1:0-2086 GCA_964523435.1 uncultured Xanthomonas sp.
ACGCAAGCCTCCGTTCTCCCTCCCTTTCGCCAAAGGCGAAGGGGAGGGTTGGGGAGGGGTGCTTGGACACGAAACAGCACACCCTCCCAACCTCCCCCTGCGCTACGCGCAAGGGGAGGAGCAAAACACAGGCTCATTCCTAACGACTTCGCAGCAGACCGAAAGATCTGCTCTTGCTTCTGGTACAGACCAGAAGAACGTCGTCTCCACATGCATAAGGCAGTAGCTTGAAATGATCCCTGCTTATTGAATTTCCAGCGTTATTCCGGCGAATTCCTCCAGACCGAACGCGAGATTCAGATTCTGCAGCGCCTGGGTCGCTGCGCCTTTCAACAGATTGTCTTCGGTCGACACCACGACAAGCCGACGTCCGTCTTCCGACAGCGCGAAACCGCCGATCTCGACTTGATGCCGCCCTGCAATGCGGCTGACCCACGGCGCGTCATCGATCACGCGTACCAGTGGTTCACCGGCATACGCATCTCGGTAGCGTGCGATCACCGCGTCGCGCGTCGTCGCTTCGCCCAGATGCAGGTTCACGGTCATGGTGATGCCGCGAAAATGTGCCGCGACATGCGGCATGAACTCGACCGGATGCCCGAGTTGACGCGTCACTTCGCGCTCGTGAACATGGCCGGTGAGCGCATACGGCATCAGATTGTCGCGGAGCTTGTCCGGATCGTTCTTGTCCGACGGCGTGGTGCCGGCGCCGGAATAACCGGACACGCCGAAACATTGGGCCGGACCTTGCAGCAGATCCCGCATTGGTGCGATGGCCAGTTGCATCGCGGTCGCGTAACAACCGGGATTGCTGATCCGGCGCTCGCCGCGATAGCGCGTGCGGGTCAATTCCGGCAGGCCGTAGTACCAGACGTCGTCGAAGCGATAGTCGGCGGAGAGATCGACAATGACCGGGTTTGCGTTGGCGGCATCGAACGCCGCGACGCAGGCGGCGGCCTTGCCGTTGGGCAGGGCGAGCACCACGGCGTCGGCACCCAGCGACGGCAGTGCTTCATTCGCAGGCGACGAATAGCGCAGCTCGCCCGCATACGCATCAATGTGATCGGAAAGCCGCTGGCCGTCGAGTTCGCGCGAGCCGACATAGGCCAGCTCGAAGCGCGGATGCGCGGCCAGCAGACGGATCAGTTCGGCGCCGACGTGGCCGCGTGCGCCAACGATACCGACACGGAAAATATCGGCGGTCATGCGTTGTGCTCCTGAAGCTTGATCTCGAGTCGGCTGCGCAGCGCCGGCCATTCGCTGCGCAGGATGGAGAACACGTGAGTATCGCGCAGCGTCCCGTCGCGATGGCGCATGTTCGCACGCAGGATGCCGTCGCGCTTGGCGCCCAGGCGCAGAATGGCCGCCTGCGAGCGAAGATTCTCATGACTCGTTTCCAGCACGACCGCCTCGCAACCCCACTGCGCGAACGCATGCCCGATCAGCAGCAATTTCGCCTCGGTGTTCAGTCCGGTGCGCTGCACGCGCTGCGCATACCAGGTGTAGCCGAGCTTGACCCGCGGCACGCCGCGATCGATGTCGTAGAAGCGCGTGGTACCGACAACATCACCGGAGGCGTCGAGCACCACGAACGGCAACACCTGACCTGCATCGCGCGCAGCGAGTGCGATCTCGATATAGCGCTCGGCCTCACCCGCTTCCGGACCCGGCACGCTGGTATAGCGCAGCTCCCACAGCGCGCCATCGCGGGCGGCAGCACGCAGGGCATCGGCGTGATCAACGCGCAGCGGCTCAAGCCGCACGTGGCGACCGGTCAACGTCGGCGTGCTCCAGATCGGTGTGTCGCAGACAGCATCCATCGTCTTCAGTCCGTCAGCGTCGCCGGCCGCTGCCGGCAATGTTCGAGGCAGTGGCGGATCGTCTCCAGACCTTCGCGGTCGAGATCGCCGAGTCCGTACCAGTACGCGCGCCAGCGCTCCTGCTTCACGCTGCCGTCGGCTTCCGCATCGTAGAACGCATTGACCGGATTGCCGTGACGGGAACGCCAGAACAGTTTCGGCTGCGCTTCGCGCATCAGCTGCCACACGGCGCGGCCGAGCCCTTCGCCCTGCGCGTCGTCGAGCAC
>CAZGBA010000235.1:0-2041 GCA_964523435.1 uncultured Xanthomonas sp.
GCTCCGGCGCCGGCAAGTCGACCCTGGTCAACCTGCTGCTGCGCTTCCACGACGTGGAAGCCGGGCGCATCTGCATCGACGGTATCGACGTGGCTTCGGTGCAGCAGGATTCGCTGCGTGCGCAGATCGGCATGGTCACCCAGGACACCTCGCTGCTGCACCGGTCGGTGCGCGAGAACATCCTCTACGGCCGTCCGGATGCAAGCGAGGCGGAGATGATCGAGTCCGCGCGCCAGGCCAACGCCGACGGCTTCATCGCCGAACTGGTCGACAGCAAGGGCCGCCGCGGCTACGACGCCCAGGTCGGCGAACGCGGGGTCAAGCTGTCCGGCGGCCAGCGCCAGCGCATCGCCATCGCCCGCGTGCTGCTGAAGAACGCGCCGATCCTGGTGCTGGACGAGGCGACCTCGGCGCTGGATTCGGAAGTGGAAGCGGTGATCCAGGAAAATCTCTATCGGCTGATGCAGGGCAAGACGGTGATCGCGATCGCGCACCGACTGTCCACCATCGCGGCGATGGACCGGTTGGTGGTGATGGATGCCGGCCGCATCGTCGAAACCGGCACCCACGAGCAGTTGCTGGCGCGCGGCGGCCTGTACGCGCAACTGTGGCAGCGGCAGTCGGGCGGGTTCCTGGAACTGACGGCCGTCGATGCGGAAACCTACGACGCCTGATGCATCACGACGCGTTGCCGCCGGCATCGCGCATACTTCCACCCAGCCCATCGATCATCCGAGACCGGAGCCGCCCATGCGCCAGACCATCGCCATCGTGTTCGCACTCGCGCTGTCCGCCTGCAGCACCGTGCCACCGGAAGACATGCTGGCCAACGCCGAACCGCTGACCCGCACCGAGGCCAATGGCGACACCGTCACCGAATACCGGGTGGCCGGTGCGCTGAAGATGATCAAGGTGGTGCCGTCACGCGGCCCGACCTACTACATCCACGACCGCGATGGCGACGGCAAGCTGGACTGGGGCAAGGGCGAGGCGCCGATGACCTACTACAAGCTCTACAGCTGGTAATCCGTCATCACCCGCCGGCGATCTCCACCCACACCGGGGTGTGGTCGCTCGGCCGTTCCCGGCCGCGCGGCTCGCGGTCGATGCCGGCGGCACTGCAACGCGATTTCAGCGCATCGCTGACCAGCGCCAGGTCGATGCGCAGACCCCAGCCGCGTTCGAAGCCGGACAGGCGGTAATCCCACCAGCTGTGCTGGCCGGCCTCGTCGTTGAACAGGCGGAAGCTGTCGGAAAGGCCAAGCTCTAGCAAGCCGCGATACGCCTCGCGCTCCGGCGTCGAGCACAGGATCTTCTCGCGCCAGCGCTTCGGATCCCAGACATCGCGGTCGTCCGGCGCGATGTTGAAATCGCCCAGCACCACCAGCTTCGGATGCGCGGCAAGCTCCGCGCGCAGCCATTCGCGCACTGCGTCCAGCCAGCGCAACTTGTAGGCGAACTTCTCGCTGCCGACGGCCTCGCCATTGACCACGTACAGATCGACGATGCGGATGTCGCCCACCGTCGCGGCGATCACCCGCTTCTGCGGATCGTCGAAACCGGGAATCCCCGCCTGCACGTCGCCGATCGCCTGCCGGGCGAGGATCGCCACCCCGTTGTAGGTCTTCTGCCCGGCGAACACGCTGCGGTAGCCGGCCTCCAGCAGGGCATCCTCGGGAAACCTGTGGTCTTCCAGCTTGGTTTCCTGCAGCGCGACCACGTCCGGCTTCGCCTCGGCCAGCCAGTGCAGCAGATGCGGCAGCCGCACGTTGAGCGAGTTGACGTTCCAGCTGGCGATTTTCATGGGGACATGATCCAGGTTGCACGAGGGGCGCGGACTGCCGGCAGCAATTGTGCCTTGCCGCGATGGCCATACACTGGCCAGCCATGAAGATCATTCGCAACAGCGGCGCAGAGCGCGTCATCGACTTGATTCGCCCGCGGATGCAGCCAGGATGCCGACTGGATGCGGTCTCCCCCGCACTGTCGCTGGTCGCGTTCGCGGCGTTGATGAATGTAGCCGCGCGGCTGGACCGGGCCA
>CAZGBA010000236.1:0-2030 GCA_964523435.1 uncultured Xanthomonas sp.
CCCACGAGGACAGATGTAGCCCCACAAGGTCTACGGGTCCTTCCTGCGACCCTGCCTGAGCGGGGGGCAGCGCCGCAGAACCTCGCTACCGTCAGCACACGAATCGAGGTTTGCACGGTTTGCAGGGTTTGCGGTTTGCACCCCGGTTTGCACTTCACTCACTGTCCCCCTGCCCGTCGATCGTCGTGACTCGTTCCCCTGCGAGCACGATGGTCGGCGGGCTTCTTTTTGAGCCCACGATGCCCAACGCCCTCACCGTCGAGACCCGCAAAGTCGAGGCGCTGATTCCCTATGCGAGAAACCCGCGCACGCACAGCGATGCGCAGATTGCGCAGCTCGCGGCGAGCATCGTGGAGTTCGGCTGGACCAATCCGATCCTGGTCGATGGCGAGAACGGCGTGATCGCCGGCCACGGTCGGCTGCTCGCCGCACGCAAGCTCGGCATGACCGAGGTACCGGTGATCGAATTGGCGCACCTCACGTCGGCGCAGAAGCGCGCGCTGGTCATCGCCGACAACCGCCTCGCGCTCGACGCCGGCTGGGACGAGGCGATGCTGGTGCTGGAACTGGCAGAGCTTGCGGACATCGGGTTCGAGCTGGATTTGACCGGCTTCTCGGCGAACGACATCGAACGCCTGCTCGATGCGGTCGAAACAACCGAAGCGACCAACGCCACAGAGAAAGACGCAGACACTGATTCCAGCGAGGACGACGACGTTGGCAATGACGACGATTCGCTGCCGCCCGCAGACCCGGTCTCCCGCATCGGAGATGTGTGGATGATCGGCAAGCACCGGCTGATCTGCGGCGACGCCGCCGATCCGGCCGTCGTCGCGGCGCTGATGCGCGGCGAGACCGCGCACCTGTGCATTACCTCACCGCCTTATGGCCAGCAGCGCGATTACGCCAGCGGCGGCGTCGGCGACTGGGACACGCTAATGCGTGGCGTGTTTGGCGCGGCGCGCGCTGCGCTGCACGACGACGCGCAGTTGCTGGTCAATCTTGGCCTCGTCCACGATGACAACGAAGTGCAGCCGTATTGGGATGGCTGGACCGCGTGGATGCGCGCGCAGGGTTGGCGGCGTTTTGGCTGGTACGTCTGGGACCAAGGGCCCGGCTTGCCGGGCGACTGGCGCGGTCGTCTTGCCCCGAGCTTCGAGTTCGTCTTTCACTTCAATCGCAATAACCGCAAGCCGAACAAGATCGTGCCGTGCAAGTTCGCGGGGCAGGACATTCACCTGCGCGCGGATGGCTCCTCCACCGCACTGCGGGGCAAGGATGGCGGCGCGCTGGACTGGGCGCATGCGAACCAGCCGACACAGGACATGCGGATTCCCGATTCGGTGATCCGAGTGATGCGCCACAAGGGCAAGCTCGGTCGAGGCATTGACCATCCGGCGGTGTTCCCGGTCGCCTTGCCGCAGTTCGTGATCGAGACGTACTCGAATGCGGGAGAGTTGGTGTACGAACCCTTTGGCGGCAGCGGCACCACGCTACTGGCGTGCGAGCGCACCGGCCGGATTTGTCGCGCGGTGGAGATCGCCGCCGACTATGTCGATGTCGCGATCGAGCGCGTTCGCCAGCAACTGCCGGGACTGCCGATCACGCTCGAAGCGACCGGGCAATACTTCGACGCGGTCGCGTCCGAGCGCCGCAATACTGCGCGGGCGGCGGCATGAGCTGGGTCGCCGAACGCATCGAGCACTGGCCGCTGTCGCGGCTGTTGCCGTATGCGAACAACGCGCGCACGCACTCGGACGAACAGATCGCGCAGATTGCGGCCTCGATCGTCGAGTTTGGATTCACGAACCCGATCCTGGTCGGCAGCGACGGCGTTATCGTCGCCGGTCACGGCCGACTGGCCGCTGCCCGGAAACTCGGTCTGGATGGTGTGCCGGTGGTGGTGCTCGATCACCTCTCGCCGACGCAGCGTCGAGCGCTGGTGATCGCCGACAACCGGCTTGCGGAGAATGCAGGCTGGGACGACGCCATGCTGCGCACCGAACTGGAGGCATTGCAGGAAGACGGCT
>CAZGBA010000237.1:0-2027 GCA_964523435.1 uncultured Xanthomonas sp.
GGGCGTTGTTGCGGTTGGCGCCGGTGGCGAAGGCATTGATCTCCGGCGCATCGTAAACCGCGACCTCGGGCATGCCGATGCCAGCGGCCTCGGCCTGACGGCGCACGGTCTGCACCAGCCAGCGTTCGGTCTCGTTGCGCGGCTCGCCGATGACATGCGCGCGGGTGGTTTTCTTCGCGATCCACTTTGAAATCAGCAGCGAAATGATCGAGCCGCCGAAGCCGAACATAGCGGCCATCACCAGCAGGCCTGCGTTGCTGCGCGGATCGATGCCGAACACCGCCATGACCACGCTGAGCAGCGCCAGCACGGCCAGGTTGGTGGCGAGGAAAAGAGCGATGCGTTTGAACATGGCGGACACCGTTGCGATAGGGGGAGATCGCGGTCCCGTGTACAGTGGGGACCGGTTCCGACGGCACAAGCGGCGTCGCCGGCCGCACCGCCACGACAGACAGCCGTCAGACAGTTTCGATGCCTTCGATCGACATGGTTCACGCCACGCCCTATCGCGGACGTTTCGCGCCCTCGCCCACCGGGCCGCTGCATTTCGGTTCGCTGGTCGCCGCGCTCGGCAGTTGGCTGATGGCGCGTCGCGCCGATGGCGAATGGTGGGTGCGGATCGAGGACCTGGATCCCCCGCGCGAAGTCGTCGGCGCCGCCGATGCGCAGTTGCGTACGCTCGCCGGCTTCGGTCTGGTTCCGGACGCGCCGGTCGTGCGCCAAAGCGAACGTCACGAACGGTATCGCACCGCGCTGGACCGCCTGCTCGCGAGCGGGCAGGCCTTCGCGTGCCGCTGCAGCCGCAGCGATCTGGCGGCCGCCAACAGCATCCACCGGACCTGCCGCAGCGATCGCGCCCGCACCGAATCCGCCGTCCGGCTGCGCGTAGCGGACGGCAGCGTCGTGACCTTCGACGATGGCCTGCACGGCCGGATCGCCCAGGACGTTGCGGCCGACGTCGGCGACTTCGTGCTGCTGCGCGCCGACGGCTTCTGGGCCTATCAGCTCGCGGTCGTGGTCGACGATGCCGAACAGGGCATCACCCACGTCGTCCGCGGCGCCGATCTGCTCGACTCCACGCCACGGCAGATCCTGCTGCAGCGCGCGCTTTCGCTGCCGACGCCCGCCTACGCGCACCTGCCGCTGATCGTCGACGCGCAGGGCGCGAAACTGTCGAAATCGATGGCGGCGCTGCCGGTGGACGGCAACGACCCGCTGCCGGCGCTGCGGCTGGCATGGGAGGCGCTGGGGCAAGACCGGGACAAGCTGCAGCGCCCGGGCGCAGTCGAGCGCGCCCTCTCGCGGGCGACGACTGCATTCGACCCCGATCTGATTCCGCGCAAGCCGATCGACTTCGCCGCACTGCACAATGGCAGCGACATCCGGGACGCATAGAATCTGCACGGTAGAAAAGAAGCACGCACCAAATCGTCAAGACACCGGACTGCCAGCCTGGCGCAAGACCCGACGGCAGTCACCACACACAATTATTCTGGGACGGGAGAACGGCATGACAACACGCGTCGCACTGGTCACCGGCGGCACCGGCGGCATCGGCACCGCCATCTGCAAACGCTTGGCCGATATGGGCCACAAGGTCGCCACCAACTATCGCAACGAGGAAAAAGCGAAAGCATGGCAGGCCGAGCTGAAAGCGCAGGGCTACGACATCGCGCTGGCCAAGGGCGACGTGAGTTCTCCCGAAGAAGCCGAAGCGATGGTGCGCGAAGTCGAACGCCAGCTCGGGCCGATCGACATCCTGGTCAACAACGCCGGCATCACCCGCGACGGCACCTTCCACCGGATGACCGCGATCCAGTGGCAGGACGTGATCAACACCAATCTCAATTCGGTGTTCAACGTCACCCGCCCGGTGATCGACGGCATGCGCCACCGCAAATGGGGCAGGGTCATCCAGATCAGTTCGATCAACGGCCTCAAGGGCCAGTACGGTCAAGCCAACTACGCCGCCGCCAAGGCCGGCATGCACGGCTTCACCATTTCGCTGGCGCGCGAGAACGCCAAGC
>CAZGBA010000238.1:0-2008 GCA_964523435.1 uncultured Xanthomonas sp.
CGCTGAAGAACACCCTGCGCCAGGCGCCGGACGTGATCATGATCGGCGAGGTGCGTACCCGCGAGGGCATGGACCACGCCATCGCCTTCGCCGAAACCGGCCACCTGGTGCTGTGCACCCTGCATGCCAACAACGCCAACCAGGCGATGGACCGCATCATCAACTTCTTCCCGGAAGACCGCCGCAGCCAACTGCTGATGGATATGTCCCTGAACATCAAGGGCGTGGTCGCCCAGCAGTTGATTCCCACGCCCGATGGCAAGGGTCGCAAGGTCGCAATGGAGATTCTGCTCGGTACCCCGCTGGTGCAGGACTATATCCGCGATGGCGAGATCCACAAGTTGAAGGAAGTGATGAAGGAATCGACCAACCTCGGCATGAAGACCTTCGACCAGGCGCTCTTCGAGCTGTACCAGGCCGGCGAGATCAGCTACGAGGACGCGCTGCGTTTCGCCGATTCCCAGAACGAGGTGCGGCTGAAGATCAAGCTCGCCCAGGGCGGCGACGCCCGTACGCTCGCGGCCGGTCTGGACGGCGTGGAAGTGGCGGAGGTTCGCTGAGGGAGCGTCGGCCGTCGCGTTGCGATGAACTTCCTCGCCGACGCGCGGTCCGGATAGACCCCAGGTCTGCGCCGCCTTCGGGCGGCGCATCCGTATCGGAGGGCATCGTGGCCGGGCAATCGCAGTCAGAAGGCCGTGAGCCGGTCGATGAGCCCCTGTTAGAGTATGCGAATTACCCACAACGGCCGATACGCCGGTTCCGAGGGCAGGACGAGTGAACGCAGTCATGCAGCCAACCGAAGAGCAGATCACCTCGCCGCCGGCCACCGAAGGTGAGCGGATCGTGGCTGCATTGATCGAGAAGGGACGCTTGAAAGAAGCCGACCTGGTGCGCGCGCAGCGCCTGCAGGAGGAAACCGGCAGCGAGTTGCTGGCGCTGATCTCGCGCCTTGGACTGGTGTCCGAGCGCGATCACGCCGAGGCCTGCGCCGAGGTGTTGGGGCTGCCGCTGCTGGCGATCAAGGAATTGCCCGACCTGCCGCCGGAGGGGGTCGATCTGAGCCTGAAGTTCATGAAGCAGTTCGCCGCCGTGCCGGTGGCCGAGGGTGACCAGCATGTCGCCGTGCTGATGGCCGACCCGCAGGACACCTACACGCTCGATGCGATCCGGCTGGCCAGCCGGCGCGAGGTGCGGCCGCTGGTCGGGCTGCGCTCGGAGATCGGCGACCTGATCGAACGCTGGCACGGCCAGGGCCGCAGTGCGATGGGCGCGATCGTGGAAACCGCCGAGGGCGAGACCGGCGATGTCGACGATGTCGAGCACCTGCGCGACCTCGCCTCGGAAGCCCCGGTCATTCGCCTGGTCAACCTGATCATCCAGCGCGCGGTCGAGCTGCGCGCCTCGGATATCCATATCGAACCGTTCGAGAACCGCCTCAAGGTGCGCTACCGCATCGACGGCGTGCTGGAAGAAGGCGAAAGCCCGCCGGCCAACCTCACCGCTGCGGTCATTTCGCGCGTGAAGATCATGGCCAAACTCAATATCGCCGAGCGCCGGCTGCCGCAGGATGGCCGGATCATGCTGCGGGTGCAGGGCAAAGAGCTCGATCTGCGTGTGAGTACGGTGCCGACCGCGCACGGCGAATCGGTGGTGATGCGCCTGCTCGATCGCGAGACCGTGGTCTTCGATTTCCACAAGCTGGGCTTCACTGACGACTTCCTGCCGCAGTTCAATCACGTGCTGCAGCAGCCGCACGGGATCATGCTGGTCACCGGCCCCACCGGCTCGGGCAAGACCACCACGCTCTACACTGCGCTGTCCAAGCTCAACACCCCCGACGTGAAGATCATCACCGTCGAGGACCCGGTCGAATACCAGATCGAGGGCATCAACCAGATCCAGGCCAAGCCGCAGATCGGGCTGGATTTCGCCCACGCCCTGCGCAGCATCGTGCGCCAGGATCCGGACATCATCATGATCGGCGAAATGCGCGACCTGGAAACCGCGC
>CAZGBA010000239.1:0-1971 GCA_964523435.1 uncultured Xanthomonas sp.
ACGCCTCACGCAATGCCTCGCCGATCTTGCCGCCGACCTTGTCGGCATTGGCGATCACGCCATCCAGCGAGCCGTATTCGGCCAGCCATTTCGCCGCGGTCTTCGGCCCGCATTTCGGAATGCCGGGGATGTTGTCGATCGCGTCGCCCATCAGCGCCAGGTAATCGATGATCTGGTCGGCACGCACGCCGAACTTGGCCATCACCGCCTCGTCGGAATCGAGCTTGCCGCCGCTCATGGTGTTGACCAGCACGACGTGCGGGCGCACCAGCTGGGCCATGTCCTTGTCGCCGGTCGAGACGGTCACGTCGATGCCGGCCTCGGCACCGCGCACCGCCAGCGTGCCGATCACGTCGTCGGCCTCCACGCCGTCCACGCGCACCACCGGCAGGCCGAGCGCCTCGACGATCGCCATCATCGGCTCGACCTGCGCGCGCAACTCGTCCGGCATCGGCGCGCGATTGGCCTTGTACTCCGCGTAGAGATCGTCGCGGAAGGTCCTGCCGGGCGCATCCATCACGAAGGCGATGTAGTCCGGCTTTTCCTTCAGGTGCCCGCGCAGCATGTTGACGATGCCGAACAGCGCGCCGGTCGGCTCGCCGGCCGCGTTGCTCAGCGGCGGCAGCGCATGGAAGGCGCGATAGAGGTAGTTGTATCCGTCGATCAGTACGAGGCGTGTCATGTGGCGATTCCAAAGCCGACTTGTCGTAGTGTAGAGCGATGCCCCCCAAAGTACGTGGTCGTGCCGACGTTAGGCATTCATCCCGCACACCTGCCATGGACCAAAGCGCAATGCGTTCGACATCACTCGAGTTGGCAAGAAGATATCTGGTCGACGACGTGGATCAATCCGTCGCAGGAAGCTTGCGCCTTCACGAGATTCTGGAAGCACGCACGAAAAACAGTCCCTGCACGGAAGATGAAATCGCGTATCTGCATGACAACGGGCTGCATGCGCTTGCAGGGCTAGTCAAAGGCGAGGTTTGCTGGGCGCAGTACAAGCAAGCCGCCGCTATCGAACGGGAGTGCCGTGTCGCGCTGATTCGAAAAGCAGAAGCCGAGGCCAGGCTTGCCAGGGAAGAAACGCGGCGGCTGAAGCTCGAGGAGTTCGAACGAAAGCGACAGGCCAGGGCGCAGCAGGAAGCGGAGCGCATCGCGTATCTGGACGCACAGCAGAAAGAGTGGGCGATTCTCAGGAAATATGGCGTCGCCACGCCATTGGAAGCGCAGGACCGGCTGAAACTCCTGGAAATTTTCCGGAAACTGGAATCCGGCACGCGACTTGACGGTGCGGATGTCACCCGGCTGATAGAAATGAAAGGCAAGCATGGCCTAGAAGGTGCTTTTGCCGCGCATCACCGGCTTGAAGCGGATTTCTGCATCGCCGAATTCACGCGCACCGGCGACCCCTGGCAATCCGTCAACGCAAGCGGACACTTGCGAAAATGCAATTCTCCCGCAGAAGCCGATGCGCTTCTTGCAAAGCTGCCACCAAGCCGGCTGAAACATCCGAAGCTGCATGCAGCGGTCCTCACCACACATGGCGGAGCCAAGCGCGATCTGGGCAATCTTGCTGAAGCCCAATCGATGGGCGAGCAAGCCCATGCACTTCAACCCGACAACTTTCGCCCATGCACGTTGCTGGGCGCTGTGCATATCCAGCAGCGGAACTACGAGCTTGGGCATGCGTGGTATCGCAGTGCAGAGGCGCGTGGAGCAAGTTCCGGCAGCATCAAGGCAGAAATCCAGACTTTGCTGAAGAACATGACCGGAAAAGAACGTGAAGCCGCCATCAAGGAACTGCTTAGGATCGACCCTGACCGCCATGGCTGGCTCGCATCCGTACAGAAACAAAAGAAGCGGGAATGACTGGCAAAAGCGGGAGAATGCGCATCTAACCGTACGAGTCGAAAGCCATGCAACGCTGGTTCGAATCCCGCCTCGATCCCTTTCCCGACGCGCCACCGGCGC
>CAZGBA010000240.1:0-1921 GCA_964523435.1 uncultured Xanthomonas sp.
GTAGTGAGATCGGACAGGAAGGAGATCGAAACCCCCGACCTGTCCGATAGCTCCTTTTTCGTCATGTGCCGCTCATCGAGCAGCCGGAGCACGTTCGTGAAGAAGATGTAGTTGTACAAGGCCCGTATGCCTTCTCGGTGCGGGCGGCAGAAAATTTTAGCCGCTAAAGTTCTTGACCACGGACGCAGGTTTAGCTAAACTGACGACTCCATTAGCGAAAGGAGCATGACGAATGAGCCACAACCTGTTCCAGTTTATCGGTAATCTTACCCGCGATACCGACGTTCGCCATAGCGAAAACAGCGCCCGCGCCGTTTTCGACCTGGCTGTCAATCGCGTGTGGCGCAACGCAGCCGGTGCGAAGCAGGAGCAGACGGACTTCTTCCGCATCAAGTCGTTCGGCGGCCTGGCCGAGAACGCGGGCAAGTACCTGGGCAAAGGCTCCAAGGTGTTCGTCCAGGGCCGCATCGAGCCGACGAAGTACGAGAAGGACGGCAAGACCGAATACGGGTTCGATTTCATCGCCGAGGAAATCGAATACCTGGACACCAAAGCGCCAGGCGGCGGCCAGTAAGGCCAGGCCCGGCCACGGCCGGGCAGTATGCTAGGAGGGAGATTAGATGCAGAACGAGTTCAACGAGCAGGAATACAGGCGCAAGCTCATCGAGGGCGGGCTTAGCGAAGCCGACGCCACCGACCTTGCCGCCCGTACCGCCGCCGCTCGCAGGGACTCGGGCAGCGCCGGCGGGGCCTTCCGCCCCGCCGGTTCCCTCTTCGAGCTGCCGGCCACGGCCGGCGACAACGAGGCGGCTTTGCCGCCGAAGCTACCGACGCCGGCAAGTGCCGCCGTCGAGCGATCCGAGCGCATGGCGCAGGAATCGGCCGAGCTTGCGCGCACGATGGGCCTGCCGCCCGAACCGCGCACCGCCGTGAACAAGATGGCCGAGCAGATCGGCGCGCTGGCCCAGGACAAACGGAGTAGTGCGATGGCGACCAAGAAGCGAACGGCCGGCGGTGAGCTGGCCGAGAAGGTCAGCGAGGCCAAGCAGACGGCCTTGCTCAAGCACACGAAGCAGCAGATCAAGGACATGCAGCTCTCGCTGTTCGACCTGGCTCCCTGGCCGGATCACATGCGGGCACTGCCCAACGACTTCGGGCGGTCGGCGATCTTCACCGTCCGCAACAAGAAGGTGCCGCGCGCCGCGCTGCAAGGCCAGTCGATCTACCACGTCAACAAAGACGTGGAGATCACCTACACCGGGATCGAGCTGCGCGCCGACGACGACGAGCTGGTATTCGCCCAGGTGCTGGAGTACGCGAAGCGCACCGCGCTCGGAGAGCCGGTTTCCTTCACGTTCTACGAGCTTTGCCAGGACTTGGACTGGTCAATCAACGGTCGGTACTACACAAGGGCCGAGGAATGCCTGACGCGGCTCCAGGCGTCGGCCATGCAGTTCTCATCCCAACGCATCGGCCGGCTCGAATCGGTGTCGCTGATCCGGCGCTTCCGCGTCCTGGATCGCGGCAAGCGCACGTCGCGCTGCCAGGTCGAGATCGACGCCGAAATCGTGGTGCTGTTCGCCGGCGACCACTACACGAAATTCGTGTGGGAGAAGTACCGCAAGCTGTCGCCCACCGCGCGGCGCATGTTCGACTACTTCGCCACCCACAAGGAGCCGTACCCGCTCAAGCTGGAGACGTTCCGGCTGATGTGCGGCTCGGATTCCACCCGGCCGAAGAAGTGGCGCGAGCAGGTAGGCGAAGCGTGCGACGAGCTGCGCGAAAACGGCCTGGTCGAAAGTGCGTGGGTGAACGACGACCTGGTGCATTGCAAGCGGTGATCGCCCCCCTGCCCTCCCCTGGAGCCGCCCGAGATCGAGGCGGCTTTTTTTCTCGAGCATCGCCACTTCCGGCGAGGCAG
>CAZGBA010000241.1:0-1893 GCA_964523435.1 uncultured Xanthomonas sp.
AAGAAAAACTGCGCTTCGCCATCCGCGAAGGCGGCCGCACCGTCGGCGCAGGCGTGGTCTCCAAGATCATCGCCTGATCACAACGAACGCAGGACGGGGAAAACCCCGTCCTGCACCCAAGACGAGACTGCCAATAACTTGAACCTATGGGACAGGCGCGGTTGCCGGTTCTACGTTCAGAAGGAAAAACAGATGCAAGGTCAAACCATTCGCATTCGGTTGAAAGCCTTCGATTACCGCGTTCTGGATGCCAGCACCGCGGAAATCGTCAGCACTGCGAAACGCACCGGCGCCACCGTGCGCGGGCCGATTCCGCTGCCGAACAAGATCGAGAAATTCACCGTTCTGCGTGGTCCGCACATCGACAAGAAGTCGCGCGACCAGTGGGAAATCCGGACGCACAAGCGTCTTCTCGACATCGTTGATCCGACCCCCCAGACCGTGGACGCGCTGATGAAGCTCGACCTCGCCGCTGGCGTGGATGTCGAGATCAAAGTGTAAGGGGACAGAGATATGCGTTCAGGCGTTATCGCAAAGAAGCTGGGCATGACCCGGCTGTTCCTGGAAAACGGCACCCAAGTTCCGGTGACCGTTCTCCAACTCGACAATCTGCAAGTGGTCGCGCAGCGCACCGCCGACAAGGATGGCTACACCGCCGTCCAACTCGGCGCGGGCAATGCCAAGGCCAAGCGGACCACCGCCGCCCAGCGTGGTCACTTCGCCAAGGCGAATGTGGCCCCCAAGCGCAAGATCGCGGAATTCCGCGTGACGCCGGATTGCCTGATCGAAGTGGGCGCGGAAATCACCGCTGACCACTATCTTGCAGGTCAGTTCGTCGACATCGCCGGCACCTCGATTGGTAAAGGCTTTGCCGGTGCGATGAAGCGCCACAACTTCGGTGGCCTTCGTGCCTCGCACGGTGTGTCGGTCTCGCACCGTTCGCACGGTTCGACCGGCCAGTGCCAGGACCCCGGCAAGGTGTTCAAGGGCAAGAAGATGGCTGGCCATCTTGGTGCCGTACGCACGACCACGCAGAACCTGCAGATCGTCCGCACCGATGCGGACCGCGGCCTGATCATGGTGAAGGGCGCAGTGCCCGGCTCCAAGGGTGGCTGGGTCACCGTCAAGGACGCCGTGAAGAAACCGGCCCATGCCGACGCGCCGAAGCCGGCCGCCGTGCGTGCCGCCGCTCCGGTTGCCGATGTGGCGACCGCTGGGGGTGAAGCATGAAACTTGATGTGATCTCGCTGGATGGCGCCTCGGCAGGCTCCATCGACCTGGACGAAGCGCTGTTCGGTCTCGACCCGCGCGCTGACATCCTGCATCGTGTCGTGCGCTGGCAGCGTGCGAAGTCGCAGGCGGGCACCCATTCGACGCTGACCCGCGCCGAAGTGTCCTACTCGACCAAGAAGATCTATCGCCAGAAGGGCACCGGCGGCGCACGCCACGGTTCCAAGAAGGCCCCGATCTTCCGTCACGGTGGTGTTGTGAAGGGCCCGACCCCGCGCAGCCACGCCCATGACCTGCCGAAGAAGTTCCGCGCGCTTGGCCTTCGCCATGCGCTGTCGGCCAAGGCCAAAGCTGGTGAACTGGTGATCGTTGACAGCCTCGCGCTGAGCGAAGCCAAGACTGCCATCCTGGCCAAGACCGCCAAGGAACGTGGCTGGAAGCGCGTCCTGATCATCGACGGTGCTGTGGTTGACGCGAATTTCGCGCTGGCCGCCCGCAACCTCGAAGGGATCGATGTGCTGCCGACCATCGGTGCAAACGTCTATGACATCCTGAAGCGTGACACTCTGGTGATCACGAAGGCCGGTGTCGAAGCACTGGAGGCTCGTCTGAAATGAGCGCGAAACCCGAACACTACGACCTGATCAAGAAGCCGGTCATCAC
>CAZGBA010000242.1:0-1892 GCA_964523435.1 uncultured Xanthomonas sp.
TACGATGCGCCGGAGATCAATGCCTTCGCCACCGGCGCCAACCGCAACAACGCCCTCGTGGCCGTATCGACAGGTCTGCTGCGCGCGATGCAGCGCGATGAGGCCGAAGCGGTGCTCGCGCACGAAGTCAGTCACGTCGCCAACGGCGACATGGTGACGATGGCGCTGCTGCAGGGCGTACTCAATACCTTCGTGATCGTGCTGGCGCGCCTGGTCGGTCGTGTCGTTGATGGCATGCTCGGCGGTCAACGCGACGACGGCAGCGTCGGTATCGGCTATTACGCGGTGGTGTTCGTGCTCGACATGGTGTTTGGCGTGCTGGCCAGCGTGATCGCGATGTGGTTCTCGCGCTGGCGCGAGTTCCGCGCCGATGCGGGTGGCGCGCAGTTGGCCGGCCGCCACAAGATGATCGCTGCGCTGGAGCGCCTGTCCGCGACCTATGGCACCAGCACCCTGCCGAAACAGGTGCAGGCGTTCGGCATTTCCGGTGGCGTCGGCCACGGCATGCGCCGGCTGTTCCTGAGCCATCCGCCGCTGGAGGAACGCATCGCGGCGTTGCGCAACGCGGCGCCAGTGGCGGTGGATGCGCGTCGGAGCGTGGTTTCCTGAAGGTGCGGTTTCCTGAATTCGATCGTCGCCGCCTGAAATCGAAAAGCCCGCCTTTCGGCGGGCTTTTCGTTGGCGTCGCAAGAAACGGTCGTCGCGAAAAGGATTACTCGAAGTCGTAGTTCATGTCCGGTCCGGCCGTGGCCAGGAAGTGGCCTTCGACGTAATCGACGCCGGCCGAAAACAGGATCGACATGCTCGCCGCGTCCTGCACGAATTCGGCGATGGTGAGGATGTCCAGATCGCGGGCCTTCCGCGCGATATCGCGTACGCGCTGCTGGTTTTCCGGATTCTTCGGGATGTCCTCGATGAAGCTGCGGTCGATCTTGAGCAACTGCGGCTGCACGTGGGTGAGCAGTTGGAACGAATCGAGGCCGGCGCCGAACTGCTCCAGCCCGAGGCGGCAACCGAACGCGTTCACTGCCGCCGCGAACTGCTGCACTGCATGCAGATGCGTGAACACCTTGGCCTCCTGCAGTTGCAGGGCGAGGTATTCGCCCGAGGCGCCGCGCATCGCCAATTGCTCGCCGATGAAGGTGGGCAGCGCGTCGCTGTGCAGCGAAGCCTGCGACACCTTGACCAGCAGCGTTACCGGCTTGCCGCCGTGTTCGCGCTGGGCGATGAGTTCGATCGCGCGCTCCACCACGTAGCGGTCGATCAGTTCCAGCATGCCGTGGTCTTCGGCGATCTGCAGGAAGTTGCTGGGCGAGATCAGATCGCCGTCATTGCCTTCGAGCCGCAGGAAAGTGTCGTAGACCGGCTGGTTGTCGCCCTGCAGGTTGATGACCGGCTGGAAATGCAGGGCGAAGCGCTTCTGGTCGAGCGCTTCGCGCAGCCGTTCCACCCAGGCCTGGATGCGCTCGGTCTCGGCGCGATCCACGGCGTTGGGGTCGAACAGTTCGAGACGGTTGCCACCGATGCCGGCCGCCGACTGCACGCCCTGGCTCGCTTTCGCGAGGACCTGGCTGACGCTGGCGTTCTTCTCGCTGATCTGCACGCCGCCGATGCTGGCGGTGATCACGCTGGAGCGCTGGCCGATGGCGAAGACTTCGGCGGCGAAGGTGTTGCAGATGCGGGTCGCGAGCGTCGAGGTGGCGGCGTGGTCGCTGTTGCGCAGCAGAACCGCGAGGCTGTTTTCGGAGAAGCGCGCGGCGATCGCGTGTTCGTCCAGCTCGCTGCGCAGGCGGTCGGCGATCGCGGCCATGATGGTGTCGGCAGAATCCAGGCCGATTTCGTGCAGCAGGCGCTGGTAGTGGTCGGGTTCGATCAGCAGCAGGCCGTGCTGG
>CAZGBA010000243.1:0-1862 GCA_964523435.1 uncultured Xanthomonas sp.
TAGGTCACCGTGCCTTCGGTGACTTCATAGCCTTCGCGGCCCGACAGGATGTTGCCCAGCGTGGACTTGCCTGCGCCATTGGGGCCCATCAGCGCGTGCACTTCGCCTGGTTTCACTTCCAGCGACAGGCCTTTGAGGATTTCCTTGCCGGCAACGCGGGCGTGGAGGTTTTCGATCTTGATCATGTCAGTCCGTATACGTTGTGTTCGGGTTCCCATCACGCATGCCTTCCAGTAACCAGGCATTGTGGGTGGGGTGGATGTCGGGATCGTAGCCGCCTGCAATGAGCAGGCGACCATCATTGAGAGCTGTCACGGTAGTGAAGGCGAGGCGCTGTCCGATCATCTGCTCGAGTGGATGGAATACGGTGCCATCGGCGCTCAGGACTTCAACATGCATGCCGCCACCGGCGATCAGCATCTGCCCGTCATCGAGCATCGCAAGAGAGTCGAGGAACTTGTAGCGATCCTCAGACATGCGCGGGCCAGGGCCTACTCCTTGCGATGACCACCATTCGCTATCGGCGAAATGCCCGTCGTCTTCAGGGATCGATGCCCCACCCAGCAAGAGCACCCGGCCGCCAATCGATACAGCAGCATGCTTGTGGCGCGGGCGGGCGAGTGCGCCGGCGGGCGAGAACGTGCCGGTCGCCGGATCGAATATCTCAACAGAACTGACGATCTCGCTGCTGGAGCGCGAGCCGCCCGCCAGCAGCACCCGGCCATCGGGCAGCAGTGTGGCGGTGTGTGACATGCGCTCTACAGACATCGCACCGACACTATGTGAACGCCCCGATATCGGGTCATAACGCTCAGCCGTCGCCAGTCGGCGCATGCCGTCGGTATAGCCGCCGGCCAGCAGGATGCTGCCGTCGCTGAGCTGGGTCGCGCTGAAGCCGTCACGCGGCTGCAGCATGCGTCCATGCGGTTCGAAGTGGCCGGTCTGCGGTACGTATCGTTCGACGATATCAGTGACGCCATCCGGGGTGAATCCACCGAACAACAGCACGGAACCGTCGGTCAGCGCGACGGCACGATGGCCGACGCGTGCCTGCACAAGCACTGCCGCCTGCGAGAAAGCGCCAGTGGCAGGATCAAAGAGTATCGCGTCTTCGGCGATACCTTCCTCGCACCCATTCGCGTTGCAACCACCGGCGATCAGCACGCGTCCATCCGCCAGGCGCGTGGCAGAATGCGCTGCGCGCGGCGACGGCATGGGATTGGCTCGCACAACGCGAAGTGTCGTTTCAGGTAGCGAGGACGATACCGGTGCGGGTTGAGCGTGGCAGGCCGAGGTCACCGTGCATATTGCTGCGAGCATCAGAGCGCTTGCATGGCGAAGCTTCATCCCACCGATCCTTCAAGCGATACTTCCAGCAGCTTCTTCGCTTCCACCGCGAATTCCATCGGCAGTTCGCGGAACACCTGTTTGCAGAAGCCGTCCACGATCAGCGACACCGCGTCTTCCTGGCTGATGCCACGCGCGCGGCAGTAGAACATCTGGTCGTCGGAAATCTTCGAGGTCGTCGCTTCGTGCTCGACGATGGCGTCCGGGTGTTTCACTTCGATATACGGGAAGGTATGCGCGCCGCACTGCTTGCCGATCAACAGGCTGTCGCATTGCGTGTAATTGCGTGCACCAGCGGAGGTCTTGGCCACTTTCACCAGGCCGCGGTAGCTGTTCTGGCCACGCCCGGCGCTGATGCCCTTGCTGATGATCTTCGACTTGGTGTTCCTGCCGATGTGGATCATCTTGGTGCCGGTGTCGGCCTGCTGGCGGTGGTGGGTCAGCGCGACCGAGTGGAATTCGCCGGTCGAGTCGTCGCCCAGCAGCACGCAGCTCGGGTATTTCCAGGTGATGGC
>CAZGBA010000244.1:0-1834 GCA_964523435.1 uncultured Xanthomonas sp.
ACAGGTCATGCGCGCTGGCGCAATTGGCCCAGCACTTCGATCACCTCGTCAGCTGCCAAATCGCCCTCGGGCTCTGTGCGGCGAAGCAGCAGGTCCATGAGGTCGTTGTCCGAGAGGTCCATCAAAGTGGACAAGCCACGCGCCTGACGCACCGTGAGTGATGCGCCAAAACGGTCGAAAAAGCGCTGAATGAACAGATCGTTTTCCAACAAACCGCGTCGGCAGCTCCAAAGAAGCCGCCCGCGCTGGCGTTCGTCGAGCAAGTCGCTGTCATTCATGCCTAGCAGCCTGTCGGACTTGAGCACTCGCGGCGCGGTATCCGAGGGCTTGATTTTACAATGTGGGAAACAGTCGGCATTTCAGGCTCCAATACGCGGCTTTTCAGTCGAGATCGCAATGCTCCCGTCCTTTTTTCTCACTGCGGACGCAATACGGCCATGCGCTTCAAGTTCCACGCCAGGCACACCAGGGTCCACTCGTTGCGCACGTTGTCGAGTCCGCGCAGCATGAACTGACGAAATCCCATCACCGACTTGATGATGCCGAACACCGGTTCAACGGTCTGTTTGCGCAGCGCGTAGGCTGCGCGGCCCGCCCGGGTCTTGAGCGCGTGCTTCATCTGCGCGACGTGAGTCGCGGGCTGCTCGAGCGGGGTGGGTTCTTCGAAGCGGCTGCGCCAATCCGGATGATGTTGGTCGCGCCCCACCGCGATCAGCGGTTCGATCCCGGCGCTCTGGCAGCACTGCACGTTGCGCTCGCTGAAGAACCCGGTGTCGGCCAGCAGTTGGTCGGGCTGATCGAGCCCTTGGGGCAACGCCTTGATGCGGGCCAGCATCGGTTCGACCTGCTCCTTGTCGTTGCCCGCCTGGGTGAGGTGGGGTGCCATCACCAGCATCGACGCCGTATCGACCGCCGCCTGCGCGTTGTAGCACTGCTCGAAGCCGCCGCCGGCCACCTTCATGATGCGCGAATCTTCATCGGTCAGATTGAGTTGGTCGTGTGCGCGCGCACCCGGGGCAGGCGGAGTCGGCGGCTTGCCGCCGGGCTTCTTGCCAGTGGCCGCCGCCTTGGCCTGGCGCTTGGTCATCTTGACGTCAAACTCGGCCTGTTCGCGCTCGAAGCGCTCCTTGGCGCGCGCCTCGATCTTGGTCTTGGCGGCCGCGATGGCGGCCAGCCGGTCTTCGCGGCGCTTGATTTCCGCGGGCAGATCCACGCCTTCGGGCACATTGCTTCGATCGGCCGCTTCGGCCAACGCGAGTATTTCCTGCACTTCACCCTTGAGTTGAGCTTCGATCTTCTGCGCGTGCCCATAAGAGAGCGCGCTGTGGCGGCTCGCGTTGGCGTGGATCTTGGTGCCGTCCAGGCTCACCGTACCAAAGCGCGAGAGCTGGTTCTCGCGGGCTACTTGCAGCACCTGCACGAAGACATCGGCGAATTGTTTGCCGAAACGGCGACGAAAAGTCGCCAGCGTATCGTGGTCCGGGTGCTGGTCGCAGGCGATGAAGCGGAAGGCCAGCGAGTCGTAGGTGGCCCGTTCGATCTTGCGGCTCGAGTGCGTCCCCGTCGCATAGCCGTAGATCAGCAGCGACAGCAGCATCGCCGGATGGTAGGCATCGCTGCCGCGGCCCGCATACGCGCGTTCCAGTACCGACAGGTCCAGCCCTTCCACCACATCGACCACGTAGCGCGCCAGGTGCGATTCGGGCAGCCAGTCCTGCACCGAGGGCGGCAACAGGTACTCCGTTTGGCGGTCTATCGGGCGGAAGCGGCTCATGCTCTCAGGTTCCAGGGGCGACGCGGCATTTTACAGGGGGATAGCCCGACAGGCTGCTAG
>CAZGBA010000245.1:0-1825 GCA_964523435.1 uncultured Xanthomonas sp.
AGGTCCAGGTCAAGGGCGTGTCCGTGCTCAACCAGAAGGGCAAGACCAAGCGCTTCGGCAAGACCGTGGGTCGCCGTGACCATGTGCGCAAGGCCTATGTCACGCTGGCCGAGGGTCAGGAACTCAACTTCGGTGGGGAGGCCTAATCATGGCAGTGATCAAGATGAAACCGACTTCGCCAGGCCGTCGCGGCATGGTGAAGGTCACGCGCGAGAACCTGCACAAGGGTTCGGGTTTCGCGCCGCTGCTGGAGCCCCAGCACCAGAAGTCCGGCCGCAACAACAACGGCCACATCACGGTTCGCCACAAGGGCGGCGGTGCCAAGCACCACTACCGCGTGGTCGACTTCCGTCGCAACAAGGACAACATCCCGGCCAAGGTCGAGCGCATCGAATACGACCCGAACCGCACGGCGCACATCGCGCTGCTGTGCTACGCCGATGGCGAGCGCCGCTACATCATCGCCCCGCGTGGCGTTGAAGTCGGTGCCACGCTGCTGTCCGGTTCCGAGTCGCCGATCCGCGTGGGCAACACCCTGCCGATCCGCAACATTCCGGTCGGTTCGACGATCCACTGCATCGAGCTGCAAGTCGGCAAAGGTGCCCAGATCGCCCGTTCCGCCGGTGCTTCCGCCGTGCTGCTGGCCCGCGAAGGCATCTACGCCCAGGTTCGCATGCGTTCGGGCGAAGTGCGCAAGATCCACGTGGATTGCCGCGCCACCATCGGTGAAGTCTCCAACACCGAACACAGCCTGCGCCAGATCGGCAAGGCCGGTATCAAGCGCCACATGGGCATCCGCCCGACCGTGCGTGGTGTCGCCATGAACCCGATCGACCACCCGCACGGTGGTGGTGAAGGCAAGACCGGCGAAGGTCGTGCACCGGTGGATCCGTGGGGCAACCTGACCAAGGGTTACCGCACCCGCAACAACCGCCGCACGCAGAACATGATCGTGTCGCGTCGCAAGAAGTAAGGGGTTGACGAAATGACTCGTTCTCTCAAAAAAGGTCCCTTCGTTGACCACCACCTGATGGCCAAGGTCGAGAAGGCTGTGTCCACCAAGGACAAGAAGCCGGTCAAGACCTGGTCGCGCCGCTCCATGATCCTGCCCGAGTTCATCGGTCTGACGATCGCCGTGCACAACGGCAAGCAGCACGTGCCCGTGTACATCACCGACCAGATGGTGGGACACAAGCTCGGCGAGTTTTCGCTGACGCGCACGTTCAAAGGCCATCCGGCCGACAAGAAAGCCAAGAAGTAAGGACCAACCATGAGTACAGAAACCCGCTCCGTCGTTCGCGGCGTGCGCCTGTCGGTGGACAAAGGCCGTCTCGTGGCCGACCTGATTCGTGGCAAGAAGGTCGACCAGGCCCTGAACATCCTGTCGTTCACGCAGAAGAAGGCCGCTGGCATCGTCAAGAAAGCCCTTGACTCCGCCATCGCCAATGCCGAGCACAACGACGGCGCCGACATCGACGAACTGTTCGTCAAGTCGATCTACGTCGAGCAAGGCACCACGCTCAAGCGTTTTGCTGCCCGTGCCAAGGGCCGCGGCAACCGCATCAGCAAACCCACGTGTCACATCTACGTGACGGTTGGCAACTGAAGAGGCTAGAGGACATATGGGACAGAAAATCAACCCCACCGGCTTCCGCCTTGCAGTTTCCCGCAACTGGGCCAGCCGCTGGTACGCCTCCAATCGTGACTTCGCCGGCATGCTGGCCGAAGACATCAAGGTCCGCGAGTACCTCAAGGGCAAGCTGAAGAACGCCGCCGTTTCGCGCGTCGTGATCGAGCGCCCCGCCAAGAACGCCCGCATCACCAT
>CAZGBA010000246.1:0-1796 GCA_964523435.1 uncultured Xanthomonas sp.
AGCGATGAGGTCATCCGCCTCAAAGGCAAGATGCGTCGCGACGCCGCCGAATATGGCGGGCGATTCACCAGCCATCTCGTGCTAAACGAGCCGGGCCGCCCCGATCTGTACAACCAATGGTTCGACTTTTACTTCCTCGGCATGGATCGATTCACGATCTGGAACGCCGAGATTGTGACGGCACGGCAAGCGTTCTGGGATGCCGCGCACAACGAGGCGTCCTCGCGGGCCTACGCAGCACTGGGAGACGCCGACCTGGACAGGGAATCAAAGCTGGATTTCGAGCCAGCCGATGTCTCGCGCACGGGGAAGGTTCTCACCTATCGGATGGTGAAGCGAGAACCTGTTCGGTACGTACAGTTCGACGGACGGACACTCTCCGAGCAGATCGACCTGCTGGAAACAGCCATCATTCGCGACGAGCCGCCTGTGATCTACGAATCGTTCAAGCTCGACTGGAGCTACGCCTACGGGATTGGCCTTCGTATCGTCCAGGATGTGGAGGTCATCAATCAAGCAGCTATCGAAGCTGCGATTGACCGCTTCCTCGCGATTGGAGAAACCGATTGGGTGTCGTCCGAGGCGGTGCCGCGTGATCACCTGCCATTGGTGCGTGAGCAAGAGGCACTGGCAAGCGTTGACTACCCTTCTGCCCAACTTGGGATGCCAGTTCGATGAAGCCGAAGAAAAAGCCGCTGTTGCCTGGGGACATCAAGTTGCCCGAGCGCGTCTTGCTTGAGGATGGCGTCATGTTTGCCACCCTGCGGACACTCGATGAGCTTGAGCAATTCTGGGAGGAGCACAAGGGCCAATTCGAACTTGCCTGCGAGGGCAAAGGCGTAACCAGCGGACAGACCTTCTTGCGCGAATACGAATGGGTGTTCGGCACGTCGAAGTCTGCCGTCGTGCGAACCGTTATGCGGTGGGGACAGTCGGGCATCGGTTGTGACTTTTACGACTGGGCGAAACACGATCCCAGAATGCACGAATGCTTCTTCCATGACCGTGATGCCTACCGTGGCTCACGGATTGAACGGGGTAAATGGTCGGACAAGGATGAGGCCGAGTATCTTGCCGACTGCGCCCGCCGCACGCCTGAGATCTATCGCGGATGGTGGCGCTTTTGCGATCTGCCCAATGGATACGCCCCTGACGACTGGTTCAATCCGGGCATCGACCACGAAGAGCTGTTTGATCCGAAAATGGCTCTTGCCGAGGTCGCGGAAAAACTGCATGAGCAGACCTTCGATGACTGGAAACAGCATGGTGTCTGGGAGGAGATCGAGGCTCACGACAGGGCAAGCATCGACGAGACGATCCGCTATTGGCGGAACGAGCAAGCGGCAGGCGAAAGCTACTACGGCGATGAAAACGAGGCCGCAAGTGTTTCATGACGATGAAAGCCACGTTGCAAGCCGCCATCTCCTCTGGGCAAATCAACACGAAGCAAGAACTGCTTGAGCGTGCAGAAGCTCTCGGCCTGACGGTGACAAGGAATGGGCGTGATTACATCGGGTTGCTTGGGCCTGATGGGAAGCGGTTCCGGATTCGTTTCGCGTTTGCCGGCGGCGCATTTCCTACAAGGCCGGAATGTTCGATTGGCACGGGCGCCGTCCCGGTCATCCGTTCACGCGGATACTGGATTTATGCGCTGACGGCGCATAGCCGGAATGGCGAGCGAAAAGCCTGCTACATCGGGCAGACGGTAAATCTCAAACGTCGATTTCGCGAGCATCTGCGTCGGCATCGCCCCGGCCATGCCTCGTTCGCTCTCTTCGAGTGGGCCGTTCGCGAAC
>CAZGBA010000247.1:0-1790 GCA_964523435.1 uncultured Xanthomonas sp.
AAAACCTATCCCGAGGTTCAGGTCATCGGCGGCAACATCGCCACCGCGGCGGCGGCGTCCGCGCTGGTCGAACATGGTGCCGATGCGGTGAAGGTCGGCATCGGCCCCGGCTCGATCTGCACCACGCGCATGGTCGCCGGCGTCGGCGTACCGCAGGTGACGGCCATCGGCATGGTGGCCGAAGCCTTGCAAGAGCGCATCCCGCTGATCGCCGATGGCGGCATCCGGTATTCCGGCGATCTGGGCAAGGCCCTCGCCGCCGGCGCATCCACCATCATGATCGGCGGCTTGTTCGCCGGCACCGAAGAAGCCCCGGGCCAGGTGGAGCTGTTCCAGGGCCGCAGCTACAAGAGCTATCGCGGCATGGGCAGCCTCGGCGCGATGGAAAAGGGCAGCAAGGATCGTTACTTCCAGGACACGGCCGATGCCGACAAGCTCGTGCCCGAAGGCATCGAAGGCCGCGTGCCGTATCGTGGCCCGGTCGGCGGCATCGTGCACCAGCTCGTCGGCGGCCTGCGCGCGACCATGGGTTACGTGGGCTGCGCCACCATCGAGGACATGCAATCCCGTCCGCAGTTCGTGAAGATCACCGGCGCAGGGCAGCGCGAAAGCCATGTGCACGATGTGCAGATCACCAAAGAGCCGCCCAACTATCGCATGGGCTGAAGCCATCCGATGAAAGAGGGAGACGTTCGCGTGTCCCTCTTTTTTCATCCGCCCCTCGTTCTCGCTGCATTGCAACCGCACTGGCCCCATGACCGACATCCACTCCGACAAGATCCTCATCCTCGACTTCGGCGCGCAGTACACCCAACTGATCGCACGCCGCATCCGCGAGATCGGCGTCTACTGCGAAATCTGGGCCTGGGATCACGACCCGACCGAAATCGCCGCGTTCGGCGCCAAGGGCATCATCTTGTCCGGCGGGCCGGAATCCACCACCGAGGCCGATTCGCCACGTGCGCCGCAGCAAGTGTTCGACAGCGGCTTGCCGATCCTGGGCATCTGTTACGGCATGCAGACCATGGCGGTGCAATTGGGCGGTGCCACCGAAGCGGCGGATCAGCGTGAATTCGGCCATGCCCAAGTCAGCATCGTGGGGCAGGATCGCCTGTTCGACGGGCTCAAGGACCATGCCGGCTCGCCGCCGCGTCTGGATGTATGGATGAGCCACGGCGACCACGTTTCCCACGCGCCCGGCGGCTTCACCGTCACCGCGAAAACCGATCGCATTCCCGTCGCGGCCTTCGCCGATGACACGCGCCGCTGGTACGGCGTGCAGTTCCATCCCGAAGTCACGCATACCAAACAGGGCAGCGAACTCCTGCGCCGCTTCGTCGCCGATATCTGCAGCTGCAAGACGCTCTGGACCGCAGCCCACATCATCGACGACCAGATTGCCCGCGTGCGCGAGCAGGTCGGTTCGGACGAAGTGATCCTCGGCCTTTCCGGCGGCGTGGATTCCTCCGTCGTCGCCGCACTCCTGCATCGCGCCATCGGCGAGCAATTGACCTGCGTGTTCGTCGACACCGGCCTCCTGCGCTGGCAGGAGGGCGATCAGGTCATGAAGATGATGGCCGAGAACATGGGCGTGAAAGTGGTGCGCGTGAATGCCGCCGAACGCTACTTTGCCGCACTCAAAGGCGTCACCGACCCGGAAGCCAAACGCAAGATCATCGGCAACCTGTTCGTCGATATTTTCGAGGAAGAATCCGGCAAGCTGAAGAACGCCAAATGGCTGGCGCAGGGCACCATCTACCCGGACGTGATCGAATCGGCCGGCAGCAAGA
>CAZGBA010000248.1:0-1785 GCA_964523435.1 uncultured Xanthomonas sp.
TACTTACAAAGTCGCGTTCATTTCCGCAACGGGATTCCATTCAATGAAACGTACCGCGCTCGCCGCCAGCATCTCACGAGCGATTTTCTGCGTTGCACTGCTGCCGGCAGGGCACGCCTTTGCTCAAACCCAGGTCCCCGATGACGGCCGGGACTCGAAACCGGTGCCCGTAGAGTTCGACCGCATCGTTGTGCAAGGCGAGATCACCTATCGCGACCGCACCGACGCCATCGAACCGGTACTGACATATGACCTGGAGTACTTCCAGCGCTTCGAGCCGAATACCGTGGGCGACATGCTCAAGCGCGTGCCGGGCGTGGCGTTCGTGGGCTCGGACATCATGGAGTTCGACGGCGCAATGATGCGCGGCATGGCCGCCGGCTACACCCAGGTGCTGATCAACGGCAAGAAGGTGCCGGGCGCGGGCGACGACCGTTCGTTCTGGGTCGACCGCATCCCCGCGGAGATGGTCGACCACGTCGAGATCCTGCGCAGCAACAGCGCCAACCGCAGCGGCGACGCGATGGCCGGCACCATCAACATCGTCCTGCGCGATGCCTACGTGTTCGACGGCAGCTACATCCGCATCGGTGCCAACCGCTGGTTCGACGGCGAGTTCAACCCGACCTTCGGCGCGGTCACCAGCGGCGATTTCCTCGGCGGTCGCATCCTTGCCGGCATCAATGTCCAGGATCGCTACCGCGCCAAGATCAAGCGTTCCGATCGCTACGCCGATCCGTCGATGGACGAACTGGTGAGTTGGGAAGACCAGAACGAGGTAAAGGATGGCCGCGACTACTCGGCCAATGTTTCCTTCTCCACCGATATCGGCGACACAGGGGAGTTCGGTATCGACGGTTTCTACGTCAAGACCGACCGCGATGTCACCGAGGTCTCGCATGAAGTCGAATACGACGATGGCGACGTGATCGAGTCCAACGTGCCCGGACTCAATCCAATCGCCCAGAAGAACTGGGGCATCGCCGCCGAGTACAAGTTCGCCATGGCCGGCGGCACCACAGCCATCGACCTTGACTATGCGCGCTTCGAGGACGACAGCGCCGAAAGCGAGGAGAAGCACGAATACGTCAACGGCGAGTGGGACAAGTCCGAGGCCGAAGCCTCCTCGGTCGATGCCAGGGACGGGGAGACCAGCTTCAAGATCGCGCACGAACGTCTGGTCGCCGCCAGCACCGAACTCGAGTTCGGCGTGGACTATCGTCGCAAGAAGCGCGATATCACCTACACAAACTTCGCGTGGGAAGCCGACAACGAAGGCGACCCGGTGGTCTATGAGCTCGACGGCAGCATCGGCTCGCTGATCGAGGAAACCCGCGTGGATCCGTACGTGATGGTGTCCGGCAAGCGCGGCGCGCTCGCGTGGGAAGCCGGCCTGCGCTACGAGACCACCAAGTCCGACATCCGTTACCGCGAGGACGGCGAGGTCGAAGGCTCGGCCAACCGCGACTACAACAGCCTGTTGCCGTCGCTGCACCTGAAGTGGGACCTGGACGACACTACGCGCATCAACTTCTCGCTGGCCAAAAGCGTGAAGCGGCCGAATTTCAACGAAGTGGTGCCGGCGCTGCTGGATGGCGAGTACGGCGACAACGACTACATCGGCAACCCGCTGCTGGAACCGGAGCGCGCCAACGGCCTCGACCTGGGCTTCGAACGCCGGCTGGGCAAGAGCGGCGTGGTCGGCGTGAACGTCTTCTACCGCGACGTGAAGAACCTGATCGAACTGGTCAACACCGGCGAGTGGAGCGAGGACGCGCAGGACAA
>CAZGBA010000249.1:0-1690 GCA_964523435.1 uncultured Xanthomonas sp.
ATCTGGACAGAGGGTGGGACCGATCGGCCAGCCTTTCGCTGGGGCTGCCTCGCGCCAACCGACCCCGACAAGCTGATGTCGCTCCGCGCGGCTCAAGTGGCGCTGCTAGGGTCCTGACGATAGACGACACTACTCTTCCAGCGGCTTACTCGGCGATTGTTGACAGCTTCAGCTTTTGCCGCTTAGGCGGAGTCGGGTGGGCTGGGCTCGCGCGCGGACCAGGCTTGCGCCCAAGACCAATCTTTTGCGCCATGGCGCGCCGGGCCGCTGAATAGGCTTCCGCCACCATCGGATAATCAGCCTTGAGATTATACCGACGCCGATATTCTTCAGGGGTGAGGCCGTGGCCGCTCAGATGCCGGCGCAGCGTTTTGTACGGCTTGCCGTCGATCATCGAAATGATGTGATCTTTGGACGCCAGCGACTTGCGCGCCGACACGGCCGGGATGAACGAATCCGATGCGGCTTCCTCGGCACCTGCTGCGTCTGGCCGTTCGATCAGTTGCGCCACGCTATCGCGCATTGCGGCAAGGAACGCTGGCACGTCGTCTGCCGAGGCGCGCGTATTGGGATTACCCAGCCATGCGATCGTCAGCTCAGTCGCGAGTTCCACAGCGCTCGCGCCGGAAGTGATCTCCGTGGTCATGACAGGCCCTTTGCGATGGGAAGCTTGTCCTTTAGCGCCTTGCCGGGGCTGAATACCACTTTGGTCGAAGCGGCGATCTGCATCGGCTCGCCGGTGCGCGGATTGCGGCCGGTGCGCGCGTTCGTAGCTTTGCTGGAAAATTTGCCGAACCCTGGCAGTGACACTTCCTCACCGCGGGCGAGCGCATCGCCGATGCTGCCAAACACATGGTCGATGAGCGCGCGCGCTTTGACCGTGCTGAGGTCGCTTTCGGTCGCAACACTTTTCACCAGATCGTCCAGCTTCATTCAAACCCTCCTGTCAGGCGCAAATCGCCGGAATGCTATTGCCGAGCGTTTTGGCAGATCAGCGACCGACAAAACAGCGCAACTTTATGGATTCAAGCGAACATCCTGTCGGCCCGCTTTTGATCGGAGATGTTCGCAGGATCGACATCGATTTTGATGCACTCATCGCCGCTGGACGCTATCATACACTGATGTCGAAATATTTTGAAAACTGCTGCATCAGCACCGTCGCGCTCCCGCTGGGGAAGTAGCATGGGCCTTACGCGCGCCACCCGTAATCTTGCCCGCACCGCTCGCGCCAATCCGATGTGGGCGCTGCTCGGCGTCCTGCTCGCTCCCTTCCGCTTCGCCCGGCACATCATCGGCGTGGTCCTGTTCACGATGGTGCTGTTCGTGGCGCTATTCCTGCTGCTGATGCTGGCGATCTGGTACTTCGGCCTCGATAAGAACGGCGCTGTCGCTCAATTTGGCGTGTTCGGGATCAGCGGTGCCGTAGTGCTGGTCATGGTCTGGATGTTCGTCCTGCCCCTGCTTCGCCGGTTCGACTATGGTGATAGCGCCGACACACATGGTTCGGCCCGCTTTGCCACAGCCGGGGAAGCCCAGGCGCTCAATGACGATCACGGCCTACTGATCGGCCGCGACGTGAAAACCGGCAAGCCGATGCGCTACGCCGGTCCCGCCCATCTGCTGACGATCGCACCCACCCGCACCGGCAAGGGCGTCGGCACGATCATCCCCAACCTGCTCGAATATC
>CAZGBA010000250.1:0-1664 GCA_964523435.1 uncultured Xanthomonas sp.
GCTGGTCGCCGTGCTGGTGGCGATCGGGCTGCTGATCCTGCTGATGCTGCGGCGCCCGGAAGAACGCATCGGCGGCCTGTTGCGCGATGAACAGCGTGCCGGCCGCGGCGAACTGCGCGAGCAGCTGGACGGCTTCGCATTGCAGCAGGGCCAGCGCATCGACGGCTTCGGTGGCCAGTTGCAGGCCGTCGCTGCGCGCACCGACCAGCGCCTGGACGAGTTCACCCTGCGGACCGATGCGCGGCTGGATGAACTGCGCGCAGCGCTGAGCGAAGACGCACGCAAGTCGCGCAGCGAAGCCGCAGAACAACAACAGCGGCATGCCGATGCGCTCGGCCAGAAGCTGCAGGACCTCACCCAGCGCAACGAACAACGCATCGGCGAGATGCGCAGCACGCTGGAGCAGCAGTTGAAGGCGCTGCAGGCGGACAACGCGCAGAAGCTCGAGCAGATGCGCGCAACGGTCGACGAAAAATTGCAGAGCACCCTGGAAACCCGGCTTGGACAGTCCTTCAAGCTGGTGTCCGAGCGGCTGGAAGCGGTGCAGCGCGGCCTGGGCGAGATGCAGACGCTGGCGGCCGGCGTCGGCGACCTCAAGCGCGTGCTGACGAACGTGAAGGATCGTGGCGGCTGGGGCGAAATCCAGCTGGAAAACCTGTTGCAGCAAGTCCTGACGGCCGAGCAGTTCGCACGCAGCGTGAAAGTGCGGCCGGACAGCAACGAAGCGGTGGACTTCGCCATCCGCCTGCCGGGCCAGCAGGACGGTGGCGTGCCGGTGTGGTTGCCGATCGACGCCAAGTTCCCGCGCGAGGATTACGAGCGCCTGCTGGATGCACAGGAGCGCGGGGACACCGAGGCCATGCGCGCGACCGCGTCGCAACTGGAGCGCGCGATCAAGATCCAGGGAAAATCGATCAGCGAAAAATACGTGGCACCGCCATACACCACCGATTTCGCCGTGCTGTTCCTCGCGACCGAAGGACTCTACGCCGAAGCGATCCGCCGCCCCGGCCTGGTCGATGCCCTGCAGCAGCACCATCGCATCGTGATCGCCGGGCCGACCACGCTGGCGGCCTTGTTGAACAGCCTGCAGATGGGCTTTCGCACGCTGGCGATCGAGAAACGCTCCAGCGAAGTCTGGCAACTGCTCGGCGCGGTCAAGAGCGAGTTCGGCAAGTTCGCCAGCGTGCTGGAAAGCGCCGACAAGCAGCTCAACACGGTGCAGAACAGCCTGAAGCAGGCCGGCGTGCGCACGCGTCAGATCGAGCGGAAACTGAAGGGCGTGGAATCGCTGCCGGGCAGCGACCACCAGGCCTTGCTGGACGCTGACGAAGCAGCCGACACCGACGAGCCCTGAGCGCACCGGCGTTGTGGCGGCGATGCGTGCAGGCGTGGATCACCTCCCTGACAGCTTCATGAAAGCGAAGACCGTACTCACGCGCGCATGACGCGGCCACCACGCGCCTTTCCCCATCCTTGGTCCCGTCCAACGCATGGAGCGTTGACGACCCCACTACCAAGGAGCAGGACATGACCATCAAGAAGGATCACAGCATCGGTGAAGGCACGGGCGCGGTTGCGGGTGCGATCGCAGGCGCTGCCGTGGGTTCGGCGGCTGGCCCGGTCGGTACCGTCGTCGGCGCCATCGCCGGTGGCGCGCTGGG
>CAZGBA010000251.1:0-1651 GCA_964523435.1 uncultured Xanthomonas sp.
CGCAGAAGCTTGAAAGTCACTGGATCCCCGCGTTCGCGGGGATGACGACGCTTTTTGAAACGCTCGAAAAAGTGGGGATAATTCAGACCAAGGCCCACCCTGCAACAGCATCAACCGGTGTTCTGGATACCCGCAGCAATGCCGTTGACCGTCGCCACCAGCGCCTGGAACAGCGCTTCGTCCTCGCGCTCGGCGTCGCGCCAGCGCTGCAGCAATTCGACCTGCAGCAGGCTGATCGGATCGACGTAGGGGTTGCGCAGGCGGATCGAGAGGCGGAGGCGGTAGTCGTCCTGCAGCAGTTGGCTGCGGTTGCGCAGCGACAGCAGGGTGTCGGCGGTGCGCTCGAATTCGGCGGCGATGTCGGGGAAGAAGACGTCGTGCAGCGGGCCGGCGAGGCGGGAGTAGCGCTCGAAGATGGCGAGGTCGGATTTCGCCATCAGCATTTCGATGTCGTCCAGCATCGCGGCGAAGAACGGCCAGTCGTAGGCCATCGCGGCGATGGCGTCGTGGCCGTGGGTGGCGATGCCGTGGGCGAGCGCGGTGCCGACGCCGTACCAGCCGGTGAGGCCGGAGCGGTTCTGCGACCACGCGAACACCCACGGGATCGCGCGCAGCGCGTCGATGCCGCCTTCGCGGCGTTTCGACGGACGCGAGCCCAGACGCAGGCGCTCGATCACGTCGATCGGTGTCGCGATGCGGAAGTACGCGGGGAAGTCCTCGTGTTCGTGGACCAGCGCGCGGTAGTGCGAGCGCGAGATCTGCGCGAGCTCGGTCGCGAGCTCGCGCCAGCCGGCTTCGCGCGGTTCCTGTGGGCGCGGGCGCAGGCTGGCGCGCATGACGGCGGCGGTGGCCTGTTCGAGGTTGCGCAGCGCCAGTGCGCGGATGCCGTATTTGCGGTGGATCACTTCGCCCTGTTCGGTCACGCGCAGCACGCCGTCGACGGTGCCGCGCGGCGCGGCGATGATCGCGCGTTCGGTCTTGCCGCCGCCGCGACTTACCGACCCGCCGCGACCGTGGAAGAAGACGATGCGCACGCCGGCCTGCTGCGAGAGTTCCAGCAGTTCGACCTGGGTGCGCTGCAGCGCCCAGCGCGAGGCGAGGATGCCGCCGTCCTTCGCGCTGTCGGAATAGCCCAGCATCACCGTCTGCTGGCTGCCGCGCGCCTGCAGATGGCGGCGGTAGACCGGGTCGTCGAACAGCGCGCGCATGATCTCGGGTGCGGCGCGCAGATCGTCGATGGTCTCGAACAGCGGCGCGATGTCGAGCGGCACGTCGTCGCCTTCGATACAGCCGGCGACACGCGCCAGTGCCAGCACTGCCAGGGCATCGGCGGCGCTGCGGCTCATGCTGATGATGTACGGGCCGAACGCATGCGCGCCAAAGGTGGCGCGCGCCTCGCGCACGGTGCGCATCACTGCGAGCGTCGGCTGCGCGGCGGGCGCGTCGATGGCGACTTCGGCGCTGCCGGCGATCAGCGCATGCAGCGGCGCGATGCGTTCGGCAGGCGCGCGCGCGGACCACTGCGCATCGCCGAGCAGCGCGGCGACCGCGGTGTCGTGGGTGCCGGAATCCTGGCGCAGGTCGAGCGCGGCGAGGTGGAAGCCGAAGGTGCGCGCGCGCCACAGCACGCGCTGCAGGGCGAAGCGGCCGG
>CAZGBA010000252.1:0-1640 GCA_964523435.1 uncultured Xanthomonas sp.
GGCAGGGGCTGGGCCGACGCATGTTGCAGGCGCTGTTGCGGGTCGCCCGCGGCTTCGGCTCGCAGCGCGTGTTCCTGGAAGTGCGCCCGTCCAATCCGCGCGCGATCGCGCTGTACGACGCCAGCGGATTCAACGAGATCGGCCGCCGCCCGCGCTATTACCCCGCCGCCAACAACGGGCGCGAGGACGCGATCGTGATGGCGATGGAGTTGCTGTCGGACGACGTCACGAAGATGCCGGCGCTGTAGATCCGAGACGGCCCGGACGAAAAGGGGTCAGAGTGAATTTCCTGCCGATCATTTCGATCGTTCCAGACCTTGGTCAGGAAACTTCACTCTGACCCCTTTTCGTTACCCCAGCCGCTCGCGTTGCGCCGTCAGCGCCTCCAGCTTCGCGCTCCAGTCGGCCAGCCGCGCGCGTTCCTGCTCGACCACCGCCGGCGGCACGCTGCCGCCGAACTTGGCGAGTTTGGCTTCGCTCTTCTCTACCTCGGACGCCGCCTTGGCGATGTCCTTGTCCAGACGCACGCGCTCGGCTTCAAGGTCGACCAGTCCTTCCAATGGCACGAACAATTGCAAGTCACCAACTACTGCGGGCGCAGCGGCCGGTGGATCGCCGGCCAGCGTCTCGATGCGTTCCAACTTGCACAGAAAGCGCAATTGCGCGTCGAACCGTTCGACGCGCGCGGCATCGTCGGCGTTGCCGCCGCGCAGCAGCAACGACACTTGTTTTGCAGGCTTCACGCCGAGCTCGCTGCGGATGCGACGCAACGCGGAGATCAGGTCCTTCAACCATTCGATGTCGGCATCGGCCTGCGCGTAGGTGCCCGCATCGAGTTCGCCGGCCTGCGGATACGCCTGGGTCATGATGCTGCCGGACTTGCCGAGCTTCGGCGCGACGGCCTGCCACAACTCTTCGGTGACGAACGGAATCAGCGGATGCAGCATCCGCAGCAGCGCTTCCAGCACGTAGACCAGCGTGTGGCGCGTGCTGTCGGCGGCGGCTGCGTCGTTGCCATTCAACGCCGGCTTGGCCAGTTCGAGGAACCAGTCGCAGACCTGGTTCCAGGTGAATTCGTACAGGCATTGCGCGAGCAGGTCGAAGCGATAACTGGCGTAGTGTTCGGCGGCCTCGGCGGCGGTGCGGTCAAGTTGCGCAAGGATCCACTTCTCCGCATCGGTCTTCGGCTGCGGCACGCCCGCGAAGGTGGCATCGCCGACATTCATCAGCGCGAAGCGCGTCGCGTTCCACAGCTTGTTGCAGAAATTCTTGTAGCCCTCGGCGCGCTGCAGGTCGAACTTGATGTCGCGGCCGGGACCGGCCAGCGCGGCCATGGTGAAGCGCAGCGCATCGGCGCCGAACGCGGGGATGCCGTCGGGGAATTCCTTGCGCGTGGCCTTCTCGATCTTCGGCGCATCGGTGGGCTTCATCAGCCCGGTGGTGCGCTTGGCGACCAGCGCGTCGATGCTGATGCCGTCGATGATGTCGAGCGGGTCGAGGATGTTGCCCTTCGACTTCGACATCTTCTGGCCGTCCTTGTCGCGCACCAGGCCGGTGATGTAGACGTCGCGGAACGGCACGCGATCGACCAGCTGGTCGGTCATCATGATCATCCGTGCGACCCAGAAGAAGATGATGTC
>CAZGBA010000253.1:0-1629 GCA_964523435.1 uncultured Xanthomonas sp.
TCGCCGCGGTCGCGGAAGTACTCGCCCATGGTGCAGCCGGAGTAGGCGGCGATGTACTGCATCGCGGCCGATTCCGACGCCGAGGCGGCGACGACCGTGGTGTAGGCCATTGCGCCGTTGGACTCGAGCTTGCGCACGATGTTGGAGATGGTCGAGTTCTTCTGACCGATCGCCACGTAAATGCATTTAATGCCGGAATGCTTCTGGTTGATGATCGCGTCGATCGCCAGTGCGGTCTTGCCGGTCTGGCGGTCGCCGATGATCAGTTCGCGCTGGCCGCGACCGATCGGGATCATCGCGTCGACCGACTTGTAACCGGTCTGCACCGGCTGCGACACCGACTTGCGCCAGATCACGCCCGGAGCGATCGCTTCCACCGGCGAGGAGGTCTTGGCTTCGATCGGACCCTTGCCGTCGATGGCTTCGCCCAGTGCGTTGACGACGCGACCCAGCAGTTCCGGACCGGTAGGCACTTCGAGGATGCGGCCGGTGGTCTTGGCGGTATCGCCTTCGCGCAGGGTCTTGTAGTCGCCGAGGACCACGGCGCCGACCGAGTCGCGCTCGAGGTTCAGCGCCAGCGCGGTGGTGTTGCCGGGCAGTTCGATCATTTCGCCCTGCATGACGTCGGCCAGGCCGTGGATGCGCACGATGCCGTCGGACACCGATGTCACGGTGCCTTCGTTGCGCGATTCAGCGGAGAGCTTGACCTTCTCGATGCGGGTCTTGATCAGTTCGCTGATTTCGGACGGGTTGAGCTGGGTGGTAGCCATGGTGGTTCCCTTGTGCCGGCGTGACCGCCAGCGTGAAATGAATGCGTGTGGTTAGGCAGGCACGTCAGTTGGCGAGCGCGGACTGCAGACGCGAAAGCTTGCTCTTGAGCGAACCGTCGATGACCACGTCGCCGGCATCGATCACCGCGCCGCCGATCAGACTCTCGTCGACCGCCGTCGTGAGTTCGACATCGCGGCCGAAGCGACGCTTCAGCGCGATCTTGATGCTCTCGAGTTCGGCGGCCGGCAGCGTCGTCGCGGACGTGATCCGGGCCTTGACGATGCGTTCGGCGTCGGCGCGCAGCTCTTCGAACAGCCCGGCGATCTCCGGCAGCAGCGGCAGGCGACGGTTGTCGGCCAGCAGTGCGAGGAAATTGCCGAACAGATCGTTGCCGAACAGATCCGGCGCGGCCGTGTTGCCTGCGGCCGGCGGCGACAGCAGCGCGACCGCGTCGCCGCGACCGAGCTGCGGATGGCCGAGCAGCGACTGCACGCGCGGATCGGCGGCGACGCGCGCGGCGAAACCGAGCGCATCGGACCACTGCGACGCGGCGCCGTTGTCGCGTGCGATCGCATAGGCGGCGCGGGCGTAAGGGCGTGCGAGGGTAAGAGCCTGGCTCATCGGTCGATTCGTCCGGTCAGAGCTGGGCGGCGAGTTCGTCGATCAGCGCCTTGTGGGCGTTGGCATCGATCTCGCGCTTCAGCAGCTTTTCGGCACCGCTCACTGCCAGCGCGGACACCTGCTTGCGCAGATCTTCCTTGGCGCGGTTGGCGGCGGCGGCGATGTCGGCCTCGGCCAGCGCTTTCTGCCGGTTGGCTTCGGCGACGGCGTCGTTCTTGGCCTGATCGACGATCTGGT
>CAZGBA010000254.1:0-1626 GCA_964523435.1 uncultured Xanthomonas sp.
TGGCAGACACCTATCTGCTGTGGGAAGGCCGCCATTTCCCGCTCACGGCAAGCCTGGGCCTGGTCGAGTTGAACGCGGACAGCCCCGGTGTGCATGGCGCGTTGCGCGCCGCCGACGCCGCGTGTTACCTGGCCAAGGAGCGCGGCAGCAACCGGGTGCAGGTCTATGTCGAGGACGACGAACAACTGCGCCGCCGGCACGATGATCTGGCCTGGGTCGGCAGATTGCGTGCCGCGATCGCCGAGGATCGGCTGCGGTTGTTTGCGCAGCGAATCGATGCGCTGAATCACCGTGCGGACGGACGCCTGCACTACGAGGTGCTGGTGCGCATGCTCGATGCCAGCGGCCAGCTCTGCTCGCCCGGGGAGTTCCTGCCGGCGGCGGAGCGGCACGGGCAGGCGGTCGCGGTCGATCTGCACGTGCTGGCGTTGACGCTGGCCGAACTGTCCCGGCACCCGTGGCATGTGCGGCAACTGGCGTCGTGCCACATCAACGTGTCCGGCCAGTCGGTGGCCAGCGCCGAATACCTCGATGGTGTCGTGTCGCTGCTGGAAGCCCATCCGCAGCTGGCACCCAGATTGTGCTTCGAACTCACCGAGACGGCGGCGATCCAGAGCCTGGTGCAGGCGCGGGCATTCATCGACGCAGTGCACGCGCGCGGCGGCCAGGTGGCGCTGGACGATTTCGGCAGCGGCCTGTCCTCGTTCGCCTACCTCAAGCACCTGCCGGTCGACATTCTCAAGATCGACGGATTGTTCGTGCGCGAGATCGACCGCAATCCGCTGGACCGCGCGATCGTCGGCGCGATCACCGATGTCGCCCGCTCGCAAGGCAAGCGCACCATCGCCGAATGGATCGAAAGCGAGGCGGCGATGGCCTGTCTGCGCGGCATCGGCGTGGACGCGGGCCAGGGCTATGCCATCCACAAGCCCGAACCCCTGCGCGAGTTGATCGAAACGTTCCGGTTGCCGCGATCGACCGCCGCACAGGCGCTGGCGGAGTACGCACAGCCCTGATCGAAGGCCGGACTTGCGGCTCGGGCGCGCTACACGTCGCCGTCGGTCGCCCAGCCCTCGCCGCTGCCGCGCTGGAACACGGTGTCGGACTCGAGCACGTGGCCGGCCGGGATCGAGTCCTGCGCGGCAATGCGGGCATAGACCGGAGTGAAGTCGGGGCGGGTGGCGTCCATCAACTGCGCGAAGCTGTCGATGACGAAGTACGTCTTCTGGAAGCTGTCGATGCGGTAGCGGGTGCGCATGATCCGCTCGAGGTCGAAGCCGATGCGGTTGGGAGCGGCGCTGTCCAGGCAATGGATCGATTCGCCCTTGGAGCTGACGATGCCGGCACCGTAGATGCGCAGGCCGTCGGCTTGCCGGATCAGGCCGAACTCCACCGTGTACCAGTACAGCCGGGTGAGGTTCTGCAATGCCTCGGCACCGAGGCCGTGCGCTTTCACCCCGCCCGCGCCGTAGGCCTGCATGTAGGTGGCGAACAGCGGGTTCATCAGCAGCGGCACGTGGCCGAACAGGTCGTGGAACAGGTCGGGTTCCTCGATGTAGTCGACCTGGTCGGGGCGGCGGATCCACCAGGTCACCGGGAAGCGGCGGTTGGCCAGATGGTCGAAGA
>CAZGBA010000255.1:0-1624 GCA_964523435.1 uncultured Xanthomonas sp.
GCTGGCCCACCGCTTCCGGCGCATCGGCCTTCAGGTATTGCTGGTTGAGCCAGCCGAGCTTGGCCGGATCGAGGCGCGAAGCCTTGGCGTTGACATCGGCGAGGTCGAACAGCGCCTGCATTTCCGCGATCGAGAAGATCTCCTGGTCGCCATGCGACCAGCCCAGCCGCACCAGATAGTTCAACAGCGCATGCGGCAGGTAGCCGGCATCGCGATACTGCATCACATCCGCTGCACCGGTGCGCTTGGACAACTTGGCGCCGTGCTCGTCGAGGATCATCGGCAGGTGCGCGAAATGCGGCACCGGCGCGCCGAGGGCCTGGTAGATATTGATCTGGCGCGGGGTGTTGTTGACGTGGTCGTCGCCGCGCACCACGTCGGTGATGCGCATGTCGATATCGTCCACCACCACCGCGAAGTTGTAGGTGGCGTAACCGTCGCTGCGGAAGATGACGAGGTCGTCGAGCTCGCTGTTGGCGATCTCGATGCGACCCTTGACCTTGTCGTCCCACGCGACCACGCCATCCAGCGGATTGCGGAAACGGATGACGCGATTCGGGTCGTCGCGGAAACCCGCATCCGCATCGCGATAGCTGCCGTTGTAGCGCGGCTTTTCACCCGCGGCCATCGCCGCCTCGCGCATCGCCTCCAGCTCGTCCTTGGTCTCGTAGGCGTAGTAGGCGTGGCCCGATGCGACCAGTTGCTCTGCGACTTCCTTGTAGCGGTCGAGCCGATGGGTCTGGTAGATCGGGCCTTCGTCGTAGTCAAGCCCCAGCCAGTCCATCGCCTCGAGGATGGCATCGATCGCCGCCTGGGTGCTGCGCTCGCGGTCGGTATCCTCGATGCGCAGGATGAACTGCCCACCCTTGCGGCGCGCTTCCAGCCAGCAGTACAGCGCAGTGCGCGCGCCGCCGATGTGCAGATAACCGGTGGGGGACGGGGCGAAACGGGTGCGGACGGTCATTGGGCGGGGCTTCGGAGGTAAGCCCCGCATTTTAACGAAGGCCGGGCTGGCCGGCCTGCTTTGCGTGCGGATACCGGGTTACCGCAGCGCCGATTGCGGTGCCATCAGGCAATACGGTTGGTCGTGGAAACGATCCACCCAGCGCCGGATCCACATGTTCAGCGTGCTGCCGGTGTAACCCATCTCGCAGATGTTGCGGCACCAGTTCAGTTGCGTGCCGGTGTAACCGTCATTGCTGCAGGTGGTGGTGACCGTGTAGTTCAGCGTGACCGCGTTGCTGTTGCCCGCGTTGTCGGCAGCAGTGCAAGTCGTGCTCCTGGTGCCCAGCGTGCTGGTATCCAGCGCACCGCAGTTCGACGTCGCAACACCCGATGTCGCATCCGTTGCATTCGCGCTGGCGCTGTAGCTATGGCCGCGCAGCAGCGGCGATGGCACGCTCGGGGCCAGCACCGGCGGCGTCGCGTCGCGCTTCAGCGTGGGCGTGGTCAGACTGCTGGTGCCGCCGGCACTGGAGGCGGAACAGGTGTAGCTGGCACCCAGCGTGTCGCTGTCCAGCGTGGTGGCCTCGCATCCGGTGCTGGAGGTGATCGGACTCTGCGCATCCGTCACCGTCCAGTCGATCTCGACATCGCCGACATGCCAGCCGTTGTCGCCATCGGG
>CAZGBA010000256.1:0-1617 GCA_964523435.1 uncultured Xanthomonas sp.
AACCGAGCGACAGGTTGAGCTTGTCGCCCTGAGCCTGTGCGCGATAACCCACGCCGACCAGGGTGAGCTTGCGCTCGAAGCCCTTGGTCACGCCGGTCACCATGTTGTTGACCAGGGCGCGCACGGTGCCGGACATGGCGCGGGCGTTCTCGACGCCTTCACGCGCCTTGCACACCACCGCATCCCCTTCACGGACCACGCTGACCTCGCCGGTCAGCGGCTGGCGCAGGGTGCCCAGGGGCCCCTTCACTGCGATCTCGGCGTCGGAAATCATCACTTCCACGCCCTGCGGGATCGCCACCGGATTCTTGGCTACACGAGACATCGTATCCCCCTTAGGCGACGAGGCAGATGACTTCGCCACCGACGCGGTTCGCACGCGCCGAGCGGTCGGTCATCACGCCACGCGGCGTGGAAACGATGGCCACGCCGAGGCCGTTCATCACGCGCGGCAGATCGTCGCTACCCTTGTAGATACGCAGGCCGGGACGGCTCACGCGCTCCAGGCGCTCGATGACCGGACGACCGGCGTAGTACTTGAGCGTCACATCGAGCGAAGCCTTACCGGCTTCGTCACGAACGGCAAAGCCGTCGATGTAACCTTCGTCCTGCAATACCTTGGCGATCGCAACCTTCAGCTTCGACGAAGGCATCGAAACCGAAACCTTCTGGGCCTGCTGGCCGTTGCGGATGCGCGTCAGCATGTCGGCGATCGGATCGGACATACTCATCTTCGAATTCTCCTTACCAGCTCGCCTTGGTCATGCCAGGCACTTCGCCGCGGAAAGCGATCTCGCGCAGCTTGTTGCGGCACAGACCGAACTTGCGGAAGACACCACGCGGGCGCCCGGTCAGCGCGCAGCGGTTACGCTGGCGGGTCGGGTTGGCGTTGCGCGGCAGTTGCTGCAGGGCCAGGCGGGCAGCCATGCGTTCTTCATCGGACAGACTGGTGTCATTAACCGTTGCGACCAGCGCTGCACGCTTGGCGGCGAATTTCTCCACCAGCTTTGCACGCTTCGCTTCGCGGTTGATCAGAGCGAGTTTCGCCATATCACCCTCAATTCTTGAACGGGAACTTGAACGCGCCGAGGAGAGCACGGGCTTCCTCGTCGGTCTTCGCCGTCGTCGTGATGCTGATGTTCATCCCGCGCAGCGCGTCGATCTTGTCGTACTCGATCTCGGGGAAGATGATCTGCTCTTTCACGCCGAGGTTGTAGTTGCCACGACCGTCGAAACCCTTGGCGCCGATCCCGCGGAAGTCGCGGACGCGCGGCAGCGCGATGTTGATCAGGCGGTCGAGGAACTCGAACATGCGCGGACCACGCAGGGTCACCATGCAGCCGATCGGATAGCCGTCACGGATCTTGAAACCCGCGATCGACTTGCGCGCCTTGGTCGAAACCGGCTTCTGACCCGCGATCTTGGTCATGTCGCCCATGGCGTGCTCGAGAATCTTCTTGTCGCCGACAGCCTCACCGACACCCATGTTGAGGGTGATCTTGGTGATGCGCGGCACTTCCATGACGGACTTGTAGCCGAACTGCTGCTGCAGCGCCGGCGCCACTTCGTCCTTGTAAACCTGTTGCAAGCGAGCCATCGTCACTCCTTAGGCGTTCA
>CAZGBA010000257.1:0-1600 GCA_964523435.1 uncultured Xanthomonas sp.
CCGCGAGATGAGCTTGGCAGAGGGGTTCCGAATGGAACTGTTCGTCAATCGCATGCTTCAAGCAACTGGGGATTTCAAGGAAGGCTCGGCTGCATTTGCAGAAAAGCGCAATGCGCGCTTCACGTCGACATGAGCACGGCGAACGCCTTGAGCGGGCGCTACGTGGTTGCTGGAATCGGAAGCACTGCATTCGGAAAGCTCGGACTAGACACTGTTTCACTGAATGCGATGGCGTGCCGGGAAGCACTTGCAGATGCCGGCATTTGCAAAGAAGAGGTTGACGCGCTTTTTCTGAAGGCGCCGACCTCCGCAAGAGAATCGCTCTACGGTCAGAAAGTTGCGGACGCAATGGGCATGCAACCCCGGTGGGGGGGCGCGTGGGACCAAGGCGGCGCTGCCAACGTCACCTTGATCGCTTTCGCCATCATGGCCATCGAAGCCGGGCAATGCGAAGTGGCTTTGGTGTCCTATGCTGACAACCCGCGCAGCGGCGCGGCCGACTTCTTCGGCCGGCCCCGCGGCGCAGAAGCCCCTCACGGGTGGTTTTCCGCTGCGGCGTGGTACGCCATGATCCATCAGCGGCACATCATCGAGCACGCAACGCCGCCCGAAGCGTTCGGCGCAGTTGCCATCGCCGCGAGAAGGCACGGAGCCGCCAACCCGAATGCGCAGCTGCGAAAACCGATCACGATGAACGACTACCTGGCGTCTCCCATGCAGATCGAGCCGCTGCACCGTGACGACTGCTGTCTTGTGTCCGATGGGGGCGGCGCAGTGGTGATCATGAGCGCGCAAAAGGCGAAAGACCTGCGCGTGCCTGCGCCAGTTCCCATTCTGGGATTCGGCGGAGGCAATACATCCGTTGAGTTACAGAACCGCGCGTGCCTGACGACAACAGAGGCCGTGCGCTCTTCGAGATTGGCATTCGACATGGCCGGAGTGCGTCCAATCGACGTCGACGTCGCGCAAATATACGACTGCTTTTCGGTCGCCGTTCTCATGACGCTCGAAGACTACGGCTTCTGCAACAAGGGGAGCGTCTACGACTTTGTGCGTGACGGGCAGATCGAGTTCGGCGGGCGCCTTCCCATCAACACGAGCGGCGGCCTACTTTCAGAAACTGGCATGCCTGGCATGCAGCTTATCCACGAGGGTGTTCGGCAAATGCGCGGCTCGGCGACGCTGCAGGTGCCGGGTGCGAAATTGTGCGCGATCAGCAACCAGGGGGGGGCGATGCACACGCACGCGACTCTCCTGCTTGGAACTTGAGGTTACAGGATGCTTCCGCAGCCAGAAATCACCACTGCCAACAAGCCTTACTGGGATGCATTGCACATGGGACAGCTGATGTATCAGTGCTGTCCGTCGTGCGGCGCATGCTGGCTTCCCGCTCGAACGCTATGCCCCACTTGCCTTAAATCCGGCGTCGTCTGGCGGCCCGCCGAAGGGTCGGGGAAATTGGTGAGTTGGGTCGTCTTTCATGTCGCGTATCACGAGGCCTTCAAGGATAAGGTGCCGTACAACGTGGCGCTGGTCGAGTTGAAGGAGGGTCCCCGACTTATCAGCAGCGTTCTGGCTTCCTCGCAAGAACTTTACGGAG
>CAZGBA010000258.1:0-1584 GCA_964523435.1 uncultured Xanthomonas sp.
ATCTACGACTGGGAACGGCGGATCCGGCAGACGCTGGTGTTCGACATCGAGATGGGGTTCGACAACCGCATCCCCGCCGCCAGCGACGACATCGCCCTGACCCTGAACTACAAGGATGTCAGCAAACGCCTGATCGAGTACGTCGGTGCGTCCGGCTTCGGCCTGGTGGAAACCCTGGCCGAACGCTGCGCTGCGATCATCCTGACCGAGTTCAATGTCTCGCATGTGCGGCTGAAACTGAGCAAGCCCGGCGCGGTGCGCGGCGCGCGCGCGGTGGGTGTGATCATCGAGCGTGAAAAGGGGTCAGAGTGAAGTTTTCCGATGCGGTACCTGGATTGATCTGAGATGGTCGACGGAAAATTCACTCTGACCCCTTTTCACCGCGCGTATCTCAGCCTCGGCAGCAATGTCGATGCCGAAGCGCATCTGCGTGCGGCGGTCGTCGCGTTGCGCACGCGTTTCGGCGAGGTCGTGGTGTCGGATGCCCGCGTGTTCCCGGCGGTCGGCTTCGACGGCGGCGATTTCCTCAATGCGGCGGCGGTGATCGACAGCGATCTCGACCCGTTCGCATTGAACGACTGGCTGCACGCACTGGAAGACGCGCACGGGCGCGATCGCAGCGGGCCGCGTTTCGGCGACCGCACGCTCGACATCGACATCGTGTTCTACGACGACCTGGTGCTGGATGGCCCGGGCCACCTGCAATTGCCGCGCGATGAGCTCAGGCATGCGTTCGTGCTGCAGCCGCTGGCCGAGATCGCGCCGGAGTTCGTCGATCCGCGCAGCGGCAGTCCGCTGGATGCGCTGTGGCGCGCGCATCCGGAGCACGGCAGCGTGCGCGAGCGCATCGACATCGGTTGAGCGTCAGCCGAGCCCGCGCCCACCGTCGACGTGGACCGTCTGTCCGGTGATGTAGCCGGCAGCATCGGACAGCAGCCACGCCACCGTCCCGGCGATCTCGTCCGGCGTGCCGGTGCGGCCCAATGGCGTGTGCGCGAGCAGTGCGGCTTGCGATGCCGCGTCCTTGCCCTGTTCCGGCCACAGGATCGCGCCCGGCGCGATCGCATTCGCTCGCACTTCGGGGGCAAGCTCCAGTGCCAGCGATTTCGTCAGCATCAGCAGCGCGGCCTTGGCCATGCAATACGCGGCATGCCCGGCCAGCGGGGTTTCGCCATGGATGTCGGCGATGTTGACGATGCCGCCACGCGTCGCCCGCAGGTGCGGGGCCGCGGCCTGCGAGAGGAAGAACGGCGCGCGCGCGTTGCTGGCGAACAGGTCATCCCATTGCGCCGGCGTGGTGGTTCCGAGCGGCGTCGGATGGAACGCCGAGGCGTTGTTGACCAGCGCATCCAGCCGGCCGAAGCGGCCAACCGTGCGTGCGATCAGTTCGGGCAGGCGGTCGAACGCAGCGAGGTCGGCCTGCAGGGCGATCGCGCTGCCGGCGCGCGCGGCATTCAAGTCGGCCAGCAGCGCCTCCATGTCGGCCTGCGAATGGCGGTAGTGCAGGGCGAGGTCGTAGCCGTCCGCATGCAGGCGGCGCGCGATCGCCGCACCGATGCGGCGGGCGGCACCGGTGACCAGGGC
>CAZGBA010000259.1:0-1554 GCA_964523435.1 uncultured Xanthomonas sp.
GCATCTGGGCGAGCCGGGCGATCTGCTGCTGGGCGAATCGCTGGAGGCGCTGGTGGCGCGGCAGCGGACCACGCACTGCTTCCTCACACCGGGGGTGCTGTCGTCGCTTCCGGACACGGTGGGTCTGAGTACGTTGCGCACGATGATGTGCGGTGGCGAAGCGGTGCCACCGGGGTTGCTGCGGCGCTGGAATCGCGACCGTCGCTTCATCAATGGCTACGGTCCGACCGAGACCACGGCGATCAGCATCACCTACCTGTGTCCGCCGGACCTCGATGCGGCGGACACGATTCCGCTGGGCCGGCCGGTGGCGAACGAGCAGGTGTACATCCTGGATCGGGATCTGCAGCCGGTGCCGACGGGCGTGATCGGCGAGCTGTACATCGGCGGCGCGGGCGTGGCGCGCGGTTATCTGCATCGTCCGGAGATCACGGCGGAACGTTTCATCGACAGTCCGTTCGCGGCAGGTGGTCGTCTGTACCGCACCGGCGATCTGGGCTGCTGGCGCAGCGACGGATTGATCGAATACCGCGGCCGCAACGACTTCCAGGTGAAGATCCGGGGTTACCGGATCGAACTGGGCGAGATCGAGGCGAAGCTGGCGACGCTGCCGGGGGTGAAGGACGCGGTGGTGCTGGCGCGTCAGGACGTGTCGGATCAGCCGGCGCGACTGGTGGCTTACTACGAATGCGCAGAGGAGGGCGCGACGACGTCCGATGCGCTGCGTTCGGAGCTGCAGCTGCAGTTGCCGGACTACATGGTGCCGACGGCCTACGTGGAAGTGCGTGCGTGGCCGCTGACCAGCAACGGCAAACTTGATCGCAAGGCGCTGCCCGCGCCGGAGGGCGACGCGCACGGCGGACGGGCGGAATACGAACCGCCGAGTACGCCGGTCGAAGAGATCGTTGCCGGTATCTGGGCGCAGATGCTCGGGGTCGACCGGGTCGGTCGCCACGACAATTTCTTCGATCTCGGCGGACACTCGCTGCTCGGCATGCGTCTGATCACGCGTGTGCGCAAGCAGCTGGGATTGGACGTCGCGTTGACCGCGCTGTTCCTGTCGCCGACGCTCGCCGCATTCGTGGCGCAGGCGCGCGCAGCCGAGCAGGATGCGATTCCGCAGGCGGACCGGCGCAATGTGCTGGCCTCTTTCGCACAGCAGCGGCTGTGGTTCCTGTCGCAGATGGAGGCGTCGAGCGACGCGTACCACATCGCGGATGGCGTGGAGCTGAGCGGCGCCTTGAACCGTGCGGCGCTGCAGGGCGCACTGGACCAGCTGGTGGTCCGCCACGAGAGCCTGCGCACGAGTTTCGAAGCGGTGGATGGCGTGCCGTACCAGCGGATCGGCCCACCGACCGCTTTCGCATTGCTGGAACACGATCTGAGCGCTCTGGACAGCGCGGCGCAGCAGCGCGAGCTGGATGCGCTGCAGACGCTGGAGACCACTGCAGCGTTCGATCTGGAGCGCGGCCCGCTGCTGCGCGGCCGTCTGATCCGTCTGGCGGCGGAGCGTCACGTGCTGCTGTTGACGATGCACCACATCGTGTCGGACGG
>CAZGBA010000260.1:0-1522 GCA_964523435.1 uncultured Xanthomonas sp.
AGCGTGACGGCAGATCGCTATGACGCCTTGATCGTCGGCGGCGGACCGGGGGGCCTAACTGCGGCGATCTACCTTGCGCGTTATCACCGCCGCGTCGTCGTGGTCGATGAAGGGCACAGCCGAGCGAAATGGATACCGCTCTCCCACAACCATGCCGGGTTTCCAGACGGAATTGCCGGCGAGGAACTGCTGCGACGGATGCGCGAACAGGCGGAGCGCTACGGTGCCACGATACTGACGGACCGCATCGAGACGATCGACGGCAAGGCCGATGCCTTCGAAGCGCAAGGATGTGCGGTGACGATCACCGCACGCGCCGTCGTGCTGGCGACCGGCGTTGAGAACCGGCGCCCGGCGATGGATGCCGCCACGCACCGCGACGCGCTTAATCGCGGCTTGCTTCGCTATTGCCCCGTGTGCGACGGCTATGAGGCGACTGGACAATCGATCGGCGTGATCGGGGCCGATAGTCACGGCGTCGCTGAGGCGCTGTTTCTGACGACCTATTCGGATGATGTAACCCTGCTCGCTCATGAAACGATGGAACTCACCGGGAAAGATCGGGCCGATCTTTGGGGTGCTGGTGTAAAGGTGAAAGAAAGCCCGCTTGAAGAGCTGATATTCGACGAAATGGCGATGGCACGGCTGCGGGACGGCAGCGATTGTCGCTTCAACACCATCTATCCTGCGCTCGGATCGGACAGCAACAATGCCCTCGCAAAGCTTCTCGGTCTGGCGCTAAGCGACGATCGCTGCATCGTGGTCGATCCCAAACAGCGCACCAGCGTTTCCGGGGTCTATGCGGCCGGCGATATCGTCATGTCACTCGATCAGATCAGCGTAGCCATGGGTCACGCTGCGATCGCTGCGACCGCCCTTCACAATGATCTGCGCAACCGCGACGGCGAAGGCACTGCGTCATGAAAAGGCTGATCGTATTCGATCTCGACGGGACGCTCGCGGAGAGCAAGCGACCCTTGTCGGCGGAGATGGCGACTACGCTTTCGCGCCTGTTGGCCGTGGTCGATGTCGCAGTAATCTCGGGCGGAGACTGGCCGCAATTCGACCGGCAAGTTGCCTCGCGCCTGCCGGTTGACGCCGCGCGCGAGCGGCTGTGGCTGATGCCGACGACCGGCACGAAGCTCTACCGCTTCGTCGACGATGCCTGGCGTGCGATCTATGCCGAGTTGTTCGACGACGCGGAGAAGGCAAGCATCCGCGCGGCCTTCGACCGTGCGCTGTCGGAAGCGGGGCTTGCCGACGAGCGCATTTGGGGAGAACGGATCGAGGATCGGGGAAGCCAGATTACCTTTTCCGGCCTTGGCCAGGATGCGCCGCTGGAAGCGAAGGAGGGATGGGACCCCGATCGCTCCAAGCGAACCGCTATCCAGAAGACGCTGCGGGCAGCGCTGCCTGGCCTCTCAATAAACTTGGGCGGCACCACGTCGATCGACGTCACCCGCGCGGGCGTCGACAAAGGTTATGGGCTGAAGCGGTTGAGCAAGGAAAGCGGCGTACCGCT
>CAZGBA010000261.1:0-1517 GCA_964523435.1 uncultured Xanthomonas sp.
GCCGACATCGCGCAGCCAGCCATCCAGCAGCGGATCGTCGAGGATGTAGCCCTCGTGGCGGAGCTGGGCCAGCACCATCGCGCCGTATTCGGCCTGCCGGGCCGGCGACAGCACGGTGCCCGCCGAAGAGCCGATGTCCGGCAGCCGCGACTCCTGCGCGGCGGCCGCGGAGGTGCAGCACAAGGCGAAGGCGAGGGCGGCGGGCAACAGGCGGCGAGGGGCAATGATCATGCGGGCAGGATGCTGCGTTCAGGCTCGGGCGGGGTGAATGGCGGTTGAGCGGCTGGAAAACGGCCGGATCCAGCCGCATATTCGACATCATCCCGCAGTACATGTTCCCGGAGACAGCCTTGAGCGACACACCTGCCAGCACGCCAGCCCCGATCACCATCTACAGCACCGCGATCTGCCCGTATTGCGTGGCCGCGAAGAACTTCCTGAAGAGCAAGGGCCTGGCCTGGACCGAGGTCCGCATCGACACCGATCCCGCCGTGCGCGACGCGATGGTGGCGAAGACCCGCCGCACCAGCGTGCCGCAGATCTTCGTCGGCGAGACCCATGTCGGCGGCTACGACGACATGATGGCCCTGCATCGCGCCGGCCAGTTCGAGCCGCTGCTCGCAGGCGCGAGCGCATGAGCGACGAACCCGATCGCATCGCGGCATTCAGCGAATTCCGCAAGCGCATGAACGAGCGCATCCTGGCCGAGCCCAACCAGGTGGTGCGCCGCTTCTTCGCGCTGGACACCCAGACCTACCAGGCCGGTGCGCTGGACGTGAAGACCAAGGAACTGTGCGGGTTGACGGCATCGATGGTGCTGCGCTGCGACGACTGCATCAGCTATCACGTTGCGCAATGCAGGGACGCCGGCGTCACCCGCGAGGAGATGTTCGAGGCGTTCTCGGTCGGCCTGGTGGTCGGCGGTTCGATCGTGATCCCGCACCTGCGCCGCGCGGTCGATTTCCTTGACGGGCTGGAGCAGGGCGAAGCCGCAACGCCCGCTGTACACGACCATGGTTGAATGCCCGGCGGCATACGGGAACGCACGCCATCTGCCATAATCGCAGGCTGCATTTCACCCCCGAAACCGCGTGGATGCGCGGTTTTCGCCTGTCTGGAATCTACGAAAATGACAACGATCACGGTCATCCGCGGCGACGGCATCGGCCCGGAAATCATGGACGCCACCCTGCACGTGCTCGACGCGATGCAGCTTGGCCTGCAGTACGAATTCGCCGATGCCGGCCTTGCCGCGCTGGAGAAGCACGGCGAACTGTTGCCGGCATCGACCCTGGATTCGATCCGCAAGAACCGCATCGCGCTGAAGTCGCCGCTGACCACGCCGGTCGGCGAAGGGTTTTCCTCGATCAACGTCGAACTGCGCAAGCGTTTCGACCTGTACGCCAACGTGCGTCCGGCCAAGAGCTTCCCGAACACCAAGTCGCGCTTCCCGTCCGGCGTGGACCTGATCACCGTGCGCGAGAACACCGAAGGCGCCTACATCGGTGAAGGCCAGT
>CAZGBA010000262.1:0-1502 GCA_964523435.1 uncultured Xanthomonas sp.
CGTACAAGGAAGGCCTGGCGCTGAACAACGGCACCGCGCAGATGCTGGCCACCGGTGTGCTGGCGCTGCATCGCATGGAAGAACTACTGGATACCGCCGATCTGGCCGCAGCGATGACCATCGACGCCTTCGCCGGCCGTCTCGGTGCGTTCGCCGAGGAAGTGCACGCGCTGCGTCCTCATCCGGGCCAGGTCGAAGTGGCGGCGAATCTGCGCGGCCTGCTCGCCGGTTCCACGCTCGCCGATATTCCGTACCACCTCGTGCCGAAGTTCCGGCCGTGGCTGCCGCAGAGCTGGGATACCGACGAATCGCAGGCCTTGAGTTTCGACATCGGTTGGGAGTGGGTGCCCACTTCCCAGCGTCACGGTCGCGAAAAATTCTATCGCCGCTTCAAGCCGTTCCGCGGCGGCAAGAAGCACCAGCCGCAGGACAGCTATTCGCTGCGCTGCATTCCGCAGGTGCACGGCGCGGTGCGCGACGCGGTGTCGCAGGCCAAGCGTGTGTTCGAGATCGAGCTGAATTCCGTCACCGACAATCCGCTGGTATTTCCGGACGCGCGCGCCGAGCACGTCGAGCAGCAGGTCATCTCCGCCGGCCATTTCCACGGCATGCCGCTGGCGCTGGCGATGAGCTACGTGAAAGCGGCCATCCCGGTACTGGCGTCGATCAGCGAGCGCCGACTCAACAAACTCGTCGACCCCGCGACCAACGACGGTCTGCCGCCGTTCCTGATCGGCAATGAAGACGCCACCGAATCCGGCTTCATGATCGTGCAGTACACCGCTGCTGCGATCGTCAACGATCTGGCCAGCCGCGCGCATCCGGCCTCGGTGTATTCGATTCCGACCAGCGCGAATGCCGAAGATCACGTTTCGATGGGCGCGAACGAAGCACGGCACGTGCTGTCGATGGCCGACGACCTGGGCAAGGTGCTGGCGCTGGAGCTGATCACCGCCGCGCAGGCGCTGGATCTGCGCCGCGACATGATCAACGCCGCGCGCGATCTCGCCGATCGCGCCGATGCCGTGGAGCTTGCGGCGAAAGTGCAGGGAGGTCCGCAGTCCGTCGATGAAAACCATGCGGATTTCCTGGCCGAAGTCGAGGCGCTGCGCGTCGAACTGTCGGCCGCCGAAGCTTTCCACCCGGGTCGGGCGGTGGCCGCCGCGCACGAGGCGATCCGCGCGCGCGTGCCGTTCCTCGAACGCGACCGCGCACTGGATGTCGACCTCGCCGTCGCGATGGTGCTGGTCCGCGAGGGCAGCGTGCTGGCGGCTGCGCATGCGGTGAACGACTGAGCAAACCCAAGCCGCGCTACGGGATTGCTCCTGTGGGAGCGACGGAAGTCGCGAAGCCCGCAAGCTGGCAGAACCCACCACGTGCGCAATCGACAACATCGACTGCGCGCATTGTGGGGGCAGACCCCGTCATTGTTTCATCGCTGCGGGCTTCGCGACTTGCGTCGCTTGTATGTTGTGCCTGTCGGGGTGGAGGGACCACCGTCG